>JBOHYB010000086.1:0-1535 GCA_050737695.1 Lysobacter sp. | reverse complement strand
GGCTTGGCAAGAGTCTGGAGTGCGGGCGCCCTGGCTCCTACACGTGCTTTCGGGCACCCCGGCTGGTCGGCGTCCCGCACTCCGCTCTCATCTCCAAACTAGAGCAAAGTGCAGACACAAGCGGCTTTAGCCGCGATCGGATGTCCGGACGCCCGCACCGATTCCAGATCGCGGCTAAAGCCGCTCCTACAACGGGCGTGATCACACGGGTCTCGGCTATGCAGACATGGCGTTCAGGCGGTTGCGACTAGAGTCGGCTCGATTCCCGCCGCGCCTGCGAGCCGACCATGTCCAAGCCGACCTCGTTCGTGTTGCCCGCGCCGGCGCCGCGCCCGTCCGCGCCCGAGCCCCGGATGGCCGTCGCGGCGTTGCTGGCATGCCTGTCGCCGCTGGCTCTGGCGCAGTCCGCGCCGCCGGCCCCCTCATCGCCTCGCGCACCGACGCCGGTGGCCTCGGAGCCGACACCGTTGCGACCGGCGCCGACCGTTCCCGGCGCGATCGAGCAGTGGGGCTTCGACCCGGCGGTGCTGGTCGCCGACGGCGCCGAATTGCTGGCGCGCGCGCCGAACCCGGCGATCGACCGGCTGTTCCAGGCGGTGCATGCGAGCAGCCAGGACCCGGGCGACGCCCAGGTGTTGTGCGCGCTGTTCGATCCGCAGGCCGACCGCAGCCTCGCCGGTCTCAATGCGATCGCCTCCGGGCTGGCGCCGGCCAGCCAGCAGCGTTTCGCCAACGCGGTGGCCGAAGTCTTCGTCGCCGCCATGCAGAACCCGCCGCAGCCCTGGGACCCCGCCGCCGCCGAGCAGGCGCTGAAGGCCGCCGGCGTCCGCGCGGCCCTCCTCAACGACGGTTTCAGCGCCGGCCTCAACGGCGACGACCACCCGGCGCGCTGCCGTTCGGTAGCGATGCTGCTCGACACCCTTCAGCAGCGTCCGCTGCCCGAACGGGCCGCGGCGACCCGCTTGCTGCTGAGCCAGGGCCTGCAGCAGCTGGCCGGCAGTCCCACCGCCAACGCGCCCCTGTAGGAGCGGCTTTAGCCGCGATCTGAAGTTGGCGCGGGCGAACGACCCTCCGATCGCGGCTAAAGCCGCTCCTACAACGGCAGGGAGTCCAGTCGAACCGCAGGACCGTCGGATCAGAGCGGCCAAGTGTGGCGGAACCTCGCCTCAGCGCGCCAGCGCGAACAACGCCGGCAGCGCATCCAGGTTGACATTGCCGCCCGACAGCACGATGCCGACCCGCTGCCCGGCGAACTTTTTCGGCTGCGCCAGCACCGCCGCCAGCGCGATCGCCGAGGACGGCTCGACCAGTTGCTTGCAGTGGCGCCAGATCAGCCGCAGCGCGCGAACGGTGTCGGCATCGCCGACCACCAGCGCCTGCGCCTGGTGGCGCTGCAGCACAGTGAAGTTGGGCGCGCCGAGGGTGCCGCGCAGGCCGTCGCAGACGGTATCGGGGACGACGTCGGTGACCCGCTCGCCGCGCCGAAGCGACTCGGCGGTGTCGGCCGCGCCGGCCGGCTCGGCCAGCCACAGCCG
>JBOHYB010000085.1:0-1589 GCA_050737695.1 Lysobacter sp. | reverse complement strand
AATGGTTCCAGATCGCGGCTGAAGCCGCTCCTACAAAAAGCGCGGCGACACTACCGGTGCAATCGCTCCCACAACCAGTCGCTGCGGTTGGCCGCTGCGGTCGACAGCAGTTCGCGGCGGAGTTCGGCACGCTCTTGCGGCGGGGTGCGCTGGACCAGCACCGCAAGGTCACGGCGCTGGCGCGGCGCCATCGCCCGCAACGCCGCCAGCACGCCCGCGTGCTCGGCCGCCGGCAGCTGAGCCAGCAACGGCTGCAGCGCCGGGTAGTCGGCGCCCAGGTCGGGCCCCAGCAGCCAGCCGCGACGTTCGCTGCGATCGAGCGCATCGAACTGCGCACGCAGGGCCTGCTGGCGCCCCGCCGGCAACTGCGCGAACGTCCGGGCGGCGGCCCGCACCCGGGCCTGCTCGGCGGCCGGCAGCGCCTGCCAGGCACGGAAGCGCTCGCGACGGCGGCCGCGCTCGGCCGGCGCCAATGCCTCCCACTGCGCCGCCCGGGCGCGGAACGCCCGGCGTTCGGCTTCGTCCCAGGCGCTCCAGCGATCCGCGTGCCGCAGCAACTCGGCGCGCTGCGGCGGTTGCAGGCGCGGCAGCACCGCGGCGAAATCCTGCAGCACCGCCGGGGTCGCGTGTGCCAGCGTCGCCAGCAGCAACAGGGCTACCGCGGCCCAGGAGGCCCCGCGCCATCCGGCCCGGGTCGAATGCGAACGCGGCGATGACGGCTCAGCGCGGCTCATGGGCGGTCTCGCAGATCGGTTTCCGCCGGCGCGGGCGCATCGATGCCCTGCGCAACCAGCCAGGCGTGGAAACCAAGCTGTTCCGACGCGGCCAGTGCCTGCGGATCGGCCAGCAGTTCGAAATCGCGGTGGGCAACCAGCCCCGCATCGGCGCCGTAGCGCGACGCCGGCGCTTCCTCCGGCAACATGCGCTGCCAGGTCTGGCCTCGCCCGGGACCCTCGAGCAGCGCGGCCGTGCGCCACCAGAAGGTCGCCGCGAACGCCGCCGCGCATAGCGCCAGCAACGTCCACAGCAGCGGCAGCAGCCAGCGCGGACAGGCGCGTGGATGGTCGGCGCCGCGGACACGGGCGTCGCCCGGTTCGGCCCCGCCCGTCAGCGCTGCCTCGCGGGACCCGGCCAGCCGCACCAGCCGCGGCGGCGGCAGGGTCTTGATCCGGCGGTGCACCTGCTCGCGCAGGCGACCCCAGGCACCGGGGTCGGCACGGCCGTCGGGGTGGTGCGGCAGGGCGTTCTGCAAGGCCAGCCGGTAGGCCGGCACGGCAACGCCGAGCACCGCGGCGGCCGTCTCATCCTCCAGGCCGGCGGCCAGGCGCAACAACAGGGCCGCGCGAGGGCCGGCACCGAGCTGGGCGAGGCCGTCGGTCGCGTCCAGCTCCAGCGCCACCGGGGCGCAGGCGCGCAAGCCGGGGTCGGCCAGCAGCAAGGTCCAGAACCGCTGGGGCCATTGACCCATCGGCTGCCGGCCGGCCTCGGCGACGAACTGCCGCATGGCCCGCGCGAGCGCGGCGTCGCCGCCATCGGCATCGCCACACTGCAGCTCCGCCAGCACCGCGCCGCGGCGCTCGACCCCGCGC
>JBOHYB010000084.1:0-2466 GCA_050737695.1 Lysobacter sp. | reverse complement strand
ATCTGGAATCGTTCGCCCGCGCCGGCTTCCGATCGCGGCTGAAGCCGCTCCTACAGGTAAGCACGCCTTGCCGCGCCGCTAACGCCGATGGGGTTTAACTGACCTGTGGGCGGGCTGTAGGCCGCCGCCACTGCGGGGCTGCCATGAGATCGGGTGGACGTTCCTCATCGCCGAGTCTGGGAATGTTGCTGGTGACGATGCTGTCACTGGTCGTCGCGGTGCCGGCGCTGTCGCAGGCGCCCGCTTCCCCGGACGGCCCCTCCGTCCTGCTGCTCGATATCGAAGGCGGCATCGGCCCGGCCACGCGCGATTACCTGCAGCGTGGGTTCGACCGCGCGACCGACGAGAGCGCCGCGGCGGTGGTGCTGCGGATCAACACTCCCGGCGGCCTCGACGCCTCCACCCGCGACATCAACCAGGCGATCCTGGTATCAAGGGTTCCGGTGATCGCCTGGGTCGCGCCGCAGGGCGCGCGTGCGGCCAGCGCCGGCACCTACATCCTGTACGCCAGCCACCTCGCCGCGATGGCGCCGGCCACTTCGCTGGGCGCCGCCACCCCGGTGTCGCTTGGCGGCGGTGGGCCGGGCATCGCGCCTGATCGCGAACCCGGCGCTCCATCTGCCGACACGCCGCCGCAAACCGGCAGCGCCATGGACCACAAAGTCACCAACGATGCCGCCGCCTATCTGCGCAGCCTCGCCGAATTGCGCGGCCGCAACGCCGGGTTCGCCGACCGCGCCGTGCGCGAGGCTGCCACCCTCACTGCCGAGCAGGCGCTGCAGCAGGACGTCATCGAGATCCTCGCCAACGACACCGACAGCCTGCTGGCCCAGGCCGACGGTCGCGAGGTCGGACTCGCCACCGGCACCGTGACCCTCGCCACCAGGGGCGTGCCGGTCACCATCGTCGAGCCCGGCTGGCGCTTCAAGTTCCTCGCCGTGCTGACCAATCCCACCGTCGCCTACCTGCTGTTGCTGATCGGCCTGTACGGCCTGCTGTTCGAGGGCTACAGCCCCGGCGCGATCGTGCCCGGCGTGGTCGGTGCAATCTGCCTGCTGCTTGCGTTGTACGCATTGCAGGTACTGCCGGTGAACTACGCCGGCGTCGCGCTCATCATTCTCGGCGTCGCGCTGATGGCGACCGAGTTGGCGATGCCTAGCTTCGGCGTGCTCGGCATCGGCGGATTGATCGCGCTGGTCGTCGGTTCGCTGATCCTGTTCGACACCGACGTGCCCGGCTTCGGCGTGCCGGGGCAGTTGGTGCTCGGCATCGGCGTCGCCAGCGCACTGGCCTTCATGGGCGTGGTCTGGTTGGCGTTGCGCGCGCGCGACCGGCCGGTCACCACCGGCATCGACGAACTGGTCGGCCATTCGGCGACCGCGCTGGACGACTTCAGCGGCCACGGCCGCGTGCGCATCCGCGGTGAAGTCTGGCAGGCCGACTCGAACGTCCCGGTCGTCCGCGGCCAGACGTTGCGGGTGCTGGCCCTCGACGGCCTGGTCCTGCGCGTCGCCCCAATCGACACCGCAACCCCGCCACACACCCCTGTCACCGGAGACCGGTCATGAACCTCCTCGCATTCGCCCCGATCCTGGTGATCATCGCGTTGCTGCTGTTCACCGCCATCAAGGTGCTGCGCGAATACGAGCGCGGCGTGGTGTTCCAGCTCGGCCGGTTCTGGAAGGTCAAGGGCCCGGGCCTGATCCTGCTGATCCCGGTGGTGCAGCAGATGGTCCGCGTCGACCTGCGCACCATCGTCATGGACGTGCCCTCGCAGGACCTGATCTCGCGCGACAACGTCTCGGTGCAGGTCAACGCGGTGGTGTACTTCCGCGTGGTCGATCCGGAAAAGGCGATCATCAACGTCGAGCACTATTACGAAGCCACCAGCCAGCTCGCCCAGACCACCCTGCGCTCGGTGCTGGGCCAGCACGACCTCGACGAGATGCTGGCCGAGCGCGAGAAGCTTAACAACGACATCCGCGCCATCCTCGACGACCAGACCGACGCCTGGGGCATCAAGGTCGCCAACGTCGAGATCAAGCACGTCGACATCAACGAGGTCATGGTCCGCGCCATCGCCCGCCAGGCCGAGGCCGAGCGCGTGCGCCGGGCCAAGATCATCCACGCCGAGGGCGAGCAGCAGGCCGCCGAGAAACTGGTGGAGGCCGCCAAGCTGCTCGGCCAGGACCCACGTGCGATCCAGTTGCGCTACCTGCAGACATTGACCGACATCGCGGGCGAGAAGAATTCGACGATTGTCTTCCCGCTGCCGATGGACCTGGTCGAACCGCTGCTGGCGCGCCTGAAAGGCGAGTAGCGCCCTTCGTCGTAGGAGTTCTTGTAGGAGCAACTGTCTTCTTCAAATCGGCTGCGGGACCCAAGGTGCGCCATCGCGGATCATGGCGTTCAGTCGTCCCAGGAAAGAGCGCATGCAGGCGACCAGGGCCACCTTGGCGCACTTGC
>JBOHYB010000083.1:0-2786 GCA_050737695.1 Lysobacter sp. | reverse complement strand
CAACCTCGACAAGACCTACGCCTCCGGCTTCCAGGCGCTGAAGAACGTCGACCTCGACATCCGCAAGGGCGAGATCTTCGCCCTGCTCGGCCCCAACGGCGCCGGCAAGACCACCCTGATCAGCATCGTCTGCGGCATCGTCAATCCGAGCAGCGGCACGGTGCTGGCCGACGGCCACGACGTGGTCGCCGAGTACCGCGCCGCGCGCAGCAAGATCGGCCTGGTGCCGCAGGAGCTGTCGACCGACGCGTTCGAGTCGGTGTGGTCGACGGTGGCGTTCAGCCGTGGCCTGTTCGGTAAGGCGCCCGACCCGGCGCATTTGGAGAAGGTGCTGCGTGAGTTGTCGCTGTGGGACAAGAAGGACAGCAAGATCCTGGCGCTGTCGGGCGGCATGAAGCGCCGCGTGCTGATCGCCAAGGCGCTGGCGCACGAGCCGCAGATATTGTTCCTCGACGAGCCCACCGCCGGCGTCGACGTCGAGCTGCGCCACGACATGTGGCAGATGGTCCACCGCCTGCGCGAGCAGGGCGTCACCATCATCCTGACCACCCACTACATCGAGGAGGCCGAGCAGATGGCCGACCGCATCGGGGTGATCCTCAAGGGCGAGCTGATCCTGGTCGAGGACAAGGCCGCGCTGATGCGCAAGCTCGGCAAGAAGCAGCTGACCCTGACCCTGCAGGAACCGCTGGAGCGGGTGCCCGAAGGTCTGTCCGGGTTGCCGCTGGAGTTGTCGGACGACGGCAGCGCGCTGGTCTACACCTTCGACGTGCAGTCCGAGCGCACCGGCATCGCCACCCTGCTGCGGCAACTGGCCGAGCAGGGCATCGACTTCAAGGACCTGCATTCCAGCGAGAGCTCGCTGGAGGACATCTTCGTCCACCTGGTGCGCTCCAATGCGAGCCGGCCGCCGGTGGACGCCGCGGCGACGGAGGTGCGCGCATGAACATCCATGGCATCCGTGCGATCTACCGCTTCGAGATGGCGCGCACCTTCCGCACGATTACCCAGTCGATCGCCTCGCCGGTGCTGTCGACCTCGTTGTACTTCGTGGTGTTCGGCGCCGCGATCGGCTCGCGCATGGGCGATATCGAAGGGGTCAGCTACGGCGCCTTCATCATCCCCGGCCTGCTGATGCTGTCGCTGCTCAACGAGAGCATCTCCAATGCCTCATTCGGGATCTACATGCCCAAGTGGGCCGGCACCATCTACGAGCTGCTGTCGGCGCCGGTGTCCTACGTCGAGGTGGTGATCGGCTACGTCGGCGCAGCGGCGACCAAGTCGTTGCTGCTGGGCATCCTGATCCTGATCACCGCGCGGCTGTTCGTGCCCTACGAGATCGCCCACCCGTTCTGGATGCTGTGCTTCCTGGTGCTGACCGCGGTGACCTTCAGCCTGTTCGGTTTCATCATCGGGCTGTGGGCCGACGACTTCCAGAAGCTGCAGCTGATCCCGCTGATGGTGGTGATGCCGCTGACCTTCCTCGGCGGCGCGTTCTACTCGATCAAGATGCTGCCGCCGGTGTGGCAGACGGTGACCCTGTTCAATCCGGTGGTGTACCTGATCAGCGGATTCCGCTGGAGCTTCTACGGGGTGTCGGACGTCAATGTCGGGGTCAGCGTCGCGGTGATCCTGGGCTTCCTCGTGGCGTGCCTGGTCGCGGTGTGGTGGATCTTCAAGACCGGATGGAAGCTCAAGGCCTGAGGGCAGGACCGGTTGCGCCCTATTGACGCCGGCGCGACGGCGCCGTCGGCAGTGTGGGGCGTCTTCCTGCAGGACCGGCCCGATATGAAGGTTCCCCCCGAGCGCGCGCGCCGCGCCGCCTTGAACCCGCGAGGCGCCGGTGCTGCTGCCCACGCTTGAGGCGACGCCGGTGCTGGCGGCGCTGGTCGGCGGCACGGCCGCGGCGACCGCGACCGCGTTGGGCGCGGTGCCGGCGTGGTTCGCGCGCCGGATCGAACAGCGCACCCAGGACACCCTGCTCGGGTTCGGCGCCGGGGTGATGCTCGCCGCCAGCGCGTTCTCGCTGGTGATGCCGGGGATCGAGGCGGCCCGCCAGCAGGGCGCCGGACCGTGGGGGGCGGGCTTGATCGTGGGCGTGGCGATCATGCTCGGCGCAGCGCTGATCATGGCGCTCGACCGCGCGGTGCCGCACGAGCATTTCATCAAGGGCCCGGAAGGCCGGTCCTCGGCGCGGCTCAAGCGCACCTGGTTGTTCGTGTTCGCGATCTGCCTGCACAACCTGCCCGAGGGTCTGGCGATCGGCGCCGCCTATGCCTCCGACTTCAACCACGGCACCGTGCTGGCGACCGGCATCGCGCTGCAGGACATCCCCGAGGGGCTGGTGGTCGCGGTGGCGCTGATCGCCGCCGGCTACGGTCGTGGCCTGGCCGTGCTGGTGGGCGCCGGTTCGGGATTGATCGAACCGGTTGGCGCGGTGCTGGGGGCGGGCGCGTTGGTCGCGGCGCCGCTGCTGCTGCCAGCCGGCCTGGGCTTCGCCGCCGGCGCGATGCTGTTCGTGGTCAGCCACGAGATCATCCCGGAGTCGCATCGGCAGGGACACGAGAATTACGCGACCACCGGCCTGATGATCGGCTTCGTGCTGATGATGCTGCTGGATACCGCGCTGGCTTAGGGCGTCGCTCTGGCGGCCCTTCCTGCTTTTGTAGGAGCAACTGTCTTCTTCAAATCGGCTGCGGGACCCAAGGTGCGCCATCGCGGATCATGGCGTTCAGTCGTCCCAGGAAAGAGCGCATGCAGGCGACCAGGGCCACCTTGGCGCACTT
>JBOHYB010000082.1:0-2919 GCA_050737695.1 Lysobacter sp. | reverse complement strand
GGCAAGTGCGCCAAGGTGGCCCTGGTCGCCTGCATGCGCTCTTTCCTGGGACGACTGAACGCCATGATCCGCGATGGCGCACCTTGGGTCCCGCAGCCGATTTGAAGAAGACAGTTGCTCCTACAACGGCCCGGGAATCGGCTAGGCTTGGCTTTGCCCCCTATTCCGCCCGCTCCGATGTCGCCTGCCAACCTGAAAACCCGCGCCCGCTTGTCCGAAGTGCGTTACGAGATCCGCGGCGAGCTCGCCCGCCGCGCGCGGGAACTGGAGAACCAGGGGCGGCAGCTCATCAAGCTCAACATCGGCAATCCCGGCGCATTCGGCTTCCGCGCGCCGGAGCACCTGCAGCGCGCGATCGTCGACGGCATCGCCGACACCGATCCGTACACCCACCAGCAGGGCCTGCCGGCGGCGCGCGAGGCGATCGCCGCGCACCACCGCCCGCGCGGGACCCCGCACGTCAGTCCCGAGCGGGTGTTCGTCGGCAACGGCGTCAGCGAGCTGATCGACCTGAGCCTGCGCGCGCTGCTGAACCCCGGCGACGAGGTGCTGCTGCCCTCGCCCGACTACCCTCTGTGGTCGGCGGCGACGATCCTCAACGACGGCCGGCCGGTGTATTACCGCTGCGCGCCGGAGAACGCTTTCCTGCCCGACCCCGACGAGATCGAGTCGCTGGTGACGCCGCGCACCCGCGCGATCGTGCTGATCAATCCGAACAACCCGACCGGCGCAGCCTATCCCCGCGAGTTGCTGGAGCGGATCGTCGCGATCGCCGCCAGGCACCGGCTGTTGCTGATGAGCGACGAGATCTACGACTCGATCCTGTATGACGGCGCGACGTTCCAGCCGCTGGCGCCGCTGGCCGGCGACGTGCCGTGCCTGTCGTTCGGCGGGCTGTCGAAGGTCCACCGCGCCTGCGGCTGGCGGGTCGGCTGGGCGGTGCTGTCGGGCGACCCGCTGGCCAGCGGCGAGTTCCACCACGCGATGGACCTGCTCGGCGCATTGCGGCTGTGCGCCAACGTGCCGGGACAGTTCGCGATCGAGGCCGCGCTGCACGGCGAGGACACCATCGCGCCGCTGTGTGCGCCCGGCGGGCGGCTGCACGAAGCGCGCCGCGCGGTGGTAGAGAGCGTGGCCGCCAGCGAGCACCTGCAACTGGTCGCCCCGGCCGGCGCGCTTTACGCATTCCCGGCGGTAACCGGGGCCGCGGCGCGCGGCTTCGACGACCACGGTTTCGCGCTCGAGCTGCTCGAGTCCGAGGACGTGCTGGTGGTGCCGGGTTCGAGCTTCAACGTGCCCTACCGCAACCATTTCCGCGTCACCCTGCTGCCGCAGCCCGACGACCTGCGCGAGGTGTTCGCGCGGATCGAGCGCGTGCTGGCGCGCCGCGCCGACGCCGCGACCGCAAGCCGTTCGGCCGTGGCCTGAGACTCGACGATGGACTACCTCGCGCTTGGCGACAGTTACACGATCGGCGAAGGCGTCGATGCCGACGGCCGCTGGCCGGTGCGGCTCGCAAGCGCCCTGCGCGACCACGGCATCGCGCTCGACGCGCCACGAATCATCGCCACCACCGGCTGGACCACCGACGAGCTGGCCAGTGCGATGGACGTCGAGGAGCCACTGGGCCATTGGGACTTCGTCAGCCTGCTGATCGGCGTCAACAACCAGTACCGCGGGCGCAGCGCCGGCGACTACCGCGCCGAATTCCACGAGTTGCTGCGGCGCGCGATCCGCCTCGCCGGCGACCGCAGCGACCGGGTGTTGGTGCTGTCGATCCCCGACTGGGGGGTGACCCCGTTCGCCATCGCGCAGGACCGCGACGCCGCGCAGATCGCGGCCGAGCTCGACGCCTACAACGCCACCGCCGCCGAGTTGTGCGCGCAGCACGGGGTGGCCTTCGTCGACATCACCGCGATCAGCCGCGAATGCGGCGGCGCCGCGGAAATGCTGGCCGACGACGGACTGCACCCATCGGCGGCGATGTACGCGCTGTGGGCCGAGCGCGCGCTGCCGGTCGCGCGCGGGCTGTTCGACAACCCGTGATGGATATGCGCTGATGCGGCTTGCCCGCCCGCGAGTTGCCGGATGACGGCACCGATCCGACCGATGCCGCGCGAGCGCGCCCGATCGATCGCCGCCGCGTTCTCCCCGCGACACCCGCTCGGCAATCGCCACGACTACTACTACAGCCGCAGCAAGCTCGGCAGCGACCCGCTGTACCCCGGCGTCTGCGACGCCCTGCGCGGCAGCACCGTGCCACTGCTCGACCTCGGTTGCGGCCTCGGCCTGCTCGCCCACGCCCTGCGCGCCGACGGCATCGACCTGCCCTATCGCGGGGTCGACAACGACCGCGGCAAGGTCGCCCGCGCCCGTGATGCCGCGCAGGACCTGGCCGACATCGCGTTCGAACACGTCGACCTGGCCGCGCCGGATTTTTCGCTGGACGCGCTCGGCCACCGCGGCAGCATCGCCATCCTCGACGTGCTGCAGTTCATCCCGCCCGAAGCCCAGGACCGCACCCTCGACGCCGCGATCGCGATGCTAGCCCCCGGTGGCCGACTGGTGATCCGCACCGGTCTCGATGACGGCGGCGCGCGTGCGCGAGTGACGCGAGCGGTCGATGTGCTGTCGAAGCTGTTGGGCTGGATGAATGCCGGGCCGACCCGTTACCCGGACGCCGATGCGTTGCGCGCGCGTTTTGATGGGGCGGGATTGGTGTCGGAGTTCACGCCGTTGTATGGCAAGACGCCGTTCAACAATTGGCGAGTGGTGGCGAGCAAGCCAGGGTAGTTCGGTGCGACCCGCTGGCACGACGGCTGACGGTTCCGGTACGCGATTGTCGGCGCTGTTGTAGGAGCGGCTTTAGCCGCGATCGGAAGCCGTTCGCCCGCGCCGACTCCCGATCGCGGCTAAAGC
>JBOHYB010000081.1:0-2933 GCA_050737695.1 Lysobacter sp. | reverse complement strand
ATCGGAAGCCGTTCGCCCGCGCCGACTCCCGATCGCGGCTAAAGCCGCTCCTACAGAATGCGAAGCCGTCAAACCCCAACCGCATGGCGTGCGGCGGTGAGTGCGGCCATGGATGGCCGCCCGAACCGGGGAGCAGCACCCGGACAGGGCGGCGCCCAACCCGAAGTCGCGCCCTATCCGAGCTGTTGCTGATCGCGTTCCGGAATTTCCGGCAACCAACTGTCAGTGAGTCGCAACTTACGTCGCCCCTACAGGTGGGAAGTTTTGGGGTCGGGTGACAGGTGCTCCGGCAGCACGGTCTGGTAGCCGAGGGCGTCCAGGCGCTGCAGCAGTAGCGCCAACGCCTCCACGTTGCGACCGTGGCGCGCGCCCTCGTGCATCAGCACGATCGCCCCCGGCGTCAGGTCGCGCTCGACCCGCGCCACCACCGCCGCCGGCTCCGCCGCCAACGCGTCGAACCCGCGCGCACTCCACGCCACCCGCGCCAGCCCGTGCTCGCGCAACGGCGCCGACACGAACGGATTAGCCATCCCGACCACCGCCCGGAACCAGCGCGGCGCGACCCCGCCGATCTCGGTCAGCACCGCCTGCGCCTGCGCCACCTGCGCCCGCATCCGCGCCGGTCCCAACGCCCAGAACCACGCCTGAGGATGCGAGTGGCTGTGATTGCCGACCCCGTGCCCGCGCCGCAGGATTTCGCGCAACGCCTCCGGCCGTGCCTGCGCCCGCGCGCCGACCACGAAGAACGTCGCCTTCGCCCCGTGCGCATCGAGCAGATCGAGGATCGCCGCCGTGTCCTCCGACGGCCCATCGTCGATGGTCAGCCACACCTGCTTATCGGCGACCGGCAGCCGCACCAGCACCGGACTGAACAGCGCCGAATCGGCCTTCAGCACGCCCCACCAGAACACCAGGTGGCTGGCCAGCATCAACGGCAAGCCGACCGCCCAGCCACGCGCCCACCAGGCCGTGGCCACCAGCAGCTGCGACAACAGCAGCAGGCCCAGCCAGGCATGCGGACGGCGCGGGACGCGATGGACGGGGGCGGCGGACATGGCCGGCATCATGCCACCGCCCCGGGGCCTTTCGCGCATGTGCGCGGCGCCGCGGAATTGGCTATCGCGCCAGCGGATCCATGCCGCGAGTCAGCCCCGGTAAACCGTCGCGACAGCCGGCGGCGGTACACTGGCAGGCCCACGTCGCAACCCCCTCCGGAACCCGCCATGTCGCTCGACCCCGCCCTGCACGCCCGCATCCAGTCGCTGCTGAACGATCACCACGTCGTCCTGTTCATGAAGGGCGAGCCGGCCGCGCCGCAGTGCGGGTTCTCGGCCAAGGCGGTCGGCGCGCTAGCCGCGACCGGCGTCGCCTACCGGCACGTCGACGTGCTGAGCGACCAGGAAATCCGCGAAGGCATCAAGCAGTACGGCCAGTGGCCGACGATCCCGCAGCTGTACATCGGCGGCGAGCTGGTCGGCGGCAGCGACATCATCGAGCAGATGGCCAACTCCGGCGAGCTGCACGGCGCGCTCGGGGTGCCGGCGCCGGATCGCACCCCGCCGCAGATCACCATCACCGCAGCCGCGGCGCAGATGCTGCGCGAGGCCGTGGCCAACGCCGGCGACGGTTACGCCCTGCAGATCGAAGTCGATGCCCGCTTCAATGCCAAGCTGCAGCTGGCGCCGGTCGACGCCAGCGCGATCGCCACCGAGGCCGAAGGCCTGCGCGCGCAGTTCGACCTCGCCAGCGCCCAGCGCGCGCGCGGCCTGTCGATCGACTGGGTCGACGACGAGCGCGGCCGCGGGCTGGTGATCGAGAACCCCAACGCGCCACCGAAGGTGACCCCGATCAGCGCGGTCGAGGCCGCCGAGCGGGTCGCCGCGGGCAGCCTGACCCTGATCGACGTGCGGCCGGCCGAGGAGCGCGCGAGTGCCTCGGTCAACGTGCCGTTCTCGATCCTCGAAGGCGAGGCGCGGGCGCACCTGGAAGCGTTGCCGAAGGACACCGAACTGGCGTTCCTGTGCCACCACGGCCGCCGCAGCGCGCAAGCCGCCGAACACTTCCGTGGCCTCGGCTTCACCCGCGTGCACAACGTCGAAGGCGGCATCGAAGCCTGGAGCGAGCAGGCCGACAGCCACGTGCCGCGGTATTGAGCAAACAGTCGGCCGCATTTGTAGGAGCGGCTTTAGCCGCGATCGGGAACCGTTCGCCCGCACCGATTCCCGATCGCGGCTAAAGCCGCTCCTACAGAAAGCAACAAAGCCGGCTCGGCTCAACCGCCGAAACCACCCTCGTCGAGGAACGCCTGTTCGGCCGGCGTGCTCACGCGACCGAGCAGCCGGTTGCGGTGCGGGAAGCGGCCGAAGCGCTCAATGATACCGCGGTGGTGTACCGCCCACTTGTCGGCGTCAGCCGTGTCCAGCGACTGGTACAGCTCGACCGCGCGTTGCTGGTCGAGCATCGCCTCCGAATGCATGAACGGCAGGTAGAAGAACGTCCGCAGCGGCGCTTCGACCTGCATGTCGAAGCCATGGCCGATCGCGCGCTCGGCGACGCTGTGGGCCATCGGGTCGGTGGCGTAGGCGTGGGCGCTGCCGCGGAACACGTTGCGCGGGATCTGGTCGAGCAGCAGCACCAGCGCCAGCGCGCTGTCGGCGGCGTCGTTCCAGTCGTGCAGCTCGCCGCGCGCGGCGGCCATGTGCAGGTCCAGGCAGGTTTCGCGGCAGTGGACATCGAACGCGGCGCCACCGCCGAACCACTTCGACGGTCCGGCTTCGCGCCAGAAGCTGACAACGTCGTCGGCGGTTACGTGCATGCAGGGCTCCTCGGTCTGGCGGGATGCACACGGTAGCAAGGCCGGCGTTGCCTGGGATCAACGCCAGCCACGCGGCTTTTGTAGGAGCGGCTTTAGCCGCGATCGGGAACCGTTCGCC
>JBOHYB010000080.1:0-3314 GCA_050737695.1 Lysobacter sp. | reverse complement strand
GATGCTGATCAGGGTGGTCTTGCCGGCGCCGTTGGGGCCGAGCAGGGCGAAGATCTCGCCCTTGCGGATGTCGAGGTCGACGTTCTTCAGCGCCTGGAAGCCGGAGGCGTAGGTCTTGTCGAGGTTGCGGACGGAGATGATCGGTTGCACGTGGCTCCCTCGGCGCAGTGCGCCTGTCGTGGATCATTGGGAAGGTCGCCAGCTTGCCCGCGGCGGCCGCCGCGATAAACCCCCGGCGCGGGGAGGCAACGTCCCGGCGGCGGGACAGTACGGAACCGGCGAGGTGTCACGACGGCGTGAGCCGGTTCGGCGCGACGCGTTGCTACGCTCGCCATCCCCTTGCGCCGTACCTGTAGGAGCGGCTTCAGCCGCGATCTGGAGTCGGCGCGGGCGAACGGTTCCCCGATCGCGGCTGAAGCCGCTCCTGCAAAAATCGGTCAGTCGCGCAACCACCAGAGGCGAAATAGTCCCATGGCCAGGATCCTCGTCGTCGTCGGCAGCCTTCGCCGCGACTCGTTCAACCGCAAGCTCGCCCAGGGCCTGGTCAAGCTGGGCCCGCCCGGCTGCGACTTCAGCTTCGCCGAGATCGGCGACCTGCCGCTGTACAACCAGGACGACGACGACCACCCGGCCGAGGCGGTCAAGCGCCTCAAGGGCGAGATCCGGGCCGCCGACGGCATCCTGTTCGTCACCCCGGAATACAACCGCTCGGTGCCGGGCGTGCTCAAGAACGCGATCGACCACGCCTCGCGGCCGTACGGCCAGAGCGCATGGAAGGACAAGCCGGCCGGCGTGATCGGCGCCTCCATCGGCTCGATCGGCAGCGCACTGGCGCAGCAGCACCTGCGCAACATGCTGGCCTACCTGGACGTGCCGACCCTCGGCCAGCCGGAGGCCTTCATCCACGTCAAGGACGGGCTGTTCGACGCCGACGGCGGTATCGGCAAGGACAGCCGCGAGTTCCTGCAGGGCTGGATGGACGCCTACGTGGCCTGGGTCGGGAAGCACGCGGGCAAGGCGTAGCTGCGGACACCTTCGACTGGCCGTGCATCGCCTTGTGTAGGAGCGGCTTCAGCCGCGATCGGGAACCGGCGCGGGCAAACGGTTTCAGATCGCGGCCGACGCCGCACCTACAGGTATCGAATGGCGCGATCCTTGCTTGCTTGTTCCTGACATATCCACCGGTTGCAGACCGCTTTCTGCAAGCGTAGAAACGGTCCAGGGGGAGCTTCCGGAGGCTCGTCATGAACCGTTACCGCCACCCCGTCCTGTGCGTTGCCGCGATCGTCCTAGCAACCGCCTGCACCGGCTCGCACGAGCCGCCCGCCGCCAGCGTGCAATCGACACCGCCGCCCGAGGCGCCGCCCGGCGCGACGCTTCTCGAAGGCCTCGGCGATCACCACTTCGCCGTCACCAGCGACCACCCCGAGGTGCAACGCTGGTTCGACCAGGCCCTGATGCTGACCTACGGCTTCAACCACGACGCCGCCGAGCGCTCGTTCCTGCGCGCGACCCAGCTCGACCCCGACTGCGCGATGTGCTGGTGGGGCGCCGCGCTGGTGCTCGGCCCGCACGTCAATGCGGCGATGGATCCCGAGAACAACGCGCGTGCATGGGAACGCCTGCAGAAGGCCCGCGCCCTCGCCCCCAATTCCAGCGAACGCGAACAGGCCGTCATCGAGGCGCTGTCGGCGCGCTACGCCGAGAACCCGCCGCAGGACCGCCGCCCGCTCGACGTCGCCTACGCCGACGCCACCCGCGTGCTGATGCAAAGCCGCCCCGACGACCTCGACGCCGCCACCTTCCACGCCGAGGCGCTGATGGACCTGCAGCCGTGGGACTACTACGACGCCGACCGCCAGCCCAAGGGCCACACCGAGGAGATCGTCGCCACCCTCGAATCGGTCATCGCGCGCGCCCCCGAGCACGCCGGCGCGCTGCACCTGTACGTCCACGCGGTCGAGGCCTCGGCCGATCCGCAGCGCGGGGTCGTCGCCGCCGACCGCCTGCGCGACCTGGTCCCCGGCTCCGGCCACCTGGTCCACATGCCGGCGCACATCTACGCGCGGGTCGGCCGCTGGCATGACGCGGTGGTCGCCAACGAGCGCGCGATCGCCGCCGACGACGCCTACCTGGCGGTCTGCAGCAGCAACGTGGGCGGCGTCTACCCGCTCGGCTACGTGCCGCACAACCACCACTTCCTGTGGTTCGCCGCCAGCATGGCCGGCAACAGCGAGACCGCGCGGATCGCCGCCCTGCACACCGCGCAGCGCACCGACCTGCCCGAACTGATGCGCCAGCCGGGATTCGCCGGCCTGCAGCACTACTGGATGACGCCGTGGTTCGAGCGCGTGCGCTTCGGCCGCTGGGAGGAGATCGCGGCGATGCCCAACCCGGCCGCCGACCTGCCCTACGTCACCGCGATCTGGCACTACGCGCAGGGCATCGCCGCGGTTCGCCAGCAGCGCGCCGACGACGCCGCAAGTCACCTCGCCGAACTGCGCCGGCTTGCCGCCGACCCGGTGATGGAGACGCTGACGATGTGGGATCGCTACCCGCTCAGCCACGCCGTCAAGATCGCCGAACGCACGTTGAGCGCCGAAGTCGCCGCTGCCGGCGGCGACCCCGACGGCGCGATCGCGATGCTGCGCGAAGCGACCGGGATCGAGGACCAGATCCCCTATGACGAGCCGCCGGGCTGGCACGCGCCGGTGCGGCATTCGCTCGGCGCCTTGCTGCTGGCCGCCGACCGTCCGGCCGAAGCCGAGGCGGTCTACCGCGCCGAGCTGGAACGCAACCCGGGCAATGGCTGGTCCCTGCACGGGCTGGCGCAGAGCCTGCAGGCGCAGCAGCGCCCGCGCGACGCCGTCGAGGTGGAACGGCACTTCGCGCAGGCTTGGCAACATGCCGACGTGGAACTGCCAGCGTCACGGTTCTAAGCAGCCAATTTGTCCTGCGCGCGATCCCTTCAACAAATTGGCTTTCTTGATGCCCTGCGCTAGTGCGACCTCGACAATCGCTCGTCCGCCATGCGTTGCTTCTTAGCAAAGATCGCATGGCAGGGACACACGTCCAGACCGTAGCGGATCGAGCAATATTATTGAAACGCAGCGAGCTGCTTGCATCCAACCGATCGAACTAACCTAAGCGCGCGTCCGTAAACATCAAGCGCGAACGAGGCGAATGAATCCGACGTCCCCCCGGTTTTGAGTAGCAGGCCGATCTGGAGTCCAATCCCCAACGACGAGGAGATTGGACGTGAAGAAGCGTTTTACCGAAGAACAGATCATTGGCTTCCTGCGTGAGGCCGAGGC
>JBOHYB010000079.1:0-4016 GCA_050737695.1 Lysobacter sp. | reverse complement strand
GGCTCGGCCAGCCACAGCCGCGTCGCCGGCGAGCGCGCGGCGAGGGCGATCGCGCTGCCGGCAGCCAGCCCGCCACCGCCGACCGGTACCACCACCGCGTCGAAGCGGGTCGGCCCCGACAGCAGCTCCAGCACCGCGGTGCCCTGGCCGGCGATCACCCGCGGATCGGTGTACGGATGGACCAGCTCGGCGCCGGTATCGCGGCGCAGCTGCTCGCAGGCGTGCTCGCGGGCGCTGATGGTCGGCGCGCAGCGGTGCAATGTGCCACCGTAAGCCTCGATCGCGGCGAGCTTGGCCGCGACCGCGCCCTCCGGCACCACCACGTGGCAGGCGATCCCGCGGGTGCGCGCGGCCAGCGCCAGCGCCGCGCCGTGGTTGCCGGACGAGTGGGTGACCACCCCGCGCGCGGCCTGCGCATCGTCGAGCGACCACACCGCATTGCAGGCGCCACGGAACTTGAACGCGCCGGTGCGCTGCAGGTGTTCGGCCTTGAAGTGCACCTCGCAGCCGGCCAGCGCGTCCAGCGAGCGCGAACGCAGCACCGGGGTGGCATGGGCGTGCGGGGCGATCCGCGCGGCGGCGGCCAGCACGGCATCGAAATCGGTCGCGCTGGCGACGGGGGCGGGCGACGGCAGGGAATCGGCGGCGGCTGCGTTCATCGAAGGAGCCTAGCGCAAGCGGTAGTCTCACGGCGTCTTCCTGTCGGGCCAACGCAATCGCGCGTTTCCCGAGGCCAGCGGCGCAGGGTCAACCGCCGCCCCCGCGGCGCGTTTTCACTCCGAGCGGCCAATTCCGGCCAAGTGTCATACTGAAAATTAAGCGCGAGTTCAATGCCGCAGGCCGACGATGGTGGCATCAACCCGGGGGGTTCCTGACATGATGATCCGAAAACTGCTCCTACCCGCCATCGCGGTCGCGCTGCTGGGCGGCTGCATGACCGGCGGTTACAGCTACCGCCAGGACCGTGGCGACTACTACTACGGCCAGCCCAGCACCGATTACCGCCACTACGGCAGTCCCTACGGCTATGGCAGTGGCTACTACGGCCGCAACTACTACCCCGGGTACGGCTATCCCTATTCCGGCTACCCGTACTACGGGTCGCGCTACGGCCATAACCGCTATCCGTACGGCTACTACCGGCCGCCGCTGGTGGTCCGCCCGCGCCCGGACGACAACGACCACCGCCCGGACCGCGACCACGACGACGACCGCAAGGCGCCGTGGCGCGACTACGAGCGGCTGCAGCGCGAACGGGTCGAGCGCTCGCGCTCGCCAGTGGTACAGCGCCCGGCGGTGTCGGTGCCGGCGCGTCCGGCCCGGCCGGTGCCGAGGCCGGCCCCGGTGCGCGCCCGCGGCAACGACGGCGGCTCGCGGATGGACCGGATCATGCGTCGGGCCACGGACAGTCGCGCCCGGCCGCGCAAGGTCGAACCGTGATCGCACGCACCCTGGCGCTGCCGCTCGTCTGACGATCCGACGCGGGTATTGACAGACAACGTCGTATTGCGACGTAATCGGGTTGCTGCTTCAATGTCGGCATCCGGCGAGGAATCACGGATCCCCCCTGTTCCGTCCCCGTCGGATGTCGGCGCCTACACCGAAAGCCCTGCCCAGCAGGGCTTTCGCGTATCTGCGGGGCAGGGGTCGGCGGTGGCGCCGCGAGGGCCGATATCGGCGATCGGCGACGGCCGCAACAACCGCGGTCGCGCGCAGACCGTGACCGCCGCCACGGCCGCAGCGCCGGGACAAAAAAAGGGACCGAACGTCCCCCGACATTCGGTCCCTGTGCTTCCCCGGCGGGCGCGTGGTCGGCCCCTGTTCCAATACCGACCGGCGCCTGGCGCCTGCCCCGCTGGGTGCATGAGGGATAACGCAGAAAGCGTGCCAAGGTTGACACGTCATCACCCGGTCGATGAACGAGAGCGTCGGGATGCCGCCGACCGGCCGCCACAAGTGCTTGATCGGCGTAGAATTCCCGCCCTGCCATGACCCGCAACTTCTACCAATACGACGTGATCGTGGTCGGCGGCGGCCACGCCGGTACCGAGGCCGCGCTGGCGGCCGCGCGCGCCGGTGCGCGCACGCTGCTGCTGACCCATAACATCGAGACTGTCGGTGCGATGAGCTGCAACCCGGCGATCGGCGGGATCGGCAAGGGCCACCTGGTCAGGGAGATCGACGCCCTCGGCGGGGTCATGGCGCACGCCGCCGATGCCGCCGGCATCCAGTGGCGCCGGCTCAACGCCAGCAAGGGCCCGGCGGTGCGGGCGACCCGCTGCCAGGCCGACCGCAATCTGTACCGCGCGTTCGTGCGGCGCGCGGTCGAGAACCAGCCGGGCCTGACCGTGTTCCAGGCCGCGGTCGACGATATCGATTTCGAGAACGGCAAGGTCGGCGGCGTTACCACCCAGACCGGACTGCGCTTCCACGCGCCGGCGGTGGTGCTGACCGCGGGCACCTTCCTCGCCGGCAAGGTCCACGTCGGCCAGACCACCTACGCCGCCGGTCGGGCGGGCGATCCGCCGGCGCAGACGCTGGCGGCGCGGTTGCGCGACGGCCCGTTCGTGGTCGACCGCCTCAAGACCGGCACCCCGCCGCGGATCGACGGCCGCAGCCTCGACTACACGGAGATGCGCGAGCAGCCCGGCGACGACCCGCGCCCGGTGTTCTCGTTCATGGGTTCGCGCGCCGACCACCCGCGGCAGGTCTCGTGCTGGATCACCGATACCTGCGAGCGCACCCACGAGATCATCCGCGCCGCGCTCGACCGCAGCCCGCTCTACACCGGCCAGATCGAGGGCATCGGCCCGCGCTACTGCCCGTCGATCGAGGACAAGGTGGTGCGCTTCGCCGAGAAGGCCAGCCACCAGATCTTTGTCGAGCCCGAGGGCCTTGGCGTCGCCGAGATCTACCCGAACGGCATTTCGACCTCGCTGCCGTTCGACGTGCAACTGGAGCTGGTGCGCAGCATCCGAGGCTTCGAGCAGGCGCACATCACCCGCGCCGGCTACGCCATCGAATACGACTTCTTCGACCCGCGCGGCCTCAAGGCCACGCTGGAGACCAAGGCGGTCGAAGGCCTGTTCTTCGCCGGCCAGATCAACGGCACCACCGGTTACGAGGAGGCCGCCGCGCAGGGCCTGCTGGCCGGCCTCAACGCCGCGCGGCAGGTCCAGGGGCGCGATGGCTGGAGCCCGCGCCGCGACCAGGCCTACCTCGGCGTGCTGGTCGACGACCTGATCACCCACGGCACCACCGAGCCGTACCGGATGTTCACCTCGCGCGCCGAGTACCGCCTGCAACTGCGCGAGGACAACGCCGACCTGCGGCTGACCCCGGTCGGTCGCGAGCTCGGTCTGGTTGGCGACGCGCGGTTTGCCGCGTTCGAGGCCAAGCGCGAGGCGATCGAGGCCGAGCACACCCGGCTCGGCGCGCTCCGGGTTTCGCCGAACAATCCGCTCGGGCGCGAGATCGCCGCGCACCTTGGCATCGAACCCAGCCGCGAAGGCAGCGCCCGCGACCTCCTGAAGCGGCCCGAACTCGATTACGCCCGGCTGCTCGCCGTGCCCGCGCTCGGCCCCGCGGTCGCCGACCCGGCGGTCGCCGAGCAGGTCGAGATCGGGGTCAAGTACGCCGGCTACCTCGACCGCCAGTTTGAGGAGATCGCCCGCCAGCAGCGCCATGAGACCACCGCGATCCCGGTCGACTTCGACTACGGCCGGGTCCACGGCCTGTCGCTGGAACTCAGCGGCAAGCTCGGCCAGGTCCGCCCGCAAACCGTTGGCCAGGCCCAGCGCATCCCCGGCATGACCCCCGCGGCGATTTCGCTGCTGCTGGTCCACCTGACCCGCGCCCGCCGCAGTCGCGTGGCCTGACGAGTGGCTTTTCTGTAGGAGCAACTGTCTTCTTCAAATCGGCTGCGGGACCCAAGGTGCGCCATCGCGGATCATGGCGTTCAGTCGTCCCAGGAAAGAGCGCATGCAGGCGACCAGGGCCACCTTGGCGCACTTGCC
>JBOHYB010000078.1:0-4356 GCA_050737695.1 Lysobacter sp. | reverse complement strand
TGGAGTGCGGGCGCCCTGGCTCCTACACGTGCTTTCGGGCACCCCGGCTGGTCGGCGTCCCGCACTCCGCTCTCATCTCCAAACTAGAGCAAAGTGCAGACACAAGCGGCTTCAGCCGCGATCTGGAGTCGGTCTCGCACGATCAAACATCCGATCGCGGCTAAAGCCGCTCCTACAAAAAGCAGGGTTCTGTGCGTCCGAACTATGCCCAGCCCATCGCCTCCATCAACCGGAACAGGCCGTAGGCCATGCCGCCGGCAAGCGGGATGGTCAGGATCCACGCCCAGATCATCTTCTCGACCACCGTCCACTTGATCGCATTGAAGCGCTTGGCCGTGCCCACGCCCATGATCGCCGACGAGATGTTGTGGGTGGTCGACACCGGGATGCCCAGCGAACTGGCCAGGGTGATCACCGAGGCCGCACTCGCTTCGGCGGCGAACCCGTGAATCGGATGCAGCTTGACCAGCTTGTGGCCCAGGGTCTTGATGATGCGCCAGCCGCCGGCAGCGGTACCGGCGGCCATCACCACCGCGCAGGTCAGCTTGATCCACAGGTCGATGTCGCCATCGGTCAGCGCACCCGGCGACGGATGCAGGAACGCCAGCCAGCCCGGCAGGTCGTCGAGCACGCCATTGGCCTGGGCGCTGACCAGCAACAGCGCGATGATGCCCATGGTCTTCTGCGCGTCGTTCATGCCGTGGGCGAAGCCCATGTAGCCGGCACTGGCGAGTTGCGCCTTGCCGAAGAACGCGTTGACCCAGCGCGGTCGCGCCAGCCGGGTCAGGAAACCGCCACTGCGCGCCATCGCCGAGATGATCGCGAACAGCACGCCCATCAGCAGGAAGCCGGCGGTGAAGCCCAGCACCGGCGAACTGACCATCGGCACGACCACCTTCCACAGCACGCCGGCGCTCTTGTACCAGGGGTCGGCCGGCTCCGACCAGATGATCGCGCCGAAATCGTTGCTGGCGGCGGCGAACGCGGCACCGACCAGGCCACCGATCAAGGCGTGCGACGACGACGACGGCAGGCCGAGCCACCAGGTGATCAGGTTCCAGATCACCGCGCCGAGCAGCGCGCACAGGATCAACTGCGCACCGACATCCACGACTCCGGCATCGATCAACCCGGAGGCGATCGTCTTGGCCACCGCGGTGCCCCACAGCGCGCCGATCAGGTTGGTGCTGGCGGCCATCATCACCGCCTGCGCCGGCGACAGCACCTTGGTGGCGACCACCGTGGCAATCGAGTTGGCGGTGTCGTGGAAGCCGTTGACGTACTCGAAGATCAGCGCGACCAGCACCACGATCAGGACCAGGGTGAGCATCCCGCGGCCCTCAGGAGTTCTTCAGGACAATTTCATAGGCCACCACGCCGGCTTCGCGGCAGCGGTCGATGGCCTTCTCCAGGATTTCGAAGAATTCCTTGAGCAGGAACATCTGCAGCGGGTCGAGCTTGCCCGAATAGATATCGCGGTACAGCTCCAGCATCAGCCGGTCGGCCTCGTTCTCCAGCGAGCGCAGCTTGTCGCTGAGCGCCTTCATCTGCTCCAGGTTCATCTTGCGCAGCGCCTTGACCATGTCGACCACCACCGCCGCGGCTTCCTCCAGCATCGCCGCGCGCGGGGCGAAGTCGATGTGCTCCAGGTGCTGCAGCGCCATCGAGTAACGGTCCGCGAACTTCTCGACCTGCTTGGGGATCTTGTACAGCGCCGAACCCAATGCCTCGATGTCCTCACGCTCGATCGGGGTGATGAAGCTGTCGACCAGTGCCTGGCTGATCTTGTCGGAAGCGTCGCGTTCGCGCTGGCGGGCCAGCTTGAAGGCATCCAGCGCCGGCTGCCGCTCCGAGCCCTTGAGCATCACATGCAGGGCCTTGGTGCTGTCGTGCGCGGCGACCGCGGCATCCTCGAGCAGCGTGTAGAACTGATGGCCTTGGCCGAACATGGTTTGCAGGGAGAACATCGGTTATGACCTCGTCGTGCCAGTCGGACAGGCAAAGGAGCGGGAAACGGGCTGGGCCGTCGCTAAACCAACGGTGAACGCGTCGGCGGCGTGGATTATGACAATTTAGCGACAATCGCGCTTCCGTCCGACGCTCATCCCGGGCGGCCGGGGCGACCTGATACCATCCTCCGGCGCCTCATCCGCTGCGATAGCGCGACACCGAACCGCCACGACGAGCTGGTACGACCAATCCATCACATGGACGACGACCCCAAACCTCCGCCTGCCGGCTGCCTTCCGGACCGGCACCCGCATGGACTCCAGCCACCGGACCCGGAAGCATGCTGGAAATCCTGATCGTCCTGGCGCTGATCGTCCTCAATGCCTTCTTCGCGATGTCGGAGATGGCCTTGATGACCTCGCGCAAGCTGCGCCTCAAGCAGCTCGCCGAAGACCCCGCCCATCCCAGCCGCGCCGCGCGCAAGGCACTGGCGCTGGCCGAGCATCCCGACAACCTGCTGTCGACGGTGCAGGTCGGCATCACCCTGATCGGCGTGTTGACCGGCCTGTTCGGCGGCGAGGCGATCGGCCTGGTCATCGCCGGCTGGATCGACGGCTTGTGGCCGGCCGCCCATGAATACGCGCAAGGCATCGGCATCGGCACCGCGGTCGGGCTGATCACCGCCGCCCAGGTCATTTTCGGCGAGCTGATCCCGAAGCGACTGGCGCTGACCAACCCGGAGCGCATCGCCTGCGCGGTCGCGATACCGCTGTCGGGGCTGGCGACCGCCGCCACGCCGGTGGTTTCAGCGCTGGGCGCGATCAATCGCGCGGTGCTGCGGATGCTCGGGATCAAGGACGACGCCCGCAGCGCGATCAGCGAGGAGGAGATCCGCCTGCTGGTCAGCGAGAGCCACGAGCAGGGCGTGATCGACGCCGACGAACGCAAGATGATGAACCGCGTGCTGGGCCTCGGCGATCGCCTGACCGACAGCCTGATGACCCCGCGCACGCGGATCAGCTGGCTCGACGCCGACGCCACCCTGGACGAGAACCTGGCGACCATGCGCCAGTCGCCGTTCTCGCGCTTCCCGGTGCTGCGCGGCAGCGACCAGGACGTGGTCGGCGTGGTCGAGGCCAAGTCGCTGCTGCGGGCGCTGGCGCCGGGCGTGGCGATCGACCTGTTCGGCAACATGCGCGAGGCGCTGTTCGTGTCGGAGTCGACCCACGCGCTGAAGCTGCTGGAGATCTTCCGGGAAGAGCAGCAGTCGCTGGCGCTGGTGGTCGACGAATACGGCGACGTCACCGGCCTGGTCACGGTCAACGACGTGATGGGCGCGGTGATCGGCCGGATCCAGGCCGGCATGAACCCCGCCTCCGAAAGCTACGACGAAAGCTCCTCGCCGGTGGTCGAGCGCGCCGACGGCTCCTGGCTGATCGACGGCTCACTGCATGTCGAGGACCTGCGCGAACTGGTCGGCAACACGGTGCCGGGCGAGGATGAACACGATTTCCACACTGCCGCAGGCATGGTGATCAGCCACTTCGGCCGCATCCCCAACGTCGGCGAGCATTTCTCCTGGCCGGGATGGCGGATCGAGGTGGTCGACCTCGATGGCCCACGCATCGACAAGTTGCTGCTGCAGCGCGAACTCGTGCAGGACCCGGACAACGATGACACCAGCGGATAGACCCGAAGCCCTCCACGAAGCAGGCACCCGCGACCTGCTGGATGCCTTCACGGTTGGTCACCCCGACGACGTGGTCAAGCTCGGCGACGTATTCGCCGGGCTCGGCAAGCGCTCGTTCGGCATGCTGCTGTTCGTCTCCACCCTGCCCGCCTTCATCCCGATCCCCGGGGTCGGCGGCGCGATCAGCGGCCCGCTGGTGATCCTGATCGGCGCGCAGTTGCTGATCGGGCTGCGCAACCCATGGCTGCCGAAGTTCATCGCCCGGCACGGCCCGCACCGGCATTCGGTCAGCCATTTCCGCGACCTGCTGTCGCCGTGGCTGGGGCGGCTGGAGCGGTTGGTGCGCCCGCGCGCGAGTGCGATGCTCGACCACCGCCTGGCCAGCGCGACGACCGGGCTGCTGCTGATCCTGCTCGGCCTGTTGCTGTCGCTGCCGATCCCGTTCACCAACTTCCTGTTCGGCGGCCTGCTGCTGCTGTTCGCGCTGGCCTTGCTGGAACGCGACGGCTATCTGATGGCCGGCGCGTGGGCGGTCGGCGCGGTCGCCGTCGCGGTGTTCGGGGTACTCTCGGGGCAACTGGCGGCGATGGCGGCGGGCTGGATCGACCTGCTGATCTAGCCGCCGGACTCCATGCATTTGTCCGACTGGACTTCCTGCGGTCGTAGGAGCGGCTTCAGCCGCGATCGGATGCTTGGCCGCTCGTCCGGCTCCAGAT
>JBOHYB010000077.1:0-4367 GCA_050737695.1 Lysobacter sp. | reverse complement strand
CTGGAGTGCGGGCGCCCTGGCTCCTACACGTGCTTTCGGGCACCCCGGCTGGTCGGCGTCCCGCACTCCGCTCTCATCTCCAAGCTAGAGCAAAGTGCAGACACAAGCGGCTTTAGCCGCGATCGGATGCCTGGTCGCGCGTGCCGTCTCCACGATCGCGGCTGAAGCCGCTCCTACAAGAGCAAGATGCATGGCATGACTACCGAAACCCACCCGATCGAACTGGCCGTGATCGGCGGCACCGGCCTGTACCGACTGGCCGACCTGCAGGACGTCGAAACCCACCAGCCGATGACCCACTTCGGCGCACCATCCGGGCCGATCCGGGTTGGTAGCCTCGACGGGCACCGCATCGCCTTCCTGGCCCGCCACGGCGAAGGCCATTCGCTGCCGCCGCACCAGATCAACTACCGCGCCAACCTCGCCGCGCTGAAGGCGATCGGCGCACAGCGCGTGCTTGCGCTCAATACCGTCGGTGGCATCACCGAACGCTTCGGCCCGCGCGCGCTCGGCTGTCCCGACCAGTTGATCGACTACACCTGGGGCCGGGTTTCGACGATCTGCGAGGAGGCCGGAAGCGAAGTCATCCACGTCGATTTCGGCGAGCCCTACACCCGTTCATTGCGCAGGGCGGTGGTGGACGCCGCGACCGCGGCCGGTGTCGCGCTGGTCGATGGCGGCTGCTACGGCGCCACCCAAGGCCCGCGCCTGGAAACCCGTGCCGAGATCGCGCGGATGAAGCGTGACGGTTGCGACCTGGTCGGCATGACCGGCATGCCCGAAGCCGGCCTCGCGCGCGAGTTGGGCCTCGATTACGCCTGCCTGGCGATCGTCGCCAACTGGGCCGCCGGCGCCGGCCCGGACCCCGATGAGGTGATCACCCTGCAGGATGTGCTCGACAACGTCGCGGCGGCGTCATCGGGCCTGCCATCGCTGCTGCGCGCGCTGTTGAGCCGCAAAACTGCGGACTAAACCCGCAAACGCGATTGTCAAGCGACCGTTCAGTTTGCATACTCGGCCCGCGTCCGGCCTTTCCCCCGCACCGCGACGCGACAACGAATCCAGCATGAGGTTTTCCAGGATATGACGTACGGTACCGTGAAGTGGTTCAACGACGCGAAGGGCTTCGGCTTCATTTCGCCCGAAGATGGCAGCGCGGATGTGTTCGCGCATTTCTCCGCGATCAATTCCAAGGGCTTCCGCAGCCTGCAGGAAGGCCAGCGCGTCAGCTACGAGCTGACCCAGGGCCCGAAAGGCGCGCAGGCGTCCGATATCACGCCGGTCGAGTGACACTCCGGCATGGTTGAAAAGCCCCGCTTCGGCGGGGCTTTTTTGTGCTTCTCATGAAGGCATCGCGATGCCTGCGCAAGGCGGACCCTGGTGCTAGATTCATCTGCAGGCAACAAGCGGAGTCGGTGATGAACCCGTCGCAGCCGGCAAGCCAGTTCGAATTCGAAACACACGAGGTCGACAACCAGCCGCCCGCGTTCGCCCCACGCGACCTGTGGGCGGACGACATGGCCCTGCGCGAGGCGCTGCAACGCGAGGGTGCGAGCGGGTTTTCCGAACGCATCGCCACGTACGGCGCACTCGCGGGCAGCACCCTGTACGAGCTGAGCTTCGATGCCCACCGTGACCGCCCGCGCTTGCGCAGTCATGATGGTCACGGCCACCGGATCGACCGGGTCGAGTTCCATCCCAACTATCACGCGTTGATGCAGGCCGCGGTCGAGCACGGTGTGACCGGCTTGTCGTGGCGGGAGCCCGTGCCCGGTGCGCACGTGGCCCGCGCCGCCTTGAGCTACCTGCATCACCAGGTCGAACCCGGCACCAGCTGCCCGCTGACCATGACCCACGCCGCGGTCCCCGTGCTGCGTCGCGAACCGGCGCTGGCCGAGTGGGCCGACAAGGCCGCAGCAAAGCACTACGACCCGCGCGAACTGCCGATCGCCGACAAACGCGGTGTCACCCTCGGCATGGGCATGACCGAGAAGCAGGGCGGCAGCGACGTGCGCGCCAACACCACCACCGCGACGCCCATCGGCGCCGATGGCGAGTACCGGTTGGTCGGCCACAAATGGTTCTTCTCGGCACCGATGAGCGACGGATTCCTGGTGCTGGCGCAGGCGCCAGGCGGCCTGACCTGCCTGCTGATGCCGCGTCGGTTGCCCGATGGCGGCAAGAACACGTTCCGGCTGATCCGACTGAAGGACAAGCTTGGCGACTGGTCCAACGCCTCATCGGAGGTCGAGTTCTGCGGCGCCTGGGCGCATCGGGTGGGCGAGGAGGGCCGCGGCATCGCCACCATCCTCGAAATGGTGATGCTGACCCGACTCGACTGCATGCTCGGCGCCGCCGCGCAGATGCGCATGGCGCTGGCCCAGGCGATCCACCATTGCCGGCACCGGCGCACGTTCCGCAAGCGTCTGGTCGAGCATCCGTTGATGGCCAACGTGCTGGCCGATCTCGCAATCGAGGCCGAGGCAGCGCTGGCGTTGTCGATGCGCATCGCCCGCGCGGTCGATGCGGCGCCTCGCGATCCGGCTGAAGCCGCCTTCGCCCGCATCGGCACCGCGCTCGGCAAGTACTGGCTGTGCAGGCGCACACCGGCGTTCGTCAACGAGGCGCAGGAGTGCGTCGGCGGCAACGGCTACGTCGAGGAATCGCTCCTGCCGCGGCTGTACCGGCAGGCGCCGCTCAATTCGATCTGGGAAGGCAGCGGCAACATCCAGTGCCTGGACGTGCTGCGCGCGCTGGAGAGGGAGCCTGACACCGGCGCGGCATTGTCGGCGGAGTTGCAACGTGCCGGCGATGGCGGACAACCCGATCACGCCGCCGCGATCCGGCGACTGCACGCGTCGTTGCAGCGCGGCACCGTCATCGAACCGGCCGCCGCGCGCACCTTCGTCGAGCACCTGGCGTTGTGCCTGCAGGGCAGCGTGCTGCTACAGGCGGGCAGTCCCATCGCCGAGGCGTTCTGTCGCAGCCGGCTCGGCGGGGCGCATGGACTGGCGATGGGGACGATGCCGGCCGATCTGCCTTTCGGGGACGTGATTGAAAGAGCGTTTCCATCGGCAGCCTGAGTACCGGGCACCAACCGGAGCGCCACCCGCGTGCGGGGCACTGCAAGTCGACAGGATAAAGGGTGATAATCTGCACAAGTCCAACGCCCGCCTGCCTGAAGGTGGGGCCAGGGCGGAACATCAAATGGAATGGATGGAACCCACATGGATATGGATGTCCAGTCGCTCACCGCGACGGCCAGTCAATTGCTGGCATCACTGGCGCAAGACACCCGCCTGATCGAGATCGATACCGCGCTGCCCGGCGCACTGGTGGTCGAACGCTTTGAAGGCTTTGAGTCGGTCTGCGCAGACTTCAAGTTCGATATCGACTGCCTCTCGACCTCGGCCTTCCTCGACGCCAAGGCGCTGATCGGGCAGCCGCTGTCACTGCGGCTGCGGCAAGCGGACGGCGGCCACCGCCACTGGCACGGCCACTGCACCAAGGTCGCGCCGCTCGGCAGCGACGGCGGGCTGGCCCGCTACCGGCTGACGCTGGAACCGTGGACCGCGTTCCTCAAGCTGCGCCGCAATGCCCTGGTGTTCCAGGACCTCGACGCCCTCGGCGTGGTCGAGCGGATCTTCGACGACTACCCGCAAGCGTCGTACCGGATCGATGCGACCCAGTCGCTACCGGTGTTCCCGACCAAGACCCAGTACCGCGTGAGCGATCACGACTTCGTGTTCCGCTTGCTTGCCGAGGCCGGCCTGGCCTGGCGCTTCGAGCACGCGCAAAGCGCGGTCCCGGATGAGGCGGCCGGCGATTCGGAGGCCCGCCACACCCTGGTGATCTTCGACCGCGATGCTGAGGTGGTCGACGCCAACCCGGCGACAGTGCGCTTCCACCGCATCGACGCGACCGAGTCGCTCGATGCCATCAGCCACTTCACCGAGCAGCGCCAGGCCACCGCCAACGCCGTCACCACCGCCAGTTGGCAGCCCGAACGGGTCGAGGCCCACGCCGCCGCCCTCGACGCCGACCCGGCCGGCCCGAACCTGCCGACCCGCGAGGTCTACACCGCCGCGCAGTCCGGCCGCTTCGCCGAGCGTCGCCGCGCCGACCTCGCCGCCGACCTGCAACTGGACGCCCTGCGCCTGCCGCAACGCCTGCACATGGGCGCCGGCAGCGCCCGCGGCCTCGCGGCCGGCCATGCGTTCACCCTGACCCAGCACCCGACCCATCCGGGCGGGCGCTTTATCCCGCTCACGCTCGAACACATCGCCGCCAACAACCTCGGCAGCGGCATCGTCGCCTTGCTCGACAATGCCGAGTTGGAACGCGGCAGCTACAGGAACCGGTTTGTC
>JBOHYB010000076.1:0-4370 GCA_050737695.1 Lysobacter sp. | reverse complement strand
CGGTAATCGTTCGCCCGCGCCGATTACCGATCGCGGCTAAAGCCGCTCCTACGGCCGAAGGAAGTCCAGTCGGACAAGAGCCCGAAACCCAGAGCGAAGAGCTCCTACAGCCGGTTGATCCGGAACCGGCGGCCCTTGATCTTGCCTTCGCGCAGCCGCGCCAGCGCGGTGCCGGCCTTGTCGCGGGCGATCGCGACGTACGAACGCGTCGCGAACACGTCGATCTTGCCGATCGCCGCCACCGGCAGCCCGGCGTCGCCGGTCAGCGCGCCGACGATGTCACCCGGACGCAGCTTATCGCTGCGGCCGGCGTCGATGCGCAGCGTCGCCATCGCCGCGGCCGGCACGTTCGATGCGCGGCCGGCCAATGGCACCGCGCGACGCCACTGCAACGGCTTGCCCCCAACGGCATCGGCCGCCTCCAGCGCCTGCGCGCGCGCCACCTCGCGGGGGCTGCACAGGCTCAGCGCGACCCCGCCCTTGCCGGCGCGGCCGGTGCGGCCGATGCGGTGCACATACACGTCCGGGTCGGTCGGTAGCTCGTAATTGACCACCGCCGCCAGGTCCTCGACGTCGAGCCCGCGCGCGGCGACGTCGCTGGCCACCAGCACGCTGCAGCTGCGGTTGGCGAAGCGCACCAGCACCTCGTCGCGGTCGCGCTGCTCCATGTCGCCGTGCAACGCCAGCGCGGTGAATCCGTAATGTTCCAGCGAGCCGGCGACCTCGTCGGTGTCTCGGCGCATGTTGCAGAACACCACGCACGACTCGGGCCGGTACTCCAGCAGCAAGGCCGCCAGCAACTGGGTCTTGCGGGCCGGGTCGACCTCGAAGAAATGCTGCTCGACCGGCACCTGTTCGGCGTGGCTTTCGACCGTGACCTCCAGCGGCTCGCGCAGCATCGCGTTTCCGATCTTGCGGATCGTCTCGGGATAGGTCGCCGAGAACAGCAAGGTCTGCCGCTCTTTCGGGGTCTTGCCGACCACCTCCTTGATCTGCTCCTCGAAGCCCATGTCGAGCATGCGGTCGGCCTCGTCCAGCACCAGCGTGCGCACGCCGCGCAGGTGCAGCGCCTTCTTGCGCAGCAGCTCCTGGATGCGGCCGGGGGTGCCGACCACCACCTGCGGGTCGTGGGTCGCCAGCGACGCCAGTTGCGGCGCCAGCGGCATGCCGCCGCACAACACCGAGACCTTGACGTTGGGGATGCCGACCGCGAGCTTGCGCAACTGCTTGCCGACCTGGTCGGCAAGTTCGCGGGTCGGGCACAGCACCAGCGCCTGGGTCTGGATCTTGCCCGGGTCGATCCGGTGCAACAGGCCGAGTCCAAACGCGGCGGTCTTGCCGCTGCCGGTCGGCGCCTGGCCGATCAGATCACGGCCGCCGAGGATCGCCGGCAGGCTTTGCGCCTGGATCGGGGTGAGCTGCTGGTAGCCCAACGCATCGACGCCCTGCAGCAGGGCCGGCGACAACGACAACGAGGCGAACGTAAGGTCTGGGGCGATGTCGGTCATACCGCCATGATCGCAGCTTCGCGCGGCGCCGGGGGTTAGCCGGCGTGGTTAGGCGGCGTGGCCGCGCACGCGCTTCGGGAAGCCGACCATCCGCTGGGTTTCCTCGCACCACAACTTCAGCCGCGCGCTCTTGAGGCTGCTCCACATCGTCAGCCGCGGCGCCGCCTGCAGCAGCGGATTGGACTCGAAGCACTCGCGCAAGCGGTAGTTCGGGATCCGGCTGGCGAGGTGGTGGATGTGGTGGTAGCCGATATTGCCGGTGAACCAGTGGATCACCCGCGGCAGGTCGTAGAACGAGCTGCCGGCAATCGCGGCCTGGTGCGAGTCCCACTCGCCCTTGCGGGTCCAGTAGGTCTGCTCGAAGGTGTGCTGCACGTAGAACAGCCACACGCCCGCGGCGCCCGCGATCAGCACCACCGGCAGATGCACCAGCAGCACGGTGTGCCAGCCGATCGCGAAGCCCATCGCGCCGCCGACCAGCAGCAGCATCAGGTTGTTGAGCAGCACGCTGGCCCACTCGCGCTTCCACGAGAACGGCAGGTCGAACGGGAAACGGTGCTTGATCACGAACTGGTAGACCGGGCCGATTCCCAGCAACACCGGGGTGCTGCGGTAGAAGCGGTAGCAGAAGCGACGGAACCACGACAGCGACTGGTACTCGGCGACGGTCAGGGTTTCGATGTCGCCCATCTCGCGGCGGTCGAGGTTGCCCGAGGTGCCGTGGTGGACCGCGTGGGTCTTCTTCCAGTAGCCGTACGGGAACAGCGTGACCAGCCCGAGACAGCGGCCGACGGTGTCGTTGAGGCGCGGGTCGGCGAAGTACGAGCCGTGGCCGCAGTCGTGCTGGATGATGAAGGTGCGCACGTACAGGCCCGCGGTCGGCAGCGCCAGCAGCAGGGTCCAGCCATAGCCCCAGTCAGCCACCACGCTCCACGCCATCAACGCCCACAGCGCGGCGAACGGCACCAGGGTGTTGATCAACTGCCAACTCGCGCGGCCCAGGTGCGGCTTGGCGAACTGCGCGCACAGCTTGCGCAGGTTGGTGACGGTGGCCTGCGGCGCGGCAGGGTCAGCGGCGGGATCGAGCGGGGTTGCGGGGGGATTCACAGCGGAAGCTCCGGAAGGATCCATCCATTGTCGCGGCCGGCCGATGCCACGTCCATGACCATCGCCGGGTTTTTCGGTTCAGCCAGGCGGTCACGGGCGCCGCCCTCCGTCTATTGCGTGCAGCCGGTCGCGCTGCGACCCTGAGCGCCCATCCGCACCCGTATCCCAATGCAGGCACTCGTCTTCGAACTCGACCGCGAGCACGTCGAACTCAACCAGTTGCTCAAGCTGGCCGGGCTGTGCGACAGCGGTGGCGCCGGAAAGATGCTGGTCGCCAGTGGCGCGGTGACCGTCGACGGCGCGGTCGAGCTGCGCAAGACCTGCAAGATCCGGGTCGGCCAGCGGGTCGCGGTCAACGGCTTCGATGGCATCGACGACGCGGTGATCGAGGTCGTCGGCGCCGGCTGAACGCGCGCGGACGTGGCTGAACGCTTCATTCCGCATACAGCCGATGTGGCCGTGTTCAGCCGCACCGGTCGTTTTGCCGCAACACATCGGTGACGACCCGTTAACCGTGGCGCGACTAGCGTGTCGCCCATGGCTACGGGAGCGCATGACACATCCATCGACTGCATGATCGGCGAGTGCGACGCGTTGCGCGGCGTGCAGGACGATCTGGCGAAGATCGCGCCTACCACCGCCTCGGTGCTGGTTACCGGCGAAAGCGGCACCGGCAAGGAACTGATTGCGCGGGCCCTGCATGAGCGCAGCGGTCGCGACGGTCCGTTCATCGCGGTCAACTGCGGTGCCATCGCTCCCGACCTGCTCGCCAGCCACCTGTTCGGCCACGAGCGCGGCAGCTTCACCGGCGCGGCCGCGCGGCACATCGGATTTTTCGAGCAGGCCCACGGCGGCACGTTATTCCTCGACGAGGTCGCCGAGATGCCGCCGGCGCTGCAGGTCTACCTGTTGCGCGCGCTCGAGAGCGGCACCCTCACCCGGGTCGGCGGCACTGCCGCGATCGGCTTCGACGCGCGGATGGTCGCCGCGACCAACCGCGACCCGATGCTGGCGATCGACGAGGGCAGGCTGCGCGAGGACCTGTTCTACCGGCTCGCCGATTTCATCGTGGTGCTGCCGCCGTTGCGCGCGCGCGGCGACGATCGGCTGTTGCTCGCACAACACTTCATCGAACGCCTCAACGCCGAGCACGGCCTGTGCAAACAACTCGCGCCCGACGCCGAGCAGGTGCTGCGCCACTACAGCTGGCCCGGCAACGTGCGCCAGTTGCGCAGCGTCGTCCAGCGCGCCTACATCCTCAGCGACGGCGACCGCGTGTACCTCCAGGTTCCCGACGGGCTGGCGGCCCCATCGCGCGGCGACACCGTCAGTTTCGCCGTCGGCATGAGCTATGCCGAGGTCGAGCAGGAGATGCTGCGCAAGACCCTGGCCCGCTACGGCAACGACAAGACCCGCACCGCCCGCGCACTCGGCGTCAGCGTACGCACGATCCACAACCAGTTGGTCCGTCAACACGACGCGGGCGAAGCCGGCACGCGACGCAATGCCGATTGCCCCCACCCGCCAGGTGAAAGCGACTCCAGGGCGCTGCACGCCTGACCAGGCATGACTTTTTTGTAGGAGCGGCTTCAGCCGCGATCTGAAAGCGGTCGAGCGACCGAACATCCGATCGCGGCTGAAGCCGCTTGTGTCTGCACTTTGCTCTAGTTTGGAGATGAGAGCGGAGTGCGGGACGCCGACCAGCCGGGGTGCCCGAAAGCACGTGTAGGAGCCAGGGCGCCCGCACTCCAGACT
>JBOHYB010000075.1:0-5297 GCA_050737695.1 Lysobacter sp. | reverse complement strand
TCTGGAGTGCGGGCGCCCTGGCTCCTACACGTGCTTTCGGGCACCCCGGCTGGTCGGCGTCCCGCACTCCGCTCTCATCTCCAAGCTAGAGCAAAGTGCAGACACAAGCGGCTTTAGCCGCGATCTGAAATCGGCACGGGCGGACGACTCCACGATCGCGGCTAAAGCCGCTCCTACAAGGGGATGCGGAGCTACGTAGCCAGCTGCAGGATCACCGCCGCCCGACCCTCGGCCAGCAACGCACCGGCATGGCAGATCCGGAACGCGTACTGCTGGCTGGATTCGGCCTCGATCAGCACCTGCGCCTCACATTCGAGGTCACCGGGGAGGTCGTCGATGCGGGCGACATGCAGTTGCACCCCGCGCAACGCGACCAGCATGCCGGGGGATGCGCCGCCACCCGCGCGCAGGCCGCCGTGTACCGCCATCGCCTGCGCGCCGTATTCGCACAGGTGCACCGCGCGCAGGCGGCCGGCGCTGCGCAGCGGATTGGCCGGGTCACGATGGCGACCGCCACGCAGGCGGATACCGGCCACGTCCCAGTCGACCACCTCGTCCCATAGGCACATCCCGCCCTGGTGCGGAATCAGCGCGGCGATCCGCTCGCGCCCGGCGATGCCGCGCCCGCTCACGCCCCACCTGCCGCGGCGCCATGGGCCGGCCGCCGCACGATCAGCAGCGCCAGCACGAAGTTGCCCAGCACCCCGAGCGCGACAGTGCTGCCGATCGCGCGCAACACCGGGATGCTGGAAGTCGCCAGCAACGCGAATACCAGCAAGGTGATCGCGCTGCACACGATGATCGCGTGCAGGGCGCGCAACTGGCTGTCGCGGTCGTCGCCGGCGTGGTCGAAGAACAGCGCGTAATCGAGGCCGAGGCCAGCGGCGAGGATCAGCGCGACCAGATGGAACAGGTTCAACTCGACGCCGAACGCGCGCAGCACCGCCAGCACCAGCACCGTGGTCAGCGCCATCGGCGCGAGCACCCGCAGCACCCGTCGCGGCGCGCGCAGCGATGCCCAGACCACCGCTACCAGCAGCAGCGCTGCCAGCGCCAGCGCCCACAGCAGGCGCACCCGGTATTCGGCGACCAGCGACTCCGACGCCTGCTTGAGGTCGAGCAGTTGGGCGCCGTGTTGCGCCGCCACCGCGGCGACCGCGGCCGGATCGGTCAGGCCGCTGAGCGCGACCAGCGCGGTAGCGTGGTCATCGTCGCGCAGCAGCAGGCCGTCGACGCGGGTCGCCAGGGCGGTGCCGGCGAGGTCGTCGATGCCCAGCGGCAGCGCGGTGCGCGCGGTCTCGACATCGGCAAGGAATGGCGCGAACACGTCGCCACGGAACGGACTGGCGGCGGTCGCGGCGTCCAGCGCGGCGCGCAACGTGGCGGCGTCGGGCAGCTTCGCCTGTCGGGCGCGCTGGGTCGCGGCGCTGGGCAGGTAGCGCGCGGCCAGGTCGAACCCGGCGACCGCGCCGTCGGCGCGCAAGCGACGCAGCGCCGGCACCAGTTGCTCGGACGCACGCAGCACCGCCTGGGCGTCGTTGCCGTGCAGCGCGACCAGGTAGCGTACGTCGGGCGCGCCCAGTTCGTGGCGCAGTTGCGCGTCACGCGCCAGCGCGTCGGCCGGCACCGGGGTAAGTTTCGACAGGTCGTTCTGCCAGAACGGAGCCGGCGCGAACGTCGCCACCGCGATCGCCAGCGCCGCGATCACCAGCCCACCGGCCACGCCGAGCCGCGGCCAGCGTGCCAGCCGCGACCACGTCCGCGCCAGCCAACCCAGGTCGGCGACGTCGCGCGGAGCGGGGTCGATCAGCCCCGGCAGCAGGAACCGGGTGGCCAGCGCCGCGGTGGCGAGGCCCGCGACCGTGAAGACCGCCAGCTGCTGCAAGCCGTCGACGCCCGAGACCATGAAGGTCAGATAGGCGATACAGGTCGCGAGTACACCGGTGCCCAGGGTCGGCCATAACGCACGCGCGCTGGCCCACGGCGACAGTCCCGGACGCTGGTGGCTGAACAGGTGGATCGGGTAATCCTGGGCGACCCCAACCAGGGTGAAGCCGAACGCAACGGTGATGCCGTGGACACCGTCGAAGCCGAGCGCGACCGCGGCCAGCCCGGCCAAGCCGCCGCTGGCCAGTGGCAACGCGCCCAGCAACGGCGCCTTCCAGCTGCGATAGGCCAGCGCCAACAACAACGCGAACAGCACGGTGTCGAGCGTGCCGATACGGCTGGCCTCGCGCTGGGTGCGGCCGCCGACCTCGACCGAAAACGCGCCCGGGCCGGTCACGGTCAATTTGGAGGAGCTGTCGCCGCGGGTGTCGACAAACGCCGTCTCGATCGCAGTGACCGCCTGCTGCTGGCCGGTCGGGTCGAACCCGGCTGCCCGGGTCTGTACCGCCAGCAGCGCCTGCTCGCCGGCGGCGTCGAACCACACCCCGTGCAGGCGTTGCGGCGCGTTCTCCGGCTGCCAGCTCTCGGCCAGCACCAGGGTTTCCAGGGTCGGGTCGGCCGGCAACAGCGGTTCGATCAGCACTGCCGCTGGCGAGCCGAGGTCCTGCACCCGCGCGTCGAGCTGGGCGCCGAGGTACTCGGCATCGAGGGTGTGCCGGTCGAGGGTCGGCGACAGCAGGTAGCGATAGGGCCGCAGGCGCTCGGGGATCGCCTCGAGTCCGGCGTCGCCGCCGTTGGCAACGAGGACGAAGCGGTCGTCGCCAGCCAGCGCCGCACGCAACGCGTCCGATTGCGCGGCCAGCGTTTGCGGTTCGGCGTCCGACAATGCCAACAGCAGCAGGCGCGAACCGGGGCCTTCGCCGAGCTCGTCGATCAGCAGTTTCTGCGCCGGGGTCTGGGCGCTCGGCATGAACTTGCGCAGGTCGCCGGACAGCTGCAGCCGCGGTGCGATCCAGGCGCCGGCGAGCGCGAGTACGGCCAGCCATGCCAGCGCCAGGCCAAGGCGCGCGCCGGCGGTCATGCGCCGGGCTCCGCGGCGGCCAAGCAGGGCCTGGACGCAGGCGTCATGGGTCGCCCGCACCGTCGCCGTGGCACAACGCGGCGAAGGCGGCGGCGTTATCGATCCTGGCGGCGGCGTGCGCGGCGCCGGCCAACAGGGTGCGCTGCGGTTCGGCGGCTTCCGAAGTGCGCGTCTCGATGCAGCGCAGCTCGGCGCCGCGGCCGTACAGGACGATGTCGCGCAACTGCGCGGCCAACTCGGCGCGCCTGGGCACAAGGGTCAGGGTCCAGCGCTGGCGGGTGCCGTCGCTGTCGATGCTGTAGTGCTCGGCAAGGCCGGCACGGTCGCCCGACAGCAACGCGCCGAAGCTTGCCTGCAGGGCGGCCAGTTCGGGCGCACGCGACAGCGAGAACGTGCGCGGCGATTTGCCGGCGCGCTCGATCGTGGCCTCGCCAGCGCCGGCCTTGTTCGAGACAATCGTGGTGGTCTCGGCGTACGGCACGCGGACCTCGCGCACCAACACGTCGTCGGCCGGGCGGCGGTACTCGCCGCTGAGCCGCAATGGATTCTTCAGCAGGCGCGACTCGCGCAGCTCGACGAACGCGGTGCGCATCGGCGCCGGCCGCGCGAGTTTGTCGAGGATCCAGCCGGCCTCGACCGCGTTGGCGGCGCCGCCAACGCGGGCTTGCTCAGACGCTGCGGCGTGCAGCGACCGCGCGGGGTTCAGCGTCGCCATCGCCAGCAGCACGCCCGCCAGCAGTGCGGCGTTGGGGATTGATCGCATCATCGTTGCCTTGCCAGAAATCATAGAAGTTGAACCAGTTGTACGGCGCGCTGCGTGCATGGTGCTGCAACCGGCTGGCGTAACGCTGCACCAGGTCAGCCAGCATCGCGCTGCGTTGCGGCCGCGGCATCTCGATGCCCTCGCTGAACACCTCGAACGCAAGGTCATAGCGACAGCCGCCGCGATACAGCCCGAACGCCAGCACCACCGGCACCTTCAGCGCCGCCGCGATCAGCCACGGCGCCGCCGGAAAGCGCGCACTGTCGCCGAGGAACGTCGCCGCTTGCGACGGCTGACCCGGGTGGGCCCGATCGACCAGCAGCGCCACCAGCGCGCCGGCGTCGGTCGCCTGCTGAATCGCCAGCACGATCGACGGTCCGTCCTGGCCGGCATCGATCACCGTGCGCGCGATCTCCGGGTTGAGCGCGTCGAGCAGTTGGGTCATCGCCGGGTTGTGGGCCTTGTCGAGCACCACCCGCACGGTCACGTCCGGGCGCTGCCGGGCGAGCACCCGCAGCACCTCGAAGCTGCCCAGGTGCGAGCCGAACATCAGCACGCCGCGGCCGCGGTCGATCTGCTCGTGGACCGCGGCCAGCCCGTCCATCTGCACGTCGAACCGCTGCATCTCCCCGCCCAGCATGAACACCCGGTCGAGGATGGTCGCGGCGAAGCTGTGAATGTGGCGGGCCACTTCCCGCAGGCTTGCGCGGCGCCCGAACACGCGGCCGAGATAGGCACGCGAGGCGCGCCGTTCCGGCCCACGCACGATCAGGAAGTACAAGGTAATCGGCGGCAGCAGCAGCCGCGCGATCTTGCGGCCGCCGCGGCGGGCGATCGTGCGGATCAGCCAGATCGCGAACCAGCCGCCGCCCTCGGGGCGTTGCTTCCACTCGCCGCTCACGCCGATTCCTCGACGGCGACTTCGCCACTGGCCAGCAAGGCATCGCCACGCCAGACCTTGAACCGCCAGCGCGGCGCCTCGCCGTCAAGCTCGACTCGCGCCGCCTCACCCGGCAGCAGGGGCTGCAGGAACTTGACCTGCGGCAGCCGCAGCGCGCCCAGGGCAACCCCGGCATGCACCTCGATCGCATCGAGCACCCGATCCAGCATCACCACGCCGGGCACCAGCGGTCGGCCGGGGAAATGCCCGGACAGGCACGGATGGTCGGCGGCGATCACGAAGGACATCGGGGACACGGCGGCGGACAACGGCAGTACGGGCCGCAAGGATAAGCCAGCGGCCGCTCCATCGCCCGGCAAGGCCCGCCAGGGGCGGTTGCCGAGGCAGCGGCCGACAAAATTTGCGGCTACCATAGCCGCGACGTCCACAGGACGTGGCAGGCCCAGGACGCGGCCGACACCCGGTCAAGGAGCGACAGACGTGAACATCATGGATGCAGTGCATTCGGCCCTGGCGGCATTGGCCCGCTACACCGACAGCGAACGCTTGTATGCCTTCGAACTCGACGGTTTGCCGTCCGGCACCCTCACGGTGGAGCGCTGGCAGGGCTGGGAGTCGCTGTCGTCGGGCTTCGAATGGCAGATCGACCTGCTCTCGACCGATGC
>JBOHYB010000074.1:0-6223 GCA_050737695.1 Lysobacter sp. | reverse complement strand
GCTTTAGCCGCGATCTGGAGCCGGCGCGGGCGAACGGCTCCAGATCGCGGCTAAAGCCGCTCCTACGACCGAAGGAAGTCCAGTCGGACAACAGCGCATCTCAGTGCTTGCGGTTGAACCGCGCCCGCAACCCCGGCAGGCTCGCCGCAAACACCACCACCACCGCCAGCACCAGTTCGATCCAGCCCAAGGCGCGTTCCTCCGGCCGGATCCAGGCGATCAGCACGCCATGGCTGAACCACGCCAGCGCCAGCACCGCGCTCCACAATCCGGCGGTCCGTGCCCGGCGCCAGACTCCGAGTGCGCACAACGCCGGCGGCAGGCCGAACACCGCCAGCGCGACCGTGTCCGGATGCACCCGGCTGAACCAGAACCCATACAGCAGCACCAGCGCCAACAGGCTGGCGATCAATATCCGCTTGGCCGGCGGAAGCGGCGTCGACATGCTCATGCCAGCTTCGCCGCGGTCATCGCCACCCGCCGGCCGAGTGCGCGGGCCAGGTGCGCCTCGTCGTCGCTGGGCTGCGGATCGTCGCTGTTGCCGGCGACATGGCTGGCGCCATACGGCGTGCCGCCGCCGCGGGTGGTGCTCAGCAGCGGCTCGGTATAGGGAATGCCAAGCACCAGGCAGCCGTGGTGCAACAGCGGCACCATCATCGTCAGCAGGGTCGATTCCTGGCCGCCATGCATGCTCGCGGTCGAGGTGAACACACCGGCCGGCTTGCCGACCAGGGTGCCGCTGGCCCACTGCGCGCCCAGCCCGTCGAGCCAGTGCTTGAGCGGCGCGGCCATGTTGCCGAAACGGGTCGGGCTGCCGAGCAGCAGGCCGGCGCATTCGTCGAGGTCGCGCGCCTCGACATACGGCGCACCGTCCTCGGGCACCGGCGGCGCCGCGGTCCGGGTGACCGCCGCCACCGGCGGCACCGTGCGCAGGCGCGCGCTCATGTCCTCGACCTCGCCGATCCCGCGCGCCACGTGCCGGGCCAACCGCGCGACCGAACCGCCGCGGCTGTAGTACAGGACCAGGATCTCGGACATCGACGCATCTCTTGCGGGGCAGGGGACAAGGATAGAGCAACATCACGCGCCGACTTGCGGCCCATCGGGTAACCTCCGGTCAATGGAACCGTTGGACTCCTTCTATCGCTGGGGCGATCGCATGCGCGACCGCGCGAGGGCTGGCGCGTTCACCCGTTTCCTCGGCAAGCGCGTGCTCGAGGACGATTTGTTCCAGGCCGCTGGCGCGTTGTCGTTCACCACCGTGTTCGCGCTGGTGCCGCTGTCGATGGTGGTGTTCGGGGTGCTGTCGGCGTTCCCGCTGTTTGCCGAATGGAGCGAAAAGCTCAGCGACTACATATTCTCCAACTTCGTGCCCAACGCCGCGCGCTCGGTCGAAGACTACCTGCTGCAGTTCTCCAGCAACGCCGGCCAGCTCACCGTCGCCGGCGTGATCGCGCTGGTGGTGTCGTTGCTGATCACCCTCAACGGGGTCGAGGCCGCGTTCAACCGGATCTGGCGGGTGCGCTCGCACCGGCCGAAGTTCGGACGCTTCCTGGTGTACTGGACGGTGCTGACCCTGGGCGCGCTGATGGCCGCGGCCAGCCTGGCGCTGTCGGCACGGTTCTTCGCCCTGTCGGTGTTCGACACCGAGGCCGGCCACCTGCTGGAGAACCTGATGCTGCAGGTCGCGCCGCTGGCGCTGGAGCTGCTGGCATTCGCGGCGATCTACAAGGTCGTGCCGCACCGCACCGTGCACTGGCGCCACGCGATCGCCGGGGCGTTGCTGGCGGCGGTGCTGTTCGAGTTGATCAAGGGCGGCATCGGCCTGTACCTGGGTACGTTCGGCAATTACTCGAAGATCTACGGCACTCTCGCGTTCGTGCCGATCTTCCTGCTGTGGATCTTCCTGAGCTGGTTCGCGGTGTTGCTGGGCGCGTCGCTGGCGTCGACCATCTCCGCATTCCGCTACCAGCCCGCGGCGATGCGGTTGCCGCACGGCTACGAGTTCTATGGCCTGCTGCGGATGCTGGCGCGCTTCGACGAGGCACGCGATCGCGGCGAGGGCCTGCACAGCGACGACATCCAGCAGCTGGAGCCGATCCTGACCGACGCGCTGGTGCAGGAGATCCTGGCGCAGTTGTGCGAAATCAACGTGGTCCGCCGCGCCGAAGGCGGCGAATGGCTGCTGGCGCGCGACCTCGACCAGCTGAGCCTGGCCGAACTGTACGAGGCCTGCCAGCTGCGCATCCCGATCGCCGAGGTCCACCTGCCGTGCCGCGAGGACGCACTTGGGCAGGCGACCGTCGCCGCGCTCGACGAACTGCGGGTGCCGTTGCGGGCCCTGCTCAAACGCCGCGTGGGCAGCATCCACGCCGAGGAGAAGTGATCGATGGGTAATCGAGTCGTTGCCATGCTGTTCGCCGCCCTGGGCTTGGCCGTCGTGCTGGCCGCTTGCCAGCGGACCGACGCGCCGGGAGCGGATGCGCCAGAACCGAGGACGCCGGTCGCAACCACTGCGCCCACCGCACCGGTCGCCGAACCCGCGGCAACCGCAACCGCGCCGGAGGTGCCGTCGCTGCAGATCGCGACCCTGGACGGCAAGCCCTACGACCTCGCCGCGCATCGCGGCAACTGGGTCGTGGTCAACTTCTGGGCGACCTGGTGCGCGCCGTGTTTGAAGGAGATGCCGGAGCTGTCGGCGCTGGACGCGATGCACGAGCACATCGAGGTGATCGGGCTGGCCTACGAGGACATCGAGGTCGAGGCGATGCGCGACTTCCTCGAAGCGCATCCGGTGATGTACCCGATCGCGATCGTCGACACCTACGCCCCGCCGGCCGATTTCGACACCCCGCGCGGGCTGCCGATGACCTACCTGATCGCCCCCGACGGTCGCGTCGCCAAGCAGGTGGTCGGTCCGGTCACTGCGCGCGAGATCGAGGATGCGATCGCCGTCGCCGGCGGTCCCGAGGCCGACGCCGGCCGCAATGACACCGGCACCGACGACGCTGGCGCCGCGCAGTCGTCATGAGCGCCGCGCGCTTTCTCGTCAGCGGCAAGGTGCAGGGCGTGTTCTTCCGCGCCAGCACCCGCGAGCAGGCGATCGCACTGGGCCTTCGCGGCTACGCCCGCAACCTGGACGACGGCCGGGTCGAAGTGCTCGCGGCGGGTGACGACGCGGCGATCGAGACGCTGGCCGACTGGCTGCAGCACGGCCCGCCGTCGGCCAGGGTCGAGCGGGTCGAGCGCACGGGGGCGGCGGCGGACGCGGCATCCACCGGGTTCACGCTCGGCTGATTCCCGCGTTCAGCTGCCTGCGGACAGGGCGCGCATCGTCGGAACTGCCAACTGCCTAGCGATACTGACTCCCGGGATGGGCGATGATCGGGCGGGCCGACGTGTCCGATGCGCAATTGGCGCAGATCATCCTGCGGGCCCGCCGCGCAGTGGGCGATGATGGCCAAAGCAGCACTCGATCCGCACTGTCCCGCGCTTCGGGTTCCGCTGGACGGCACCGTCGCCGAGACGACCGGCAACGGCATCGGCATGGCCGGTGTCGCCCATGACGCCCGAGTGCTGCCGGTGCGCGTGCTGGGCCGCTGCGGCGGCCATCTGTCGGACATCGCCGACGCGGTGGTCTGGGCTTCCGGCGGCAGTGTCGACGGCGTGCCCGACAACACCAATCCGGCCGAGGTCATCAACATGAGCTTGAGCGGCGCCGCTGTTTGCGAGGCGGAGTCGACGATGCGTCGGGGCTGAGCTTCATCAGCTACGGTGGCAGCGGCGATGTCTCGCTGCTGGTGAGCTTCGGCACCGAGCCGACCCCGGACGATGCGGATTTCCGCTCGACCCGGCCCGGCAGCAACGAAACGATCCGCATCGCCACACCGCAGGTCGGCACGTACTACGTGAAAGTGGTCGGAGTGAAGGCGTTCGCGGGCGTCAAGTTGCAAGCGCGGCACAACTGAGGTCGTGTTGGGCGGCCGGTCCCGCGGGGCCGGTCGTCGTTGCGTTGCGACGTGCGCTAGCGCTTCGCCATGCCATGTACCGCCGCGGCGAAGTCTCGCGCGAAGCCGTCCATGTCGAACAACCCGCTGTCGTTGCGGCGCCGGTCGAGTTCCGTACGTACCGCGGTCAGCGCCTGCGCGTCGCAGCCGAGTTCGACCGCGCGGGCGATGAAAGCGTCGTCGGTGTCGACGTTCATCGCGGGCATGCCGAGATGGTGGTTGAGGCTGCCGGCAACGCGCGCGGCGAAGCTCTCGCCCGGCCGGGTCAGCACCGGGCAACCGGCCCACAGAGCATCAGACGCGGTGGTATGTGCGTTGTAGGGCTCGGTGTCGAGGAACAGGTCGGCATGCTGCAGGCGCGACAGGTACGCGGCGTGCGGCTGCTTGCGCATGAATACCAGGCGCTGCGGATCGATGTCCTGCGCGTGCGCGACCTGGCGCAGGCGCGCGTCGGCCTCGCCGGGTCCCGACAGCAGCCACAGCACGCTGCCGGGCACGCCGCGCAACACCGCCAGCAGGCGCGCGACGCTGCGCGGGTTGAGCTTGTAGCTGTTGTTGAAGCAGCAGAACACCACGCCGTCGGCCGGCAGGCCGCAGTCGGCACGCGATGTCGGCTCCGCCAGTTCGCGCGAGGTGTCGGACGGCTGGAAGCAACGCGGCAGGCGCACGACCCGCTCGCTGAAATGCGGCGCCAGTGTCTCGGGCAGCACGAAGTCATCGGCCAATACGTGATCGATCCACGGCGCACCCGAAGTGCCGGGATAGGCCAGCCAGTTGACCTGCACCGGCGCCGGTCGCATCGCCAGCACTTCAGGCACGCCGCCGCCGCCCCAGCCACGCAGGTCGAACAGCACGTCGATGCCGGCGTCGCGAATGGCGTTGGCGACTTGAAGGTGGTTGCGGTCGGTGACGTCGTGCAGCGTGGTCGCGGTCTGCAGGCGTTGGCGGATCGGGCTGTCGTCGTCGCGGTTGAGCGCGAACAGGTGGGCGTCGAGGTCGGTGTGGTGGGCCAGTGATTCGAACAGCGCGACCGTCAGCAACCCGGTCGGATGCGCGCCGAATCCGTTGGAGAGGAATCCGGTGCGGATTGCGGTGTCGGTACGCGGCGGTGGCGGCGGCAACGGCCGCACGTGGCGCGCGATGTGCGCCGCGCGCAGTCGCGCGCATTGCAGTTGTTCGGCGGCACTCGCATCCTCGCTGAGGAACGCGAACGGCTCGACCGCGGCGTGGCCCCGGCGCACGGCGTCGCGCACCTGCGCCGACAACGCGTCGAGATCGCGCCAGTCGCACAGCTTGCGGCGCCAGGCGAGGAGGTAGGCGGCGAGTTGTGGCTCGTTCGGCGCCAGCGCATGGGCACGCGCATACGCGTCGGATGCGGCTTCGGCCTCGCCGTTGTCCTCCAGCGCATGGCCGAGCCAGACCGCGATGCCGGGATGGTTGGGCGCGGCAGACGCCGCCGTCCGCAGGCTGGCAACGGCGTCGTCGCGACGGCCCAGCATCCATTGCGCACGGCCGAGGCGGGCGAGTGCTTCCGGGTGGCCGGGGCGCAAGCCGAGGGCACGGCGGCAAGCCGCCTCGCCCGCAGCGGCGTCGCCGGCTTCCAGCTCGGCATCGGCCAGCAGGATCCAGGCCATCGCATCGTGCGGCGCGTGCTGTGTTGCCAAGCGGGCCTGCCGGCGCGGGTCGACGTGCTGCATCGCTCAGTCGCCGTCCAGCGGCAGCGCGTACCACTGGGCAGTTTCTTCGTGCCAGCCGGCATCGCGATACAGCGCGCGCGCGGCGGCGTTGTCGACCGTGGTCTCGAGCACGATCCGCACCGCGCCGTCATCACGGGCGAAATCCGCGGCGGCATCGAGCAGGCCACGGGCGACGCCGCCGCGACGCGCACCGGCATCGACGTAGAGGTCGTTGAGCACCCACATCCGCGAGGTGCGCACCGAGGAGAACATCGGGTAGAGCTGGGTGAAACCGACCGCCTGGCCACCGCGCTCGGCCAGCAGCACGACGGATTCGCCGGCCTGCATGCGCTCGGCAAGGAATGCCCGCGCGCGCGGCAGGTCGCCGGGCTGGTCGTAGAAGCGGCGGTAGGCGTCGAACAGCAGGGCGACGGCGTCGAGGTCGGCGGGGGTGGCGCGGCGGATGTTGGCAGTCATGGTCGCCAGCTTACGGACGACCCTCCGGCTTTTGTAGGAGCGGCTTCAGCCGCGATCTGGAAT
>JBOHYB010000073.1:0-6940 GCA_050737695.1 Lysobacter sp. | reverse complement strand
GATCTGGAGTCGGTACGGCCGAACGATTCCAGATCGCGGCTAAAGCCGCTCCTACAAGAGCCCGATCCTCGAACAGCGCCAGCGCCCTCTCGAACTGCGTATCGACCGGCGCGGTGACCTCGGTCCGCACTGCAGTATGCGGATGCACGAACGCCAGCCGCCACGCATGCAGCAGCATCCGATGCACGCCAATCATCCGGAAGCTGCGGTTGTGGCGGCCGTCGCCATGGCTGGTGTCGCCGATCAGGTGGTGGAAGGCGTGCTTGAGGTGGCGGCGGATCTGGCGGAAGCGACCGGTCTGCGGCTGCGCGTTGAGCAGGGCGTAGCGCGAGGTGTCGAAGCCGGCCGACGGCCAGTCGCACTCGGCGCGCGCGAGCACTTGGAAGTGGGTCGTCGCCGGCTTCTTGACCGGCTTGCCGGGGCCGCCATCGAGGTCGTGCTCGATCGTGAACGCGTCGGCCTCCGGCCAGCCGCGGCAGATCGCCCAGTAGTCCTTCTCGACCTCGCGCGACATCAGCACCTTGCCCAGGGCCGAGGCGGTGTCGCGGTCGAACGCCAGCAGCAGGCAGCCGCTGGTGGCACGGTCGAGCCGGTGGACCAGGAAGATCGGCCGACCGAACTGCTTGCGCAGGCGGTCGGCGGCGAAATCGCTTTCGCCTCGAGCGAGCACGCTGTCGTGGACCATCAGGCCGGCAGGTTTGTTGACGACCGCGAGGTGGTCGTCGGCGTACAGGACATCGAGGGCCAGTGCCGGTTCCATCACCACGACTGCCGAAGCTGCAGTCGGGGCTTTTGTAGGAGCGGCTTCAGCCGCGATCCGAAACCGGCGCGAGCGACCAACGCCACGATCGTGGCCAAAGCCGCTCCTACGCCCCGCAGGAAGTCCCTTTGGGGGACAAAGACGCGGCAACTCACGGCGCCGGTCACGATCAGCGCCGCGGCCACGCGGCCAGCAGCGCCCACAGCCCGCCGACACCGGCGATCCACGACGACAGCGGCACCGACCACAACGTCGGCCCGCCGGCACCAAGCCCGTGCAGCACCGCGGCAACGATCAGCAGGCCGACCCCGAGGATCGCCGCGACCGTGCTGCGGTGCGCTTCGCGCAGGCTGCGGCTCAATTCGGCGAGGTCGCGCGACTGCATCTTCAACTCGTGCTTGCCCTCGACCTGCTGGATCAGCCAGGCATGCAGCAGTCGCGGCATCTCGGGCGCGTGGGTGACCATCTCCGGCAGGCGTTTGCGAAACTCGCCAAGCAGCCGCTGCGGGCTGTAACGCTCGACCAGGATTTTCTGCAGCACCGGCCGCGCGACCGCCCAGATATCGAGCTTCGGGTCGAGCAGCCGCCCCACCCCCTCAATGTTGAGCAGGGTCTTCTGCAGCAGGATCAGCTGCGGCTGCAACGTCAGTTCGTAGCGCTGCGCGGTGCGGAACAGCTTGAGCAGCACTTCGGCCAGCGAGATCTCACTGAGTGGGCGGGTGAAGTACGGTTCGCAGACCGCGCGCGTGGCCGCTTCCAGCTCGTCGATGCGGATGTGCGCCGGCATCCAGCCGGCGCGCACGTGCAGCTCGGCGATGCGGCGGTAGTCGCGGTTGAAGATCGCCATGAAGTTCTCGGCGAGGTAGTACTGATCCTCGTCCGACAGCTGGCCCATGATCCCGAAGTCGAGCGCGATGAAGCGCGGGTTGTGCTTGCGCGCAGGGTCGCTGTCGACCCAGATGTTGCCGGCGTGGGCGTCGGCGTGGAAGAAGTTGTCGCGGAACACCTGGGTGTAGAACACCCGCACGCCCTTGGCCGCGAGCGCGTGACGGTTGATGCCGGCCGCGTCGAGCGCGGCGATGTCGTCGGACGGGATGCCGTGGACGCGTTCGAGGGTGAGCGCGCGGTCGGCGGTGTGGGTCCAGATCACCTCGGGCACGTAGAGGTCGTCGCTGTGCAGCCAGAACCGCCGCAACACGCTGGCGTTGGCGCCCTCGCGCTGCAGGTCGAGTTCGGCGGCGAGGGTGCTCTCGACCTCGGTGACGATCTCGCGCGGGCGGATCTTGTCGGCACTCGGGTGGGTGCGCTCGACCACGCCGGCGATCGCTTTGAGCAGGGCGATGTCGCCGGCGATCTGCTTCTCGATGTCGGGGCGCAGGACCTTGACCACGACTTCGCGGCCGGGCGTGCCGTCGATGGTCGGCAGGGTCGCGGCGTGGACCTGGGCGATCGACGCCGAGGCCAGCGGGGTGGTGTCGAAGCTGGCGAACGCTTCGGCGACCGGGCGTTCCAGCGCCGCCTCGACGATCGCGCGCGCGGCTTCGCCGTCAAACGGCGCGACCCGGTCCTGCAGCAGCGACAGTTCGTCGGCGACGTCGGGCGGCACCAGGTCGCGACGGGTCGAGAGGATCTGCCCGAACTTGACGAAGATCGGCCCGAGTTCCTGCAGCGCCAGCCGCAGCCGCGCACCGCGGGGCTGGGCGGCGATCTCGGCGGAGGCACGCGGCACGAACGGTCGGGCGAGCTTGAGCCAGCGTTCGGCCGGGGTGCCGTCGAGCAGGTCGTCGAGGCGGTAGCGCAGCAGCACCCGGCCGATCCGCCATGCGCGGAACAAGGACTTCATGCGGCGCCACCGAGCCGCGTACGCAGACGAGCGATGCGCGCAGCGGCGCGTTCGACGTCGTCGCGCAACCCGTCGACATCGTCGTGGAAGGCGTTGAGTTCGTCGCGCGCCACCACGTCGCGCGATTCCTCGATGACGAACTCGGCAGCGTTGCCGGCGAACTCCCCGGCGACGACGCGGGCATGGCGCAAACCGGCGGCGAGGGCGTTGGCGACCTGCACCCCGAGGATGTCACCGAATACGCGGGTGAAGGGTTGCTGCCAGTCGGGGTCGAAGCGTTCGGCGAGCCTCTGCAGGCGACGCGCGAGGTCGGCGTCGCCCTCGATCCGCAGTTGCCCGACCGGCGGGGCGTCGTCGTTGCGCAGGAACGGCAGTTGACCGATCAATCCGCCGAGGGTGCTGCGTACCGACAGGTCCGGTTCGGATTCGCCATCGACCGGTCCGACTTCGAGGCGTTCGCCCGTGACGCACACCTGCAACGCCAGCGGTGGCGAGGCCAGCCGCAACGCAACCCGGCGGCCGTCGAGCGCGCGCAGGCTGTCACGGGTATCGGGATCGAGCGCCAGCGTGCGGTTGAGCGCGAGTTCCAGCGCGCGCCCGGCGACGGGCTTGAGCGCATTGAGCGGCGACGGTGGCGAGGCGGAGTCGGTCATCGGCGCATTCTAGCCGGGCGGGTGCAATGACCCCGCATGCGCTGGAGGTCGTCCGGGTGGCGTTGGAGGCTCCAGGTGGCAGCGTCGCCCCGGGCGGATGTTGCTGCGCGCCCTTACCGCTGCAACGCAGCGTCCCCATCTCCCCACACCGCACGCAACCGCGCCAATCCCTCGTCAAACCCCACCCGCGGCACATACCCAAAATCCCGCCGCGCCGGACCCATGTCGTACCAGTGCGCCGTCACGAGCTGCTCGACCAGGAAACGCGTCAACGGCGGCTCGCCCTTCAGCGGCAGGATCGACCAAAGCCCTTCGCACACTGCGCCGATCGCGTAGGCAGCGCCGAACGGCAGGGTTTTGTCGACCGTAGGCGCCCCCACCGCGGCGAGCAGGCTGTTGAGCGTCTCGCGCATCGTCCGCGGTTCGCCATTACTGATGAAGTAGGCGCGGCCGGCACAGGCCGCGCCCGGCGCCAACGCGTCGAACGCGTCGAAATGCGCCTGCGCAGCATTGTCGATGTAGGTGGTGTCGACGAGATTGTCGCCATCGCCGACCAAGCGCAGGCGGCCGGCGCGCGCGCGTTCGACCAGCCGCGGCAGCAGCTGGTTGTCGCCGACGCCCCAGATCAGCCGCGGGCGCAACGCGACGGTGGCGAGCGTGGCGTCGTTGGCGGCGAGCACCTCCTTCTCTGCGATGGTCTTGGTGGTCGCATACGGCGCCTTGAAACCCTCGCCGTAAGGCACGTCGTCGGCGCTGCCGCCCTCGACCGGATGGGTCGCGCGGTGGGTCACGCTCGGAGTCGAGGTGTAGACCAGCTTGCCGATGCCGTGGATGCGGCAGGCGTCGAGCACGTGGCGGGTGCCGAGCGCGTTGGCGCGGTGATAGTCGTCGTACGCGCCCCAGGCACCGGCCTTGGCGGCGTTGTGGAAGATGGCGTCGCAACCGGTGGCCGCGTGGATGACGGCATCGCGCTCGGCGAGGTCGCCCTGCAGTTGGATGATCCCGAGCGCATCGAGCACGGGGTAGTGGCCGCGGTTGAAGCTGACCACCTCGTGCCCACGCTCGCGCAGGCCGCGGCACAGGGTCTGACCGAGGAAGCCACCGCCGCCGGTTACCAGGATTTTCATGTGGGCATTCTATGTCGGGCAACGATGTCGCTGTCGTTCCTGTAGGAGCGGCTTCAGCCGCGATCTGAAGTCGGCGTGAGCGAACGATTCGCCGATCGCGGCTAAAGCCGCTCCTACAAACGCCCGAGCTTTTTCGCGGCCCAGACGGCGAGCTTCTCGCGACCGATCTTGGCGTTGTGGCGGATGTCGACCGGGAAACGCCGGTGACGCAGGAAGTGCGCGATGCCCGCAGCGTGCGGGCGTTGAACCCCGATCGCGCGCAGCTCACATTCGATCCGCGGCCACTCGCGACGCGTGACGCCATCGGCCAGCTCCACGCACAACACCGGCACCTGCACACCGCGCTCGCCGATCCCGACCAGCGCGGTGCGCCGCACCTGCGGGTGGACGTTGAACACCGGCTCGACCTGCTCGGTATACAACGACCCGTCGGCACTCTCGACCCGATGTGACTTGCGTCCGCAGAACCACAACCGGCCGTCACCATCGAGGTAACCGACATCGCCCATGCGGTGGGCGACGCGGTTGACCGAGCCGTCGGCCGCTTCCTCGATCTTCGCCAGCCGCGTCTGCGCCTCGCGATTGAAGTAGCTGTCGGTTGCGGTCGGCCCGGCGACGGTGATCTCGCCGACCTCGCCAGCGGTGACGCACAACTCGTCGGACCACCGCTCGATCGCCGCGTCGTCGATGCGGATGATCCGAACCACGTTCGGCGCCACCGGGCGGCCGACGCAGGTACCGGCGCCGCGCTCGGTCGCCGCGCGCGTGGCCTGCAATTCGCGGCCTTCGATCAGCGCGACCGGCAGGCATTCGGTCGCGCCGTACGGCGTCCAGAACTGCGCGTCGTCCGGCAGCAGCCCGCGCAGGGTCGCGACCACCTCCGCCGGCACCGGCGCGCCCGCCGACATCACGCGCCGGATCGTCGGCAACGGTTCGCCGAAGCGCGCCAGCACCGCCATCAACGCCGGTGAGCCGAACAGCTGGTCGACCCCGAACCGCGCGATCGCGTCGTGCAGCTTGCGCGGGTCGGCGGCGGCCGGCCGGGTCGGGTCCATGTCGGGGATCACCGAGGTCACGCCCAGTGCCGGGTCAAACAGCGCGAACGGCGGGAAGGTCGGCAGGTTGACCCCATCCGCCTCGCTCGCCGACGAGGTGATGGCGAACGCCTCGCCCAGCATCGCCACCTGCGCGACGAAATGCCGGTGCCGGTAGACCACGCCCTTCGGCACCCCGGTCGAGCCGCTGGTGAACAGGATCGCGGCGATCTCGTCGGGCGTGGTCGCGGCCAGTTGCGCGCCAGCGTCCTGGCCATCACGTTCGACCTCGGCCAGGGTCACCTCGCCCGGCCACGCGCGCTTGCCGGTGGTGATGCGGATCCGCGCCGATCGGGCCCAACCCAGCAGCCGCCGCGCCACATGCGCCAGCGGGATGCCGATGAAGGCCTGCGGCTGCGCCTCGTCGAGGCATTGCCGCAACGCGCGCCGGTCGATGCCCGGGTCGACCAGCACCGGCACCGCGCCGGCCTTGAACAGCGCAAACATCAGCAGGAAGAACTCCGGCGACGGCCGTACCATCACCACCGCGCGGCTGCCGCGGACCACCTCATGCCGCGCCAGCCCGGCCGCGATCGCATCGCTGCGGGCGTCGAGTTCGGCGTGGGTCAGGGTCAGGTCGTAGCGCGCCAGGCCGTTGGGTCCGCGGCGGCCGGGGCAGCGGATCGCGACCCGCTCAGGGTGTTCGGCGGCCAGTCGCGGCAGCGCCGCGGCGATATTGCAGGGCTCGGTCATGCCTCCCATTGTCGCCGCTGGTTCCGGGCCGGGCGAGCGTCTCGCCGAGCACCGCATGAATCCCGACCACGCGACGCCGATACCCGCACTTGCGCCGCCGCGAAAAATCCCGAAAATCCCGCGACCGAATGCGGTTGCCACCCGGCGCCCCGGCCTGACCGAGCGCTGCCCCGATGCCCCACCCCTGCCTGACCTGCGGTGCCTGCTGTGCCTACTTCCGCGTCGGTTTCCACTGGTCCGAGGCCGACCCCGCCGTCGGCGGCACCGTCCCGCCGGAACTGACCGAGCCGTTTGGCCCGCACCGCGTGGTGATGCTTGGCACCTGGGCCGAGAAGCCGCGCTGCGTCGCCCTCGACGCCGAGATCGGCGTCCACGCCCACTGCGCGATCCACCCGGTCAAGTCCAGCGTCTGTCGCGAAGTCCCCGCCTCCTGGGAGTTCGGCGAAGCCAGCGAAAAGTGCGACAAGGCCCGCCTCGCCCACGGCCTGCCCGTACTCACCACGGCCGACTGGGATGGCCACGACATCGCCGCGTGACCGCCTCGAATCTCCGGGATTCCTGTAGGAGCGGCTTTAGCCGCGATCTGGAATCGGCGCGGGCGACCAAGCATCCGATCGCGGCTAAAGCCGCTTGTGTCTGCACCTTGCTCTAGCTTGGAGATGAGAGCGGAGTGCGGGACGCCGACCAGCCGGGGTGCCCGAAAGCACGTGTAGGAGCCAGGGCGCCCGCACTCCAGACTCTTGCCAAGCCCGAACAGTTGATCGAGCCGG
>JBOHYB010000072.1:0-8237 GCA_050737695.1 Lysobacter sp. | reverse complement strand
GTCTGGAGTGCGGGCGCCCTGGCTCCTACACGTGCTTTCGGGCACCCCGGCTGGTCGGCGTCCCGCACTCCGCTCTCATCTCCAAGCTAGAGCAAAGTGCAGACACAAGCGGCTTTAGCCGCGATCTTGGAATCGTTTGCCCGCGCCGATTCCAGGTCGCGGCTAAAGCCGCTCCTACAGGAAGCAGGCGCCCGTCGGCTCTGTAGAATCGGACCATGAGCCACTCCTACCGCTCCCCGTGACCCCCGACCTCGCCCTGCAGGCGATCGGCTGGCCGCTCGATGCCGACGGCCGGCCGGCGATCGCCGCCTGGCGCGAAGCCATGACCGCCCACCCCGACGCCCGCCCGGCGCGGGTGGTCGAGCAACATCGCAGCGGCTATGTCGTCGCCGACGGCCCGGACAACAGCTTCGCGGTCGAGTCGCTGCCCGAATGGCAGCGCACCCCCAGCTACAAGAAAGGCGCAACCCCGACCGAGCAGCGCGCCGGCGTCGGCGACTGGGTGTTGATCGAACCCTCGACCGAACACGCCGCCGGCAAGGACCGGATCGTCGCCCTGCTGCCGCGCCACAGCGCGATCAAGCGCGGCGCCGCCGGCGAGCACTACAAGCAGCAGCTGATCGCCGCCAACGTCGACACCGTGTTCGTGGTCTGCGGGCTCGACGCCGACTTCAACCCGCGCCGGATCGAGCGCTACCTTCTGCTGGTCAGCGGCAGCGGTGCCGAACCGGTGGTGGTGCTGACCAAGGCCGACGAGGCCAAGGACGTCCCCGGCTCGCTCGCCGCTTTGATCGAGCTGGCCGCGCAGGACATCGCCGTGCGCGCGGTCAACGCCCGCGACCCCGACAGCGTCGCCGCGCTCAACCCGTGGCTGAAGCCCGGCAGCACCGCGGTGCTGGTCGGCAGCTCCGGCGCCGGCAAGTCGACCCTGACCAACACCCTGCTCGGGATCGAGCGCATGAAGACAGGCGCGGTCCGCGAAAGCGACGCCCGCGGCCGCCACACCACCACCCATCGCGCGCTGATCCCGCTGCCGACCGGCGCCTGCCTGATCGACACCCCCGGCATGCGCGAGCTCAAGCCGACCGGCGAGGAAGCCGTGGCCGACAGCTTCGCCGACATCGAGGAACTGGCCAGCCAGTGCAAGTTCCGCGACTGCCGGCACGCCAAGGAACCTGGCTGCGCGGTGCGCGCCGCGATCGAGGCCGGCAAGCTCGATCCACAACGTTTTGCCAGCTACCACAAGCTCGGCGGCGAGGTCGCCGGCGCCGCCGACCGGCTGGCCCAGCGCCAGGCCGAGAACACCGCGAGCAAGGCGCCGGGCCGGGCGTCCCCCAAACCGGCCGGTCCCGCGCCCAACGCCCGCCCCAGCGGTAGGAAGACCCGACGCTGATGACCGACCTCGCGCCCGACATCGCCCATCACGCCGCGCTCGACGCCCGCATGGTCGAGGCCGCCGGCGAGATCAAGCTGCTGTCGATGGCCAGCTGGCCGGCCGGCCGCGAGATCGATTTCTGCGCCGACTACGCCCGCGGCGTCGCCAAACTGCCGCAGATCGACTACCCACGCCACGACTTCCGAGACACCCGCAAGGAACTCGACGCGATCGCCCGCGCCGCCGACCCCGGCCACCCGCTCGGCCAGTACCTGATCGACTCGGCGCGCAGCTGGGGCGTCGCCGCGCAGCTGTGCGAATGTCTCGGCACGGCGGCGGTCACCGACCTGTCGATCCAGCTCTACGGCAGCCCATTCGACCCGTTGCCCGGCGATGGTCCCGACGCGCGCGTGGCGGCGCGGCATTTCCTCGCGATCGCCGACGAGTACGACCGCGAGCTGATCTCGCCGGCCGAGCACGTCACCATCTCCGCCACCGCGTTGCAGTTGCAGTTGCAGCGCGACCTCGACGACTACTTCAACGACCGCGTGATCGAGGTCGTGCTCGACCCGGACCTGATCGCCAAGGCCGCCGCCGGCGCCACCCGCATCCGTCTGCGCACCACCGCCGCGTTCAGCGACTACGACCGCGGCCAGCTGCTGCAGCACGAAGCCTTCGTGCATTCGCTGAGCGCGCTCAACGGCCGCGAGCAACCTGTACTCGGCAGCCTCGCGCTGTCGTCGCCGCGCGCCACCGCGACCCAGGAAGGGCTGGCGACGTTCGCCGAGCAGATCACCGGCAGCATCGACATCAGCCGGATGAAGCGGCTCAGCCTGCGGATCGAGGCGGTGGCGATGGCGCTGGAAGGCGCCGACTTCATCGAGGTGTTCCGCTACTTCCTCGATTCGGGGCAAAGTCCCGAAGAAAGCTTCGCCTCGGCCCAGCGCGTGTTCCGCGGCGTGCCGACCACCGGCGGCGCGGCGTTCACCAAGGACGCGGTGTACCTGCGCGGACTGGTCGGCGTGCACACGTTCTTCCGCTGGGCACTGCGCCAGCGCCAGTTGCGGCTGTGCCGCTGGCTGTTCGCCGGCAAGATGACCCTGCTTGACGTGCAGCGTTTCGCGCCGCTGTTCGAGTCCGGCGTGCTGCTGCCGCCGCGCTGGCTGCCACAGTGGGTCGCCCGTGCGAATGGCTTGGCCGGGATGCTGGCGTTCTCGCTGTTCGCCAACCAGATCCGCCTCGATGCGATCGAGGACAGCGGCTTCCAGGACATCTGAGCGACCAAAGCCCGACCGGGTGCCGGCGCGCGGCGTCCGCCCCGGCTAGAATCGATGGTCCTTCCCGCCGTGCCCGTCCCGATGTCCGACACCGACGATTTCAAGCAAGCTGCGCTCGACTATCACCGCCTCAGCCCGCCGGGCAAGATCAAGGTCACCGCGACCAAGCCGATGGTGACCCAGCGCGACCTCGCCCTGGCGTATTCGCCGGGCGTGGCCTACGCCTGCGAGGCGATCGTCGCCGACCCCAACGCCGCCAGCGAGCTCACCGCGCGCGGCAACCTGGTGGCGGTGATCAGCAACGGCACCGCGGTGCTCGGCCTCGGCGACATCGGGCCGCTCGCCGGTAAACCGGTCATGGAAGGCAAGGGCGTGCTGTTCCAGAAGTTCGCCGGCATCGACGTGTTCGACATCGAGCTCGACGAGCGCGACCCCGACAAACTGGTCGAGATCATCGCCGCGATGGAGCCGACCTTCGGCGGCATCAACCTCGAGGACATCAAGGCGCCGGAGTGCTTCATCGTCGAGCGCAAGCTGCGCGAGCGGATGAACATCCCGGTGTTCCACGATGACCAGCACGGCACCGCGATCATCGTCGGCGCGGCCGTGGTCAACGCGCTGGAAGTGGCTGGCAAGAAGATCGAGGACATCAGGCTCGCCACCACCGGCGCCGGCGCGGCCGGCATCGCCTGCCTCGACATGCTGGTGGCGCTCGGCGTGCGCAAGGAAAACATCATCGCGTTCGACCGCGAGGGCGTGATCTACAGCGGCCGGCCGAACCTCGACCCCGACAAGGCCCGCTACGCCGCCGACACCGACAAGCGTGAGCTCGCCGAGATTGTCGCCGGCGCCGACGTGTTCCTCGGCCTGTCGGCCGGCGGCATCCTCAAGCCGGAAATGGTCGCGAGCATGGCCGACCGGCCGGTGATCCTGGCGCTGGCCAACCCGTACCCGGAGATCCTGCCGGAAGACGCCAAGAAGGTCCGGCCCGATTGCATCATCGCCACCGGTCGATCGGACTACCCGAACCAGGTCAACAACGCGCTGTGCTTCCCGTACATCTTCCGCGGCGCGCTGGATGTCGGCGCGCGCGAGATCAACGAGGCGATGAAGCTCGCCTGCGTCCACGCGATCGCCCAGCTCGCGCGGATGGAAGCCGGCGACCTCGCCGCGGCCTACGGCGGCGACGTGCCGACCTTCGGCGCCGACTACCTGATCCCGCGCCCGTTCGACCCGCGCCTGCTGGTGATCCTCGCCCCGGCCGTGGCCCGCGCGGCGATGGACTCGGGCATGGCCAACCGGCCGATCGCCGACATGACCGCCTACGAGGAGTCGCTCAAGCAGTTCATCTGGCGCACCGGCCTGCTGATGAAGCCGGTCTACGACCGTGCCCGCAACGACCGCAAGCGCGTGGTCTACGCCGAGGGCGAGGAGAACACCGTGCTGAGCGCGGTGCAGACCGTGATCGACGACGGCCTTGCGTTCCCGATCCTGATCGGCCGCCCCGACGTCATCAACACCCGCATCGAGAAGCTCGGCCTGCGCATGCGCGAAGGCGTCGATTTCGAACTGACCAATATCCACGACGACCCGCGCTTCCACGACTACTGGCAGCAGTACCACGCACTGACCGAGCGCCGCGGCGTCACCATCGACGCCGCCAAGAGCCTGCTGCGCTCGCGGCCGAGCCTGATCGCCGCGCTGATGGTCGAGCGCGGCGAGGCCGACGCGATGATCTGCGGCGTGGTCGGCCGCTTCCACAAGAAGCTCGGCTACCTGCGCAGCGTGTTCGACTTCGATCGCGGCGTCACCGGCACCGCGGCGATGACCGGCGTGATCAACGACCAGGGCGCGTGGTTCTTCCTCGACACCCACGTGCAGCTCGACCCGAGCGCCGAGCAGATCGCCGAGGCGACATTGCAGGCGACCTACCGGCTGAAATTGTTCGGCGTCGAACCCAAGGTCGCGCTGCTGTCGCACTCCAACTTCGGCAGCCACGACAACCCGTCGGCGGCGAAGATGCGCAAGGTCCGCGAGATCATCACCCAGCGCGCCCCGCGACTCGAGGTCGACGGCGAAATGATGGCCGACACCGCCTGGAACGAGGCCCTGCGCCGGCGCATCTTCCCCAACACCACCCTGGGCGGCCGCGCCAACCTGTTCGTGATGCCGAACCTGGATGCCGCCAACATCGCCTACAACATTTTCCGCGTCGCCACCGACGGCGTAGCGATCGGCCCGATCCTGATGGGCTTGGACAAGCCCGCGCACATCCTGACCCCCGACTGCACCTCGCGCCGCGTGGTCAACCTGACCGCCATCGCCGCCGTAGACGCCCAGATCCGCGCCAGCCGCGGCGGCTAAGTCGCCCCCCGACGAACATTTCGCACCCGTAGGAGCGACGTAAGTCGCGACCCACTGACCCACCGATGTGGGGCCGAACACCGGCCCCTGCTGAGCTATCGTGACCTGCGAAGTGGGCCTCCCAGCTGGCGTCGTCTTTCCCCGCTACGGCGGGGTTCGGCGGGTCGCGACTTACGTCGCTCCTACAAAAACCGGAGCCGGGGTTTCGAGTCAGATCCACTTCGCATCCCAGTACGGGTAGTCGCCAACTCTCCTGACCAACCCTGCGCGCACCGGGTTCATCACCAGGTACCGCGCCACATCCACCAGCCGTTCCTCCGCGCGCAACGCGCGGTCGTGGTACCCGCTTCCCCACACCCGCCTGACGTGAGCATCCGCCTGCCGTACGTGCCGCCCGGTGTTCGCCTTCAATCGCTGCACCAGCGAGGGCAGGTAGTCGTGCGCGCCCAGCTCGATCAACCCGTGCCAGTGGTCGGGCATCAACACCCAGGCGAGCAGCGCCGACGACGTCCATAGCCGACGGTCGATCGACGCGCGCGCCATCGACATGGCGCAGTCCGCATCGGAAAACAGCGGCGCGCGCTGGTGCGTCGTGAACGTCACCAGATAGACCTGGTTCGGCAGCGATACGCGTCCGCGGCGGAGCGCGGCGTGGCCTCGGCGGACGGGGGAGAGTTTGCCCATTCGGGCAGGATGTGGGTGGGGGCGGGTGGGAGGTATCGGGGTAGGTCGCGACGTCGCGTCGGATAATTCCGCGCGTTCGCGACTCACGTCGCTCCTACAGGGGCTTCGGCTCTTGTAGGAGCGACGTAAGTCGCGATCACCCACCTTCCCCCGACATCCCCCCTCGATCGCGACGCACCAACACAACCCCATACGCCCTCGCACGGTCCCCGCGCCCATGACCTAGGTCATCAGCCCCCGCCAAACCCCGCTGATAGAATGGCAGGAACGATTTCCAACCCCCCATTCAAGAGGCGCGGCCAAGGGGCCGCGAGGCGCATGACCACGATCTACGAAAGCCCGTTCTCCGACCTCATCCACGACGATCCGGACCCGACCGAGACCCAGGAATGGGTCGAGTCGATCCAGGCGGTGATCGAGCGCGACGGTACCGATCGCGCGCACGCCCTGCTGGAAAACATGGTCGAAGTCAGCCGCCGCGCCGGCGCCGACCTGCCATTCGCGCCGACCACCGAGTACATCAACACCATCCCGCCGCACCTGGAGGCCAAGAGCCCGGGTGACCACGCGATGGAGTGGAAGATCCGCTCGATCATCCGCTGGAACGCGATGGCAATGGTCGTGCGCGCCAACCGCAAGCCCGGCGACCTCGGCGGCCACATCGCCAGCTTCGCGTCCGGCGCCACGCTCTACGACGTTGGCTTCAACCACTTCTGGCGCGCCCCGTCCGAGGACCACCCGGGCGACCTGCTCTACATCCAGGGCCACAGCTCGCCGGGCATCTACGCGCGTAGCTTCCTGGAAGGCCGCATCAGCGAGGAGCAACTCGACTGCTTCCGCATGGAAACCGGCGGCAAGGGGCTAAGCAGCTACCCGCATCCGTGGCTGATGCCGGACTACTGGCAGACCCCGACCGTGTCGATGGGCCTGGGCCCGATCGCCGCGATCTACCAGGCGCGGCAGTGGAAGTACCTCGAAGGCCGCGGCCTGATGCCCAAGACCGACCGCAAGGTCTGGTGCTTCCTCGGCGACGGCGAAACCGACGAGCCCGAAAGCCTCGGCGCGATCTCGGTCGCCGGCCGCGAAGGCCTCGACAACCTGATCTTCGTCATCAACTGCAACCTGCAGCGCCTCGACGGCCCGGTGCGCGGCAACGGCAAGATCATCCAGGAGCTGGAAGGCAACTTCCGCGGCGCCGGCTGGAACGTCATCAAGACCATCTGGGGCAGCTACTGGGACCCGCTCCTCGCGCGCGACACCTCCGGCAAGCTGCGCCAGCTGATGATGGAAACCGTCGATGGCGAGTACCAGAACTGCAAGGCGTTCGGCGGCAAGTACACCCGCGAGAACTTCTTCGGCAAATACCCGGAGACCGCCCAGCTGGTCGCCAGCATGTCCGACGAGGACGTGTGGCGCCTCAACCGCGGCGGCCACGACCCGCACAAGGTCTACGCCGCCTACGACGCGGCCATGAAGACCAAGGGCATGCCGACCGTGATCCTGGCCAAGACGGTCAAGGGCTACGGCATGGGCGATGCCGGCGAGTCGCTCAACCCGACCCACGGCACCAAGAAGATGGACGACGAGGCGGTGCGGATCTTCCGCGACCGCTTCAACGTGCCGGTGACCGACGAGCAGCTGGCCGAGGGCAAGGTGCCGTTCTACCACCCCGGCGAAGATTCCGAGGAAGTGCAGTACATGAAGGAGCGCCGCGGCGCGCTCAACGGCTTCCTGCCGCAGCGCCGGCGCAAGTCGACCGAATCGCTGACCGCGCCCAAGCTCGAAGTCTTCGAGCGCCTGCTCAAGACCACCGGCGAGCGCGAGATCAGCACCACCATGGCGTTCGTGCAGGCGCTCAGCATCACCCTGCGCGACAAGCAGGTCGGCCCGCGCTGCGTGCCGATCGTCGCCGACGAAGCCCGCACCTTCGGCATGGAAGGCATGTTCCGCCAGCTCGGCATCTACTCGCCGCACGGCCAGAAGTACAAGCCGGTCGACCGCGACCAGCTGATGTACTACCGCGAGGACGCCGCCGGCCAGGTGCTGGAAGAAGGCATCACCGAAGCCGGCGCGTTCGCCAGCTGGATGGCCTGCGCCACCAGCTACAGCACCAACGACCTGCAGCTGATCCCGTTCTACATCTACTACTCGATGTTCGGCTTCCAGCGCATCGGCGACTCCGCCTGGCAGGCCGCCGACATGCGCGCGCGCGGTTTCCTGCTCGGCGCCACCGCCGGCCGTACCACCCTCAACGGCGAAGGCCTGCAGCACGAGGACGGCCACAGCATGGTGCAGGCCGGGCTGATCCCGAACGTGCGCAGCTACGACCCGACCTTCAGCTACGAGGTCGTCACCCTGCTGCAGCACGGCATGAAGCGCATGCTCGAGGACCAGGTCGACGAGTACTGGTACCTGACCCTGATGAACGAGAACTACAGCCACCCCGACATGCCCGAGGGCAGCGCCGAGGGGATCATCAAGGGCATGTACCTGCTGAAGGACGCCGGCAAGGCCAAGAAGACCGAGCAGCGCGTGCA
>JBOHYB010000071.1:0-8910 GCA_050737695.1 Lysobacter sp. | reverse complement strand
GCGAACGATTCCAGATCGCGGCTAAAGCCGCTCCTACAACGGCGGGAAACTAATCGCTCGGGCCGCAGCCGTTGCAGCCGCCGCAACTACCGGCGGCGCCCTGCGGCGGCGGCGCAATCGTGTGACCCAGTCGTTGCACCCAGCGCGGCTGCCCGTCACGCACCATCGGTAGCGCCAGCGCGACCCGGAGCCTGCGCACCGCCGCCGGAAACTGCCGGCGCGCGACATACGCCGCGCTGAGCACCACCGCCAGCGCGATCACCGTGTACTGGACGAGCAGGCCGGCATCCATGGTCAACCCGCGCCCAGCAGGACGGCGACCTGGTAGGTCACCAGCGACGCCAGGTAGGCCAGCCCGAACAGGTAGCCGGTGGCGATGCCGACCTGCTTCCACGAGTTGGTCTCGCGCTTGATCGTGGCCAGGGTGGAAATGCACATCGGCGCGTAGATGAACCACACCAGCAGCGACAGCGCCGTCGCCAGCGACCAGGTGTCGGACAGGATCGGGGTCAGCGCCGCGCTCGCGGCAACGTCATCGGCGGCCGACAACGCGTACACGGTCGCCAGCGACGACACCGCGACCTCGCGCGCGGCCAGGCCGGGGATCAGGGCAATGCAGATCTGCCAGTTGAAGCCCAGCGGCGCGAAGATCGCGGTCATCGCGTGGCCGATCCGGCCGGCGAAGCTGTAGTCGATCGCCGGGGCCACCGCATCGGCCGGCGCGGACGGGAACGACAGCAGGAACCACAGCAGGATAGTCAGCGCTAGGATGATGCCGCCGACCCGGCGCAGGAAGATCCAGGCGCGCTCCCACAGGCCGATCAGCACGTCGCGCGGGTGCGGGATGCGGTACGACGGCAACTCCAGCATCAGCGGGTGCTCGCTCTTGTCGCGGCGCCACTTCTTCATCACCCACGACACCGCCAGCGCGCTGAGGATGCCGGCCACGTACAGGCCGAACAGCACCAGCCCCTGCAGGTTGAAGATGCCGACCTGCTGCTGCGGGATGAACGCGCCGATCAGCAGCGCATACACCGGCAGTCGCGCCGAGCAGGTCATCAGCGGTGCGACCAGGATCGTCGCCAGGCGGTCGCGTGGGTCCTGGATCGAGCGGGTCGCCATGATTCCCGGGATCGCGCAGGCGAAGCTCGACAGCAGCGGGATGAACGAGCGGCCCGACAGCCCGGCCTTCGACATCATGCGATCGAGCAGGAACGCCGCGCGCGGCAGGTAGCCGGACTCCTCCAGCGCGATGATGAAGACGAACAAAATCAAAATTTGCGGCAGGAAGATGATCACCCCGCCGAGGCCGGCGATGATGCCGTCGACCAGCAGGCTGTTGAGCGGACCCTCGGGCAATGCCGCGCCGACGAACTCGCCAAGCGCGACGGTACCGGCATCGATCGCGTCCATCATCGGCGTGGCCCAGGCATACACCGCCTGGAAGATCAGGAACATCACCGTCGCCAGCGACAGCAGCCCGATCGCCGGGTTCAGCAGCCAACGGTCGAGGGTGTCGTCGATCGCCGCGGTGCGACTCGGCATCGTCACCGCCAGCGACAGCAGCCGCCGGGTCTCGGCATGCAGTGCGTCCGGGTCGACCATCGCCGCGGCCGGCAGGTGCTCGCTCGGCTCTTGGATGCTGCCGGCGACGCCGTCGAGCTTCGCCACCAGCGCCTCGGCGCCGTCGCGCCGGATCGCGACCGTCGGCACCACCGGGATACCCAGCTCACGCTCCAGCACGGCCAGGTCGACCTCGATGCCACGGCGCTTGGCCGCGTCCATCATGTTGACCGCCAGCACCATCGGCCTGCCGAGTTCGCGCACTTCCAGCGCGAAACGCAGGTGCAGCCGCAGGTTGGTGGCATCGACTACGCAGATGATCACGTCCGGTGCCGGCTCGCCCGGATAGAAGCCCCGGCACAGGTCGCGGGTCACGGCCTCGTCGAGGCTGGCCGCGTCCAGGCTGTACGCGCCGGGCAAGTCGAGCACCGCGTAGTTGCGGCCGGACGGTGCGTTGAATCGCCCTTCCTTGCGCTCGACGGTGACACCGGCGTAGTTGGCGACCTTCTGGCGGCTGCCGGTCAGCAGGTTGAACAGCGCGGTCTTGCCGCAGTTGGGGCTGCCGACCAGGGCCAAGCGGAGGCTGTCGGCGGCGCTCATGCGGCCTGCTCCACCGCCTGGCTCACGCGAATGCGCGCGGCCTCGGCGCGGCGCAACGCGAACCGGGTGAAACCGACCTGCACCAGCAGCGGTTCGGCCGAGAACGGGCCGGCCGCCATCACCTCGACCCGCTCGCCACTGACGAAGCCAAGTTCGCGCAGCCGGCGCGCGATGGCGTCGTTCGGGGAAAGGTCCTCGACCGTCTCGACCGTGGCCGCGGTGCGCCGCGGCAGTTCCGTCAGCTTCAAGGCGACGTCCATACAAATGGGAATTGTTCTCATTCTAGCACTCGCGCGGCGGAGCCACCTATGCCGGAACGGCCGGTTTTCGCCAGCGTTTATCATGGTTGGCTCCACGGAACCGGATGCCGCCATGAGCCACCCACTGCTGAACCTGCGCGAGGGCCCGGTCGCCCGCCTGCGTCTGAACCGTCCGCAGTTGCACAACGCGTTCGACGCCGAGCTGATCGGGGCCCTGAGCGGAGCGCTGGAGGCGGTCGGCGGCGACGACGCCGTCCGGGTGGTGGTGCTGGAAGGCGAAGGCGCCTCGTTCTCGGCCGGCGCCGACCTCAACTGGATGCGCGGCATGGCGGCGGCCAGCGAGGATGAAAACCGCACCGATTCGCTCGCCCTCGCCCGCCTGATGCGGACTCTGAACGAGCTGCCGAAGCCGACCATCGCCAAGGTCCACGGTGCCGCGTTCGGCGGCGGCGTCGGCCTAGTGGCCTGCTGCGACATCGCGATCGGCTCACAAGATGCGAAGTTCGGCCTGACCGAGAGCAAGCTCGGCCTGCTGCCGGCGGTGATCTCGCCGTACGTGATCGAGGCGATCGGCGCCCGCCAGGCGCGCCGCTGGTTCGCCAGCGCGGAAATCTTCGACGCCGAGCAGGCCTGCGCGATGGGCCTGCTGCACGACGTGGTCCACCCGACCACCCTCGATACCGCGGTGCAGCGCCAGGTCGATCTGCTGTTGAAGGCCGGGCCGGTGGCGTCGGCGCAGGCCAAGGGGCTGGTCCGGCAAGTCGCCTCGCACAGCGACGGCGCCCGCCACGATGCCGACAACGCCGCCCTGATCGCGCGCCTGCGGGTGTCGCCGGAAGGCCAGGAAGGCCTGTCGGCGTTCCTCGACAAGCGCAAGCCCGCCTGGTGCGACTGAAATCCCTATCGACACACGCAACCGCCCCCGCGCACGCCACCAAGGAAGTTGATTCGTGTTTGAAAAAATCCTGATTGCCAACCGCGGCGAGATCGCCTGCCGGGTCATCCGCACCTGCCGTGAACTCGGCATCCGCACCGTCGCGGTCTACTCCGAGGCCGATGCCGGCGCCCAGCACGTGCGCCAGGCCGACGAGGCGCATTGCATTGGTGGCCCGCAGCCGGCCGACAGCTACCTGCGCGGCGAGGCGATCATCGAGGTGGCGCGCCAGACCGGTGCGCAGGCGATCCATCCCGGTTACGGCTTCCTGTCGGAGAACGCCGATTTCGCCGATGCGGTAGAGGCCGCCGGCATCGCCTTCATCGGCCCGAAAGCGGCGTCGATGCGCAAGATGGGTTCCAAGGCCGGCGCCAAGGAGTTGATGCAAGCCGCCGGGGTGCCGGTGGTGCCGGGCTACACCGGCGAGAACCAGGACCCCGCGCACCTGCACGCCGAAGCCGACAAGATCGGCTATCCGCTGATGATCAAGGCCGCGCACGGCGGCGGTGGCAAGGGCATGCGGATCGTTCGCGCCAGCGGCGAATTCCCCGCCCTGCTGGAGTCGTGCCAGCGCGAGGCCAAGAACGCCTTCGGCCGCGACCGGGTGTTGCTGGAGCGCTATGTCGAGAAGCCCCGCCACATCGAGATCCAGGTGTTCGGCGATGCCCACGGCAACGCGATCCACCTCAACGAACGCGAGTGCTCAGCGCAACGGCGCTACCAGAAGGTGCTGGAGGAGTCGCCGTCGCAATTCCTCACCCCGGAAATGCGCGAGGCGATGGGCGTCGCCGCGGTGCAGGCCGCGCGCGCGATCGACTACGTCAATGCCGGCACGGTGGAGTTCATCGTCGGACAGGACAGCCAGTTCTACTTCATGGAGATCAACACCCGGCTGCAGGTCGAGCACCCGGTGACCGAGTATGTGACCGGCCTCGATCTGGTCGCGTGGCAGTTTCAGGTCGCGGCCGGGCAGCCGTTGCCGCTGGCGCAGGACCGGATCCGCAGCCACGGCCACGCGATCGAAGTGCGGCTGTACGCCGAAGATCCCGAGGCCGGTTTCCTGCCCGGCTCCGGCAAGCTCGAACGCCTGCGCCTGCCAACCGCGAGCGAGCACGTACGGATCGATTCTGGCGTGGTCGAAGGCGACACCGTGACGATCTTCTACGACCCGATGATCGCCAAGCTCATCGTCCATGACACCGACCGCCCGCGCGCCCTCGCCCGCCTGCGCGAGGCGCTGGCGCAATGCGAGATCACCGGTCCGAAATCGAACATCGAGTTCCTCGAACGGCTGGCCCGGCATCCGGCCGTGGTTGATGCCAGCATCGACACCGGCTACCTCGACCGCCACCTCGACGAGTTCGTCCCGCCCGCCGAAGCCAGCATCGACACCGGCCTGTTGCTGGCCGCGACCGTCGTCCGCCTGCTCACCCAGGAACACGACTCCCGCGCCCGCGCCGCCCACTCGGGCGATCCGACCTCGCCATGGGCGATCGCCGACGGTTGGCGCCTGGGCCACGGCAGTCGCCGCAGCCTGGCATTCGGCCACCGCGACCGGCGCATCGAAGTCCACGCCAGCGGCAGCAACGGCGACTACCACGTCGAGTTGGCCGACGCGGCCGACATCCACCAGGGCGGTACCCACGACATCAGTGGCGCAGGCCTGTACGGCGACCGCCTGAGCCTGCGGATCGGCGACCGCGCCCGCGGTTTCAGCGTGCTCGACCGCGAATCCAATCTGCTGGTCCACGACGGCGAGCGCCGCCTGCGCCTGCAACCGCTGGCGATGTATCGTCACGAGGAAGGCGCCGCCGGCGCGGGGGCCGACAACGTGGTCGCGCCGATGCCGGGCCGGGTGGTGGTCGCCCGCGCCGCCGCCGGCGACACGGTCGAGGCCGGCCAGGAGGTGATGGTGATCGAGGCCATGAAGATGGAGTTGAGCCTGAAGGCGCCGCGCGCCGGCACCATTGCCGAAGTGCGCGCCAATGCCGGCGATTTCGTCGAGGCCGACGCGGTGCTGGTGACACTCGAGCAGCAGGCTGGACCGGCATGACCACCTCCGCCCTGCCCGCCCATGTCCGCATCGTCGAAGTCGGCCCGCGCGACGGCCTGCAGAACGAGAAGACCCTCGTCGCCACCGCCGACAAGATCGAGCTGATCGACCGGCTCTCGGCCACCGGCCTGCAGAGCATCGAGGCGACCAGCTTCGTCAGCCCCAAGTGGGTACCGCAACTGGCCGATGCCGCCGAAGTGTTCGCCGGCATCGCGCGCAGACCCGGCGTCCACTACCCGGTGCTGGTGCCCAACGAGCAGGGCTACGAGCGAGCGCGCGAGGTCGGCGTCGAGGAGATCGCGGTGTTCACCGCCGCGTCGGAAGCGTTCAACCGCAAGAACATCAACGCCTCGATCGACGAATCGCTGGCCCGGTTCGCGCCGGTGCTGGCACGCGCCAAGGCCAACGACGTCCGGGTGCGGGGCTATGTCTCCACCGTGCTCGGCTGCCCCTACCAGGGCGAGGTGCCGCTGGCCGATGTGGTCCGGGTTGCACGTGAGTTGCATGCAATGGGTTGTTACGAGATCTCACTGGGCGACACCATCGGCATCGGCACGCCCGGCAAGGCACGGGCGATGCTGAAGGCGGTAGCCGCCGAAGTGCCCATGGCCGCGCTGGCCGTGCACTTCCATGACACCTACGGACAGGCGCTGTCGAACATCCTGGCCTGCCTCGAGGAGGGCGTCGCGGTGGTCGACTCGGCCGTCTCCGGCGTGGGCGGTTGCCCGTACGCGAAAGGTGCCAGCGGCAACGTCGCCAGCGAGGACGTGGTCTACATGCTGCACGGACTCGGCATCGAGACCGGCATCGACCTCGATCGCCTCGCCGACACCGGCCGCTGGCTGGCATCGCGGCTGGGACGCGAGACCGGCAGCAAGGTCGGCAAGGCGCTGGCGGTGTAGATGAGACGCGAGCGGCCCGCGCAGCGCCCGTCGACGCCGCCCGATGCGGCGGCGGACGCCGCGGCGACGCTCGCGGCCCTCGAATCGGCCTGCGCCCGCACGGACCTGCCCGCCCAGACACAGGCATTGCTCGAGCAGGCGCGCGCCGCACTGGAGCAGGCACACGCCGACCAGAGATACGCCCAGGCACGCTACCGCGCCCTGTTCGACGCGGTCCCCGACCCGGTCAGCATCATCGCCTGGGACGGCACCGTACTCGACCTCAACAAGGCCGGCATGGCGGCCTACCAACGCCCTCGCGAGGCGATCATCGGGCAGCCGATCGAAGTGTTGAACCCCGACTTGCCCGCGGGCCACATGGGCCCGGTGCGCGACGCCCTCAGCCGCGGCGACAGCTACGTCATCGAAGTCACAAACATGCGCGCCGATGGCACCCGCTTCCCGGTCGAGGTGCACTCGGCCAACTTCGAGCACGAAGGACAACCGTGCCTGGTCGCAGTGGCGCGCGACCTCAGCGGCCGCGTCGAGGCGGAACTGCGCTACCGCGAACTGACCGAGATGGTCGACAAGGGCGTGATCGTGCGCGCCGACGACGGCCGCATCCTCTACGCCAATGCCGCCGCGACCGGCCTGCTGGATGCCGAGGTGGGCGCCACCCTCGAGGACGTGCTGCGCAGCGGCGACTGGCTGGCGGTGGATGAAGGGGGCCGCGTCCTGCGCGAGCCGGAGTTGCCGTCGTTCCAGGCCTTGAGCAGCGGCCACGGGGCCAGCGGCCAGGTGATCGGTTTCTACAACAAGCGGCGGCGCCGGCTGACCTGGCTGTCGGTGACCTCGGTGCCGCAGTTCGCCGCCGGGGCTGACCGGCCGCACCAGGTGCTGTCGGTGTTCAACGACATCACCGAACTCAAACGCGACAGCGCGATGTTCGAGCGCGCGCAGGCGCTGGCCCACGTCGGCGGCTGGGAATGGGATACCAGCCACGACCAGCTGTACCTGACCGCGGAGGCCAAGCGGATCCTCGGCCGCAACCCGCCCCCGGACACCATCGAAGGGCTGCTCGACGGACTGGTCGAGCACGACCGGCAACGCTTCCGGCACGCGCTGGATCGTGCGATGACCACCAGTTGCGGCATCGAGCTGGAATTGCGCGGCGTGCGTGGGGACGGCCGGCCGTTCTGGGTCCGCGCCATCGGCGAGGCCGATGCCGGCAGCCCGCTCAGCGCCAGACTGGTCGGGACGCTGCAGGACATCACCGACCGCAAGCAGGCCGAAGACAGCCTGCGCGTGCAGGCTCGTACCGACCCGCTGACCGGCTTGCTCAACCGCGATGCGGTGCGCACCGAGATCGAGTCCCGGCTGGCCGATCCGGGCCAGGCACGGCTGGCGGTGCTGTACATCGACCTGGACCGTTTCAAGATCGTCAACGACGTGCTCGGCCACGCCGCCGGCGACCGCCTGCTTGCCTCGGCCGCGCGTCGGATCCGCCGCGCGGTCGGTGGCGAGGGCGTTATCGCCCGGTTCGGCGGCGACGAGTTCCTGGTGGTCTGCGCGACCGCCGACGACCCCAGCCGTGCGCCGCGGCTGGCCGATGCGATCCTGGATATCTTCGGCGACAGCTTCCGGCTCGACGGCGAGGAATTCGCGATCACCGCCAGCATCGGCATCGCCCAGGCACCCGACGACGGCCACCGTTCGCAGCAACTGATCCAGAGCGCCGACGTCGCCATGTACGACAGCAAGCGCCGCGGCCGCAACGGCTGGCAGGTGTTCACCGCCGAACTGGCCGCGCAGCAGGCCGAGCGCCTGCAACTGGAAACCCAGTTGCGTCGCGCGGTCAGCAACAACGAGCTGCACCTGGTCTACCAGCCGCAGGTCGACCTCGTCAGCGGCCGACTGATTGCCGCCGAAGCGCTGGTGCGCTGGAAGAACCCGGCGCTGGGCGACATGCAGCCCAGCCACTTCATCGATCACGCCGAGTCCACCGGCGACATCGTCGGCATCGGCGACTGGGTGCTGACCCGGGCCTGCCGGCAGTTGCGCGAATGGCGCCGCCAGGGCCTGCCGATCGAGCGGGTCGCGGTCAACGTGTCCTACCGGCAATTCATCGGCGAAGACCTGGCCGCGCACGTCCGTGCGGCGCTGAAGGAATCCGGCCTGCCCGGCAGCGCGCTGGAGCTGGAATTCACCGAGCGCGTGCTGATCGAGGACGAGCCCGACACCCTGCGCACCTTCGCCACCCTGCGCGATCTCGGCGTGGTCCTGACCATCGACGATTTCGGCGAAGGCTACAGCGCGCTCAACTACCTGCGCCGGCTGCCGATCCACGGGTTGAAGCTGAGCCAGCTGTTCGTCCAGGGCGTGCCCGACAACGCTTCCGATGTCGCCGTCTGCCAGGCCGTCACCGGCATCGCCCGCAGCCTCGGCCTGGGCCTGGTGGCCGAAGGCATCGAAACCGTCGCGCAACGCGATTACCTCGTCGGGCTCGGGGTCGGCGTCGGCCAGGGCTACCTGTTCTCGGCCGGCCTGACCCCCGAGGAAATGCAGCGGCGCTACCTGTAGGAGCGGCTTCAGCCGCGATCGGGAATCGTTCGCCCGCGC
>JBOHYB010000070.1:0-9341 GCA_050737695.1 Lysobacter sp. | reverse complement strand
GGCCAGCAGCCAGCCGAAGCGGTGCCGGGGAGGCGCGGATGTCGCGGCCGCGCGGCGGGCGTCGCGCAGCCGCACGCGCAGTTGCGGCGACAGTTGCTGCAGCGCCTGCGCGTGCAGGCGACGGGCTTCCAGGTCGAAATCGTGGTCGTGCGGGTTCATCGCCAGTCCTCCAGTTGCCGCTGCAGCGCCTCGCGGGCACGCGACAGGTGGGTCTTCACCGAACCCTCGCTGCAGCCCATCGCCCGCGCGGTGGTGGCCACGTCGAGCTCCTCCAGCACGCGCAGGCTGAACGCTTCGCGCTGGCGCCGCGGCAGGCGTCCCAACGCATCGGCGAGGCGGCCATAAGCCTCGCGGCCGTCGTGGGCGCGCGACGGGTCGGGGCCTTCATCGGCCCAGTCGGGTTGGTTGCCGTCGTCGCGCTCGGTCGCCGACGCCAGCCAGCGCAGGCGAAACGTGCGACGGCGCTGGGTGTCGACGATGCGGCTGCGCAGGATGCTCCAGAACAGTGGCGTCCATTCCGCCGGCGGCCGGTGCTGGTAGTCGAGCATCTTGATCATGGCGTCCTGCACGGCGTCGAGCGAGTCTTCGCGCTGGCGCAGGCCGAGTTCGGCGAAACGGAACGCGCGCGGACCGATACCGGCGAGGAAGTGGTCGAGCGAGGCATAGTCCTGCGACGCCGGCTGCGCCGTGCGCTCGGCACGGTGGACGGGAGGCGTTCCGGCGGGTTCGTTGTCGCGGTCTTTGGCATTGGGGCTCACGCGGTCGAGCATATACGGCTCTGGTATACCGCTTGGGCGGACGGTGGCCGACAGGGCCGGGCGCAGTCACTGGCTGCAAGGGGAAACGCATTGGCCCGGCCGCGGTTGACATCCGAGGCAGGGACGGCCTTCCCGGTGGGTGTGGGGGGGCGGAAGCCGCGGTTATGATGCCGAAGGTCTTGCATGGAGCGGCAGCATGGGCGAGGGGTCGATGGCGCAGGCTTTCACGATGCTCTACATCTTCATGCTGGCGGCGATCGCCGGCCACGTGATCATCTCGCGGGTGCCGGTGATCCTGCATACGCCGTTGATGTCGGGGTCCAACTTCATCCACGGTATCGTCCTGATCGGTGCGATGGTGGTGCTCGGACACGCCGACACCACACTGGAGAAGGCGATCGGCTTCGTCGCGGTGCTGCTCGGCGCCGGCAACGCCGCTGGCGGCTATGTGGTGACGGAGCGGATGCTGGACATGTTCAAGTCGAGCAAACCGCCGGCCGGCAAATCCAGGGGGGATGCTCCGTGAGCGGCACGCACTGGCTCGCCGCGGCGAGCTACTTCGTCGCCGCCACCCTGTTCCTGCTCGGCCTGCAGCGCATGGCCTCGCCGAAGACCGCGCGCAGCGGCATCCGCTGGGCCGGCGCCGGCATGGTCATCGCGACCGCGGCGACCTTCCTGCTCGACCTCGATAACCTCGGCTTGATCCTGACCGCGCTGGTGATTGGCACCGGCGCGGCGTGGTGGTCGGGCAAGAAGGTCGCGATCACCGACATGCCGCAGATGGTCGCGCTGTACAACGGCATGGGCGGCGGCTCGGCGGCGGCGATCGGTGCGGTCGAGTTGCTCAAATACGCGGCGCTGGTACCGGGCGATCCGGTGCTGGCGCAGGGTGGCGAACTGGCCCCGTCTACCCTGACCCTGGTGCTGGCCGTGCTCGGCGCGGCGATCGGCGCGGTGTCGCTGTCGGGCTCGGTGATCGCTTGGGCCAAGCTCGACGGCCGCCTCGACCGGCGCGTGATGTTCCCCGGCCAGCAACTGTTCAACGCGCTGGTGCTGGTGGCGATGCTGGTCGCCGGCGGCTGGGCGGTGATGACGCTGGAGGTGCCGGTGATCCTCGCGTTCTTCGCCCTCGCGCTGCTGCTGGGCGTGCTGATGACGCTGCCGATCGGTGGCGCCGACATGCCCGTCGTCATCTCGCTGTACAACGCGCTGACCGGACTGGCGGTGGCGTTCGAGGGCTACGTGCTCGGCAACCAGGCATTGATCATCGCCGGCATGATGGTCGGCGCTGCCGGCATGCTGCTGACCCGGCTGATGGCCAAGGCGATGAACCGGCCGATCAGCGGCGTGCTGTTCTCCAACTTCGGCGGTGGCGGCGAGGCGCAGGAGATCGCCGGTAGCCAGAAACCGATCGAGGCCGGCGATGTCGCCGCGATGATGGCGTATGCCGAGCGCGTGGTGATCGTGCCCGGCTACGGCATGGCGGTGGCGCAGGCACAGCACAAGATATGGGAGCTGAGCCAGAAACTGATCGAGCGCGGCGTCAAGGTGAAGTTCGCGATCCATCCGGTTGCCGGCCGCATGCCGGGCCACATGAACGTGTTGCTCGCGGAAGCGGGCGTCCCGTACGACCTGATCGCCGACATGGATGACATCAACCCCGAGTTTCCGAATACCAACGTGGCGCTGGTGATCGGCGCCAACGACGTGGTCAACCCGGTGGCGAAGACCGACCCGGCCAGCCCGATCTACGGCATGCCGATCCTCGACGTTGTCGAGGCGAAGAACACCATCGTGATCAAGCGCGGCAAGGGCACCGGGTTCGCCGGCATCGAGAACGCGCTGTTCTACGCCGACAACACCCGGATGCTGTACGGCGACGGTGCTGAGATGGCGAGCGCGCTGGTCAGCGAACTGAAGGCGCTCGACGGCGGGCACTGAGCGCCACGGCAGCCGGCGTCAGCGCGACGTCACCGCCGCCACCAGTAGCGCCAGCAATATCCAGGCGATGTCCCACGCGCCGTTGGCCAGTTGCGCCAGCGTCCAGGCATGGTGGAAGCCCAGTTTCATCGCCGACGCCCATGGCGCCAGTCCGAGCATCAGTCCCAACTGGGCGGCGATGAGGCCCCAGTTGGCCAGCGCCACGATGCACGCGGTGGCGACCATCGCGATCATGGCCCGCCGCGGTCCCCGCGGCCAACCACCCAGGTGCAGCATCCAGGCGATGTCGAGCGCACCGATCACCGCCATCCAGCTGTTCTGGGCGCTGTTGAAGAAGCCCAGGGTGATCCAGGCGGCGGCAAACCCGCAGGTCCCCAGCCCCAGCAGTGCCCAGGCCAACCATGGGGCTGCCAGTCGCGTCAGCGTCGGACTGGGCCGCCAGGCACTCCTGCGCGCGGAGGCGGGGCGGGTCACGGACAGGGACTCATGCGGGCGATGCACCGGGGTTGGCGAGCGAACGCGACAGCATAGCGGCCACTGTGTCCCGCAGCCTACTGGAGCAGGCATATTGGACTAGAATGGTCCTATTCGATTCCGCCGAGCCGCCCCGCCATATGTACTCCCGCAGCAGCGAACCCGTCCGTTTCGAGCGTGATTGCGCCGCCGTCCTGGTGCCGCAGGGCGAGGAAGTCAACCTGCCCGCCGGCAGCGTCGGCTACATCACCCAGGCGCTCGGCGGCAGCTATACCGTGTTCGTCGAGGGCAACCTGTTCCGGATCGCCGGCAAGGATGCCGATGCGATCGGCAAGGAACCGCCCGAGCCGCTGCAACTGGCCGAAGGCGCCGACGACGACGCGGTCGAGCAACTGGTCTGGAAGCAGTTGCGTACCTGCTTCGATCCCGAGATCCCGATCAACGTGGTCGACCTCGGGCTGGTCTACACCGCCACCATCGCCGCCCACCCCGAGCACGCCGGCCAGCGTCTGGTCCACATCGACATGACCCTGACCGCGCCGGCCTGCGGCATGGGCGACATCCTGGTGGCGGACGTGCGCGACAAGATCGAGATGATCCCGACCGTGGCCGAGGCCGATGTCGACCTGGTGTTCGAGCCGCCGTGGGGCCGCCACATGATGTCGGAAGCGGCCCGGCTCGAAACCGGGATGCTCTGAGGCGCGGATCGCCGCGGCACGATCGGTCCTTGTCGGCAAAGCGGTGACCGTGTTCACAATTCGGCTTGGCAGGCATGGCCGGTCAGGTCACTAGTTGACGTTTTGCGCGTTTTTGTGTTGCGTTGCAGCAAATTGTGATATGGCTTTCGAGCCCGTCTCCCCGGCCGATAGCCAGCCGCAGCAAGATATTCGTTGCCGGAACATGTCCCTGCGACGCTGTCTGCCCATGACTAAAGTCATGAATTTCTTGTCTGTACATTGGAATTGCCCCTAGGTTGCGTTTCGGGTGTGTTCATGGAAGTACCGCCCGATTTGCATCGTCCGGCTCGTGCGGTCTGCCCCGGCAGCCATCGTGCGAGGAACCAGGCGAACCATTGCCGCGATTGCGGCGTATTTCCTGTTTCGGGGGTTCTACCAAATGTCTGACCGTTCCCTGTGTGGGCTTCGCACCCACGCGCTCGCGGCTGCCACTGTTGCCGCCCTGTCTGCATCGATGTTCGCCCTGCCGGCCTTCGCCGCCGGCCAAGGCCTGGTCAACACCGCCGGCTTGCAGTCCGATGCCGGCAACGACCGCTTCATCGTCAAGTACAAGCCCGGCAGCGCCCAGCGCAGCAATGCCGCCGCGCTGAACCGCTCGCTCAACGCCGCCGCCAACGCGACCCTGCACGGCAAGGCGCTGGGGCTGAAGAAGCTGCGCCGCACCGCCACCGGCGCCGAGGTGCTGACCACCGGCAAGAAGCTCGGCCGCAGCGAGGCCGAGGCGCTGATGCGCCAGCTGGCCGCCGACCCGAACGTCGAGTACGTCGAGGTCGATCGCCTCATGAAGGCCGTCGCGACCGCCAACGACACCTACTACAGCAGCCACCAGTGGCATTACTGGGAAGCGGCTGGCGGCATCAAGGCCAATGAGGCCTGGGACGCCACCACCGGCACCGGCATCGTGGTGGCGGTGATCGACACCGGCATCACCAACCACAGCGACCTCAACGCCAACGTGCTGCCGGGTTACGACTTCATCAGCGACTCGGGCATGGCCCGCGACGGCAACGGCCGCGACAGCAACGCGCAGGACCAGGGCGACTGGTACGCCGCCAACGAGTGCGGCGGCAGCCACCCGGCCAGCAACTCCAGCTGGCACGGCAGTCACGTTGCCGGCACGGTCGCGGCGGTCACCAACAACAGTTCCGGCGTCGCCGGCGTCGCCTACGGCGCCAAGGTGGTGCCGGTGCGCGTACTAGGCAAGTGCGGTGGCTACACCTCCGACATCGTCGACGGCATCGTCTGGGCGTCCGGCGGCAGCGTCTCCGGGGTGCCGGCCAACGCCAACCCGGCCGAGGTCATCAACATGAGCCTGGGCGGCGGCGGCGCCTGCTCGGCCAGCTATCAGAACGCGATCAACTCCGCGGTCAGTCGCGGCACCACGGTGGTGGTGGCGGCCGGCAACAGCAATGACGAGACCTCCGGCTACACCCCGGCCAGCTGCGACAACGTCATCGCGGTGGCTTCGACCACCCGCACCGGCGCGCGTTCGAGCTTCTCCAACTACGGCAGCCTGATCGATGTGGCGGCGCCGGGCAGCGACATTGCCTCGACCGTCAACAGCGGTGCCACCACGCCGTCGACCGAGGGCTACAGCCTGATGTCGGGCACTTCGATGGCCAGCCCGCACGTCGCCGGCGTGGTCGCGCTGATGCAGGCCGCCGCCGGCGGGTCGCTGACGCCGCCGCAGGTCGAGTCGACCCTGAAGAGCACCCTGCGGGCGTTCCCGGTGTCGATCGACCGCGACATCGGCGACGGCATCGTCAACTCCAAGGCCGCGGTCGATGCCGTGTCCGGTGGCGGTGGCGACCCGGACCCGGGTGACGGCAGCCTCGAGAAGGGCGTGGCCGAGACCGGGTTGTCGGCCGGCAGCGGCAGCGACATCAGCTACACCTTCGAGGTGCCGGCCGGCGCGACCGACCTGAGCTTCGTGATGTCCGGTGGCAGCGGCGATGCCGACCTGTACGTCAAGCGCGGCAGCGCGCCGACCGACAGCAGCTACGACTGCCGGCCCTACCGCAGCGGCAACGCCGAAACCTGCACGTTCGCGGCGCCGACCGCGGGCACCTACCACGTGCGGATCAAGGCCTACTCGAGCTTCGCCAACGTCAGTCTGGTCGCCGACTACACGGCCGGCGGCGGTGGTGGCGGTGGCGAGCCGCAGACCTATACCAACAACGGCGACTACACGATCAACGACAACGCCACGGTGGAGAGCCCGGTATCGGTGTCCGGTCGCAGCGGCAACGCGCCGGCCAGCACTCGGGTCGATATCGACATCCGCCACAGCTACAAGGGTGACCTCAAGGTCGACCTGGTGGCGCCCGACGGCAGCACCTACAACCTCCACAACCGCAGCGGCGGCAGTGCCGACAATGTGATCGGCTACGCCAACCTCGACCTGTCGAGCGAGGCGCTCAACGGCACCTGGAAGCTGCGGGTCAACGACAACTACAACGGCGACACCGGCTACATCAACAGCTGGAGCATCAGCTTCTAACCGGCTTGTACCGTGCCCGATACCCCGGCTTCGGCCGGGGTATCGGTTTGTGCCACCAGATCATCGAGTCGTGACGAAAGTCACGTTTGTCAACGATGTTTTGCTGCGCCTGCAGCTTGAGTCGGGATCATGCAGTCGCGTAGCGTCACTATGCTGACAATAAAGTCAGCCCATGGGCGTCGACCGGATCGACAGGGGAGTCCGGGCAGGGGGCGTTGCCGTATCCATCCAACGCAGGGAAAGGTGCCGGGCAGCCGGCGTACCACAAGGAGTGTCCCAATGAAGCGCAAACCCCAACAACTGGCCGCGCTGGTCGCGGCGGCCCTGATTGCAGGCGGTGTCCACGCCCAGGCCGGTGACCACCACCATGCCAGCCCGGGATTGACCGAGCAGCTCGCCCACGATCCCTTCGCACCGGTCTACATCGTCACCTCGCTCGACAGCTACCAGCGCGGCCTGCAGTCGATCGCCAGCGCCCCCAGTACCGAGAGCGACGGCATCGGCAACACCCTGGTGATCTCGCAGATCCAGACCCACCAGCTGACCGCGGTCAGCGAGCAGATCCACGAGCAGGAGAAACGCTGCGGCGGCTTCTTCGCGTTCGCCAGTCGCACCGAGGCCGAAACCTTTCTCGCCGAGGAACGAAGCGCGCAGGCCATCACCACGACCTTCGCCGACTACAGCGTCGACAACCAGGCCACGGTCGGTCCATGGCTGCCGCAGGTGCAGGAAAGTCGCATCCGCGCGACCATCGACCACCTCTCCAACGGTTACCCGAACCGCTACTACGCCAGCACCTCCGGTCGGCAGTCGGCCGAATGGATCCGCGACAGTTGGGCGGCGCTCGCCAGCGGCCGCAGCGACGTCAGCGCCGAGCTGTTCACCGACTGCGGCAACTGCTCGACCCAGCCGTCGGTGATCCTGACCATCAATGGCACCGACCTGGCCGACGAGATTGTCGTGCTCGGCGGCCACCTCGACTCGATTTCCAACTCCGGCAGCGGCAACAACATGGACGCGCCCGGTGCCGACGACGACGCCTCCGGCATCGCCACCCTGACCGAGGTGATCCGGGTCGCGCTGGCCGGGGACTGGAAGCCGCGGCGCACGGTCAAGTTCATGGGCTACGCCGCCGAGGAAGTCGGCCTGCGCGGCTCCAACGCGATCGCGCAGTCGTTCGCCAACCAGGGCAAGGACGTGGTCGGCGTGCTGCAACTGGACATGACCAACTACGCGGCCGGTTCCAGCGTCGACATGCAACTGCTGACCGACTATTCCAATGCCGACCTGCAGCAGTTCCTGCGCGACATCTTCGACGAGTACCTGGCGCCGCTGGGCCTGGTCCGCGGCACCTACACCTGCGGCTACGGCTGCTCCGACCACGCCTCGTGGACCAGCGCCGGCTATCCGGCGGCGATGATGTTCGAGGCCAGCTTCAACAACGACATCCACACCCCGTACGACACCCTGTCCAACATGGGCAACACCGCCAACCCCTCGGTGCCGCTGGCCAAGCTCGGCCTGGCGTTCCTCGGCGAGCTGGCCAAGACCGAAGGCGGCGGCGACACCGACCCGCCGGACGACGGCAACGTGCTGGAAAACGGCGTGCCGGTGACCGGGTTGGCGGCGACCACCGGCAACGACATCGTCTACACCTTCGAGGTGCCGGCCGGCGCGAGCGACCTGGACTTCGTGATGTCCGGCGGTAGCGGCGATGCCGACCTGTACGTCAACCATGGCAGTGCGCCGACCGACAGCAGCTACGACTGCCGCCCCTACCGCAGCGGCAACGCCGAGACCTGCGGCTTCGCCACGCCCGCGGCGGGCACCTGGCACGTGCGCGCCAAGGCGTACTCCAGCTTCAGCGGGGTCAGCCTGGTCGCCAGCTTTGAGGCCGGCGGTGGCGATGGCGACGACCGCCAGACCTACGAGAACAGCGGCGACTACACCATCAACGACAACGCCACGGTGGAAAGCCCGATCGCGGTATCAGGCCGCAGCGGCAACGCGCCGACCGACGCGGTGGTCTCGATCGACATCCGCCACAGCTACCGCGCAGACCTCAAGGTCGACCTGGTGGCGCCCGACGGCAGCACCTACAACCTGCACAACCGCGGCGGTGGCAGTGCCGACGACCTGATCGGCAGCTACACCCGAGACCTGTCGAGCGAGGCGCTCAACGGCACCTGGAAGCTGCGGGTCAACGACAACTACAGCTACGACAGCGGCTACATCAACGGATGGAGCATCGAGTTCTGAACGGATAAACCCCCCGCATCTCTCTGCACTTTTGCCCCGGTTCCCACCGGGGCATTTTTTTTGCGGCTACAACGGCTCGAAGCGGTTCGCCTCGACGTTCTTGCGGACCTTCGTCGGGTCCCAGATGCGCCCGTTCATCGCGATGTAGACCCCGGCCGGCAACGACTGCACCGCACCGACCGCGGTGCCGATGTTGAACTCGGCGTCCGAGCCGCGGAAGCGTGCCGGGTTCAGCGCGCCGGTCAGCACGATGGTCTTGTCTTCGATGTCGGCCAGCACCTTGGCGGTCGCCACCATCGAATCGGTGCCGTGGGTGACCAGCACGTGGCGGGCGTCCTGCGCGGCGATGGTGGCGCGGATCAGTTCGCGGTCGGCATCGGTGATGTGCAGCGAGTCCTTGCGCAGGATCGGGATCACCCCGTAGCGGAACGCGACCCCAAGCTCGTCGAGGATGCGGCCGATCTGCGGTTCGCCGATCTGGAAGTCTGACTTGTCGTCGAAGTAGATCTTGTCGATCGTGCCGCCGGTGGTGACGATGCAGAGCTGGTCCATGGGGCGTCGGGGTGCGGGAGGGGGCCGTGAATTATACGGCCGCCACCGAAACCGGCCGGAACTTCGGTAGGAGCGGCTTTAGCCGCGATCTGGAGCCGGCGCGGGCGAACGGCTCCAGAT
>JBOHYB010000069.1:0-9690 GCA_050737695.1 Lysobacter sp. | reverse complement strand
CGGTACAAGAGACCGATCCCCGATCGCGGCTAAAGCCGCTCCTACAGGGGGGGCGCTGGCGGGTGGGGCGCTGGGCGTTGCGCGAAACGTCAACACCAGAACGTCTCGATGGGCCGGGTGGTGCGGAATTACCCGCACGGGCGCGCGAATCGATCGGTGTCTGGTCGGATCTTGGCTGGCGACCTACAGAACCTGCGGTGGCTCGCCGCCGACGATCACCACATCGGCTGGGCGTCTGGCGAACAGTCCGACGCTGACCACGCCGGGGATCTGGTTGACTGCGGTCTCCAGCGCGACCGGGTCGACGATCGACAATCCATGGATATCGAGGATCGCGTTGCCGTTGTCGGTCACCACGCCCCTGCCGTCTTCCGACTGGCGCCAGACCGGCTGTCCACCGGTCATGCCGAGGATTTCGCGGGCGACCAGGCTGCGGGCCATCGGGATCACCTCGACCGGCAACGGGAACCGGCCCAGCACGTCGACACGCTTGGCCGGGTCGACGATGCAGACGAACCGGCGGCTGGCCTCGGCGATGATCTTCTCGCGGGTCAGTGCGGCGCCGCCGCCCTTGATCAGCCGCTTGTGCGGGTCGCATTCATCGGCGCCGTCGACGTACAGCGACAACGTCCCGGTACTGTTGAGGTCCAGCACCTCGATGCCGAGCGCGCGCAGTCGCTCGCTGCTCTGCTCGGAGCTGGAAACCGCGCCCTGGATCCGGTGCTTGATCCGGCCCAGTGCTTCGATGAAGTAGGCCACGGTCGAGCCTGTGCCGACGCCGACGATCATGCCGTCTTCCACGTAATCGATGGCTTTTTCGCCGGCCAGGCGCTTGGCTTCGGACATCTTCGGGTCTACTCGAGGGAAAGAAGGTACTTGTACTGCGCAGCCGATACCGGGAACACCGAGAGGCGGTTGCCGCGGCGGATCAGTGCGAACTCTTCACCCAGCCGGTTGGCGTGGCGCTTGATCTCGTCCAGCGAAATCGTGCGTGAGAGCTTGCGTTCGAACTTGATGTCGACCAGTTGCCAGCGCGGTTCCTCGCGCGTGGATTTGGGGTCGTGGTAATCCGATTTCGGGTCGAACTGGGTTTCGTCCGGGTACGCCTCGCTGGCGACCGTGGCGGTGCCGACGATGCCGGGCACGGCGGTGTTGGAGTGATAGAACAGCACGCCGTCGCCGACCTTCATGCCGTCGCGCATGAAGTTGCGCGCCTGATAGTTGCGTACCCCGTTCCACGGTTCGACGTCGACGCGTTGCAGGTCGTCGATCGAGAACGCGTCGGGTTCGGATTTCATCAACCAGTAACGTCGGCGTGCGGTCATCGGGCGCTCAAGTGGCGGAAATCGTGGGTGTTGGATTCGGTGCAGACCGCGTCGAGGCCGACGTCCCAGTCGGCGGTGTCGAGGGACTCGACCTGCTGGCTGGAAAACGCGGCGCCGACCAGCCACGGTGGCCCCGGTCGGCCCTGGCGGAAGGCGAAACTGCGATCGTACCAACCCCCGCCCATGCCAAGTCGTGCGCCGCGAGCATCGAAGCCGACCAGCGGCGCGACCACCAGCGTCATCTGCTCGGCGTCGAGTAGCGAGCCGGGATCGGCCTCGGGTTCGGGAATTCCGTAGGCGTTGCTGATCAGCCGGTCGCCCGGACGCCAGGGCGCGAACTGCAGGCGATCGGCGGCCAGCACCGGCAGGCAGTACACGCAGCCGGGTGGCAACTTCAGCTGCCAGGCATGCAGGGCGATTTCGCCATCCATCGCCCAGTAGCCGGCGACGTAGCCCTCGTCGGGCGCAAACGGCAAGGCGAGCAGGTTGCTGGCCAGGCGATCGGCGGCGGCGATGCGCTGCGCCGCGGGCAGGGCGCGACGACGTTGCCGAAGCTCGGTGCGCAGTTGGCGGCGAGGCACGCCGTGGTCGACGCTCATCCAGTCGGGTCCTGATCGCGTTGGCAGGACGGATCCACGGTGCGAGAGCCGCCGCACGTCATTGCGTCCGGCGCCATTCGCACGCCACCACGGACGTCGAGCACGGAAAGAAAAAGTCCTCCGCCGATGGCGATGCGCGCGAAACGACCTTGAACCCGGGGTTCAAGTGGGGACGCTTGGAGGCCGTCGGGCTTCCCGCTACCAGGGCGGACTTGCACTCCGGGCTTCCGTTGCGCCCCCGTGGTCGCAATTAAGGGACAAGGCGTATGTTTGCGCACGCCGTCGTCCACAGCAGAGGACGTGTGGCGATTATAGCGCGCGGCCGACGAGTGCAAGAGCCATCCGTCGGCGACGGTGCGGCCGGGTTCACGCATGGTCGCGTGAAGTACGCCCGGCTCAATCGCGTGGCGTGTCGAACAGGCCGTCGAGCTTGCGCTGCAAGTCGCCCAGGCTGCGCGCGAGCTGGCGGTTGCTGCCTTCGTCCTCGTCGCGCAATTGCTGCAGTTCGTGGGCGAAGTTGAGCGCCGCCAGCACGGCAACGCGATCGAGCGCGGCCATGCGATTGCCGCCGCGGATCTCGCGCATCTTGCTGTCGAGCAGCTTGGCGGCGGCGAGCAGGCTGTCGCGTTCGTCAGGCTCGCACCCAACCGTGTATTCGCGATCGAGCAGGCGGATGCTGACCGGTTGGCTACTGCTCACGTGTGCTGCTCCAGCGACTTCAGTCGCGCGATCATCGCCTCGACCCGGGTCCGGGCCTGCTCGTTCTTGGCCAGCAGTGCCGAGCGCTCGCCGGACAGCGATTCCTGCTGCTGGCGCAAGCTGCGGTTCTCCTCCTGCAGGCGACGGGTACTGTCGGCCAGCTCGTCGACGCGGTCGATGAGGGCCTGCAGTTGGGCGAGCAGTTCGGAGCGGTCCATCCGCGCACGATAGCAGGCGCCTCCCGGCGGTCAAGAACCCGGCGGCGGACGCCGGAGCGTGGGTTCATTGGCAGGGAGGCTCAGGCCGCGGGCTCGGTCGAAGCGCGTTCGCGCAGGAAGGCCAGGCACTGCGCCGACGGCATCGGCCGCGCCAGCCAGAATCCCTGGATCTCGTCACAGCCCTGGTTGCGCAGGAAGTCGACCTGCGCCCGGGTCTCCACGCCCTCGGCGACCACGTTCAATCCCAGCGAGTGGCCCATGGTGATGATGGTGGCTGTAATCGCTGCATCGTCGGCGTCGTGGGTGAGGTCAGCGATGAACTCCTTGTCGATCTTCAGCGTCGTGATTGGCAGGCGCTTGAGGTACGCCAGCGAGGAATAGCCGGTGCCGAAGTCGTCGATGGCCAGGTCGACCCCGAGTTTGCGGAACGCCTGCAGCGTGGCCGCCGTCTCCTCGGCGTTGGCCATGACCACGCTCTCGGTCAGTTCCAGTTCGAGGCACTCGGCCGGGACCCCGGTTTCCGCCAGCACCCGCGCGACGACCTCGGGCAGGTTGCCGCGCAGCAGTTGCAGCGCGGAGACGTTGACCGCCACCGACACGTCGCGCATGCCGCGCTCGCGCCAGCCGCGGAGCGCACCACAGGCCTCGCGCAGGGCCCACTCGCCGATCTCAAGGATCAGGCCGGTTTCCTCGGCCAACGGAATGAACTGCATCGGGCTGATCTGGCCGTGTTCGACGCTGTTCCAGCGCAGCAGCGCCTCGACCCCGGTGATGCGATCCTCGGCCAGCGACAGGCGTGGTTGGAATGCCAGCGACAACTCGCCGCTGTCGAGCACCTTGCGCAGCGCGGCGGAGATCGTGGCGCGCCGGCGGACATCGACGTCCATGCTTTCGGTGTAGCGCATGAACGCGCGGCGGCCAATCGCCTTGGCCTGGTACATCGCGGTGTCGGCGTGCTTGAGCAGATCGGTCGGCCCCTGTGCATGGTCGGGGTACAGGCTGATGCCGATCGAGGGCGAGATCACCACGTTGTGGCGCTCGTCGAAATCCAGCGGCGCCTCGAACGCGGTGATCAGTTCGCGCGCGACCGCTTCGGCCTGCGCGCCGTCGTCGAGGTCCTCGAGAATTGCGGTGAACTCGTCGCCGCCCAGCCTCGCCACCGTGTGATCGGCGCCGACGGTCTGTTGCAGACGGTGGGCGGCGGCGCGCAGGATGCGGTCGCCGGCGGCATGGCCGAGCGAGTCGTTGATGTCCTTGAAGCGATCCAGGTCGAGGAACAGCACGGCGACCCGGCGATCGGTGCCGCGCGCACGCAGGATCGCGCGCGACAGCCGTTCCGACAGCAGGGTCCGGTTGGGCAGGTTGGTGAGGGTGTCGTAGTTGGCCAGGTAGCGCAGCTCCTGTTCGGCGCGCTTCTGGTCGGTGATGTCGCTGAGCACCGCCACGTAGTGGTCGCGCTGGCCGTTGCTGTCGGCGACCGCGCTGGCCTGCAGCCAGCACAGGAACTCGTTGCCGTCCTTGCGCTGCTGCCAGATCTCGCCCGACCAGCGGCCGTCGCGTTGCAGCTCCTCGCGCATGCGTCGGTAGAAGTCGGGGTGGTGCTGGACGCTGTCGAGCAGGCCGGTCGAGCGGCCGATGACCTCGATGTCGCCGTAGCCGGTCATGCGGGTGAATGCGGGATTGACCGAGACGAACATGAAGTCGCGATCGAACACCGCCACCGCCTCGGCCATCGAGCGCAGCACCTCGCTGGAAATGCGCCGCTCGCGCTCGGCGCTGCGGCTGGCGGTGATGTCGCGGGCAGTGCCGGCCACCCGCAAAGCCCGTCCGTCGGTGCCGCGTCCGACCACCCGGCCGCGGGCGCGCACCCAGTGCCAGCCCTCATCGCTGTTGTTGCGGGTGCGGTGCTCCGACATGAACAAACCGATCTCGCCGCGCAGGTGCTGACGCATGGTCTCCAGCACGTGTGGCAGATCCTCGTCGTGGATGATGTGGTCGTGGGTGACGTGGCTCTCCACCGAGATCTCCGGACGTGCGCCGCTGGGTTCGGGGACGCGCATCCGGTGCATCTCGCGGGTCGCCAGGTCGTAGTCCCAGAACTGCTCGCCCGAGGCCCACAGCGCGAGCTTGAGGCGCTCCTCGCGCTCGCGGATCTGGCGGAACCAGCCCTGTTCGCGCCGGCGGTTCAGATGCCAGCGCCAGCCGAACATCGACAGCAGGAGCAAACCGGCGATCACCGCCGCCGCGATCGCCAGCGGGTGGCGCCAGAAGGGCGGGGCGACCTCAACCGGAATCCGCAGCTCCCGGGAGCTCCAGACGCCGTCGCGACTGGTCGCCTGGGCGCGGAACACATAGTCGCCGGGCGGCAGCCGGGTGTAGGTGATGTCGGTGCGCGGGCCGTTGTCGATCCAGCCCTTGTCGAACCCCTCCATCCGGTAGCGGTAGTTGATGTTCGCGGCCGGGGCGAAGTCCAGCGCGCCAATTCGCAGACGCAGGATGTCCGCGCCGTCGGGCACGTCCAGCTTGAGCGTTTGCCACATCACCCCGGCGTCGCTGGGGGCGTCGGCACCGATCCGCGCCGACAACAGGCGCAGCGGCGGGACGTAGTTCGACTCCTTCATCCGCGCCGGATCGAACAGGTTGAGTCCGCGCACGCCACCCAGCGCAATCCGGCCATCGTCCAGGCTGGCGACCGCGCCACCGTTGAACTCCAGGTCCTGCAGGCCGTCGGAAAGGCCATAAGTGCGCGCGCGGGCGGCCTCGGGATCGAAGCGGATGATCCCGCTGCCGGTCCCGAGCCAGAGCTGACCGTACGACGACGCGTTGCTGGTGATGGTGAACACGGCCGGTACCGGGCGGCCGTCCAATGCCTCGGTCAGCGGATGCTGGAACCGGATCTGGCCGGTGGCGCTTTCGACCACCCGGCTCAGGCCGGCGTGGGTCCCGACCCAGACCGTGCCGTCGCGATCCTCGTGCAGCGCCCGGACCAGGCTGCCCGGCAGGCTCTCGAAGTCGTTGGCCTCGTGGCTGAAGTGACGCAGCTGGCCGCTGGCCGGATCGAGCAGGTCGAGGCCGTCGCCGGTGCCGAACCAGATCCTGCCTTCGCGGTCCTCCAGCAGCGCATGCACGCTGGGGTGGGCGAGCTGTCGCTGGTCGCCGGAGCGGTGGCTGTAATGGACCACCCGCTGGCTGCGACGCTGGTAGTGCAGGGCGCCCTCACCGTTGGTGCCCAGCCACAGGTCGCCCTGGCGGTCGACCAGCAGGCTGCGCAGGTTGGCGTGGGTAAAGGCGCCCAGGCCGACGACCTCGACCCGGCCCGAGGTCGAGTGCAGCCGCAAAAGGCCGTCACTGGTGGCCAGCCACAGGCGGTCGTGGCCGGCGCCGGTGATCGCCATGACGCGCCGCGGGGCGCCGTCGGCGTGGGCGGGCAGGCGCGCGGTCCAGTCCTCGAAGCGGTCGCCGGCGATGTCGTAGCGCAGCAGCCGGGCGTTGTCGGTACCGATCCACAGCGCCCCGTCGTTGTCCTCGTGCACCGCCCGGACGCTATCGTCGGCGGCGGCATTGCGATTGCGGCCGCCATCGAGGTTGAGGATGTAGCTGAAGCGGCTGCCGCGCGGATCGGTCACCGAGACCCCGCGGAACTGGCCGCCGACCCAGAGCATGCCGCCGCGATCGACCATCAGCGCGTTGATCGAGTCCTCCGGCAGGGTCGCATTGATCCCGGCAACTTCGCGGATGTGGCGGACGCTGCCGTCGGCGGGGTCGAACCGGCGCAGGCCACCGCCGCTGACCGACAACCACAGCGCGCCGTCCGGGGCCTGGGTGAGCGCGCGGACGTCGCGGTGTTCGGCCTCGTCCAGCGGCCAGCGTTTGTGCAGGTCGCCGCGGCCATCCAACTGGAACAGGCCATCGCGACGGCCGATCCAGAGCCGGCCGTCGCGGTCGAGCAGCAGACTGTGGGTCATCGCTGGCTGGCCGACCAGCCGCGCCTTGCCGGCGGCGTCGATCTTGAACAGGCCCGCTGCGCTCGCCCACCAGACGTTGCCGGTGCGGTCGGCCTGCAGTTGCTGGAACGGCGAGCCGCGCAGGCGCCGTGGGTCGATCTGCAGCACTTGTTGGCGTTCGCCGGTGGCCGGATCGAAGCGCTCCAGTCCCTCGACGGTTCCGATCCACAGCTTGCCATCCCGTGGCAGCAGTGCCATCACCTGGCGCCGGGCCTGCCCGCCGTTGCTGTCGGCGCCGGCGGCGAAGCGCCGGATTCGTCCGCTGGAGAGGTCGATGCGTGAGACGAACTGCGAATAGAAGCCAACCCACAGGGTGTCCTCGCCTTCCAGCGCCAGCGCGGTGATGTAGCTGTCGGGCAGGCTGGCGGGGTCGCGCGGATCGTGGCGGTAAGGGACGTAGTGCTGGCCGTCGTAGCGGTGCAGACCTCCCTGGGTGCCGACCCAGATGAAACCCTGGGAGTCCTGCACCATCGCGGTGACGGTGTTCTGCGTCAGCCCGCGCTCGCTGCCGATCTCGGTGAAGTAGTAATCGCGCGTGGCCGCCTGCGCAGAGGGCAGCAACACCGCCCCGAGCGCGACGCAGGTCAGCAGGACCGCGCAGGCGCGGCCCAGGAATGCAATGGCGGTGGATGGATACGGACGCACGGCACCGCGGCGGTTGGCGTGGCAACGGCCAGTTTAGGCAAGCGCCGGTGTCGACAACAAGTTTTGTCAAGGTTTTGGCTTGGCGGATTGCTAGACTGCAAGGCCCATTTGTACCGGTGACAGCCCATGCCGCAAGGCACCACCCCCGACCTGCCCGAGTTGTCCGCCGTCGACGCCGAAATCCGCCAGCTGGCGTTGGCCACTTCCGCCTCCGAATTGCACGGCGCCCTGTGTGGCTGGCTTGCCGGCGGCGGCGCGGCGGTGCGGGAGTGGCCGGCCCGGGTGATGGTCGACACGGCTGTGGCCACGCCAGCCGAGGGCGGCGCGCTGGACCGGCTGCGGACCGCCAGTGCGGCCCAGCTGGCCGACCGCAGTTTCGAGTTCAGCCTGTTGCTGCCGGACGCCGAGGCGCCGCTGGCCGAACGTAGTGGTGCGCTGTTCGACTGGTGCCGCGGGTTTCTTGGCGGCTTCGGGCTGGCCTCGGGGGCGTCCTCGAAGTTGTCGGAGGAGGCCGCGGAGGCGCTCGGCGACCTGGCCAAACTGGCCGCGGCGCAACCGCAGGACGAGGGTGACGAGGAGGACGAGGCCGCGCTGGCGGAGATCGAGGAATTCGTCCGCGTCGCCACCTTGCTACTGCACGGCGATTGCGTGCTCGCCGCCGAGCACCGCCATCGGCTGAACTGACATGCACAAGCCGCTGACCATGCCGGCCAAGGCCTACGCCCGCCGTCGCAAGCAATTGATGCGCATCGCCGGCAACGACGCGATCCTGATCCTGCCGGCCGCGCCGGAGCGCGTGCGCAGCCGCGATACCCACTACCCGTACCGGCAGGACTCCGACCTGTTGTACCTGACCGGTTTCCCCGAGCCCGAGGCGGTGCTGGTGCTGGTGCCGGGGCGCGCGCATGGCGAGACCGTGCTGTTCTGCCGCGAGCGCGACCCCGATCGCGAGGGTTGGGACGGCCCGCGTTTCGGCACCGAGGGCGCGGTGGAGGCGTTCGGGCTCGACGATGCCTACCCGATCACCGATCTCGACGACATCCTGCCGGGCCTGCTCGAAGGCCGTTCGCGCGTGTATTACCACTTCGGCCGCGACGCCGAGTTCGACCTCAAGCTGATCGGCTGGGTCAACCGCGTGCGGGCGATGATGAAGATGGGCAACACCCCGCCGCACGAGTTCCTCGAACTCGGCCATGTGCTCGACGAGTTGCGTCTGTTCAAGGACCGCGACGAGCTGCGTTTCATGCAGCGCGCCGCCGACATCAGCGTGGCCGCGCACGAGGCGGCGATGCGCGCGGTGCGTCCGGGGATGCACGAGTACGAGCTGCAAGCCGAGTTGGAGCGGGTGTTTCGCGTCAATGATTCTGTGCCGGCCTATGGCAGCATCGTCGGCGCCGGTGGCAATGGTTGCGTGCTGCATTACGTTGCCAACAACGGCCCGGTGCACGACGGCGACCTGGTGTTGGTCGACGCCGGTGCCGAGTACCGCGGATACGCCGCCGACATCACCCGCACCTTCCCGGCCAATGGTCGCTTCGGCAGGGAGCAGCGGATCCTGCACGATCTGGTCTGCGCGGCGCAGGCGGCGGCGTTGACGCAGGCGCAACCGGGCACGCCGTACCAGGCCGGCCATGACGCGGCGGTCGAGACGCTGACCGAGGGCCTGCTGCAACACGGGTTGCTCAAGGGCAAGCTGGCGAAGAACATCGCCGACGGCAGCTACAAGCGGTTCTACCGGCACAAGACCGGGCACTGGATCGGGATCGACGTGCACGATGTCGGCGAATACCGGATCGATGGCGAATCGCGGTTGCTGGAGCCGGGAATGGTGTTCACGATCGAACCAGGCCTGTACATCGCTCCGGACGACACCAGCGTGGCGGCGAAGTGGCGCGGCATCGGCATCCGAATCGAGGACGATGTGCTGGTCACGAAGGACGGGCACAAGGTGCTGACCGACAAGCTGGCGCGCCGCGCGGACGAGATCGAGGCATTCATGGCACAGGCGCGGGCGGGCGGGTAAAGCTGTTTGTTGCGCAGGTGCAGCTGCGACGACAACAGCAACAGCAAGTGTGTAGTGAGCGGGCTTCGGGCGGGGCGTCGCCCTGTCGGGGCATTGCTACTCGGTTCGGGCGGCCATCCATGGCCGCACTCACCGCCGTGCGCCATCCATGGCGCACTCTCCGCAATACCCCAACAG
>JBOHYB010000068.1:0-10124 GCA_050737695.1 Lysobacter sp. | reverse complement strand
GCTCGACCCCGCGCAGGAACGCCGCCAGCGCCGGCGCCGGCCGACCCGCGAGCGGCGGCGCGCCAGACCTCGAGATGGACTCGCCGGGACTCCCGGCAGACGAACGGACACTCATCGGAACGACTTCACCATGCCCGCATCATAGCGAGGGATGCGGTCGCCACCGGTGCTTGACAACCCCGGCAAAACTTCGCGAACAAAGCGTGACGGGGCTTTCCCGGAAAACGGTTGTGCACAGCGGGGGGCTGGCGGTCATGAATGATCCGTTCAGCAAGTTTCCCTCCCGCATTGCAGCAATGTTTCACGGCCAAGTAATTGATCCTGCTTGATTTTTGTCGCATGGCACTTTTTTGACCAACCCGGCGCGAGGGCTTGTGCCACCGGGATTGCGCACCGCTGCCGCACAACCATGCACAGAGTTACCCACAGGCGATGTGGATAAGGATGCTTTCCCTTGAAAAACGGGAGCTTGCGCACGTTTTGTCAGCGGACTGAAAGCAATGCGATGCAACTTCCCTCCGTCCGCCGGCGGCCGCTCGCTAGACTCGCTGCATGCCACCCGCCCCAGCCTTTCCCCGCGTGCTCCGCATCGCCCTGCCGCTGCCGTTGCCACGCCTGTTCGACTATCTCGCGCCCGAGCGAGACGGTCCCGTGCCGCAGGTCGGTACCCGGGTCCGGGTGCCGTTCGGCCCGCGCGAACGGGTCGGGGTGATTGCCGCGCTGGCCACGAGCGCCGATGCCGACGCGCCGACGCTGAAGCCGGCGCTTGAGGTGCTGGACGCCGAGCCGTTGTTCGCCGGCGAGCTGCTCGACTCGCTGCGCTGGCTGGCCCGCTACACCCACGCCGCGCTCGGCGAGGTCCTGGCCACCGCCCTGCCCGGGCCGCTGCGCCACGGCGAGCCCCTGCCGGACACCCACGACTGGGCCTGGCAGCTGACCGAGGCCGGCCACACCGCGTTGGACAGGTTGCGCGCCGGCAAGCCGCGCCGGCTGGCTGAACAATTGCAGCACGGCCGGCGCGCCGAAGCCATGCTCGACGACCTCGTCGCCGAAGCCGCCATCGACGGCTGGCGCGGCGCCGCCCGTTCGCTGGCCCGCCGCGGGCTGGCCGAACGCATCGCGGTGCCGGCCTCGCAACTGGCCCCGGCGCCGGCGCCGGGACCGACCCTGCATCCACCGCAGCAGGCCGCGGTCGACGCCGTGCTGGCGGCCGATGGTTTCGCCCCGTTCCTGCTCGACGGCGTCACCGGCAGCGGCAAGACCGAGGTCTACCTGCACGCGATCGCCGACTGCCTCGCGCGCGGCCGCCAGGCGCTGGTGCTGGTGCCGGAGATCGGCCTGACCCCGCAACTGCTGGCGCGATTCCGCGCCCGCCTCGGGGTGCCGGTGCACGCCCTGCACTCGGGCCTGTCCGACGGCGAGCGCGCGCGCACCTGGGCGGCCTGCCGTCGCGGCGAGGCGCGGGTGGTAGTCGGCACCCGTTCGGCGGTGTTCCTGCCGCTGCCGGATGCTGGCCTGATCGTCATAGACGAGGAGCACGACGGCAGCTTCAAGCAGCTCGACAGCATCCGCTACCATGCCCGCGACTTCGCCCTGGTGCGGGCCCGTGCGCTGGCCGTGCCGATCGTGCTCGGCAGCGCCACGCCGTCGCTGGAGTCGCTGCGCAACGCCCAGACCGGGCGCTACAGCCACCTGCGCCTGCGCCAGCGCGCCGGCAACGCCCAGCCGCCGGCGGTGCGGGTGATCGACGTGCGCAAGCGCCCGCTGCAGGCTGGGCTATCGCCGGAGCTGCTGGACGCGATCGGCCGCGCGCTCGAGGCCGGCGGCCAGGTGCTGGTGTTCAAGAACCGTCGCGGCTACGCCCCGGTGTTGTTGTGCCACGACTGCGGTTGGAGCGCGCAGTGCCCGCGCTGCAGCCTGCCCGAACAGGGCACGCCGATGACCGTGCACGCCGGCGGCCGGCGCCTGCAATGCCACCACTGTGGCGCGCGCCGACCGGCTCCCAATGCCTGCCCCGATTGCGGCGGGCTGGCGCTGCAGTCGCAGGGTGCCGGCACCGAACGAATCGAGGAGGCCTTGCGCGCACGCTTCGCCGACATGCCGGTGCTGCGGATCGACCGCGGCACCACCCAGCGCCGCGACGCGCTGGAGCAGCACCTTGCCGCCTTCGGCAACAACGCCCGTGGCATCCTCGTCGGCACCCAGATGCTGGCCAAGGGCCACGACCTGCCGAACCTGACCCTGGTGGCGGTGGTCGGCATCGACGAGGGCCTGTTTTCCGCCGACTTCCGCGCCCCGGAAAAACTCGCGCAGTTGTTGATCCAGGTCGCCGGCCGCGCCGGCCGCGCCGACAAGCCCGGCCAGGTGCTGCTGCAGACCCACCACCCCGAACATCCGCTGCTGGCGACGTTGCTGTCGGGCGGCTATGGCGCCTTCGCCGAGGTCGAGCTGGAGCAGCGCGAGGCCGCCGGCTTCCCACCATTCGCGCATCTGGCGATGTTGCGTGCGGAGGCCAAGCAGGTCGAAGTCGCCAACGACTTCCTGCAGGCGGTGCGCCGTTGCATCGAACAGGGCGCCGACCGCGACCTGGAGATCAGCGGCCCGCTGCCGGCGCCGATGCCGCGTCGCGCCGGCTACCAGCGCGCGCAACTGCTGTTGTCGGCACCGAAGCGTGGTGCCCTGCACGGCGCGCTCGATGCGGCACTGCCGGCGATCCACGCGCTGCCGGAGGCACGCAAGGTGCGCTGGTCGCTGGATGTCGACCCGATCGATCTCTACTGATCCGGATTTTGTCCGACTGGACTTCCTTCGGTCGTAGGAGCGGCTTCAGCCGCGATCGGGAGTCGGCAAGGGCTACGGTTCCAGATCGCGGCTGAAGCCGCTCCTACATGGAAACGGGAGACGTGTTTGCGAATCGAGGCTACGGCGATTTGGGTGGCTTCGCCGCCGCGGCCGGCTTCTTGCCGGCCGTTTTTTTCGCCTTCGGCTTGTCGCGCACGTGGATGGCGAGGTTGTTCCGGCGCACCTCGAACAGATCGGTCGCCTCGATCAGGTCGCTGAGCTTGCGGTAGCCGTAGTTGCGCGAATCGAACGAGGTCTGGTTGCCGATCTGGCTGCCGACCACACCCAGGTGCGACCAACCGTCGTCGCCGCCGGCGGCATCGACCGCCGAGCGCAGCAGTTGCACCAGTTTGGTGTCGCTGCGCAGCGCGCTCGCGCTCATCGGCCGGGCCGCCGGGGTCGCGTCCGCGCTTTCCGACTCGCCGAGATTTTCCAAGTAGAGGAACGTCGAGCAAGCCTTGACGAACGGCTCCGGCGTCTTCTTCTCGCCGAAGCCGTAGACCTTCAGGCTCTCGCTGCGCAGGCGCATTACCAGCGGGGTGAAGTCGGCATCCGATGACACGATCGCGAAGCCGTCGAGGTTGCGCGCATACAGCATGTCCATCGCATCGATCACCATCGCCATGTCGGACGCGTTCTTGCCGGTACTGTAGGCGAACTGCTGGATCGGCCGGATCGCGTGGGCGTGCAGGGTTTCTTCCCAGCCCTTGAGGTGCGGGCTCTTCCAGTTGCCGTAGGCGCGGCGGACGTTGGCCTCGCCGTGGCGCGCGACCTCGGCGAGGATCACGTCGATCTTGCCGGCGGGCGCGTTGTCGGCGTCGATCAGCAGGGCGATGCGTTTTGCCGGCTCGTTGGCGGCCATGGCGGTTCCTTGCGGGGCGGTGGTTCGAGCCTACCGCAGCGCGCGGGCGTTGGTCGGCGACGGCGCGGCTGTCAGACTAGGCCGACGCGAACGCAGGGAGTCGGCATGCACGGCAACGGAAAGCGGCACCATGTGGTGGTGGTCGGCGGCGGTTTCGCCGGGCTCTGGGCGACCCGTGCGCTGGCCGGCGACGACGTCCGCATCACCCTGGTCGACCGCCGCAATCACCATCTGTTCCAACCGCTGCTCTACCAGGTCGCGACCGCCGGGTTGTCGGCACCGGATATCGCCGCGCCGCTGCGACACATCCTGCGCGGCCAGAACAACGTCGAGGTGCGGCTGGGCGAGGTCACCGGCATCGACACCGCCGCGCACCGGCTCAGCCTCGCCGACGGCGACCAACTCAACTACGACAGCCTGCTGCTGGCCAGCGGCGCGACCCACGCCTACTTCGGCCACGACGACTGGGCCGGCGACGCACCCGGGCTGAAAACGCTCGACGACGCTTTGCTGATCCGGCGCCGGGTGCTGCTGGCGTTCGAGCGCGCCGAGGCCGCCGGCGACCCGGCCGAGCGCGAGGCCTGGTTGAGCTTCGCGGTGGTCGGCGGTGGCCCGACCGGGGTCGAGCTGGCCGGCACCCTGGCCGAGATCGCGCGCAAGACCTTGCGTCGCGAGTTCCGCCATATCGATCCGGCCAACGCGCGGGTGCGGTTGGTCGAGGCCGGACCGCGGGTGTTGTCGACGTTTCCCGAGGTGCTGTCGGACAAGGCGCGGCGGCAGCTGGAGAAACTCGGCGTCGAGGTTCTGACCGGCGCCCCGGTCAGCGCGATCGACGCGCGCGGTTTCACCCTGTCGCCACCCCCCGCATCAACCGCATCAACCGCAGCGACGCCCGGCAGCGCGGCGCCGAACGCCGACGCCGCGGCGGTCACCATCGCCGCGCGCACCGTGCTGTGGGCGGCCGGGGTGTCCGCCTCGCCGCTGGGCGCGCTGCTGGATGCGGAACGCGACCGCGCCGGCCGGGTCCTGGTCAACCCGGATCTCGGCGTGCCAGGCCATCCCGACGTGTTCGTCGCCGGCGACCTCGCCCGCATCGTGCAGGACGACAAGCCCGTGCCCGGGGTGGCGCCGGCGGCCAAGCAGATGGGCGCGCACGTCGCCGCGGCGATCCGTGCACGGCTGGCCGGGCAGCCGACACCGGCGTTCCGCTACCGCGACTTCGGCAACCTCGCCACCATCGGCCGCATGGCCGCGGTGGTGCACCTGGGCCGGCTCAAGCTGTCGGGCCTGCTGGCGTGGTGGTTCTGGTTGGTCGTGCACATCGCCTTCCTGATCGGCTTCCGCAACCGGCTGGTGGTGATGCTCAACTGGGCCTGGGCGTACTGGAGCTACCAGCGCCACGCGCGGATCATCTTCGGCAAGCCGGATGTACCCGACGACCCGCCGGCCGTGTAGGAGCCGCCGCATACGAAAACGGCCCGGGATTACCGGGCCGTTGCTCATTCGATGACGTTCGCTTACGCCGTGAACAACGCGCGCATCTTCTTCAGTGCGTTGGCCTCGATCTGGCGGATGCGCTCGGCGGAAACGCCGTACTCGTCGGCCAGCTCCTGCAGGGTCACCTTGTTCTCGTTGCCGAGCCAGCGGCGAGCCACGATGTCGCGCGAACGCTCGTCGAGTTCGGCCAGGCCTTCGTGCAGCAGCGAAATCTGGCTGTCCTCGGCATCCTCGCGCTCGTAGATCTGCGACGGATCCTCGTCGCTGGTGCGCAGGTAGGCGGCCGGCGACGGCGGCGCGTGGTCGTCGTCATCGTCGCTGGACAGGTCGAAGCCGATATCGCGACCGGACAGCCGTGACTCCATCTCCAGCACCTCGCGCTTGGAGACGTTGAGGTCGGCGGCGACCGCGGTGACCTCGGCGTCGTTCATCCAGCCCAGGCGCTTCTTGCTCTTGCGCAGGTTGAAGAACAGCTTGCGCTGCGCCTTGGTGGTGGCGACCTTGACGATGCGCCAGTTCTTGAGGATGAACTCGTGCATCTCGGCGCGGATCCAGTGCACCGCGAAGCTGACCAGGCGCACGCCCTGGTCGGGGTCGAAGCGCTTGACCGCCTTCATCAGGCCGATGTTGCCTTCCTGGATCAGGTCGCCGAGCTGCAGGCCGTAGCCGTTGTAGCCGCGGGCGACGTGGACCACGAAACGCAGGTGCGAATGGACCAGCTCGCGGGCGGCGTCGAGGTCCTCGTCGCCGTGGAAGCGGCGGGCGAGTGCCTGCTCGTCCTCGGCGCTGAGCACCGGGATCTTGTGGACGGCACCGATGTAGGCGTCCAGCGAGCCGATCGGGGTCAGCGCGTTGAGCGCGGCCACCGGCAGGCTGTTGGAAACGAGGGCGTTGGAGGCTGCAATCTGGGTCATGGGGTGATCTTAGCAGTCGTTATCGGTGAGTGCTAAGGCCTTGGCGGGGCTTCAGCATCCCATTCACGGAACAATCAGCGGAGTTTTTGCGGCACAGCGTGCCCGATTGAACGTAAGGGCGGGGCCAAAGGTTTCAATGGGCGCGACGCCGACGGCGACGTCACGGGTGCCCCGCAGGCCCGGTCAGGGCGACGGCAATGCGGCCGCGGGCGGCAGCGACCAGTCGATCGGCGCCTGTCCGCGGCGGGCCAGGTACTGGTTGGCGGCGGAGAAGTGGCCGCAGCCGAGGAAGCCGCGGTGCGCCGACAGCGGAGAGGGGTGCGGCGCCTTCAGCACCCGGTGGCGCTGGCGGTCGATCATCGCCCCCTTCTTCTGCGCGTAGCTGCCCCACAGCAGGAACACCAGGCCCTCGCGCTCTTGGTTCAGGGTCTCGACCACGTGATCGGTAAAGCCTTCCCAACCCTTGCCGGCGTGGGCGCCGGCGCGACCGGCCTCGACCGACAGCACCGCGTTGAGCAGCAGTACACCCTGCCGGGCCCACGGCAACAGGCAGCCGTGGTCGGGCCGGGGAATGCCGAGGTCGCGCTCGATCTCCTTGTAGACGTTGAGCAGCGATGGCGGCACGGGCACCCCGGGGCGCACCGAGAAGCACAACCCATGGGCCTGGCCGGGGCCGTGGTACGGGTCCTGGCCGAGGATCACCACCCGGGTGGCATCGAACGGGGTCGCGGCGAACGCGGCGAACAGCTCCGGGCCCGGCGGGAATACCTGCGCGCCCGCGGCCTTGCGCTGGCGCAGGAAGGCGGCGAGTGCCTGCATGTCTTCGCGTTGCAGGTAGTCGCCGACGTGGGCTTTCCAGGAGGGTTCGAGCTTGATGCGGTCGTCGGTCATGGACGCCTGCCTGACGGAACTCGCTGCCTTTGTAGGAGCGGCGTCAGCCGCGATCGGGGAATTGTCCGCCCGCGCCGACTCCAGATCGCGGCTGAAGCCGCTCCTACAGAAAGCAGCCATCGATGCGGCAGCCCGTCGCGCAGATTCCGGACCGATCGGACGACGGAGCTCACGCCAGCTTGGCGAGGCGCAACTGGAACAACGTCTTGGTCACCAACAGCCGCTCCTCGATCGGTTTCAGCACCAGGTCGTTGGCGCCTGCGCGCAGCAGTGCGCTCTGGTTGTCGGCGTTGGCGTCGCCGGTCATCACCAGCACCGGCAGCCGGCGCTTGCCGTATGCGAAGTCGTGGCGGACGCGGTCGAGCAGGTCCTTGCCCTCCAGCTCGCCCTTCAGATAGACGTCGGTGAGGATCAGGTCGGTGCCCGGATCGTCGGCGCCACGGTGGCCTTCCAGGTACTCCAGAGCCGACTCGACATCGACGAAATGCAGCACCTGCATCTGTTGGCGCTCGAGCATGCGCTTGGTCGCCAGCGCGACCACCCGGCTGTCCTCGACGTACAGCACCCGTGCGCCGGGGATCGGCGCCGGCTGGACGTAGCCGCGGATGAATTCCGCCAGTGCGGTATGGCCGAGCGCCTTGTCGAAATAGTCGGTGACATCCTCGGTGAACTGCCGCGACTCCAGATGCGACTGGGCATCGGCGGAAACCACGATCACCGGCACGTAGGCCTGCCCCGCGGCCTCACGCACGGCGCGGGCGAGGGCGATGCCGTCGCCGTCGGCGAGCGCCAGCGAGGTGGTCACCAGGTCGACCGGGCCGGCCGCCAGCGCCTTGCGGGCCTCGGCGATGTCGGCGCACGGCACGACCTCGACATTGTCGAGCTCGCGCACCAGCACGTCGCCGATCAGCTTGCGCACCAGCTTGGAGCCATCGACCACCATCACCCGCGGGGCGGCGGCGGCGACGTGGCGCAGCTTGTCGTCGATTTCGGTCATGCGTTCGCGCTCATGTATCGGTGGGCCGGGTCTGGCGCAGGTAGTGACCGGTGACCAGGCCGGCGCCGATCCAGCCGAGCACACCGGCGCCGGCGACGATCGCCAACGCGGCGACCGGGCCGAAACCCTGCAGGGCGAAATCGCTGCCGTAACTGCGGGCCAGTGCCGCCAGCGGCGCGCGCAGCGACAGGTCGGCGGTGGTCAGCAACGCGAGCGCCAGCGCCCCGGCGACCACGCCGTAGCACAGGCCCAGGTACAGGAATGGCCGGCGGATGAAACCGTCGGTGGCGCCGAGCAGCTGCAGCACGCCGATCTCCTCGGTGCGCTGCTGGATGTCCAGGCGCACGGTGTTGCCGACCACCAGCAGCGCGCCGAACCCGAGCATCGCCGCCAGCACCCAGGCCAGGCGGCCGCCGAAGTGCAGCCAGCCGTCGAGGCGCTCGCGCCAGGCGGCATCGTGCTGGACGATGTCGGCTTCCGGCAGTTGTTGCAGCGATGCCGCCAGCAAGGTTTCATCGCCGTTCGGACTGACCACCAGCAGGCTCGGCAGCGGGTTGCCGTCGAGGCTGGAAATGGTCTCGCCCAGGCCGCTGGTGCTGCGCAGCTCAGCCAGGCCCTGCTCGGGGGTGTGGTGTTCGACCGCGGCGATATCGGTGCGTGCGCGCAGTTCGTCGGCCAGCGCGCCAGCGCGCTCGAGACTGATTTCGGGTTTCAGGAACAGGCTGATCTGGCGCGCATCCTGGACGTCGCCGGCGAAGCGCTCGACATTCGCCAGCGCCGCCCACAGGCCAAGGGGCAACGCCAGCGCGACCGCCATGACGCCGATGGTCAGCGCGGTCGACCATGGCTTTTTCAGCATCCGCCCGGCGCTCGCGACGAGGCTGTAGACGTGGTGGTCGAACCAGCTGCGCGCCCCAAGTCGGGACGGCCGCGACTGCGAGCGCGGCGCCGGGGCGTTGCTCGCGCTCATTCGGCTAGGTCCTGTGGAGAGATATCGTCGGCCAGCTGGCCCTGATTGAGCACCAGCACGCGCTTCTTCATACGCTTGACCAGCGCGAGGTCGTGGCTGGCCACCAGCACGCTGGTGCCGCGCTCGGGCAAGGCCTCGAACAGCGCCATGATCTCCGCCGACAGGGTCGGGTCGAGGTTACCGGTCGGCTCGTCGGCGACCAGTAGCGCCGGCTCGCCGACGATCGCGCGGGCGATGCCGACGCGCTGCTGCTCTCCGGCCGACAGCTGGGTCGGCAGCGCCTGCGCGCGCGCGCCGAGGCTGACCCGGTCGAGCACCGCGCGCACCCGCTTGTTGATCTCGGCGCGGCGCAGGCCCTGTAGCAGCAGCGGCAGGGCGACGTTGTCGGCGACACTGCGGTCGGCCAGCAGGCGGTGGTCCTGGAATACCACGCCGACATTACGCCGGTGCATCGCGACTTTGCTGCCGCGGACCCGCAACAGGTTCTGCTGGCCGAACAGCACCGCACCGCGGCTCGGTCGCTCGGCGAGGTGGATGAGTTTCAGCAGCGTGGTCTTGCCGGCGCCGGAATGGCCGGTGAGGAACAGCATCTCGCCGGCGCCGACCTCGAAGCTGACCTCGCGCAGCGCCTGCTGGCCGCCGCTGTACTGCTTGCTGACGTTGTCGAAACGCAGAACGCTCATCGCGCACCTGTCGAAGACGATGGCGCCAAGTATCGGCGGCGGCGGCGGCGATGGCTAGTTCGATACCTCAGTGCTGCGAGTTCGGGCCGCGGGTCACCATCGCCTGCAGGCCGCGCTTGATCCGGCCCAGCAGACCGGTCTTTTCGGTGGCAGGCGCGGTGGCCCTGACCGCCGGCTTCGGCTTGTTGGCCGCGACCTGGGTGGCCTTGCCGCTGTTGCCGGCCGGGCTGCGCGTGGGCTTGGCCTGGGCCGGCTGGCTGGCGTCGGTATCGCCGGCGCCCTCGATCTTGCGCCCGCCCCGACGGCGGCGGCGCTTGCGCGGCGGACGCTGCGCCTCGCCTTCGGCGCTGGCCGGGACGCCATCGGTCGCGGTCGCCGCGGTCTGCGGACGCGCCTTCGGCGCGACCGCGGCTTCGCCCTGCGGCGTGCCGCTCGCGGCGGCAGCGGAGTCGGCAGCGCCCTCGTGGCG
>JBOHYB010000067.1:0-10218 GCA_050737695.1 Lysobacter sp. | reverse complement strand
CCCACCTGGTTCCCGATCGCGGCTGAAGCCGCTCCTACAGAAGTCCGGGGCTTGGATCGGTCAGGACAATCCGTGACGTGCGCGCAGGCCCTCATCCAGCTCCGCCAGCCTTTGCGGCGTACCGACATCGGTCCAGCGACCCCGATGGTGCTCGCCACTGACCCCGCCCCGGGACATCGCCGCGCGTAGCAGCGGCGCCAGCTTGAAACGCGGTGGCTGCCGGTCGGCGCCTTCGGCCGCACCGATGACCCGCTTCCAGTCGTCCAGCAACGAGGGCCGGTACAGTCCGATGCCGGCGAACGTGAGCCGCGGTTCGCCATCCGCCGCCAGCCGGCCGTCATCGCCCAGGGCGAAGTCGCCGTCGGGATGTTGCGATGGATTGTCGACCAGGACCAGGTGCGCATCGCCGGCTGGTTCGTCGGGCAACGCGGCGAAGTCGTAATCGGTCCAGATGTCACCGTTGACCGCGATGAACGGCGCCTCCGGGTCGGCCCCGTCGCGCAGCAGGGCCAGTGCATGGTGCATGCCGCCGCCGGTTTCCAGCGGGCTCGGCCCTTCGCAGGAAAAGTGCAGCCGCAGGCCCCAGCGGCCGCCGTCGCCGAGCGCCAGCGGGAACTGCCCGGCCAGCCAGCTGGTGTTGATCACGACTTCGCGCACCCCGCGCGCCGCCAGCTTTTCGAGGTGCCAGACGATCAGCGGCTTGCCGGTGACTTGCAACAGTGGCTTGGGCGTGCGGTCGGTCAGTGGCCGCATGCGTTCGCCGAGGCCGGCGGCGAGGATGAGTGCCTTCATGCCGTCGCCTTCATGCCAGCGCCGATCGCACGTGGCGATTGAGGATCGCCGTCAGTGGCGCCAGCTCCGGGTACTTCGGCAGTACCGCGTCGAGGTAGGCGACGAAGCGCGGCGCGTCGGCGAGGTACTTCGGCTTGCCGTCGCGATGGTCCAGGCGGGCGAAGATACCCATGATCTTCAGGTGGCGCTGGACGCCGATCAGGTCGGCATCGCGCCGAAACTGGGCGAGCGCCGGCACCGGCAGCCCGGCCGCCAGCGCGCGGGCGTGGTAGCGGTCGAGCCAGCCATCCACCCGCGGCTCGGGCCAGCTCATGAATGCATCCTTGAACAGGCTCAGCGGGTCGTAGGCGATCGGTCCGCACACCGCGCCCTGGAAGTCGAGCACGGCCGGGCCGTCGGCGGGATCGCCGGGCACCGGCATCAGGTTGCGCGGCATGAAGTCGCGATGCACGAACACCTGCGGTTGTGCCAGCGCGGCATCGATCAGGCAGCGGTAGACCAGCTCCAGTGCTTCCAACTCGCCGCAATCGAGTTCGATGCCGAGGTGGCGGCCGAGGTACCACTCGTCGAACAGGCGCAGTTCGCGCGCCAGCGAGATATCGTCATAGGCGGGCAGGTCGGCCGGGCAGGGCAGCGCCTGCAACTTCAGCAACTGGCCGACCGCAGCGTCGAACAGCGCATCGGCGTTGTCGTCGTCGATCACCTGCAGGCAGGTGTCGGCGCCGAGGTCCTCCAGCAGCAGAAAGCCGGCGTCGACGTCGCGCGCCAACACCTGCGGCACCCGCACGCCGCCGATTTCGAGAAGTTCGCGAATGCGCAACCACGGCCGCACGTCCTCCTGGTCCGGCGGCGAATCCATCACGATCCGGCTCGGCGTGCCGGCATTGCGGGCTGTGGCACGCCAGTAGCTGCGGAAGCCGGCGTCGATCGAGGCGCGGGCCAGTTCAAGTTCGGCAGCGCCAGTGGCGGCGCGCGCCCAGGCCAGGCGCGCGGCGGCGCGGTCGGGGCAGTCAACGGGCTGGGTCATGCGGGCTCCGGGCGGCATCGGCCGCAGAGCGCACAGGGTAACGGCCCGCCACGCGCCGGGGAATCGCCGAGGCGCGCTCAGGCCACCGCTTGCGCCTCCTCCAGCGACGCCAGCCACTCGTCGTCGGACCCCTCGGCCACGCCTTCGAACAGGAAGGTCGACAGGTAGCGCTCGCCGGTGTCGGGCAGCATCGCCAGCAGCACCGAACCACGCGGTGCCAAATCGGCGATCTGCAGCGCGGCGGCGACGGTGGCGCCGGCGGACAGCCCGACGAACACGCCTTCCTCGGCGGCGAGGCGACGCGCGGTGTCGCGCGCAGTGGTGTCGTCGACCGGCACGATGCGGTCGACGATCGCGCGGTCCAGCACCGCCGGCACGAAGTCCGGGGTCCAGCCCTGGATCTTGTGCGGCTGCCACTCGTTGCCGCCAAGCAACCCGGCGACGGCCGGCTCGGCGGCGACGACCTGCAGTTGCGGCCGCGCGGCCTTGAGCACCTGGCCGGCGCCGGTCAGGGTGCCGCCGGTGCCCCAGCCACTGACGAAGTAATCGAGTTGGCGGCCGGAGAAATCCAGCAGGATCTCCGGTGCGGTGGTCTGGCGGTGGTAGGCGGGATTGGCCGGGTTCTCGAACTGGCGGGCGAGGAACCAGCCGTGCTTTTGCGCCAGTTCGGCCGCACGTCGCACCATGCCGGTGCCACGTTCGGCAGCGGCGGTCAGGACCACCTTCGCGCCATACGCGCGCATCAGCTTGCGCCGCTCGACCGAGAAGGTTTCGGTCATTACCGCCACGAAGGGGTAGCCGCGCGCGGCGCAGACCATCGCCAGGGCGACGCCGGTGTTGCCCGAGGTCGCCTCGACCACGGTCTGGCCAGGTTTCAGCGCGCCGCTGCGCTCGGCGTCGAGGATGATCGCCAGCGCCAGCCGGTCCTTGACCGAGCCGCCGGGGTTGAACGACTCGACCTTCGCGTACAGCGCGACGTGGTCGGGGGCGATGCGGTTGAGGCGCACGATCGGGGTCGAGCCGATGGTGTCGAGGATGCTGTCGTGGATGGTCATGGAGGTGCCTTCGTGAAGAGTTCTGCGATTGCCTTGTCGAGGATCAGGCGGCGCGGGCCAATGCCGTCGCCGATGCGCCGGGCAGCGGCGGCGAGCCGAACCAGTGCAATTCTCCGGCCAGTGCCGCGACGGCGCCGATAATCAGCAGTGCGGGAGATTGCACGTCGTGTTCGCGGGCGATTTCGGCGAGCTCGGCGAGGGGGCCAGTGACCACGCGCTGCCCGGGCCGCGAGCCGTTCTCGACCAGCGCGAACGGCGTCGCCGGGTCGCGACCGTGGGCGATCAGGCCCGCGCCGAACCCTTCCAGTGCGGCCACGCCCATGTAGACCGCCAGCGTCTGCCGTTCGGCCGCGAGCGCGGGCCAGTCGAGGGTGTCGTGCGAGTCTTTGCAGTGCGCGGTCAGCAGCCGCACCGACTGCGCGTGATCGCGATGGGTCAGCGGGATCCCGGCATACGCGGCGCAGGCCAGCGCGGCGGTGATGCCGGGCACGACCTCGTAGTCGATGCCATGCGCGCGCAGGACCTGCAGCTCCTCGCCGCCACGGCCGAACACGAACGGGTCGCCGCCCTTCAGCCGCACCACGCGCCGGCCGGCGCGCGCATGCTCGAGCATCAACGCGTGGATGCCGCTCTGGGTGGTGTGATGGTTGCCAGCCTGCTTGCCGACTTCGACCAGCTCGGCGTCGCGTCGTGCCAGCGCCAGCACCTCGGCGCTGACCAGGCGGTCGTGCAGGATCACGTCGGCCTCGTTGAGCAGGCGCAAGCCGCGCAAGGTCAGCAGGCCGGGATCGCCGGGGCCGGCGCCGACCAGCGCGACCGAGCCGGTTGAACCGGTCGGCGTGGCGGCCAAGGCGCGATCGAGCTCGCGTTCCGCCGCATCCTGGTCGCCGCGACGCAGAAGCGCCGGCAGTGGTCCGCTCAGCGCCCGGTCGAAGAAGCGCCGACGCGCGCCAATCCCGGCGAAGCGCGCGCGGATCCGGCCGCGATGGCGGGTCAGCAGTTCGGCCAGTGCGCCCAGCGATTCGTCGAGCTGGGTTTCCAGCCGCTCGCGCAACGCCCGTGCCAGCATCGGCGCGCCGCCGCCGCTGGAAATTGCGACTTGCAACGGCCCGCGTTCGACCCGCGCCGGCACCTGGAAACTCGACAATTCGGCGTCGTCGACCACGTTGACCCAGATCCGCCGGGCTTCGGCGGCGGTCGCGACCACGCGGTTGCTCGGGCCGTGGTCGGTGGCGGCGATTGCCAGCCACATCCGGTCGAGCCAGTTCGGGTCGAAGCGCCCGGCGCGGCACTCGATCCGGCCCTGCGCTGCCCATTCGGCCAGGCCCGGCTCCAGTTGCGGGGCGCCGACGGTGACCCGGGCACCGGCGCTGAGCAACGCGGCGACCTTGCGCCGGGCCACCGTGCCGCCGCCGACCACCAGTACGCGGCGGCCGCGCAGGTCGGCGAACAGGGGGAACAGCGATGGCGGTGGAGGCGGCGAAGCGGCGGTCATGGCGGCAAGTCGGGGGGAAGCGGACCATCGACGCTACCCACCGTCGCCAGCCCCGGGAAATGACCGCCGCCTCTGCCGGCATCGCCCAATGGCATAAGCGCTGGACGCCCGTTTCGACACGATATAAGTTATAAATCTCTATATTCGAATGGAAAGATGCATATGAAATTCATCCAGCGGATGTCCCCGTGTTGCCGTTGCGCCCGTGCCGCCAGCCGCGCCTCGCCACCACCCCGGACACTCCGATCATGACCCTGACCCAACTGCGTTACCTCGTCGCCATCGCCGATTCCGGCCTCAATATCACCCAGGCCGCCGAACGCGTGCACGCGACCCAGCCGGGCCTGTCGAAGCAGCTCAAGCTGTTGGAGGACGAGCTCGGGTTCCAGCTGTTCGTGCGCAAGGGCCGCAGCCTCGACGCGGTCGCGCCGGCCGGCGAGCGCGTGCTGGCACATGCGCGACGGGTGCTGGAGGAAGCCGCCAACATCCGCAGCCTCGCCGCCAACCAGCGCGGCGAGCACGCCGGCGAGCTGGTGTTGGCGACCACCCACACCCAGGCCCGTTTCGTGCTGCCGGCGGCGATCGCGCGGATCAAGCTCGCGTTCCCGCAAGTCACCGTGCACCTGCAGGCCGCGGCCGAGGGCGAGGTGATGGAGCAGATCGCGCACGGCCAGGCCGACCTCGCGATCGTCAGCACTTCGGGTAGCGAGCCCGAGGGCGGGCTGGCGGTGCCGCTGTTCCGCTGGCGCCGGCGGGTGCTGGTGCCGCAGACGCATCCACTGGCCGCGCTCGACCGCGCGCCCAGCTTGGCCGAATTGGCGGCGTTGCCGCTGGTCAGCTACGAGTCGTCACTGCGGCCCGATTCCTCGCTGCGCCGCGCGTTCGCCTCTGCCGGCTTGGAGCCGCAACTGGCCATGACCGCACGCGATGCCGACCTGATCAAGACCTATGTGCGCGCCGGCCTGGGTGTCGGCGTGCTGGCCGAAATGGCGTTGCGCGTCGGCGCCGACGAGGACCTGCGGGCGTTGCCGGCACCGCCGAGCCTGCCCGAATGCGTGACCTGGGCGGTGATCCCGCGCGCGCGGGTGCTGCGCGAGTACGCGCTGGAATTGCTGCATGCGGTGGCGCCGCAGCTCGACCCGCGCGACCTGCGGCGGGTGGTCGAGGGCAACCAGCCGGCCGACTGGCCGCCAGCGCCGAACTGGGTGGAGTTGAGCCAGTCGATCACCGTGTGATCGCGGATTTCTCGTCGAAATGCAGGCCGCATTCGCGCTTGAGGCCGAAGAAACGAGTGTCCTCCTCGCGCATGCCCGGTTGCAGGCGGCGGGTGCTGTGGGTGTCGCCGATCGAGACGTAGCCTTCGTGCCACAGCGGGTGGTACGGCAGGCGGTGGCGCTGCAGGTATTGCCAGACGTCGCGGTCGCTCCAGTCGGCCAGCGGATGCAGCTTCCAGCGTCCACCGCGGCGCTCGACGAAGTCGATCGCGGCGCGGCTGGAGGACTGGCCGCGGCGCAGCCCGGCGATCCAGGTGCCGACGCCAAGCTCGCGCAACGCGCGCTGCATCGGCTCGACCTTGTGCACTTGATTGTAGCGGTCGATGCCGTCGATGCCGGAGTCGCCCAGTCCGGCGATGTCGGCTTCGCTCCAGACATTGGCCGGGTCGGGGCGGTAGACCTTGAGATTGAGGTCCAAGCGCTCGCGCAGCTCCTCGGCGAAGTGGTGGGTCTCGGGAAACAGGTAGCCGGTATCGACCAGAACCACCGGCAGTTGCGGCGCCAGTCGGGTCGCCATGTGCAGCGACACCGCCGCCTGCGCACCGAAGCTCGACGACAGCGCGTGCGGCCCGGTGGTGGTGTCGAGCGCCCAGGCGATGCGCTGTTCGGCGCTGCGGCCGGCCAGCCAGTGGTTGAGTTCGCGCAAGGCGTGCGGCGAGGTGTCGATGCCGATCGAGTCGGCGGTTACCGCCGCGGAAACCGTCACGGTTGCACCTCGATCGCGATCTGCCGCGATGGCGGTGCGACCACGCCGCTGCGCACGAGGTAATCGCCGAAGCCTTCGCCGGATCCGCGCGCGGCGGCATAGTCGGCCAGCAGCGGGTCGAGCACGGCGAGGATCTCCGGCTCGGCGACGTTCTCGCGGTACAGCGTGTTGAGGCGCTGGCCGCGGTGGTCCGCGCCGAGCATCAGGTTGTAACGGCCCGGCGCCTTGCCGACCAATGCGATCTCGCCGAGGTACGGCCGCGAGCAGCCGTTCGGGCAGCCGCTGATGCGCAGGTTGATCGGCGCGTCGAGCAGGTCGTGCGCGCTCAGCAGCGCTTCCATCTTGTCGAGCAGTTGCGGCAGGTAGCGCTCGGCCTCGGCCATCGCCAGGCCGCAGGTCGGTAGCGCGACGCAGGCCAGCGCGTTGCGGCGCAGCGGGCTCGCGCTTCGATAGCCATCGAGCCCGTACTCCGCGACCAGTGTATCGATGCTGTCGCGCAACGCCGCGGGCACGCCGGCGACGACCAGGTTCTGGTTCGGCGTCAGCCGGAACTCCGTGCCCTCGACCGCCAGCAGCCGCTCGGCAATCGCACGCAGGCCGCTCAGGTGCAGCACTTCGTCGCTATCGACGATGCGCCCGGACGGGGTGCGTAGGGTCAGGTGCGCGCGACCGTCCGGGCCGTCGATCCAGCCGAAGCGGTCGCCGTTGTGGACGAACCCGAACGCCCGCACCGGTGCCAGCGCGAAGCCGGCGCGGCGCTCGATCTCGGCCTTGATCGTGTCCAGGCCCTGGTCGTCGATCGTGTACTTGAAGCGCGCACGCTTGCGCAGATCGCGATTGCCGAGGTCGCGCTGGGTGGTCATCACTGCCTCGGCCAGCGTCACCACCCGGTCGGGGCTGACGAAGCCGATCACGTCGGCCACGCGCGGGTAGGTTTCGACGTCGCCGTGGGTCGCGCCCATGCCGCCGCCGATGGTGACGTTGTAGCCGCTCAGCGCCTCGTTCCCGGCGGCATCCTGCTCGACGACCGCGATGAACCCCAGGTCCTGCGCGAACACGTCGACATCGTTGTACGGCGGGATCGCGAAGCCGATCTTGAACTTGCGCGGCAGGTAAGCCTCGCCGTAGATCGGATCGACCACCTCGGCATTGCCGGCGACCTGCTGTTCGTCGAGCCAGATCTCGTACCAGGCGCGGGTCTGCGGCAGCAGGTGCGTGGCCACCGCGGTCGCCTGCGCATGGACCCGCGCATGCAGCGCCGACTGTTGTGGATTGGTCGCGACAACGACGTTGCGGTTGACGTCGCCGCAGGCGGCGATGGTGTCGAGCACCGCGGCGTTGATCGCCTGCATCGTCGCCTTCAGTTCGGTCTTGATGATGCCGTGGAACTGGAAGGTCTGGCGGGTGGTGATGCGCAGGCCGCGTTCGGCGTAAGTCACTGCAATGTGGTCGAGCTTCAACCACTGCGCCGGCGTGAGAACGCCACCGGGGGTGCGGGTGCGGATCATGAAGCTGTGCGCAGGCTCGAGTTTTGCCAGCCGACGCTGCTCGCGCAGGTCGCGGTCATCCTGTTGGTAGCTGCCGTGGAACTTGATCACGACCTTGTCGTCCTCGCGCAGGCCGGCGGTGACCGGGTCGGCCAGCGACTCGGACAGGCTGCCGCGCAGGCCGCGGCTGGCGCGCTTGATGGCTTCGACGGAATGGCTGCTCATCAGTACACGTCCCGGGCGTAGCGCCCCTGTTGCTGGATCTCGTTGAGGCGGGCTTCGGCGTCCTCGCGCGTGTGGCCGCCGTGTTCGGCGATGACGTCGATCAGCGCGGCGTGCACGTCCTTCGCCATGCGGGTGGCATCGCCGCAGACGTACAGGTGGGCGCCGTTGTCGAGCCAGGCGTACAGTTCGCGGCCGTGTTCGCGCAGGCGCTGTTGCACATAGATCTTCTCGGCCTGGTCGCGCGAGAACGCGAGGTCGAGCCGGTGCAACTGGCCGTCCTTGAGCGCCTGTTGCCACTCGGCCTGGTAGAGGAAGTCGGTGCGGAAATGCGGGTTGCCGAACAGCAGCCAGTTGCGGCCGCTGGCACCTGCTGTCATGGAGCGCGTAGCGGCGCGCTCCTGCACGAAGCCGCGGAACGGGGCGACGCCGGTGCCGGGGCCGATCATGATCACGTCGCGCGCGGGATCGGCCGGCAGCCGGAAACGCTCGTTGTGTTCGATGAAGACCGGTACCCGGTCGTCGTCACTGCGCGAGGCCAGGAAGTGCGAGGCCGCACCCCAGCGGGTTTCGCCTTCGACGGCGTACTCGATATGGGCGACGGTCAGGTGGGCCTCTTCGCCGACCGCTTTCTGGCTGGAGGCGATCGAGTACAGCCGTGGGGTCAGCGGCCGCAGTGCCGCGACCAGCGCCTCGGCGGTCCACCGGCCCGGATGCTCGCGCAGCAGGTCGATCAGTTGCTGTCGGCCCAGCAGCGCGGTCAGGTCAGCGGCGTTGTCAGGCTGCAGCAGGCGCCCGAGGGCGTCGCTCCCGGCGAGCGCGGCATGGGCGCTGACGAACGGTCGCGTGAGTCGGGTCAGTTCGCGCTTGTCGAGCAGCCATTGGTGCAGCGGTCGCTCGTCACCGCCATGACTGACTGTCGCCTCGCCATCGAGGGCGAGTGTGTCGAGCACTGCCTCGACCAGCGCCGGTGGATTGCGCGGCCACACGCCGAGTGCGTCGCCGGGCTCGTAGCGCAGACCGGAGCCGTCCAGCGACAACTCGATATGGCGGATGTCGCGGTCACTACGGTGGCGCGCACCACCGCGAGCGGTCAGCGGCTGGTTGGCCAGCAGTTCGGCGGCGAACGGGGTGTCGCGGTCGAAGGTCGGAGCCGGCGGTCGCAGATTGGTGACGGTCGCGCGCGGCGGCTGCGCGGGCTGCGCTTCGCGCGCGCTGGTGAGGGCACGGTCGAGCCATGGCGATGCCACGCTGTCGATGTCGAGGTCGGCATCACCGCGTTCGAACGACCGGGTCGCGCCGAGCTCGGCCAGGCGCGCGTCGAGCTGCCGGCCAATCGAGCAGAACTGCGGGTAGCTGGAGTCGCCGAGGCCGAGCACGGCGAAGCGCAACTGCGGCAGCTTCGGCGCGCGCTTGCCGGCGATGAACTCGACCAGTGCGCGAGCATCGTCCGGCGGCTCGCCGTCGCCCTGGGTGCTGATCACGAGGTACAACTGGCGTTCGTCCTTGAGTTCGCGGGTCGGGTAGACGTCGGCGCGCCACAGCCGCGTGGGGATGCCGTCGGTCTCCAGTTGCCGCGCCAGCTTCTCGGCCAGGCGCTTGGCGTTGCCGGTCTGGCTGCCGTAGACCACGCTGACCGGCGGCGTAGCGGCATCCGGCGCCGCGGCGGGTGTGGCCGCCGGCGCAACCTGGCCGCGGGCCAGCCCGGCGGCGTAACCTGACAGCCACCACAGCCCGGCGCCGTCGAGACGCTCTGTCAGGCGGTGCAGCAGGTCGGCCTGGTCGCGCGACAACGGGGTCGGCGGGGTCGACGGAACGGCGGCAACGGCATTGGCGGACATGGACGGCTCACGGCACTCTCGATGCGAGGAGCGTAGGCAGCGGCCGAGGCCGCCGGAAAGGACCGCTGGTTATCCGCTTATGCGCTTTCCCCAGTTCCGGCGGCGCGGGCGGATTTCGATACTGCAGGCCCGCCTTGCCCCGACGTTCCCATGTCCGTGCCACCATTCCCGCCACCCGCGCTCTCCCACCTGGACCGCCTCGAAGCCGAGAGCATCCATATCCTTCGCGAGGTCGCCGCCGAGTTCCACAACCCGGTGATGATGTATTCGGTGGGCAAGGACAGCTCGGTGCTGCTGCACCTGCTGGTCAAGGCGTTCT
>JBOHYB010000066.1:0-10372 GCA_050737695.1 Lysobacter sp. | reverse complement strand
CTCCAAGCTAGAGCAAAGTGCAGACACAAGCGGCTTCAGCCGCGATCCGGAGTCGGCGCGGACGAACGATTCCCGATCGCGGCTGAAGCCGCTCCTACGACCGCAGGAAGTCCAGCCGGACAAAAGCGGGCAGGATGCGAACAAAAAAACGGCCGGGATGTCCCGGCCGTTTTCAGGTTTCAGCGCTTCATGCCAATCAGAACTTGTAGCGGAAGCCCACCTGCAGCGACCAGCGCGAGATGCCGCGATCGTCGTACAGGTCCAGGTCGTCGGCACCGTTGTAGCGGTAGACGTACTTGCCGGTCGCCGGGTCGACGCCGCCGTACTCGGCCACGCCACGTGCGCCCGGGAAGCCGATCTCCTCGATCCGGCCCCAGTCCTCGTTGATCAGGTTGCCGACGTTGAGGATGTCGAGCCAGACCTCGGACTTGTGGCCGCTCATGAAGCCCGGTAGTTCCTGGGTGATGCGGATGTCGAACTGGTTGACCCACTCGGAGGTGTCGGCGTTGCGCTCGGCGACCTGACCACGATGGTCGTCGAGGTACGAGTTGCCCTCGACGAATGCCCAGAACGCAGCCTCTTCCTCGGCATTGGCGAAGACCACGTCGTCCGGGCCGGCCGGAATGTAGAACAGGTCGTTGCCGAAGCGGCCGTCACCGTTGGCGTCGTTGTCGAAGGTGTAGCTGTACGGACGACCGGTGCGGCCTTCGTAGAAGCCGGCGACCATGGTGTTGTAGTCACCGAAGAACGCGTGCTTCCAGGTCAACGCGGCGGTGAAGCGGTTCTCGATCTCGTAGCTGGAGGTCGAGGCCACCTCGTCGTTCGGGTTGAAACGGATGCTGTTGCCCCACTGCGAACCGGAGGTCGAGCTGGTCAGCGGGCTGACCTCCTCGGCGTTGGTGTAGGTGTAGGCCGCCATCCACGCCCAGTCGCCCTGGTTGAACGGCTTGTTGAGCGACAGGGTGAGCTGCTGCGAGCCGCCCTTGTTGGTCGGACGGGCGATGATCGCGTCGTTGAACGCGCCGTTGTCGTTGGCACGGTTACCGACTTCCGAGCTCACGCAATCATCAAATGTCGTTTCATTCAGGCAGGAATCGCCGAAGCGGTTCCAACTCGTGGGCTGGTACCCGGTGTCATCCCAGAACAGCAGGCGACCGTCCTGACCGACTCCAGTCGGCGCGCCCAGGTTGAGGTGCTGGTAGTAGATGCCTTCCTTGACCGAGGCCACCACCAGCTCCGCGGCACCGACCACGCCCCACCACGGCAGCTCGTGGTCGATCGCCAGGTTGGCCTTCCAGATGGCCGGCTGGCCGAGGTCGGGATCGATGAAGTCGACCGACTGCGTGCGGCCTTCCGAGCCCGGCGGGATCAGGCCGCTCTGCTGGGTCGGGTCGGCGTTGAAGCCGCTGATGCCGTTGCTGAAGCGGTAGTCGGTGTAGCCCAGGCCGGTGTTGGTGAACGGGTTGGACAGCCAGACGTTGGCCGCCGCACCCTGGAACAGGCCGACGCCGCCGCGCAGCTGGGTCGGGCGGTCGCTGTCGAAGGTGTAGTTGAAGCCCACCCGCGGCTGGAACAGGCCGTTGCCGTCGATGGTGGCGCTGTTGTCGAAGCCGAAGGCCTCGGACGCGAAGGCGTTGTAGGCCGGGTCGTCCTTCAGCATCGGCACGTCGTAGCGCAGGCCGGCGGTCAGGGTCAGGTTGTAGTTGACCGCCCAGGTGTCCTGCACGAACACGCCGAGGTTCTGCATGCCCCAGATCGCGGCCATGTTGTCGATGTTGCCGTCGGTGGGATGGAACAGCTGGTAGAAGCTCGACCTCCCCGCCTCGAAGGCGTCAATGCTGTCGAACGCGTACACGCCATTGGTGCGGCGGCCGAACAGGTTGTAGATCTCGTTGTCCTCGAAGTCGAAACCGAACTTGAGGGTGTGGTCGCCAAGGAACAGGTTGCCGGCGAAGAATGCGTTCCAGGTCTCGGTCTCGAGCACGTTGGCGTGGGTGTTCTCCTCGGTGCCGAGGAACAGCGTGTTGGAGCCGAAGTCGATCGCGATTTCAGGCAGCCGCGCGGTCGGATTGCGCACCGCCGAGTACTCGCGATAGGAAAGCTTGGCCTCGGTGCTGAAGTTGTCGGTCCAGTCGCTGAACAACTGTCCGTTGTAGGTGTCGAAGCTGTAGTCACGCTGATAGGCGTGGGTGCTCAGCGAGATCGCGTCGTCGAAGAAATCCGGGAACTCGGCGACACTCTGGTCAGAGGTGCCGTAGCGGAAATTGGCGCGGTGGCGGTCGCTGATGTTCCAGTCGATCTTGAGGCCGTACTCCTCGCCGGTGGTGTCGGCGCCGCCGACGCCGAAGCTGCCGGCGTCGAAGCCGTAGCCCTCGGCAACCTGCTGGACGCGGGCGATGTCGTCGGCGGTGATGTCGACGATGTTCGACGCACCCGAACCGACCGGGCCATACGAAGGCGACGGGGCGCCCTGCTCGAACTTCTCGTAGTTGAAGAAGAAGAACAGCTTGTCCTTGACGACCGGGCCGCCAAAGGTCAGGCCGTAGGTCTGCTCGTCTTCGAAACCATTGAAGTCGGTGCCGTTGTCGTTCTCGCGGACCATCGAGTTGTCGCGGTATAGGCCGTAGACCGAACCCTGCCATTCGTTGGTGCCGGACTTGGTGACCGCGTTGATGACGCCGCCGACACCGCCGGTGATGGTGACGTCGTAATTGGCGACGTCGACCGAGATTTCCTCGATCGCGTCCATCGAGAATGGCTGTTTCGGCGTCGGCAGGCCGTTGGACTCCAGCCCGAAGGCGTCGTTGGTGCTGATGCCGTCGACCCGGATCGCGTTGTAGCGCGGGTTCTGACCACCGACCGAGATCTCGTTGCGCGACTTGTCGGTCTGCACCACGCGCGGGTCGAGGCGGGCGTAATCCTGCAGGTTGCGCTCGATCGACGGGAACGCGGCGATTTCCTCGCGGGTCACGTTGGAGCCGGCGCCCATCTTGCTGGCACTGAACACGTCCGAGCCGGTGTAGTCGGCACTCGCCTGCACCGACTCCAGCGTGGTCACGCTGTTGTCGAGGGCGATGTTGACCTGGTTGACCTCGTCAAGGTTGAGGTAGACCCCGTCCTGGCTTTCCGAACCTGCGCCGGCCTTGTTGACGGTGACCGTATACGGACCGCCGACGCGCAGGCCGCGGGCGTCGTAACGGCCGCTGGTGTCGGTGGTGGCGCGGCTGACCGTGCCCGAAGCCGTGTGGACGATGGTCACCTCGGCACCGGCGACCGGCTGGCCGTCTGCACCGAACACCTGCCCGCCAATGCCGGCGGAGGTGCTCTGCGCGAATACCGGCGCGGTGGCGAGAACTGCGAGCAGTCCCAGGGTGAGCTTGGACAACCGGACACGGTTGGGGTGGGTCATGACGATGGCCTCGGGCGTGGAATACAGGGGCCCGGGGATCGGCTGGAAGCCCGGGCAGGTCGGACAGACAGACTCGGCAAACCGGTGCAGCCGCCGGTTAACGATAGGTTAACACGGCGCATACTACGGCGGATGGTTTACCGTTTTGTGACTGCGCGAACATCCATCGAGGCCCGTACCCGAGGCTTTGGCGAACGTCATACCCACCGGACATGACGCGCCGGTTACATCGCTCAGGCGGCCGGCCCCAGCTGCAGATAAGCTGCCAGGCCGTCAAGGAACATCTGCACCGAGATCGCCACCAGCAGCATGCCCATCAGCCGCTCGACCGCGGTCAGCGCGCGGCTGCCCAGCAGCTTGTAGAGCATCGGCGCGCAAAACAGGATCGCCGCGGTCGCGCCCCAGGCCAGCAACAGGGCCAGGCTCCAGTCCATCAGCCGGGTCGGGTCCTCGCTGCCCATCAACATCACCGCGGCCATGCCCGACGGGCCGGCGACCAGCGGGATCGCCATCGGCACGATGAAAGGCTCGCCGTCGGGAATTTCGCCCATCAGGCCCTCGGGCCGCGGGAAGATCATGCGGATGCCGATCAGGAACAGCACGATGCCGCCGGCGATCGAAACCGACTCCTGCCGCAGGTGCATCACCTCGAGCGCGTACTTGCCGCCCCACAGGAACATCATCAGCACCGCCAGCGCGATCAGCAGTTCGCGCGCGAGCACGATCCGCTGGCGCCGGGGCGGCAGGTTGCGCAACAGGCTCAGGAATACCGGGACGTTGCCCAGCGGGTCCAGGATCAGGAACAGCAGCAGCGCGGCGGAGGCGATGGTCATGCGGGGTCCATGCTTGCGTGAGCCAGGTCAGGCATCAGGGCGACGGCGCCCATACCTGGCCGCGATGGTCGGCGCCGGCGGGCGACAACAGGGTGACGCAAGCCTGGGCATAGGCCTCGGGCGGGCGCGCGCTGCGGTCGTCTTCCTCGACGTAGGCCATCGCCCGCAGCGCGGTGCGCATCGGACCCGGCTGCAGTCCCGCGACCCGCACCGGGGTGTTGGCCAGTTCCGCATGCAGCATTGCGACCAATGATTCGAGTCCGTGCTGGGCGATGCCGTAGCCGCCCCAGTTGGCCTTGCCGACCCGCTCGCGGTCGTCGAGCACGAACACCAGTGCGGCGTCGTTGGCCTTCGCCAGCAATGGCAGACAAGCCTGGCTGAGCCACCACGGAGCGGTCAGGTTGACGTGGATCGCGCGCGCGAAGGCCGCCGGATCGGTCTGCAGCAGCGGGGTCAGGCCACGGAAGTTGGCGGCGCAGTGGAGCACGCCGTCGAGGCGGCCGAGTTCGGCCTCCACACGCTTGGCCAGTTCGGCGTAGTCGTCCGGCGCGGCGCCCTCCAGGTCGAGCGGATACAGCAACGGCTCCGGCCCTTCGGCCGCGATCGCGTCGTACAGGCGGTTCAACTTCGGCAGCTTGCGGCCCAGCAGCACCACCGTGGCGCCGGCGCGTGCGCAGGCGGTGGCGGCGGCACTGCCGAGCCCGCCGTGGGCGCCGCTGACCAGCACCACCCGGCCATCGAGCGCATTCGCCGCGGGCTTGCCTGTTGCCGCGCTCACTGGCGCTGGGTCTCGCTGATCATGCGCGCCAGTTCGCCCGACTCGAACAGTTCGGCGGTGATGTCGCAACCGCCGATCAGCTCGCCGTGGATGAACAGTTGCGGGAAGGTCGGCCAGTTGGAGTAACGCGGCAGGTTGGCGCGGATCTCCGGATCCTCCAGCACGTTGACCGTATGCAACTCGGTGGCGCCGGCGCCCTGCAGCACCTGCACCGCGCGACTGGAGAAGCCGCACATCGGGAACTGCGCCGTGCCCTTCATGAACAACACGACCGGGTGGCTTTCGACTTCGGCCTGGATCCGCTCGAGCACGGACATCGATCAACTCCTGCAATGGTGCGTTGCCCGGCTTTGACGGCCGCGCAACATGGCGTGGGGATAGAATGGGGATTGTAGCCCGTCCATCCAGCCAGCCTCATCAAGGAGCCCGCCAATGGCAATCGAACTGCCTCCCCTGCCCTACGAAAAGAACGCGCTCGAGCCGCACATCTCCGCCGAAACGCTGGAGTACCACTACGGCAAGCACCACAAGGCCTACGTCGACAACCTCAACAAGATGATCGAGGGCACCGAGTTCGCCGACATGCCGCTGGAGGACATCATCCGCAAGTCGCAGGGCGGGATGTTCAACAACGCCGCGCAGGTCTGGAACCATACGTTCTACTGGAACTGCCTGTCGCCCAACGGTGGCGGCGAGCCGACCGGCAAGCTGCTGGAGGCGATCAACAAGGCGTTCGGCGACTTCGCCAAGTTCAAGGAGCAGTTCAGCGAGACCGCGGTCAAGACCTTCGGCTCCGGCTGGGGCTGGCTGGTGCAGCGCGCCGACGGTGCGCTGGCACTGGTGAGCACCGCCAACGCCAACACCCCGCTGACCGGCGACGACACCGCGCTGCTGACCTGCGATGTCTGGGAGCACGCGTACTACATCGACTACCGCAACGCGCGGCCGAAGTACGTGGAGTCGTTCTGGAACCTGGTCAACTGGGACTTCGTCGCTTCGAACATGAAGTGATCGCGCCTCCATTGATGTGACGCGAACGGCCGGGGCGACCCGGCCGTTTTTGTTCCGTCCGGCACCGGAAGCTCCGGACATTTGCAGGAGCGGCTTTAGCCGCGATCAGGAATCGGCACGAGCGAACGATTTCAGATCGCGGCTAAAGCCGCTCCTACGCCCCGAAGGAAGTCCCCTTGGGGGACAAGGGTCGCCTGGCCTGCAATCTGGAAATGACCGGGGCAACCTGCGCTGCACGGCCAAGCACAGCACCGACCCGCTCCAACGTCGCGGCCAGTTCGTCGATCGACTCCGCGCGCAACGTCGCATGCCCGACCTTGCGGCCCTCGCGCGCGGCCTTGCCGTAGTCGTGCCAATGCCCGCCCGGCTCGGCCAGCACCGCGTTGGCGTCCGGCATCGCGCCGATCCAGTTGAGCATGCAGGCGTGGCCGACCATGCGGGTCGCGCCCAGCGGCAGGCCGAGCACGGCGCGCAGGTGGTTCTGGAACTGGCTGGTCTCGGCGCCCTCGATTGTCCAGTGGCCGGAGTTGTGCACGCGCGGCGCCAGTTCGTTGGCGAGCAGCTCGCCATCGCGGCAGAACAGCTCCAGCGCGAACACGCCGACGTAGTCCAGCGCCTCGGCGAGCTGCCGGGCGTAGGTGAAAGCGGTCTCCGCCAGCGCCGCGTCGGCTGTGGCCGGGGCCAGGCTGGCCGACAGCACGCCGTCGACATGCCAGTTCTCGGTCAGCGGCCAAGTACGGAACTCGCCGTCGCGGCCGCGCACGGCGACCACCGACAGCTCGCGCTCGAACGCGACGAAGCCTTCCAGGATCAACCCGACCCACGAAGCCTGTGCGCCCAGCGCGTCCCACGCGGCGTCGGCATCGGCCGCACTTTTGATTCGGAACTGGCCCTTGCCGTCATAGCCGAGCCGGCGGGTCTTGAGGATGCACGGCAGACCGACCTCGGCGATCGCGGCGTCGAGCTGCTCGCGGTTGTCGACGGTGGCGAACGGTGGCACCGGGATGTCGAGTTTGCGGAACAGGGTTTTCTCGGCCAGCCGGTCCTGGGCGATGCCGAGGGCACGCGGGTTCGGATATACCGGCACCCGCTCGGTCAGCCACTGCGCGGACTCCGACGGCACGTTCTCGAAATCGAAGGTGGCGACGTCTACCCGCGAGGCGAACTCGGCCAGTGCGGCCTCATCGGTGTAGTCGCCGACCACCATCGGCGCGAACTGGCCGGCGCAGGCGTCGGCGGTCGCGTCCATCACCAGGAAGCGCACGCCCAGCGGCGCGCCGTCGAGCGCGAGCATGCGGGCGAGCTGGCCGCCACCAAGAATGCCTACGGTTGTCATCGCGCGTCGCTCACTTGCGAGGGTCGTCGTTGCCGGCGACGTCTTCGGTCTGCTTGGTCCGGAACGCGGCGAGCGACTCGCCGATCGCCGGATGTTCGGCGGCCAGCAGCGCCGCCGCGAACAATGCCGCGTTGGCCGCACCGGCGTTGCCGATGGCGAACGTCGCTACCGGGATTCCGGCCGGCATCTGCACGATCGACAGCAGCGAGTCCATGCCGTTGAGCGCCTTCGACTGCACCGGCACGCCGAGCACCGGCACCGCGGTCTTGGCCGCGAGCATGCCCGGCAGGTGCGCGGCACCGCCGGCACCGGCGATGATCGCGCGCAGGCCACGCCCGGCCGCGTTGGCGGCGTAGTCGAACAATGCGTCGGGGGTGCGGTGCGCCGAGACCACCCGCACCTCGTGCGGGACGCCTAGCGCCTCCAGCTTGACCGCCGCGTGCTGCATCGTCTCCCAGTCGGAGCGGGAGCCCATCACGATGCCGACGAGCGGCGCCTGCGCGGTGTCTGTCATGGTTCGAGCCTGCGGCAAAACGGTATTCTACCGACCTTCCGCCGTCGCTTCATCGGCCAGCACAGGAGCCTCACCCTCGTGGACCGCAAACTGCTCGACCTGCTCGTCTGTCCCGCCAGCCGGCAGTCGCTGGCCCTGCTCGACAGCCGTGGCCTGCAGGCCCTGAACCAGGCGATCTCCACCGGTGGCGTGGTCCGCGACGACGGCAGCGCCCAGGCCGAGCCGCTGCGCGAGGCGCTGGTCACCCGCGACCGCAAGCGGGTCTACCGGATCGACGACGGCATCCCCGTGCTGTTGGCCGAGGAGGCGATCGCCACCGCCCAGGTCGACGGTTTCCCGGCCGCATGAGCGGCGACTTCGTCCCGCCGCTGGACGCCGTGGCGGCCGATGTCGCCCAGGCATTGGCCGAGGACCTCGGCGACGGCGACGTCACCGCCGCGCTGTTGCCCGACATCGCCGACAGCGCCTATCTGCTGTGCAAGGAAGACGCGGTCGTCTGCGGCCGCCCATGGTTCGATGCCTGCCACCGCGCGCTCGACCCGGACGTGCGGATCGACTGGCGGGTAGACGAAGGAGATCGCGTCGCCGCCGGCACCGTGCTGGCGACGCTGCAGGGCCGTGCCCGCGCGCTGGTCAGCGCCGAGCGCAGTTCGCTGAACTTCATGCAGACCCTGTCGGCGACCGCGACCAGCACCGCCGCTCACGTCGACGCGGTGCGCGGCAGCAAGGCGAAGATCCTCGACACCCGCAAGACCCTCCCCGGCCTGCGCCAGGCGCAGAAGTACGCGGTCCGGGTCGGCGGCGGGGTCAACCACCGGATGGGGTTGTTCGATGCCGTGATGCTGAAGGAGAACCACATCCGCGCCGCCGGTTCGCTGACCGCCGCGATCGGCGCCGCGCGTGCGGCCCAGCCGACGCTGCCATTGATCGTCGAAGTCGAGACCCTCGATCAACTGCGCGAGGCGCTCGACGTCGGCTGCGACCGGATCTTGATCGACGACTTCGATGCCACCACCCGCCGCGATGCGGTGGCGATCGCCGCCGCCCATCCCCGCCCGGTTCCACTGGAAGTGTCCGGCGGGGTCGACCTCGACGGCCTGCGCGCGATCGCCGCGGATGGCGTCGACTGCATTTCGATCGGCGGCCTGACCAAGCACGTCCGCGCGATCGACCTGTCGCTCAAGCTCGGCCCGCCTCCCGACGGGCGCTGATCAGGGCAGCGGTCGCGCCTCAGGGCAGGAACGCCAGCGCCACCAGGGCCACCAGCGACGATGCCGCCAGTGCGGTCCACAGCCACGGCGACAACAACGACGACAGCGCCCGCACCGGCCGGTGTCCGGGTGTCGCCGGGACCTGTACCGGCATGGATCGGCCGCTGGCGTCGATGGCCGAACCCATCAACCGGAAGCGGACGGTGTCGAACACGATCTCGTCGCCGCTCCGGGCAACACCGCGCACGACCCGCGTGCCGTTGATGAAGCAGCCGTTGGTCGACCCCAGGTCCTCCAACTGCACGCCCTCTGCCGTCGGGATCAGGCGCGCGTGGCGGCGCGACAGGCCCTCGTCACGCAGCAGCAGTTCGCACTCGCTCGCGCGGCCGACCGACATCGGCCCGATCAGCGGGAAGCTGCGCCCGAACACGCTCCCCGAAATACCGCGGAGGATGAATTGCGGAAGCACCGGCCGGACCGCGGTCGCCCCCGGATCGTCGTTGGCGGCACCCTGCGCGCAACCTGCGGCCAGCGCCCGGTGGCGTGCCGCGGCGTTCGGGTCTAGCGCCGCCAGTTGGGCCTGCACGCCATCGAAACAGACGCTGTCGCCGGCGCGCAATGCAATCAGGCCGTCGACCGCGTGGCCGTTGACGGCGACCGCAATGCCGGGACCGACCGACAGCATCACCGCCTGGTCGGTCACGTGCAGCTGGCAGTGTTGCGGCAGCACGCCGGGACGATCGAGGACGATATTGGCGAGCGGGTCGGAACCGACCCGGTTGACGCCCTGGCCCAGCAGGACCTGCGGGTGTTCGCCACCCGGAAACACCAGTTTCATGTCGTTGCTCTCCCCCCTGAGAAGCACGTCGGCCCCTTGCGGACCGCGCAGGGCGCCGCCACATTGAGCCGATGCCGACTCTACTGATCGTGATGATTCTCGCTGCGACCGCGTTCGCATTCTGGAGCGCCGGCCGTGCCGCCGCCGAACAGGCGATCAAGGTCGGCCGCGACGCCTGTCGCGCGGCCGGCGTGCAGTTGCTCGACGAGAGCGTGCATGCGATTCGGCTGCGCGTGTGCCGCCACGACAACGGTTGGCTGGGCTGGGAACGCACGTTCCGGTTCGATTATTCGAGCGATGGTCACGACCGCCGCAGCGGCCGGCTGGTCCTGCGAGACAACCGGCTGGTGTCGTTCAGCGGCCCGGTCGCCGCGGCAGCGCAGCAACTGTAGGAGCGGCTTTAGCCGCGATCTGGAGTCGGCGCGAGCGAACGGCTTCAGAT
>JBOHYB010000065.1:0-10959 GCA_050737695.1 Lysobacter sp. | reverse complement strand
ATCGGGAACCGTTCGCCCGCGCCGACTCCCGATCGCGGCTAAAGCCGCTCCTACGACCGAAGGAAGTCCAGTGGGACAACAGCGCGCTCATTCGTCCTCGCCGTCGCCATCGCCGAGTTGGGTCTCCAGTTCGGTGATCCACGCCGCGGTGATGCTCTCCAGCGTCACCGCGTGGATCAGCGGCTGGATCGCGCTGCCGGCGGCGCCGCCGGAATAGGTCTCGGCGATGAAGCGCGCGTAGCGTTCGCGATAGCCGAGCCAGCCCAGGTGCACCGCCTCGAACGCCGCCAGCCCGTGCCCGTCCAGTTGCTCGCGCAGTCGCGCGACCAGGCGATCCAGCCGCGCATCGACGCGCTCGAATCCGGCGACCGCGCGCGCGTTGATCGCGTCCTCGTCGAGCGCGGCCGGGTCGCCATCGCGCGCGACCTGCGCGACCTCGCTGACGTAGCGGTCGGCGATCCGCACCGCGGCCTCGGCCTTGCCGATCAGCCGGCTCTCGAACCGGCGCAGTTCGTCGAGGCTGGTGTGGGCGCCCTCCAGTCCCTGCTTCAGCGCCAGCAGCTTCTGGTTGCGGTCGATCGCCTCGGTCGTGCCGCGGCGCTCGATACGGCGCTGGACGAAATAGAACGCCCAGGTCAGCACGGCGCCGGCGAGCAGGTAGGCCAGTTGTTCCATCGGTGTCTTCCTCCAGGCCGACAGTGTGCCGCGACGGGATCGCAGGCGTTGCGAACCGTCGCCCCGGTTCCGTGCCGCCGATCACCCGGCCGTGACGTTCGTCAGGGTTGGCAGCCTGCCGGGGCGGGTCTAGGGTTCGGAGTCGCACTCACGCCACGTCATATCACGCCACCCAGGGGAACCGGATGCACCGACCACAGCTTGCCGCGCTCGCGGCCGCACTCGCCATGGCGCTGGGCGGCGGCATCGCCCACGCCGACGATTCGCAATCCGCGTTCGGCCCGGACCCCTACCCCAGCACCTACCAGCGCATCGCCGCGCCGGCCGTATTGATCGACAACGCCACCGTGCTGACCGGCACCGGCATGCGGATGGACCACGCCGACGTGCTGATGGCCGACGGCCGCATCGTCGCGGTCGGCGGCGACCTGCAGGCGCCGGCCGGCGCGACCCGGGTCGACGGCAGCGGCAAGTGGGTGACCCCGGGCATCATCGACGTCCATTCGCACCTGGGCGTCTACCCCAGCCCCGGCGCGCGCGCCCACAGCGACGGCAACGAGGCGACCGCGCCGGTCACCGCCGACGTCTGGGCCGAGCATTCGGTGTGGCCGCAGGACCCCGGCTTCAACGCCGCCCGCGCCGGCGGCATCACCTCGCTGCAGATCCTGCCCGGCTCGGCCAACCTGATCGGCGGCCGCGGGGTGACCTTGAAGAACGTGCCGGCGGTGGCCTACCAGGCGATGAAGTTCCCCGGCGCGCCGCACGGCATGAAGATGGCCTGCGGCGAAAACCCCAAGCGCGTGTATGGCGAGAAGGGCGGACCGTCGACCCGGATGGGCAACGTCGCCGGCTACCGCGCCGCGTTCATCGAGGCGACCGAATACCTCAAGAAGAATGGCAAGTCCAAGGACGACGGCAACGGCGGCTGGTTCGGCCGCGACGACGGCAAGAAGAAGGACAACGGCAACGGCGCCAAGCGCGATCTGGAGATGGAAACCCTGGCCGGCGCGATCAACGGCGACATCAAGGTCCACATCCACTGCTACCGCGCCGACGAGATGGCGACGATGCTCGACCTCGCCGAGGAATTCGATTTCGAGATCGCCGCATTCCACCATGCGGTCGAGGCCTACAAGATCGCCGACCGGCTGGCCGCCGAGGGCGTCTGCGGCGCGCTGTGGGCCGACTGGTGGGGCTTCAAGATGGAGGCCTTCGACGGCATCCAGGAAAACATCGCGCTGGTCGACCGTCCGCCGAACAGCTGTGCGATCGTGCATTCCGATTCCGCCGAGGGCATCCAGCGGCTCAACCAGGAGGCGGCCAAGGTCATCGCCCACGCAAAACTGGCCGGCATCGAGATCACCCCCGAACACGCGATCCAGTGGCTGACCGCCAACCCGGCCAAGTCGATGGGCATCCTCGACCAGACCGGCACCCTGGAGGCCGGCAAGATGGCCGACGTGGTGGTCTGGAACGGCACCCCGTTCAGCGTCTACGCCAAGGCCGAGCAGGTCTACGTCGACGGCGCCCGGGTCTACGACATCGACGACCCGTCACGACGGGCGACGTCGGACTTCATGCTGGGCCAATCGACCGGTGACGCGATCCGCGCCGGAGGTGTGCTGTGAGCCGCCGCCACGTGGGCGCGGTGGCATTGAAGTCGTCGCTGGCGGTCGCCGTGCTGTCATGCCTGGCGCTGACCGCGCAAGCGCAGGACGTGCTGATCCGCGACGCCACCGTGCATACCGCCGGCGCCCAGGGCACGCTCGAAAACACCGACGTGCTCGTAAGCAACGGCCGCATCGCCGCGATCGGTCCCGGCCTGGCCACGCCGGCCGGCGCCCAGGTGGTCGAGGCCGGCGACCGGCCGCTGACCCCGACCCTGTTCGGCGGCATCACCGGCATCGGCATCGAGGAGGTGTCCGGCGAGCGTTCGACCGTCGACTCCACCCTCGCGCTCGGCGCCGAGACCCACCGGATGATGGTGCGTCCCGAGTTCGACGTGACCCTGGCCTTCAACCCGGCCTCGGTGCTGATCCCGGTCAACCGCATTGAGGGCATCGGCTGGACCCTGATCGGTGCCGGCAGCGACGAGGGCGGCTCGATCATCGGCGGCCAGGGCGCGGTGATGCGGCTCGACGGCAGCGTCGACCCGGCCGGCCCGAACGTGCTGTTCGTCGACCTCGGCAGCGATGCCGCCGGGCTCAGCGGACGCTCGCGCGCGGCGCAGTGGATGATCCTCGACCAGTTGATCGACGAGGCCCGCGGCAGGATCGCGGCCGACGCCAACGCCGCGCTGCTGACCCCGGCCGGCCGCGCGACGCTGAAGAAGTACCTCGACGGCGGCGGCCGGGTGGCGGTCGAGGTCGACCGCGCGGCCGACATCCGCCAGTTGCTGCGCTGGTCCGACCGCCACGGCGTCGAGATCGCGATCGTTGGCGGCGGCGAAGCCTGGAAGCTCGCTCCGCAACTGGCGGCGGCCAAGGTGCCGGTGTTCGTCGACCCGTTGAACAACCTGCCCGACAGCTTCGACCAGATCGGTGCCAGCCTGGAGAACGCCGCCCGGCTCGACGCGGCCGGCGTCGCGGTCGGTTTCAGTCAGGGCGGCGACGCCAGCCACAACGCACGCAAGATCCGCCAACTCGCCGGCAACGCGGTCGCCAACGGCCTGCCGTGGGACGACGGCCTGGCCGGGCTGACCTCGGTGCCGGCCAGCGCGTTCGGCGTCGCCGACGAACTGGGCAGTATTGCGATTGGCAAGCGCGCCGACCTGGTGCTGTGGAGCGGTGACCCGCTGGAGGTCAACGCGCTCGCGCTGCAGGTGTGGATGGACGGCGAGCCGATCGAGATGCGCAGTCGCCAGACCGAGTTGCGCGACCGGTATCTGCGTACGCAGGTGCCGCGTGCAACTGGCGGCCTGCCACGAGCCTACCCAGCCGCGGATAGCCGCTGATGAGTGACCACCGGGCCCGCCACGCGCGCGCCCGGTGCGTTGTGGTCACCAGCGACCGTGCGTAACTCCGGGCATTTGTAGGAGCGGCTTCAGCCGCGATCGGATGGTCGGTCGCGCGCGCCGACTCCAGGATCGCGGCTGAAGCCGCTCCTACAACAGCAAGAAGCCCCGTCGGGCATAGAGTCGGCGGGGATAAGCTTCCCGCACCACCTCGGGGAACCCACAGCCATGCCGCCTCTCCCGCAACTCGACCTCAACTGGCTTGCCATCCTCGCCGCCGCGGTATCGGCGTTCCTGCTCGGCGGGCTCTGGTACGGGCCGCTGTTCAAGAGAGCCTGGTGCCGCGAGGCCGGGATCGACCCCGACGCGGCGCCGCCGCACCCGGCGCGGATCTTCGCGACCGCGTTCGGCTGCAGCCTGCTGGCGGCGCTGATGTTCGCCGTCGCGATGCCCCCGGGCGCGAGCGCGGCCGACGGCTTCGGCGCCGGCTTCGTGGTCGGCCTGTTCTTCGTGGCGATGAGCTTCGGCATCAACTACGCGTTCGCCGGCCGCAGCCTGAAACTGTGGATGATCGACAGCGGCTACCACATCGCCCAGTTCGCCCTGTACGGGTTGATCCTCGGCGCCTGGCACTGACGATGCGCGCCGCACCGGTCTGGTACTTCGATTTCATTTCGCCGTTCGCGTACCTGCAGTGGCCGCGGATCGAAGCGCTGCTGGGCGAGCGCGAGGTCGGGCTGCGGCCGATCGTGCTGGCCGCGGTGCTCGCCGCGCGCGGCCAGAAGGGGCCGGCCGAGATCCCCGGCAAGCGCGAGTTCACCTACCGCCACGTGCAATGGAGCGCGCGCCGGGCCGGGCTGCCGCTGCGGTTCCCACCGGCGCATCCGTTCAATCCGATCGCCGCGTTGCGGCTGTGCCTCGCCGCGGACGCCACCCCGCATGCGGTCGCCGCGATCTTCGACTGGATCTGGGCGCGCGGCGAAGCCGGCGACAGCATCGCCGCGCTGGCGCCGCTGGCGGCGACGCTGGGGGTCGACCCGGCCGCGATCGACGCTGAGCGGATCAAGCTGGCGCTCCGCGCGAACACCGACGCCGCGGTCGCCGCCGGCGTGTTCGGGGTGCCGACGCTGGCGTTCGACGATGCGCTGTTCTGGGGCGCCGACGCCCACGACTTCGCGCTCGCCGCGCTGGACGACCCGGCGCTGCTGGCCGAGCCGGAGATGCAGCGGCTGGCGACATTGCCGATGGCGGCCCGCCGGCGCGACTGACCGGCCGCCGGACCGGGAGTCCACGGACGCGCGTCGCGGCGGTATGCTGTCGGCGTTCTGTGACGAAGTCGTCATTCTGCCCGGGGGTCAACGATGCGTATTGGTCTGGTGGTCGACTCGGCGTGCGACCTGCCGCTGGAGTACCTGCAGCAACACCAGGTGACGGTATTGCCGATCACCGTGCGGATCGGCGAGGCGGTGCTCGCCGACCATCGCAACGAAGAGGCGACGCTGGAGTTCCTGCATGCCCACGTCGCCGAGGGCGGCGCCGAGGCGGAGACCATGCCGTTCACGGTGCAGCAGATCCACCAACTGTTCCTGGAACGGCTGGTGATCGATTACGACTACGTGTTCTGCATGACCATCACCCGGTCGCGCAGTCCGATCTTCGACAACGCCCAGCAGGCCGGCTTCGCGATCCTCAACGACTACAAGTCCACCCGCGCCGCCGCCGGCAACAACACCCCGTTCGCGCTGCGCGTGGTCGACACCCAGAACCTGTTCGCCGCCCAGGGCATCACCGCGGTCGAGGCGGTGCGGCTGCGCGACGCCGGCGAAGGCGCACCGAAGATCCGCGCGCGGCTGGAGCACCTCGCGCTGCATACCCACGGCTACCTGGTGCCGCGCGACCTCTACTACCTGCGCGCACGCGCCCGCAAGAAGGGCGACCGCAGCGTCGGCCTGCTCAGCGCCGCGCTCGGCAGCGCGCTCGACATCAAGCCGGTGCTGCACTGCAACCGCGGCGAGACCGGCCCGGCGGCCAAGATCAAGGGCTTCGAGGCGGCGGTGGAGAAGGTGTTCGCCGGCACCATCAAGCGCATCCAGGCCGGGCTGCTGACCCCGACCGTGTGTCTGAGCTACGGTGGCGAACTCGAGGAGATGCGCCATTTGCCGGGTTACCCCGAGCTGCGTGCGGCCTGCGCCGAGCACAACATCGAGGTGTTCGAAAGCGTGATGAGCCTGACCGGCATGGTCAACGTCGGCAAGGGCGCGATGGTGGTCGGCTTTGCCTCGGAAGGCGGAATCACGTTCGGCCGCTGACCGCGACCGCATCCGGGACTATCAGCCTACGACCGCGCCGCCGGGGCGGGCTAGGCTGCAGGATTCATCCCGAATGCGTGCCGCCATGACTCCTCGCCTGCTCGTCCTTGCGCTGTCCAGCGCGCTGTCCGCGTCCCTCGCCCTGCCCGCGCTGGCCACACCGTTCGCCCAGGACCCACCGCCGAAGCCGCCGCAACCGGCGCCAAAGCCTGCTCCGCCACAGCCCACGCCGCCGCTGGACCGCGACACCAGCGACACCAGCGAGGACCCGGTGCAGCTGGAGCAGGACGCGCTCGATCCGGTCGGCACCGATCCCGCGCAGGCGGATCCCGCCGTGGCCAAGGGCCGAACCGTGGCCGACGGTGAAGACGAAAAAGAAGCCAAGTGGGACGTGACTGCCGCCCACGGCCCGACCAAGACCGTGCGCTTCAGCACCGACGAAGGCACCTGGATGGATGTCGACGTCGCCCCCGACGGCGACGAGCTGGTGTTCTCGCTGCTCGGCGACCTGTACCGGTTGCCGATCGCCGGCGGCAGCGCCCAACGCATCACCTCCGGCCCGGCCTGGGACGTGCAGCCGCGCTGGTCGCCCGACGGCGCCGAATTCGCCTTCACCTCCGACCGCGGCGGCGGCAACAACCTGTGGCGGATCGATGTCGACGGCAGCGACCCGGTGCAGGTCACCGAGGAGGACTTCCGCCTGCTCAACAACCCGGCGTGGACGCCGGACGGCCGCTTCATCATCGGCCGCAAGCACTTCACCTCCGAGCGCTCGCTCGGCGCCGGCGAGTTGTGGATGTACCACGTCAGCGGCGGCAAGGAAGGCCTGCAGCTGACCGAGAAGAAGAACGAGCAGCAGGACCTCGGCGAACCGGCGGTGTCGCCCGACGGCCGCTATGTCTACTACTCCGAGGATGTCAGCGGCGGCGAGACCTTCCAGTACAACAAGAACCCGCATGACGTGATCTACGCGATCAAGCGGCTCGATCGCCAGACCGGCAAGACCGACACCCTGGTCGCGACCCCGGGCGGCGCGGTGCGGCCGCAGCCGTCGCCGGACGGCAAGTCGCTGGCGTTCGTGAAACGCATCCGCGACAAGTCGGTGCTGCACGTGCTCGACCTCGCCAGCGGCGAGGTGCGGCCGGTGTGGGACGGCCTCAGCCACGACCAGCAGGAAGCCTGGGCGATCTTCGGGCCATACACCGGCTTCGACTGGATGCCCGACAGCAAGTCGGTGGTGCTGTGGGCACAGGGCAAGCTGTGGCGGATCACGATGCCGGACGGCGAGGCCACCGAGATCCCGTTCACCGCGCAGGTCGAGCAGACCGTGACCGAGCCGTTGCGCTTTACCCAGGACATCGACGAGGGTTCGTTCGCGCCGAAGATGATCCGCGACGTCGCGACCTCGGCCGACGGCGACACGATGGTGTTCCACGCGCTCGGCAAGCTCTGGCGCAAGTCGCTGCCGAACGGCGAGCCCAAGCGCCTGACCGGCAACGAAGGGCTGTACGAATACGAGCCCAGCTTCAGCCCCGACGGCGACAAGCTGCTCTACACCACCTGGTCGGACGCGGCGATGGGCGCGATCTACGTGCGCAACGCCAATGGTTCGGGCAGGGGCACGCGCCTGACCGACGAGAAGGGCTTCTACTACAACCCGCGGTTCTCGCCCGACGGCAGCCGCATCGTCTACTCCAAGAGCGGCGGCAGCGGCCTGACCGGCAGCCTGTGGTCGGTCGACCAGGGCGTCTACGTCATGCCGGCGCGCGGTGGCGAGCCGGTGCGGGTCGCCGACAAGGGCAGCGCGCCGCAGTTCAACGCCGACGGCAGCCGCGTGCTGTACCTGACCGGCGGCGGGCTCGAGAAGAAGCTGATGTCGGTCGGCCTGCACGGCGAGGACCCGCGCGAGGTGTTCAACCTCAAGTACGTCGACGCAGTGAAGGTCAGCCCAGACGGCAAGTGGGTCGCGTTCACCGAGCTGTTCAACGCCTACGTCGCGCCGATGGCGTCGACCGGCAAGGCGATCGAGCTGAGCAAGGACTCCAAGGCGATCCCGGTGACCGCGGTCAGCGCCGATGTCGGCGGCTACCTGCACTGGGCGGCGGATTCCAAGTCGCTGCACTGGATGGTCGGCGACAAGTACCACTCGCGCTCGCTCGATGAGAGCTTCGCGTTCCTGACCGACGGCAACACCGAGATCGCCAAGCCGGTCCACGGTGGCGGCATCGCGGTCGGCCTGAGCGTGCCGGTCGACGCCCCCGACGAGCTGGTCGCGTTCACCAACGCGCGCATCATCACCATGCGTGACGCGGAAAGTTCAGAGGAGGTCATCGACAACGGCACGATCGTGCTGCGCGGCGACGAGATCGTCGCGGTCGGTGCCACGGGTTCGGTCGCGGTCCCCGCCGGCGCCAACGTCATCGACGCCACCGGCAAGACCATCATGCCCGGCTACATCGACGTCCACGCTCACGCCGCGCACTTCGGCCAGGGCGTGGTGCCGCAGCAGAACTGGGCCTACTACACCAACCTCGCGTTCGGCATCACCACCATGCACGACCCATCGGCGACCACCGAGTTCGTGTTCTCCGAGGCCGAGCTGCAGAAGGCCGGCGAGATGGTCGGGCCGCGGATCTTCTCGACCGGAACGATCCTGTACGGCGCCGACGGCGACTTCAAGGCGGTGGTCAATTCGCTCGACGACGCCCGCAGCCACCTGCGACGGATGCAGGCCAACGGCGCGTTCTCGGTCAAGAGCTACAACCAACCGCGCCGCGAGCAGCGCCAGCAGATCAACACCGCCGCGCGCGAGCTCGGCATGCTGGTGGTCGAGGAAGGCGGCAGCACCTTCCACCACAACATGACGATGATCCTCGACGGCGTCACCGGCATCGAGCACAACATTCCGGTCGCGCCGCTGTACAAGGATGTTGTCGAACTGTGGAGCCAGACCGACGTGCGCAACACCCCGACCCTGGTGGTCAGCTACGGCGGCCTGTCGGGCGAGTACTGGTGGTACGCACGCGACAACGTCTGGGAGAACGACAAGCTCAACCGCTTCTTCCCGCGCGAGACGCTGGACGCGCGCAGCATCCGCCGCGAGACCGCGCCGGACTGGGACTACTACCACGTCGAAGTCGCCAAGGCCGCCAAGGTCCTGCGTGATGCCGGCGTCGGCATCCAGATCGGCGGTCACGGCCAGTTGCAGGGGCTGAGCGCGAACTGGGAAATCTGGCTGCTGACCCACGGCGGCTTCAGCAACTTCGAGGCGCTGCGCGCGGCGACCATCGATGGTGCCGACTACCTTGGCCTGGACGCCGACATCGGCTCGCTGGAGGTCGGCAAGCAGGCCGACTTGGTGGTACTGAACTCCAATCCGCTGGAGAACATCCGCGCCACCATCGACACCCGCTACGTGATGGTCGACGGCCGCCTGTTCGACGTCGACGCCGACATGGCCGAGATCGGCAACGACGCGACCCCGGAGCCGAACTTCTACTGGCAGCGCCACCGCGACGGCCAGACCTTCGGCCTCGAGTTCGGCCCGACCGCGGTCTGCCATTGCCCGAAAGGCCACCACGGCGGCCACGTCCACCTCGACTGATTCGTCACCACTGTAGGAGCGGCTTTAGCCGCGATCTGGAACCGGCTTCCGATCGCGGCTGAAGCCGCTCCTACGACCACAGGAAGTCCAGCCGGACAAAACGCCGCAAGTCCGGTCGCGCAGATCACCGATGCCTTAACGGAAGTCCCATGCCGGCCCCCTTAAGCTGGCCCCGTTCATCCAAGGAATCCGCCATGGCCACTCGCTACTTCATCACCCTGCCCGACGGCACCCGCGCGCGCGGCGCCGACCCCGACCTGTCGTTCAAGGCGGTCAGTGCCGACGGCTTCGCCAGCGAGTTGCAGGCCGCGCTGCGCACCGACAACCTGTTCCAGCGCTGGCGCGCCCGCCAGGACGACCCCGACGAGGTCGACGAACGGCTGGCCGCGGCCGACCCCGACGCGACCGTGGAAGGCCAGCAAGATTCCCTGCACATCGACCTGGTGGTCACCACCAGCCTGCCCGGCGACACCTTCAAGCAACGCCTGCGCCTGCTCGCCGGCAGCGGCTGGGAGTTGCGCGACGTGACCGCGGCCTGAGGCGGGTCGCTCGCGCCGACCAACCCCTGGCCCGAACCTGTAGGAGCGGCTTTAGCCGCGATCGGAAATCGTTCGCTCGCGCCGACTCCAGATCGCGGCTAAAGCCGCTCCTACAAATGCCCGCGGCCGGGCGACAATGACGACATGACCAACCTTTTGCTCGCATGGAGCGGTGGCAAGGACGCCGCCTGGACCCTGCACACCCTGCGCCAGCGCGACGACGTGCGCGTGGTCGGCCTGCTGACCACGGTGACGGCCGGCTTTGACCGCATCGCCATGCACGGCATCCGCCGTGACGTGCTGCATGCACAGGCCGACGCGGTGGGCCTGCCGTTGATCGAATCGGTGATCCCGCAAGGCTGCGACAACGCCGCCTATGAAGCCTCGTTTGCCGCCGCGCTCGCCAGCGCGCGCGAATGCTGGCCCGGCCTCGACACGATTGCCTTCGGCGATCTCTACCTGGCCGACGTGCGCGCCTGGCGCGAGACGTTGTGCGCGCGCCATGGCTGGCGGATCCAGACCCCGCTGTTCGGCACCGACACCGCGGCGCTGGCGCGAACGATGATCGCCGGCGGCCTGCGCACCAACCTGTGCTGTGTCGATACCGAGCAATTGGACGCCGGCTTCAGCGGCCGTGAATTCGACGAGGCGCTGCTGGCTGAGCTACCGCCCGGCTGCGACCCCTGTGGCGAGAACGGCGAGTTCCACACCCTGGTCCATGCCGGGCCGATGTTCGAGCGGTCGTTGCCGATCGAACGCGGCGAGACCGTACTGCGCGACGACCGCTTCGCCTTCACCGATTTCACCCTGGCGCCTTTGTAGGAGCGGCTTTAGCCGCGATCGGGAGTCGGCGCTAGCGAACGATTCCCGATCGCGGCT
>JBOHYB010000064.1:0-10962 GCA_050737695.1 Lysobacter sp. | reverse complement strand
ATCTGGAACCGTCCGCCCGCGCCGGTTTCCGATCGCGGCTGAAGCCGCTCCTACAGAAGCCAGGACCGTAGATCCGACCGAGTCCGCGTCAGCGCAGCGCGCTCTCCGGCACATCCAGTTCCAGCGAGATCGCCAAATGGTCCGAGCGCGCCGCCGGCATCGCGCAGGTGCCCGAGCAGCTCAGGCCGTCGCCGATCAGGATGTGGTCGATCGCGCGCTGCGGGCGCCAGCTGGGGAAGGTGTTGACCACGCAGTCGGGCGGTTGCAGCCGGGTCGCGCGGAACAATGCCTGCATCTCGGGACGGTCGATCGGGCAGTTGAAGTCGCCCATCAGCACCGCGTGCGGGTGGTCGTGCAGCAACTCGGCGATGAAGCCCAGTTGCGAGGCGCGCGAGGCGGCGCCGAGCGACAGGTGCACGATCGCCACGGTCAGCCCCTCGTCGCCGTCACCGAAGCGCGCCAGCAGCACCCCGCGACCGCTGATCCGCCCCGGCAGGGCGTGGTCGATCACCTCGCGCGGTTCCAGCTTGCTGAGCAGACCGTTGGCGCTGGAGGCGACGCTGCCGACCCGGCGGTTGGGCTGGTGGCTCCAGTAGTCGAAGCCGCCGCGCTGGGCGAGGTAGTGGGTCTGGTTGGTGAAGCCCGAGCGCAGGCTGCCCGGGTCGCTCTCGTTGAGGCCGACGATGTCGTAGCCGCCGGCCAGCTGGGCGATCGCGTCGAGGCTGCCGCGCTTGTTGCCGGCCGGCAGCACGTGCGACCAGCTGCGCGCGACGTAATCGTGGTAGCCGCGCGTGCTGGAGCCGGCCTGGATGTTGGCGCTGAGCAGCCGCAGGCGCTGGCGGTCCCGTGCCGCGGGCGCGGCAGCGGGACGCGGGTCGCCCGAGGTGTTCATCGCCCGGCGGGCACGTCAGTCCGCGCTGGCGCCGTCAGCCGGCTCGGCCGGCGCGGGCGCCGCGCTGCCCTTGGCTGCGCGCTGCATCGCGATCAGGTGCTCGGCGATGCGCAGGTTGTCCTCGTGGCCGGAACCGGTCACCCGGTACTTGCCGTCGATGATCAATACCGGCGTGGAGTTGGCGCCGCTGCGCTGCAGGAACTGTCGCGCCTGGTTCATCCGCGCGTTGACCGCGAAGCTCGACATCGTGCTGGCGAACTGCTTGGGGTCGACGCCGAACTGGGCGTAGAACTGGCCGATCTGCTCGTCGGTCGGCAGCGGTTGCACCGGCAGGCTGCGGTCGATGTGGATCGCCTTGAACATGGCGTCGTGCGACTGCTCGAGTACGCCCATCGCCTGCGCGGCGTAGAACGCCTTGGCGTACGGTTCCCAGAAACCGCCGAACGGCGCCCCCAGCGGCACGAAGTCGACATCGGCCGGCAGCTTCGCCGCCCACGCGCTGACCAGCGGCTCGAAGGTGGCGCAATGCGGGCAGGTGTAGCCGAACACCTCGACCACCTCGATCTTGTCGCTGCCCGGCTTGAACGGGCTGCCGCCGGCGATCACCGCGTAGTCGGTACCGGCGACCGGGGCCGGGCCGCTCGGCGGCACGATCGGGCCCGGCGTACGGGCCGGGGTTTCGGCCGCGGTCGGGGCGGTCGCAGTCGGGGTCGCCGCAGCCGGCGCGGCCGTGGTGCTGGCCGGCGCGCTCGGCGTCGCCGCAGTGGTCGGCGTTGGGGCTTCCGGGGAGCAGGCGGCGAGGGCAAGCGCGGCCGCGAGGGTCAGGCCGAGGCGGTGCAGCAGGGCCGGGCGCGAAGTCATGGGCAGATCTCCGTAACGGGAATGAAGGGGCAACGGCGGCGCCGCAGCGTCCGTCCAAGGATACCTATCGGCGGCGCAAGCGGCAGTGCAGCCGCCACGGTCCTGACGATGGAGGCCGCCCGGCTCAGCGGCCGGCCGACGGCTTGCGCCGGGCGCGCTCGCGTTCGATCAACGCGCTGGCGATGTCCAGCGACTGCTGGAAGCTTTCTCCGAGCACGCGGTACTTGCCGGCGACGATCAGGGTCGGGGTGCCTTCGACCCCGCTGCGGCGCAGGAACCCGCGTGCGCGCTCCAACTCGGCCGCGGTCGCCTCGCTGACCATGGCCTTGGCGAACTGCCCGGGGTCGGCGCCGTAGCCGGCGTAGAAGCCGGCGATCTCGGCCGGAGTGGCGTTGACGATCGGCAGGCTGCCGGTCTCGTGGAGGGCGCGGAACATGGCGGCGTGGGTGCGGTCGAGCAGACCCTGGCCCTGGGCGGCGTAGAACGCCTGCGCGTACGGGACCCAGTAGCCGCCAAACGGCGCCGGCACCGGCACGAAGCTGACGTCCGCCGGCAGCTCGGCCTTCCATGCGCTGACCAGCGGCTCGAAATGGGCGCAATGGATGCAGGTGTAGCCGAACACCTCGACCACCTCGATCTTGCCCGGAGCCGCCGCGAACGGCTCGCCGCCGGCGACCTCGACATAGTCGACGCCCGCGACCGGGGCGCTGTCGTTCGATTGCGCCAGCACGGCGGCCGGCAGCAGTGCGGACAGGGCGAGGGCGGCGGTCAGGACAAGCCGGTTCAGGGGCATCGAAGAATCCTCGTGCGCAAAAGAAAAACGCCGACCGCAGGCCTGCGGTCGGCGCAATGAACAACAGGAGTACGGGCTCTGACCGCGGCCAGCGCCGCAAGTTCCGGCACTCAGCGTGGCGCGTCGGGGGTGGCGACGGGTTCGCCCGATTCGGCATCCCCGGCGTCGGTCTCGGGCGTGGCCGGGGCCGGCTCGACGGCGGCCGGAGCCGATCCGGATGTGGTGCCCGGGCCCGGCGAGGTCACCACCGGCGCCGGAGCATCGGCCACGGCGAGGTCGTTGGCGCGCGGGTGCAGGCCCTGCAGGTAGCTCGCCAGCGCACCGATTTCCTGGTCGGTCAGCTCGTTGGCGACAGTCGCCATGATCTCGAACAGATGCGGGTCGCGCTGGCTGGTGGTGCCTGCGCGGTATTCCTCCAGCCGGCGCTGGGTGTAGGCGGCCTGCTGGCCGGCCACGTGCGGGTAGGCCGGGCCGGGGTTGCCGGCGCCATCGGGGCCGTGGCACGCCATGCATGCCGGGATGCCGCGCTCGGCGTCGCCGGACAGGAACAGCTGCTCGCCGATCTCGAAGAACTTCATGCCCGCGTACGGACCTTCGGCGACCACGGTGTCGTCGGCCACGCCGGCGCCGGAGGTCTGGGTCGCGTAGTAGGCACCGACGTCGCGGGCGTCCTGGGCGCTGAGCATGTCGGCGAACGGCTTCATCACCGCGCTCATGCCGGTATTGCGCTCGCCGCTCTTGAACAGCGCGATCTGCTGGGCGATGTAGCGCTCGCTCTGGCCGGCGATGCGCGGGTACTGCGGGTCGGTCGGGTTGCCGTCGAGGCCGTGGCAGGCCGCGCAGGTGCCGGCCAGGGTCGCGCCCTTGTCGGCGTCGCCCCAGGTGGTCTTCCCGATCACGTCGCCCAGCGGCGCGGTCTGCACCGGCGCGGCGTCGGGGATCGGGGTAACCGTGGTCTGGGCGTAGGCGACGGCGGCTGCCGCGAGGGCAGCGAGGCCGACAAAGCCGAGGACGCGGGCGTGACTCATCAGGACGGGCTCCGGAAAACACTGAAGTGACGGCCCGAGAACGGCCGTCGAACCGGCGAATTATCGTCGCCGGGCGCGGGTGGGTCAACGCGAGCGCCATGGATCGGCGTCAGTCGGCCCGTTGGCGGCCGCGCGGACGGCCCCGCCGTGCGATCCTAGCGCCATGGCCAATCCCCTTGCCCGCGCCCAGTACATGCTGGCGGCGCACACTCCGCAGCAGCTTCCGCCCGACGGCGGTTTCGAGGTCGCGTTCGCCGGCCGCTCCAACGCCGGCAAGTCCAGCGCGCTCAATGCGATCTGTCAGCAGAACGCACTGGCGCGGGTCTCCAAAACCCCCGGACGGACCCAGCAGTTGGTGTTCTTCGATATCCCCCCGACCACCGACCGCTTCCTGGTCGACCTGCCCGGCTACGGCTACGCCAAGGTGCCCAAGGACCTGCAGGCGCACTGGCAGGCCTTCATCGACCGCTATTTCCGCACCCGCGAGGCGCTCAAGGGGCTGGTGGTGGTGATGGACATCCGCCACCCGTTGAAGGATTACGACAAGCAGATGCTCGGCTACGCGGTCAGCCGCGGGCTGCCGGCGCACGCGATCCTGACCAAGGCCGACAAGCTCGGCCGTGGTGCCCAGGGCAACGCGCTGCTGGCGGTGCGCAAGCTGATGCAGGCCGAGTATGGCGACGCGGTCAGCCTGCAGCTGTTCTCCGGCGAGTCCAAGCAGGGCGTCGACGAGGCGCGCGCGGTGATCGGCGACTGGTTGCAGCTGTAGACCATCCCGTGGGCGGGCCGCAGCGTTGCGCGTCCCGGCATCATCGGCAAGGTCGCACCTCGCTACACTGGCCCGATTCTGGCGAGTGCCGGCCACGCGCCGTCGCTCGCCGGCTCCCCCGTTCCGCGAGGTGCACGTGTCCGGTCCCAGCCACGTCAAGGATGTTCCGATCGAAACCGGCGCCGCCGGTCGCGCGCAGCTGATCGATTACCTCGCCTCCGGCGTGCGCCCGCGCGAGGACTGGAAGATCGGCACCGAGCACGAGAAGTTCGGTTTCCGCAGCGACGACCTGCGGCCGCCGACCTTCGACGGCGAACGCGGGATCGAGGCGCTGCTCAAGGGCCTGGTGCCGTTCGGCTGGACGCCGGTGGAGGAGCCGACCGATACCGGCCCGCGGGTGATCGCGCTGAGCCGCGACGGCGCTTCGGTGTCGCTGGAGCCGGCCGGCCAACTGGAACTGTCCGGCGCGCCGCTCGACACCCTGCACGAGACCTGCCGCGAAGCCTCGACCCACCTGCATGAGGTCCGCAGCGTCGCCGAGCCGATGGGGCTGGGTTTCCTCGGCATGGGCTTCCAGCCCAAGTGGCGCCGCGACGAGATGCCGTGGATGCCGAAGGGCCGCTACAAGATCATGCGCGAGTACATGCCGAAGGTCGGCGCGCTCGGGCTCGACATGATGACCCGCACCTGCACCGTGCAGGTCAACCTCGATGTCGCCTCCGAGGCCGACATGGTCAAGAAGTTCCGAGTCTCGCTGGCGCTGCAGTCGGTCGCCACCGCGCTGTTCGCCGACTCGCCGTTCACCGACGGCCAGCCCAACGGGTACCTGTCGTACCGCTCGCAGATATGGACCGACACCGACGCCGGCCGCACCGGCCTGCTCGACTTCGTGTTCGAGGACGGCTTCGGCTACGAGCGCTACGTCGACTACCTGCTCGACGTGCCGATGTACTTCGTCTACCGCGACGGCCGCTACATCGACGCCGCCGGGCAGTCGTTCCGCGACTACCTCGCCGGCAAGCTGCCGGCCTATCCCGGTCACACCCCGACGCTGCAGGACTGGGCCGACCACAGCACCACCGCGTTCCCCGAGGTGCGGCTGAAGAAATACCTGGAGATGCGCGGCGCCGATTCCGGCCCGTGGAACCGGATCTGCGCGCTGCCGGCGTTCTGGACCGGGCTGCTGTACGACGACACCGCGCTCGACGCGGCGTGGGACCTGGTCAAGGACTTCAGCCTCGCCGAGATACACGCGCTGCGCGACGGGGTGCCGCGGCATGCGTTCAAGTTGCCGGCGCGCATCGGCAAAACCAGCGGCGGCACCGTGCTCGACCTCGCCCGCGAGGCCGTGAAGATCTCCGCCCACGGGCTGGCCCGGCGCGCGCGCCTCAACGACAACGGCAGCGACGAGAGCATCTTCCTCGGCCCGCTGATGGAACTGGTCGAGGCCGGCGTGACCCCGGCCGAGCGCAAGCTGGAACTGTTCCACGGCCCGTGGCGCGGCAGCGTCGACCCGGTGTTCAAGGAATTCGCGTACTAGGCTGTAGCCTTGGGGCATGACCAACCCCCCCGAAGTCTCCGACGAACCGCTGCGTACCATCGCGTTCGCCGCCACCGACACCCTGCTGCGCGAGGACGTCAAGCTGCTCGGCGCCCTGGTTGGCGAGATTCTCGCCGAGCAGCGCAGTCCGGACTTCCTCGCCGAAGTCGAGCGCCTGCGCCGCGCCGCAATCGGCCGCCGCGAGAGCGACGCGCCGGTGGCCGATCTGGTCGACGCGCTGGCCGCCTCCACTGCCAGTGCCGATTTGCAGCACGCAAGCGACCTGGTCCGCGCGTTCTCGACCTATTTCCAGGCGGTCAACCTGGCCGAGCGCGTGCATCGCATCCGCCGCCGCCGCGAGCACGAGCGCGCCGGCGACGGCGCCCAACCCGGTGGCTTGCGCGATGTGATCGGTACGTTGGCGCGGCAGGGTGTCGGCGCCGACGAGGTCAAAGCGTTGATGCCGCGATTGCGGATCGAACCGGTGTTCACCGCCCATCCGACCGAGGCGGTGCGCCGGGTGCTGCTGCACAAGGAACACCAGATTGTCGCCGCGCTGGTCGCCGACATCGACCGCGGCCGGACCCCGGCCGAGCGCAGCGCCGACCGCGAGCGCATCCGCCTGGCGCTGACCGCGAGCTGGCAGACCGCCGAGGCCGCGAGCGCCAAGCCGAGCGTCGCCGACGAGTTCGAACACGTCGGCTTCTATCTGTCCGAGGTGCTGTACCGGGTGTTGCCGGTGTTCCACGAGGCGTTCGACGAGGCCTTGCGCGAGCACTATCCCGACGCGCCGATGGAACTGCCCGACGTGCTCGGCTTCGGCAGTTGGGTCGGTGGCGACATGGACGGTAACCCCAACGTCGGCGCCGCCACGATCGCCGCGACCCTGGCCAGCCAGCGCGCGCTGGTGCTGGCGGCGTACCGGCGCGACCTCGACGCGCTCGGCGAGTTGCTGAGCCAGTCGCAGGCGCGGGTCGAGGTCGATGCCGCGGTGCTGGCGCGGGTCGACGAGTACCGTGCGCTGTTGCCGCGCGCGGCCGAGCGACTGCACCCGCGCCACGCCGACATGCCGTACCGCAACCTGGTCAATCTGATGGTCGCGCGGTTGTGGGCGACCAGCCATGACGAGGCGGCGGCCTATCCCGACGCCACGGCGTTCGAGGCCGACCTCGACCTGATTGCCGTCAGCCTGCGGGCCCATCGCGGCGAGCATGCCGGCGGCTTCGCGGTGCGTCGGCTGCAGCGGCGCGCGCGCAGTTTCGGGCTCCACCTGGCCAGCCTCGACCTGCGCCAGGATTCGGCGGTACACGATGCGGCGCTGGCGGCGCTGCTCGGCGACGACCAGTGGGCGACGCGCAGCGCCGGCGATCGCGCCGCACGCCTGCATGGCGTTATCGAAGGTAGCCAATCGGCCGCCACATCCGACGACGAAGCCGCGGTGTCGACCCTCGACGTGTTCCGCACGGTGGCCGAGCTGCGGCCGCGTTACGGCGAGCGCGTGTTCGGGCCCTACATCATCAGCATGAGCCGCAGCGCCGCCGATGCGCTGGCGGTGCTGGCGCTGGCGCGGATCGGCGGTTGCGTCGAAGCCGGGCAGGTGCCGCTCGACGTGGCGCCGCTGTTCGAGACCGTCGACGACCTCGACGCGGCGCCGGCCACCCTGCGCGAGCTGTTCGCCGATCCGGTCTACCGCCAGCACCTGGCCGCGCGCGGCAATCGCCAGGTGGTGATGCTCGGCTATTCCGACAGCGCCAAGGACGGCGGCATCGTCGCCTCGCGCTGGGCGTTGCAGCGCACCCAGATCGCGCTGACCGAGCTGGCCCGCGACTCGGGCGTGCGAATCGCGTTCTTCCACGGCCGCGGCGGTTCGGTCAGTCGCGGCGGCGGCAAGACCGAACGCGCGGTGATCGCCGCGCCGCGCGGTTCGGTCGACGGCTTCCTGCGGTTGACCGAGCAGGGCGAGGTGATCCACCGCAAGTACGGCATCCGCGCGCTGGCGCTGCGCAACCTCGAACAGACCACCGGCGCGGTGCTGCGCGCGACCCTGCGGCCGCGACCGCCGGAGCCGCGCGAGGCGCACTGGCGCGAGATCGCCGCGCAACTCGCGCTCGATGCGCGCGCGCACTACCGCGCGCTCGTGCACGAGCATCCCGACTTCGCCGCGTATTTCCGCGCCGCCACCCCGATCGACGTGATCGAACGGCTGCGGATCGGCTCGCGCCCGAGCAAGCGTGGCAACAAGGGCGGCGTGGAGTCCTTGCGCGCGATCCCATGGGTGTTCTCGTGGGCGCAGAACCGTTCGGGGTTGACCGCGTGGTACGGCGTCGGCACCGCGCTGCAGCGCGCGCTGGACACGCACGGCCGTGACACCTTGGCCGAGATGGCGCGCGACTGGCCGTTCTTCGGCACCCTCGTCGACGATGTCGAGATGGTGCTGGCCAAATCCGATCTCGGCATCTTCGAGTGCTACTCGCGGCTGGCCAGACAACTGCCCGAAGGCGACCTGCACGCGCGTCTGCATCCAGGGATCCAGGCCGAGTTCGACCGCACCCGCGCCGCGATCCTCGCGATCAAGGATGAGACCGAACTACTCGCCCACGACCCGCGCCTGAGCCAGTCGATCCGCCTGCGCAATCCCTACGTCGACCCGATCAGCCTGTTGCAGGTCGACCTGCTCGCGCGCTGGCGCGCCGGCGACCGCGAAGATGACGCCCTGCTGCAGGTGCTGATGGCGACCGTCAACGGCATCGCCGCGGGGATCCAGAACACTGGGTGAGGTGCGCGCCGTGTGCGGGCTTCGTGTAGGAGCGGCTTTAGCCGCGATCTGAAATCGGCGCGAGCGAATGATTGCCGATCGCGGCTAAAGCCGCTCCTACGGAAAAGCGACCACCGTAGCGGCGGCCTATCATTCGTCATCGCCGTACATCAGGAGTCCAACCATGAAATCCCGCGCCGCCGTTGCCTTCGCCCCCGGACAGCCGTTGCAGATCGTCGAGCTCGACGTCGAGCCGCCGCGCGCGGGCGAGGTGCTGGTCAGGATCAGCCACACCGCGCTTTGCCACACCGACGCGTTCACCCTGTCCGGCGACGATCCGGAAGGCGTGTTTCCGGCCGTGCTCGGGCACGAGGGCGCCGGCGTGGTGGTCGAGGTCGGCGAGGGCGTCAGCAGCGTCCAGCCCGGCGACCACGTGATCCCGCTGTACACCGCCGAGTGCGGCGAGTGCCTGTTCTGCAAGAGCGGCAAGACCAACCTGTGCGTGTCGGTCCGCGCCACCCAGGGCAAGGGAGTGATGCCCGACGGCAGCACGCGTTTTTCGTACAACGGCGAGCCGGTCTACCACTACATGGGCTGCTCGACCTTCAGCGAGTACACGGTGGTGGCCGAGGTCTCGCTGGCCAAGGTCAATCCCGAGGCCAACCCGGAGCACGTCTGCCTGCTCGGTTGCGGCGTGACCACCGGCATCGGCGCGGTGCACAACACCGCCAAGGTGGCCGAAGGCGACACGGTCGCGGTGTTCGGCCTCGGCGCGATCGGCCTGGCGGTGATCCAGGGCGCGAAGCAGGCCAGGGCCGGGCGGATCATCGCCATCGACACCAACCCGGACAAGTTCACTCTGGCGCGCGAGATGGGCGCGACCGACTGCGTGAACCCGAAGGAGTTCGATCAGCCGATCCAGCAGGTGATCGTGGAGATGACCGGCTGGGGCGTGGACCACAGCTTCGAGTGCATCGGCAACGTCAACGTGATGCGCGCGGCGCTCGAATGCGCGCACCGCGGCTGGGGCCAGAGCGTGATCATCGGCGTCGCCGGCGCGGGGCAGGAGATCAGCACCCGGCCGTTCCAGCTGGTGACGGGCCGCAAGTGGCTGGGCACCGCGTTCGGTGGAGTGAAGGGTCGCAGCCAGCTGCCGGGCATGGTCGAGGATGCGATGCGCGGCGATATCCAGCTGGCGCCGTTCGTGACCCATACGCTGCCGCTGGAGCGGATCAACGAGGCCTTCGACCTGATGCACGAAGGCAAGTCGATACGAACCGTCATTAGGTACTGATCGGCCGCTGTAGCGATCGGGGCGGCTTCAGCCGCGATCGGGAATGATCGGCCGACACGATTTCAGATCGCGGCTGAAGCCGCTCCTGCAAAAGCACAAACTCACGAGGTCGCCATGCAACGCATCGAGAACCACGCCTGCTTCGGCGGCCAACAACAGGTCTGGCAGCACGCATCGAGCACGCTCGGCTGCCCGATGCGCTTCGCCGTGTACCTGCCGCCGCAGGCCGAACGCGGCCCGTGCCCGGTGCTGTACTGGCTGTCGGGGCTGACCTGCAGCGAGCAGAACTTCATCCAGAAGGCCGGCGCCCAGCGTTACGCCGCCGAGCACGGCCTGATCCTGGTCGCGCCCGACACTAGCCCGCGTGGCGACGACGTGCCCGACGATGAGGGCTGGGACCTCGGCGTCGGTGCGGGCTTCTACCTCGATGCCACGCGCAAGCCGTGGGCCGCGCACTATCGCATGCACGACTACGTGGTGAACGAGTTGCCGGCGCTGGTCGACGCGCATTTCCCGACCACCACCGCGCGTGGCATCAGCGGTCACTCGATGGGCGGCCACGGCGCGCTGGTGATCGCGCTGAAGCATCCGGGCGCCTATCGCAGCGTGTCGGCGTTCGCGCCGATCGTCGCCCCGAGCCGGGTGCCGTGGGGGCGCAAGGCGTTTGCCGCCTACCTCGGCGAGGACAAACAGGCCTGGCAGGCGTGGGACGCGAGCGCGTTGATCGCGAATGCGCGCGAGCGCCTGCCGCTGCTGGTCGACCAGGGCGGCGCCGACGAATTCCTCGACAGCCAGCTCAAGCCTGAGCTGTTGCGCGTCGCCTGCGAGGCCGCCGGGCATCCGCTGACGCTGCGCCTGCAGCCGGGTTACGACCACAGCTACTACCTCATCGCGAGCTTCATCGGCGAGCATATTGCGCATCATGCGCGGGCGTTGAAGGGCTGAGGCGCCGACCACCCTTCAGCTTTTCGTAGGAGCGGCTTTAGCCGCGATCGGGAATCGTTCGCTAGCGCCGACTCCCGATCGCGGC
>JBOHYB010000063.1:0-12893 GCA_050737695.1 Lysobacter sp. | reverse complement strand
TGGAGTGCGGGCGCCCTGGCTCCTACACGTGCTTTCGGGCACCCCGGCTGGTCGGCGTCCCGCACTCCGCTCTCATCTCCAAGCTAGAGCAAAGTGCAGACACAAGCGGCTTTAGCCGCGATCTGGAGTCGGTCGCGCGTCCGATTTTCGGATCGCGGCTGAAGCCGCTCCTACACAGGCCCGCGCTGACGGCTTCCTCTTCACGGCAACATCGAGCCCACTCGGCTCAGCCGCCGATGGCTATGTCGGCGAACGACTCAACCCGGCGATGGCCGTTGGCGGCATCGCCGGTCCGCGGCTGCGGGTAGTCTTCGCGCCGGTCGACCAGCACCGTATCCAGCCCGGCCTCGCGCGCGGCATCGAGTTCCTCGACCACGTCCGACAGGAACACGATCTCGCCCGCCGGCAGGCCGATCGAGTCGGCGATCCGGCGGTAGCTGTCGGCCTCGCGCTTGCCGCCGACCTCGGTATCGAACCAGCCGGAAAACAGTCCGGTAAGGTCGCCGGCATCGCTGTGGCCGAAGAACAGCCGTTGTGCCGGCACGCTGCCGGAGGAATACACGTACAGCGGCAGCCCGGCGTCGTGCCAGCCCTGCAGTGCGGGCACGGCATCGGGATAGATGTGGGCGGTGAAGTCGGCGCTGTCGTAGCCGGCGGCCCAGATCATGCCCTGCAATGCCTTCAGCGCGGTGTGCTTGCGGTCCTGGTCGATCCAGCCCTGTAGCACCTCGACGATCATCTCGTCGCGGCACATGGCGCCGTTCTCGGTCGCGACCGCATCCAGCCACTTGCGCACCGCCGGATCGTCGCCACGCGCCTTGACGAAGCCGGGCAGGGCGCGTCGCGCATACGGGAACAGCACGTCCTTGACGAACGAGATGCTGCTGGTGGTGCCTTCGATGTCGGTGAGGATCGCCTTGTGCATCAGGATCTCTCGTAACGCGGGAACCGCTGGGCGATGTCGGTGCCGGTGAAGTGGCCGACCCAGCCGTCGGGCTCGGTGAAGAAACGGATTGCGACGAAGCTCGGCTCCGGGCCCATGTCGAACCAGTGGGTGGTGCCATCGGGCACCGCGACCAGGTCGCCCGCCTCGCACAGGATCTCGTAGACCCGGTCGCCGACATGCAGGGTGAACAGGCCGGAGCCGGCGGCGAAGAAGCGGACCTCGTCTTCCTTGTGGAAGTGTTCGTCGAGGAACTTCGCGCGCATCTGCTCGCGGTTGGGGTTGTCCGGGGCGATGCTGACCACGTCGACGCTCTTGAAGCCGCGCTGCGCGACCAGTCGGTCGATGTCGGCGCGGTAGGCGTCCATGATCGTCTCCGGACTGTCGCCGGGGGCGACCGCGGCGCTTGCCTGCCATTGCTCGAAGCCGACCCCGATCCTGGCCAGTTCGCGCGCCATCGCGGCGTGGTCGTCGGTCGCCAGCAGCGCGGTGCCGGGTTCGTTGTCGGAGAAAATCCGCAGGCGGCTCATCGGTGCAGCTTCCTCAATTCCAGTTCGCAGCCGAGCAGGAACTCGAACGCCTCCAGGTGGCGCCGCGCCTCGGCCATGTCGCGGCCCCAGGCATACAGGCCGTGGCCGTCGATCAGATAGCCCCACATGCACTGCCGGTCGAGCAGGGCGTCGACCTGGGCGGCGAGAGTGTGCATGTCCTGGCTGTTGGGCAGCACCGGCAGCTCGATCGCGGTTTCGTGGGTGTTGTTGCCGACGAACGCCTTGAGCAGCTCGTAGCCTTCCAGGTGGACGTGGCCGGTGCCGGCGAACAGCCGCGAGGCGACGGTCTGGTTGCGCGAATGGGTGTGCAATACGCAGCCGACTTCGGCAAAGCGCGAGTACAGCTGGGTGTGCAACAGGGTCTCGGCCGAGGGCCTCTGGTCGGTGGCGACCGGCTGGCCGTCGAGGTCGACCACCATGATGTCGGCTTCGGTCAGCCGGCCCTTGTCGCCGCCCGACACCGTGATCGCGACCTGGCGGTCGTCGAGCCGGGCCGAGAAATTGCTGCTGGTCGCCGGGGTCCAGCCGGCGGCGGCCAGTTCGCGCACGTTGACGATGATCTCGCCGGCGCGGTGTTTCAGTTGTTGCGGGTCATAGGGCAGGGGTGTACTCATGGGGCGAGTTTAGCAATGCCGGGCGGTCTGGATGCGGGTGTTTCTCGCCCGTAAATGACAAACGGCGCGGGTTGCCCGCGCCGTTTGTCAGCCGATCCCGGGAGGTGGAATTCAGGCGGGCTGGAGGCGCTTGCGGCCGAACAGCCGGAACAGCACCCAGGCCACTGCCATTGCCGCCACCAGGCCGAGCAGCATCTCGCCGGACGTCGACCACAGCAACAGGCCGCAGGCGACCAGGGCGCCGATGCCGAGCAGGCGGTCGCTGGTGCCTGGGCGGCGCTCGCGGGTGCCGACCACCAGACTCAGCCCGGCGGCGGCATAGGCGAGCACCACCAGGTTGACCACGATGCCGATGATCGTGCCGAACTGCCCGGACACGTTCGGCGACAGGGTCAGGATCGCGATCACGCTCATCGCCGCGGCGATGATCAGCAAGCCCCAGGCGGCCGCACCACGCGAGCTTGTGCGGCCGAAAATGCCCGGCAGGAAACCGCGCTGGGCCGCCTGCGCGCCGGTCTCGCCAGTCACCAGCATCCAGCCGCCGAGGGTGCCGGTGGCTTTGAGCGCAGCCGCCGCGGCGATCGCGATGGCGGCCCACGGCCCGAAGATTTCGGCCGCGACCAGCATGAACGGCGCGCTGGACGACGCCAGCTCTTCCGCCGGCACGATGCCCATCACCAGCACCGAGGAAACGACATAGACGATGCCGGCGATCAGCACCCCGCCGAGCGTCGCGATCGGCACGTCGCGGTCGGGGTTGCGCACCAGGCCGGCGATCATCGCGCCGGTTTCCAGGCCGACGAAGGCCCAGAAGATCGCACCCAACGAACCAAACACCACCGAGGCATCGGATTCGGTCGTGACATTCCAGGCCGCATCGTAGATACCGCGGTCGAAATGCCCCCAGCCGAACAGCAGCACCACCGCCACCGGCACCAGCCCGAACACCACGCAGAACGACTGGAACTTCGCCACCGGTCGCGGGCCCAGCAGGTTGAGCGCGAACATCAGCCAGATCAGCGCGATCTGGCCGCCGACCTGCACCATCGGATTGCCGCCGTCCAGTGGCAGCAGCATGACCAGATAGCCGAACGCCGCCACCGCGATCGCGTTGTTGCCGATCCACGACGACACCCAATACAGCGACGAGGCCAGGAAGCTGACATCGCGGCCCAGCGACGGCCGCACATAGTCGTCAGCCGATTGCAGGTTGGGATAGTCGCGGGCCAGCCGCGCGAACGCGCCGCCCAGCATCAGCGCCAGCGCGGTGCCGATCACCCAGCTGAAGACGGTGACCGCGCCGGAGGTGGCGAGGGTCGCCGGCAGCAGGAAGAACCCCGAACCGATCATGTTGTTGGCCACCACGAAGGTGGCCAGCACCGGGCCTATCTTGCGTGTGCTCATCGCGGCTCAGGCGTTGCGCAGCTTGCTGTGGCGGTAGCCGTAGAGGGCGTAGATCAGTGCGCCGATCACGATCCAACCCACCAGCAGATGCCAGTGCTCGGCAAACGGCAGCGAGAACAGGTACAGGCACGACACCACGCCGAGCGGGCAGATCACCATCGCCATCGGCACCCGGAACGGGCGCACCAGGTCCGGCTTGGTGAAGCGCAGCACCAGCACGCCGGCGCAGACGGTGGCGAACGCGAGCAGGGTGCCCATCGACACGATGTCGCCGAGCAGGCCCAGCGGCATCAGCCCGGCCAGCGCCGCGGCGACGATGCCGACGATGACGGTGCCGACGTACGGGGTGTGGTACTTGCGGTGGACCTTGCCGAACATCTTCGGCATCAGGCCGTCGCGCGCCATGCTGTAGAAGATGCGCGGCTGCGCCATCAACATGACCAGGATCACCGACGACAGGCCGGCAATCGCGGCCAGCTCGACCAGGGTCTGCAGCCAGCCCAGCGCCGGGTAGTTGTTGAGCGCGGTCGACACCGGCTCGGGCGTGCCGAGCAGGCGGAAGTCCATCATGCCGGTGAGCACGCCGCACATGACGATGTACAGCACGGTGCAGACGGCCAGCGAGCCGAGGATGCCGATCGGCATGTCCTTCTGCGGGTTCTTGGCTTCGCCGGCCGCGGTCGAGACCGCGTCGAAGCCGATATAGGCGAAGAACACCACCGAGGCCGCGCGCAACACACCCTCGATGCCATAGGTGTTGCCACCTTCGTTCGGCGGGATGAACGGCTGCCAGTTGCCCGGATCGATGTACTGGATGCCGAAGGCGATGAACAGCACGATCACCGAGACCTTGATCGCGACGATGATCGAGTTGACGAACGCCGACTGGGTAATGCCGACGTAACCGACCGCGCTGACCGCGGCGATGATCAGCACCGCCGGCAGGTTGACGATGCCGCCGGTGTGGGTGAACGTACCGTCCTCGTAGGCGAACGGCGCACTGGCCAGTGCCGTCGGCAAGGCCATGTCGAAGTTGCTCAGGAACGCATTGAGGTAGCCCGACCAGCCGACCGCCACCGTCGAGGAGGCGAACAGGTATTCGAGCACCAGGCACCAGCCGATGAACCAGGCCACGCCTTCGCCAAGGGTGGCATAGGAGTAGGAGTAGGCGCTGCCCGAAACCGGCAGCATCGCCGCGAACTCGGCGTAGCACAGGCCGGCGAACGCACAGGCGATGCCGGCCAGGATGAAGCTGATCATCACCGCCGGGCCGGCATACTCGGCCGCAGCCTGGCCGGTCAGCACGAAGATGCCGGCGCCGATCACCGCGCCGATGCCGAGCATGATCAGCTGGGTGCCGGTGAGGGTGCGCTGGAGCGTGGGTTCGCCTTCCAGGCTGCCCTCGAACGGCTCGCCCGCATCGACGTGGCCGGCCGGTGCGATCGGCTTGGTGGCTAACAGGTTCTTGAGCATCCGGATCCCCAATTGAGTTGTCGGCGGCGAGTGGTCCGCCACGGTGCGTGCTACGCGAAGCAACGCCCGACAATACCCCAGTGGCGAAACGACCGGCAAGCGGTGATAACGCCGTCACAATCGAGCGATCCCGGGGGCGGTGGAATCCCGCTTCCGTATCGAGCTGGAACATACTTTCACGTATGCAATCGACCATGACCTTCGGTGATCGCGACCTGATGGCCTCGCTGGCCGAGCAGCTGGTCGAGTACAGGCGCCTGTGGCCTTCCGAGACGGATGTCGTCGCGCTGTTCGAGGATCTGCTGGACCTGCGCGCCGCGGACCACCCGCAGGACGTCGTCGCCGATGATCCCTACCGGCGCGAACGCCTCGCCGGCCACCTGACCGCATCGAGCTGGCTGGTCGACCGGTGCGGCGCCCGGGTGCTGTTGACCCACCACCGCAAGCTCGACCGTTGGCTGCAACTGGGCGGCCATGCCGATGGCGACCGCGACCTGGCGCGGGTGGCGCTGCGTGAGGCCGAAGAGGAGTCGGGACTGGCCGGGTTGGTGCTGGAGGGCGGCCTGTTCGACCTCGACCGCCACTGGATCCCCGCGCGCGGCGAGGTGCCGGGCCATTGGCATTACGACGTGCGTTACGTGGTGCGTGCCGGCACCCGCGAGGATTTCGTGGTCAGTGCGGAATCGCTCGACCTGGCCTGGCGCGAGATCGCTGCGATTGCCGGCGATCCGGATGCTGACGCCTCGTTGCGGCGGATGGCGCGCAAGTGGCTGCAGCGGGCCTAGCGGTTCAGACCAGGCTGCGCGTGCGCAGCGTGCCGGGAATTGCCGCCAACTGCTCCTTCAACAGCAGCGCCTGCGCATCGGTCGCGGCGACGTCGATCACCACGTAACCGACATTCGGGTGGGTGCGCAGGAACTGGCCGTCGATGTTGACCCCGGCCTGCGAGAAGATCTCGTTGACCCGCGACAGCACGCCCGGCACGTTTCGGTGGATGTGCAGCAAACGCAGGCTGCCCTCGTGCCCGGGCAGGGTGACTTCGGGGAAGTTGACCGCCGACAGGGTCGAGCCGTTGTCGCTGTAGCGCACCAGCTTGGCGGCGACCTCCAGGCCGATGTTGTCCTGCGCCTCCAGCGTGCTGCCGCCGATGTGCGGGGTCAGGATCACGTTGTCGATGCCGACCAGCGGCGACTCGAACAGGTCGCCATTGGCCTTGGGCTCGACCGGGAACACGTCCACCGCCGAACCGCCCAACTGGCCGGATTTCAGCGCTTTGGCGAGCGCATCGATGTCGACCACCTTGCCGCGCGAGGCGTTGATCAGGTGCGCGCCGCGGCGCATCGACGCGATCTGCGCGGCGCCGATCATGTCGCGGGTGGCCGGCGTTTCCGGCACGTGCAGGGTCACCACGTCGCTGCGTACCAGCAGGTCGTCGAGACCGGCCGCGGCATGGGCATTGCCGAGCGACAACTTGGCCTCGATGTCGTGGAAGACCACCTGCATCCCCAGCGCCTCGGCGATCAGCCCGACCTGGGTGCCGATGTGCCCGTAGCCGACGATTCCAATCGTCTTGCCACGCACCTCGTGACTGCCGGCGGCCGATTTCGACCAGCCGCCGCGATGGCACTGCGCGCTCTTCTGCGGGATGCCGCGCATCAGCATGATCGCCTCGGCGACCACCAACTCGGCGACGCTGCGGGTGTTGGAGTAGGGTGCGTTGAACACCGGGATGCCGAGCAGTTCGGCGGCGTCGAGGTCGACCTGGCTGGTGCCGATGCAGAAGCAGCCGATCGCCATCAGCCGCCGCGCCTCCGCCAGCACCTCGGCGGTCAGCTGGGTGCGCGAGCGGATGCCGATGATGTGCGCCTCGGCGATCTGGCGCTTGAGCTCGTCCTCGGGCAACGACTTGTCGTGGATTTCGATCTGCGAGTAGCCGGCCTCGCGGAAGGTGTCGATCGCGTTCTGGCTGACGCCTTCCAGCAGCAGCACGCGGATGTCGCTCTTGGGGTAGGACGTTTTCTTGGCCACGGCAGACGGTCGCTGGGGATGGGGAGCGGGGGTGACGAATATCGCAGAAACACGCGGCTTTTGCTGCGCCGCACCACTGGACGTGCGGCCCGAGGCACTGGCACCCTCGCGTTTCCTCCCGTGACGCCCTGCCGATGACCGACCCGCGCTTCGATGCCTTGCTTGCCGCCGCCCCCGGACTTCGGCTCACGACCGAGCCAGCCGACCTGGAGCATTACGGCCACGACTGGACCCGGCGCTGGACCCCGGCGCCGCTGGCGATCGCGTTGCCGGCCAGCATCGGCGAAGTGCAGGCGCTGGTGCGCTGGGCCAACGAACACGACATCGCGGTCGTGCCGTCCGGCGGCCGCACCGGACTGTCCGGCGGCGCGGTCGCGGCCAACGGCGAGCTGGTGGTCAGCCTGGAGCGGATGAACCGGGTGCTCGCCTTCGATCCGGTCGACCGCAGCCTCACCGTGCAGGCTGGAATCGTGCTGCAAGCCGTGCACGACGCCGCGCGCGACCACGGCCTGCAATATCCGGTCGACTTTGGCGCGCGCGGCTCGTGCACCATCGGCGGCAACATCGCCACCAATGCCGGCGGCATCCGGGTGATCCGCTACGGCAACACCCGCGAGTGGATCGCCGGGCTCACCGTCGTCACCGGCGCCGGCGACCTGCTCGAACTCAATCGCGGCCTGCTGAAGAACTCCAGCGGCTACGACCTGCGGCATCTGCTGATCGGTTCGGAAGGCACTCTCGGGATCGTGGTCGAGGCGACCCTGCGGCTGACCGAGCCGGCGCCGCCGAGCAACGTGATGTTGCTGGCGCTGCCGTCGTTCGAAGGGTTGATGCAGGTGTTCGCGGCGTTCCGCGAGCGGTTGCAGCTGGAGGCTTTCGAGTTCTTCACCGACCGCGCGCTGCAACACGTCCTCGCCCACGGCGCGCAAGCACCGTTCGACGAAGTGCATCCGTATTACGTGGTGGCCGAGTTCGCGGTTGGCGACGAGGTGCAACAGGCCGCCGCGCTGGCGGCGTTCGAGCATTGCCTCGACGCCGGTCTGGTCAGCGACGGCGTGATCAGCCAGAGCGATGCCCAGGTCGCGCAGTTGTGGCGCCTGCGCGACGGCATCACCGAAAGCCTGGCGCGCCACACGCCCTACAAGAACGACGTCTCGGTCCGGGTCTCGGCGATGCCGGCGTTCCTGGCCGAGGCGCAGGCGTTGCTCGCGCGCGAGTACCCGCAGTTCGAGGTGGTCTGGTTCGGCCACATCGGCGACGGCAACCTGCATATCAACGTGCTCAAGCCCGACGCACTTTCCACCGCCGATTTCGTCGGCCAGTGCGAGTCGGTGACCCGCCTGCTGGCGGACACGCTGGCTCGCCACGGCGGCAGCATCTCGGCCGAACACGGCATCGGCCTGGTCAAGAAGGCCTACCTCGAAGGGACCCGCAGCCACGCCGAGATCGCGATCATGCGCGGGATCGGCCGCGTGCTCGACCCCAACGGCATCATGAACCCGGGCAAGCTGCTGGATCGCTGATCCGACGCGGCGAGCTCAGTAGGCCCGCACCTTGTGGCGCCTCCGCCGTCGCGCCCGCCACAGGTCCAGCCGGGCCATCGCCCCGGTGGCGAATACCCCGTGCAGCGCGATCGACATCAGCACTACCAGGGTCACGATCGCCCACAACCGCGGGTACTGGTCGAACCGGCCGTGGTTCAGCGCGAACGCGAGGTAGTAGAACGAGCCCATCCCGCGGATGCCGAAGACGCTGATCATCCAGCGTTCGCGCCCCGGCAACGGAGTGCGAACGAGGGCGAGTGCGCCGGCCAGTGGCCGGACCAGCAGCACGAAGGCGAACGCGAACGCGATGTCGACCAGTTGCAGCGGGCCAAGCACCCCGATTGCGACGGTACCGCCGAGCAGGATCAGCAGCAGCGCCGTCAGCAGCCGCTCGCATTGCTCGGCGAACAGGTTGAGGGTGCCGTGGTAGCGGTGCGAGCGTTCGTGCTGGCGGATCACCACCGCGGCGACGAACACCGCGAGGAAGCCGTAGACGTGGCAAAGCTCGGCCAGGCCGTAGACGAACAGGGTGATCGCCAGTGCGGCCAGGCCGTCGCTGGTGCGCGACAGGCTGTGCTGGCTGCGGGCGCGGAAGATCAGGTGCATCAGGCCGTAGCCGACCACCCAGCCGACCAGCACCCCGCCGACGACGCGCCAGGCGACGTCGCGCCACAGCCACCCGACAAACCAGTTCGGTTCGGCGGTTCCCGACGTTAGCGCAGCCACTGCGATCGCCAACCAGACGAACGGGAACGCCAGACCATCGTTGAGACCGGCCTCGGAGGTCAGGCTGAAGCGCACTGCATCCTCCTCGCCTTCCTCCGGGCCGCCGACCTGCACGTCGGCGGCCAGCACCGGATCGGTCGGTGCCAGTACCGCCCCCAACAGCAACGCCGAGGCCAGGCCGAGGCCGAGCAAATGCTGGCCGAGCCAGGCACTGGCGACAATGCACAGCGGCATGGTGATCGCGAGCAGTCGCCAGGTGACGCTCCAGCGACGCCAGCCGAACGGCGTGTCCAGTCGCAGGCCGGCGCCGACCAGTGCCACCAGCACCACCAGTTCGGTCAGGCGCTCGGTGGCGAGGCGGTACTGGAACGGGTCGGGGTCGGGCAACTGCAGCGGCAGCGCATACAGCACGATGCCGAGGGTCACGTAGACCATCGGGAAGGTGACGGGATGGCGCTTGAGCAGGTGCGGCAACCAGGTCGCGCCGATCAGCGCGAGCCCGGTTAGTGCGAGCAACAGTTTGTAAGGGTCCATGGCGATCCCGCGGAACACTCGGTCGCCAGTGTCCCGGCGGCTGTGTGAATGCGGCGGCACGCCGTGGCGACGCCCCCGGCGAACGCGCCTGAACGGCACCCATCACGGCGTCGCGACTTGTGCGTCCGGTCATGCGAACGCGCGTCGGCGACGGTAGGCTGTCGGCGTCCCGGGCTACGATCCCGGCCCAAACAGGACTCCATTGATGACCCAACTTCGCCTGCTTGCCGTCGCCGCGCTGCTCGGCCTGTCCCCCGCAGCGGCGGCATCGACGTTCTATACGATCTCCGACGCGGTGAGCGAATCGGTCGGCTCGATCTCCGACGGCACCTCCGGCACCAGCGGCTCGTTCAGCGACGACAAGGTGGTGCTGGCCGCCCGCGATGACGCCGCCAGCTTCGTCGCCAGCGACGGCGCGATCCGTGGCGCGCACCTGGAGGCCGCGTTCCTGCACGTTCGCGAACGCCTGCCCGCGGCCCGCGAGGCCAGCGACGGCGAGCTCGCGCGGGCCATCCTCGCGCCGTGACATCCGCGCGTCGGCGCACGTGGGCCGGCGGGTTCGGGCTCGGTGTGCTGCTGCTGTTCGGCACGGGATGCGCGAGTCTGCGGTCGCCGGCCCCGGCCTCGGTGTCGACCGGTCTGCAACTGCGGCTCGACACTGAAGGACTGACGCCGGCACAGGTCGACGCCAGCCAGCGTCTGCTCGATGACGCGCTGGCGCGCTTGCCGCCGCGCTTCAAGGCCGGGCTCGACCGAAGCATCCCGGTGCGCTGGAGCGACACGCTGCCGCACGCGTCCTACGGCCGCGCCCGGCGCGACGATCTGATGTTGAACCAGCGGCTGCTGCCGGCACTGACCGACGGCAGCGCCGCGACCGCCCGCGGCGAGCGCGAGCATCGCAGCCAGCGCCGGGAACTGCTGGCGACGGTGCTGCACGAACTGGGCCACTTCCTCGATCGCCGGCAACGGTTGTCCGACGACCCGCGCCTGCTCGACCTGGCCGGCTGGCAGGTCAAGGTGAAGCGCCGCACGCGGCGCGCCGACAACTGGTTCGTCGACCGCAGTCCCGACCCCTACGAACTCACCGACCCGGAGGAGTTCGTCGCCGTCAACCTCGAATACTTCCTGCTCGACCCGGCCTATGCCTGCCGTCGGCCGGCGCTGTATCGCTGGTTCAGCACGCGCCTGGACGCGACGCCGCCGCGCGACGACTGCGCCAGCGGCTACCCCTTCCTCGACACCTCCGACGACCCTGATGCGGAGGTCGTCGGCATGCTCGATCCCGAGCGCGTCTACCAGGTCGACTATCTGCTGGCCGAAGGCAACGACCGCTTCATGAGCCGCTGGGGCCACGGCATGCTGCGCCTGGTCGTCTGCGCGCCCGGGCGCCCGCGCGGCCCGGATTGCCGGCTCGATCTGCAGCATCACCTGGTGCTGTCGTTCCGCGCGTTCGTCGACGATGTGCAGCTGTCCAGCTGGCGCGGGTTGACCGGCTCGTATCCGTCGCGGCTGTTCGTGCTGCCGCTGTCGCAGGTGGTGGAGGAGTACACCAAGGACCAGCTGCGCGGACTGCGCTCGGTGCCGCTGCGGCTGCGCCGCGACGAGGTCGCCGGCCTGCTGGCGCGCGCGGCGAAGCTGCACTGGAGTTACGACGGCCGCTATTACTTCCTGACCAACAATTGCGCGGTCGAAACCTTCAAGCTGCTCCACGACGGCGTGCCACGGCTCGCCGTCGCGGGACTCGACAGCATCACCCCGACCGGCTTGATGAAGCAGCTGCGCGAGCAGGGCATTGCCGACACCTCGGTGCTCGACGACCGCGACGAAGCGTTGCGACTGGGCTACCGCTTCGACTCGTTGCGCGAGCGCTTCCAGACCATGTACGAGGTCGCGCGCGGTGAGCTGGCGTTGCCGCAGGCCAACGTCGAGGACTGGCTGGAGGCGTCGCCCGCCGAGCGACGGCCGTGGCTGGACGATGCCGGCCTGCGCGCCAGCGCGGCGCTGCTGTTGCTGGAGCAGGCCGCGTGGCGGCGCCAAGTGCTGCTCGCGCGCGAGGATCTAAAGCGGCGCTATCTCGGCCGCGACGACGGCGATGCCCGTTTTGCCGATGCCGACCGCCAGTTGCAGCAAGTGCTGCGACAAAGCGGCTTCCTCAGCCGCCCGGCCGAACTGCTGGACGGGCAGCCCGGCTATGGCCTGCCGCAAGCCGCAGAGCTGCAATGGCTGGCGACCGAAGGCGCGCGCCGGCGCGCGCGACTGGACCAACTGGGCGAGCAACTCACTGCCGAAGTGCGCGAGCTGCTGGTGCCGGACATGCGCACGCGGCTGCAAGGCGCGCAGGCCAACGTCGCCCTGATCGGCAAGCGCCTGCGCGCCCTGCACGAAGCGGACGGTGGGTTCCGCCTGCCCTGAACCTCAGTCGGCGCGGCCGGCGAACTCGCCACTAGCGGTGCTCACCAGCACCCGCTCGCCGTTGCCGATGTACTCCGGGACCATGATCTCCAGTCCGGTCGACAGCCGCGCCGGCTTCGGCCGCTTGGTCGCGGTGCCGCCCTTGAGCTCGGGCGGCGTTTCCACCACCTCGATCGCCACGCTTGCCGGCAATTGCAGCCCGACCGGCTGCTCGTCGATGACCTGCACGTAGCAACCGGTCAAGTCATCGACGATGTAGCCGGCGTCGTCGCCGACCACGTCTGCATCCAGCGTGTACGGGGTGTAGTCCTCGTCGTCGAGGAACACGAACGCATCGCCGTCCTTGTAGGAGTAGGTCGCCTGGCGCCGGCTCAACTCGACTTCCCTGAGCTCGTCGTCGCCACCGAGGCTGAGGTCGAACTTGTTGCCGCCTGGCACCGAGTACAGGGTGAAGCGGAACTTGACGTTGCCGCCGCGGCCCTGCGGCGAGCTGCGCTCGATGCCGCGGACCTGGTAGACGGTGTTGTTGTGCTCGACCACGTTGCCTTTCTTGACGTCGAAAGCTTTCATGCGTTTTTCCGGAGTGATGTTCTTCGTTGATGGTGCTCTTGTAGGAGCGGCTTCAGCCGCGATCGGAAATCGGCGCGGGCGAACGATTCCAGAT
>JBOHYB010000062.1:0-13127 GCA_050737695.1 Lysobacter sp. | reverse complement strand
GGCCCGGCGCGGTCGGCTTGGGCTTTGAGGTCGGGACGATCGGGGTGTCGGCGGTGACCGCGACAAACCGGTTCCTGTAGCTGCCGCGTTCCAACTCGGCATTGTCGAGCAAGGCGACGATGCCGCTGCCGAGGTTGTTGGCGGCGATGTGTTCGAGCGTGAGCGGGATAAAGCGCCCGCCCGGATGGTTCGGATGCTGAGTCAGGGTGAACGCATGTCCGGCCGCGAGCCGGCGCGCGCTGCCGGCACCCATGTGCAGGCGTTGCGGCAGGCGCAGGGCGTCCAGTTGCAGGTCGGCGGCAAGCTCGGCTTGGCGGCGCTCGGCGAAACGGCCGGACTGCGCGGCGGTGTAGACCTCGCGGGTCGGCAGGTTCGGGCCGGCCGCGTCGGCGTCGAGGGCGGCGGCGTGGGCTTCGACCCGTTCGGGCTGCCAGCTGGCGGTGGTGACGGCGTTGGCGGTGGCCTGGCGCTGCTCGGTGAAGTGGCTGATGGCATCGAGCGACTCGGTCGCGTCGATGCGGTGAAAGCGCACCGCCGCCGGGTTGACGTCGACCACCTCCGCATCGCGGTCGAAGATCACCAAGGTGTGGCTGGAGGCCGACTCATCGGTGGCGTCGTTTTGGGCGTGCTCATAGCGCCAGGCCAGGCCAGCCTCGGCAAGCAAGCGGAACACGAAGTCGTGGTCGCTCACGCGGTATTGGGTCTTGGTCGGGAATACCGGCAGCGACTGGGTCGCATCGATCCGGTACGACGCCTGCGGGTAGTCGTCGAAGATCCGCTCGACCACGCCGAGGGCGTCGAGATCCTGGAACACCAGAGCATTGCGGCGAAGCTTGAGGAACGCGGTCCACGGCTCCAGCGTCAGCCGGTAGCGCGCCAGCCCGCCATCGCTGCCGAGCGGTGCGACCCGGGTGCAGTGGCCGTGCCAGTGGCGGTGGCCTCCGTCCGCTTGCCGCAGCCGCAATGACAGCGGCTGCCCGATCAGCGCCTTGGCGTCGAGGAACGCCGAGGTCGAGAGGCAGTCGATATCGAATTTGAAGTCTGCGCAGACCGACTCGGAGCCTTCAAAACGTTCGACCACCAGTGCGCCGGGCAGCGCGGTGTCGATCTCGATCAGGCGGGTGTCTTGCGAGAGAGCGGCAAGCAGGTCGTCGACACTGGCAAGCGATGGCGCATCCCAATCCATGGTGATTCATCCATTCCATATGGTGTTTGGCTGCCGTGTGCCACGACAGATACAACAGTATCAGGGATATGGGAGAGATCGAGCCCGGTAGGAGATCGGAAGTCAAAAAAAGCCCGCGTTGAACGCGGGCTTTTTGCGGCAGTTGGTGGCCCGACTCAGGCGCTCGGCGTCACGTGCCCGTTGTTCAGCTCTTCCTCGGTCGCCTCACGCACCTCGGCGACTTCCACCGCGAAATTCAGGTGTTGTCCGGCGAGCGGGTGGTTGCCGTCGACGACGACCTGTTCGGGCTCGACCTTGGTCACGGTCACCAGCAGCGGACCCTGCTGGGTGCGCGCTTCGAACTGCATGCCCGGCTGCACCGACTCCACGCCTTCGAACGCGCTGCGCGGCACGGTCTGGATCAGGCCTTCATGACGCGGGCCATAGGCCTCCTCGGGCGCGACCTTGGCGGTGAGGCTGTCGCCGGCCTTCTTGCCGAGCAGGGCCTTCTCCAGGCCGGGGACGATGTTGCCGGCGCCGTGCAGGTAGGCCAGCGGTGCATCGGTCGGCGACTTGTCGATGACTTCGCCGGCGTCGTTGGTCAGGGTGTAATGGAATGCGGCGACACGCCGCTCGGCGATCTCCATGGGAAACCTCACTGGGAAATGGACAGGAAAAGGGATGGAAAGTGGATATGCCGGTCAATTCACGGCGAAATCGAAGCACCACCCGGCCCAGCCTAGGAAAGTTGCCCGCCGGCTGCAACCTTTGGGCGACAATGCTGCTGTTCAGCCAGCGCCCCCGAACATGCATCGCGACCTGCCGCAGGCCTGCATGGCATCGGTCGGCGCGCTCTTGCGTTAAGCATCGTATGACTCCCCCCGCGGGACAAAGGAAAAATTCCCGCCATGGAATTCGACAATCCGTGCCAACGTTCTCGTCGCATTGGCATGCCTGCCGGCCTGGCCGTATTGCTGCTGGCGCTGGCCGGCTGTGCCACCTTGCCTGAACCGTCGGCGCCGGATGACGGCGACGCGATGACGGCTGCACGCTATCACCTAGCCACCGGCCAGACCCGCGAGGCGGTGGCGGCACTGGAGCGTGCCGCGGCGATGGAGCCGGCCAGCAAGCAGCCTTGGCTGGAAATCGCCCGCTTGCGTGCCACCCAGGGACGCCATGTCGACGCACTGGCCGCCGCCGAGCAGGTATTGCGCCGCGATCCGGCCGACCAGACCGCCTACGACATCACCGTCGGCAGCGGCCTGCAGGTAGCGTTGCAGACCATGAAGCGGCTGCGCGCATCCGGGCAGGCGCCCGATGATGGACGCAAGGAGCAGGCTGCGGCGATCGCGGTGCTGATGGCGGAGATCTTCGGGCCGGAACTGCTAATTTCCGCCGAGACCCGGACGCGTCTGGCCAAGGAAGCGGTCGAGAACTACAAGGCGAGCCGCGCGGAGCGCTTGCCTGAGGCGCAGAAGAAGCCCAAGGGCGACCCGCTGGACTTGCTGGGCGGGGATTGAACAGGGGACTGGGCGCGGGCGTCGTTCGCGTTCAGCGCAACAGCAACGGGATCTCCCGGTCGAACCGATGGCGGTAGTGCTCGCGTTCGTCGCGGCAATACGCGCTGCCCATCGCGAACTTGCGGCAGATGGCCGGGCGCTGCTCGTAAATGCTGCAGCACATGCGATTGTGGTCGAGTGCGATGCACCAGCCGTCCTCGCCGCGCGCCATGACCTCCAGCCCCATTTCGCTGCGCTCGACCAGGTGGCGCATCACCTTGTCCTCGGGCATGACCACGACCGTCAGCCGACAGCAGACCGCATCGCACTTTTCGCACGTGACGGTCGGGTCGATCCCCTGGTCTTCGTCAGGCCAGGGGGGGAGGTCGATTTCGTTCCTGTCGTTCATGTCGTCGGGACTCGCGCCTCGCGGCGATAGCTGAGGGCACGGGTGAATGGGCGGGGCGACCGCAGGCAGTCGGTCGGACGCGACGGTACGACGATGGGTGTGCGCCATCGTACAGGGTGTCGCGGGGGGACCGGTGGAGGCCGACAACCGGGACAGCCGCGATTCGGGTAGCCGAATCGTCCATTCAGGCTGCTCACGGGTGCCTCATCGCGGCGATGGGAGCATGACCGGCATGGAGAATCTGGACGACTGGGACCTCATCGCAGGCGACGGCCCGGTGGTGGCGACCGCCATCCACGACGGCCACCTGGTGCGTGATTCGCTGTTGCCGCACCTGGCGATCAGCGAGGACGAGCGGCGCCGCGAGGAAGACCCGATGACCGGTCTGCTGACCGCCGTCGGCGATGTCCGCATCCAGGTTCGCGCCTCGCGGTTCCAGATCGACCTCAACCGGCCGCGGGACAAGGCGGTTTCGACCGACCCCGCCGACACCTGGGGCCTGCAGGTCTGGCGCGGCGAATTGCCGCTCGACGAGCGCGAGTTGTCGCTGGCTGGCCACGACCGGTTCTACGACATGATCCGCGCGCTGCTGGACGAACTGGTTGCGAAGTGGGGCTGCGTGTTGCTGATCGACATCCACAGCTACAACCACCGCCGCGACGGCGCCGATGCCGAGCCGGCACCGCAGCGCCACAATCCCGACATCGAACTGGGCGTGACCACGCTGGACGCCGGTCGCTGGGGCGACGTTGCCGAGCGCTTTGCCCAGGCCTTGCGCGATACCCCGATCGACGGCCGCCGCCCCGACGTGCGCGAGAACGTGCGGTTTCCCACCGGCGGGTATTTCCCGGAGTGGGTCTACGCCACCTGGGGCGACAAGGTCTGCACGATTTCGCCGGAGTACAAGAAAATCTACATGGACGAGTGGACCGCGCGGGCCGACATCCCCGCGATCGAGGACCTGCGCGCCGGCCTGCAGAACGCGGTCGACGCGGTACGCCCGGAGTTCATGGCATGTCGATGAGCCCGCGATCGGCCGTCCACGTGTCCGCCGCGCGGCCACTGCCGCCAGTCGCGGCCCGTGTCGACGCCGAGCTGGCGCGTATCGACGGCGAAGTCGACTGGCTGCTGGCGCTGTCGCCGATCGGCAACGACGCGCTGTGGGACAGCTTCGAGGCCAGTGGCCACACCGCGATCCCGCCGCTGCAATACATCGATCTCGAAGTCGACCTGCATGCCGTCCGCGAACGGGTGATGGCATTGCCGGTGGAGGACATCGAGTCGCACCTGCTGTCGGGCTTGCTGTCGGAGAAACAACGCGAACTCGAACGCCAGATCGAACTGGTGCGCCTGCGCGGCACCGACGGTTTCATCAACGCCAGCCTCGACCTGTTCGGCGGGGTGTCGCCGCCGCTGTTGAAGCTGGCCAACGAGACTCTCGGCCGGGTCGAACACGGCAGCGGGCTCAAGGCCGACGCCGGCATCGACGAGGTCATGGCCGCGGTCGAGGACGAACTGGCCTGGTATCGCGAACAGTCGTCGGACTTCAGCGTCGACGTCGTCGTCGATACCGACCTCAACTCGCTGATGATGGTGTCGCACGGCACGTTCTACATCGACGGTGACATCCGGGTGCCGCATGCGCGGGTGCAACCGTTGATCCAGCACGAGATCGGCACCCACGTGGTCACCCGCCACAACGGCTAGCGGCAGTCGCTGAAGCAGCTGGAAGTCGGGCTGGCCCATTACGACCCGCTGCAGGAAGGGCTTGGGGTGTTGGCCGAGTTCCTGGCCGGCTACCTGCCCGCCGAACGCCTGCGGGTGCTGGCCGCGCGCGTGGTCGCCGCCGACATGGCGATCCACGGCGAGAGCGTGCCGGCGATCTTCGACCTGCTGCACAACACTCACCGCCTGCCGACGGACGATGCGTTCGATGTCGCCGTGCGCGCGCTGCGCGGCGGCGGACTGACCAAGGACGCGGTGTACCTGGGCGGCCTGCGCGACCTGATCGACTACCTGCATGACGACGGCGAGTTCGAACCGCTGTTCGTCGGCAAGTTCGCGCTGTCGCACCGAGTGGTGCTCGACCAGCTGGTCGACGAGGGCTGGGTCTGCGCGCCGGACCTGCTGCCGCGGTACTGCTCGCGATCCGATTTCCCCGACCGCCTGGCCCGTTGCCGCAACACCCCGGTCGCCGACCTGTTCCAGATGGAGCCCGATCAATGAACGCTGCCCCCGCGAAGCCCACCGTACGATCCACGCCGATCAAGCTCGGCTTCGTCATCAACGATATGGCCACCGAGAAGAACAATTACACCACCATCCGCCTGGCCCGCACCGCGGTGAACCGCGGCCATGAGGTGGCGCTGATCGGCCTGGGCGACTTCATCTACGACGCCAATGGCACCATCCGGGCCAGGGCCCATGTGCCGCGGCGCGAGCGCTACGAGACCGACGACGAGCTGCTGGCCGACCTGCAGGCCGAGGACGGCGAGACCCAGCGCATCTCGGTGGAGGAACTCGACGTGCTGCTGCTGCGCAGCGACCCCGCCGACGAGGTCGTCGACCGCCCGTGGGCGCCGAACAGCGGCCTGCTGTTCGCCCAGCTCGCTGCGCTGAGGCACGTGATCGTGCTCAATGACCCGACCCACCTGACCGACGCGTCCAACAAAACCTATTTCCAGCACTTCCCGGAGGAGGTGCGGCCGATCACCTGCATCACCCGCGATGCCGACGAGATCAAGTCGTTCATTGCCGCCCACGACGACTGCGGCGTGATCAAGCCGCTGCAGGGCTCGGGCGGGCAGAGCGTGTTCGTGGTGACGCCCGACAGCGGCGGCAACCTCAACCAGATGATCGACGCGGTCACCCGCGACGGCTATGCGATCGTGCAGGAGTACCTGCCTAAGGCCGCCAAGGGCGACCTGCGCCTGATCACCCTCAACGGCCGTCCGCTGCAGATCGACGGCCGTTACTGCTGCATCCGCCGCTACAACGAGAGCGGCGATGCCCGCAGCAACATCAGCGCCGGCGGCAAGTACGAGATGGCCGAACCCGACGAAGCCGCGCTGCGGGTGGCCGAGATCGTCGCGCCCAAGCTGATGCGCGACGGCATGTATCTGGCCGGGCTGGATATCGTCGGCGACAAGATGATGGAGATCAATGTCGACACCCCCGGCGGCATCACCATGGCCGACGACCTGACCGACGTCGACTTCAGCGGATGCATCATCGGCGACCTGGAGCGCAAGGTGCGGCTGCGCGAGCAGTATAACCGCACCCTGAGCAACGTGGAGCTCGCGATGATGTAGGAGCGGCTTTAGCCGCGATTGGTAACCGTTCGCCCGCGCCGACTCCCGATCGCGGCTGAAGCCGCTCCTACACGGGATAATGCCGGAGACCTACTCGCGAGCCGCCCGCCTTGGATACCTTCCTGATCGCCTTCGACCTCGTCGGCACCTTCGTCTTCGCGATCTCCGGTGCCGCCGTCGGGGTGCGCAACCGGCTCGATCTATTCGGCGTGCTGGTGCTGTCGTTCGCGGCGGCGACCTCCGGCGGGATCGCGCGCGACGTGCTGATCGGCGATACCCCGCCGGTCGCCCTGGTCAACTGGCAGTACCTCGCGGTCGCCTGCCTGGCCGGATTGATCACCTTCTACCGCGATGCCACCATCGAGCGCCTGCGCAATCCGGTGCAGATGTTCGACGCGGCCGGGCTCGCCCTGTTCGCGGTGTCGGGCGCGCTCAAGGCGGTCGAATTCGGCCTCGGTCCGGTGTCGGCGACGCTGCTGGGCATGCTCAGCGGCATCGGCGGCGGCATCGCCCGCGACGTCCTGGTTGCCCGTACCCCGGTGATTTTCCAGTCCGACCTGTACGCGGTTGCGGCGCTCGCCGGCGCCGCGGCGGTGGTGGCCGGCCATGCGCTGGCGCTGCCTTTGGGGCCGGTGGTGGTGGTCGCTGCAATCCTGTGTTTCGGCTTGCGCTACATGGCCATCCGCCACGGCTGGCGGCTGCCGGTGGCCGAGCATCGCGAGTCCTGAACCGGCTATGATGGGCCGATGTCGAAGCTGCTGCTAAACCTGCGTTACGTGCTCGATGACGAGATCGAGGACGTCCGCGCGATGCTCGACGAGCACCGCATCGGGTATTACGAAACCCAACAGAGCCGCTGGGGGATTTCCCACGGCGGCATCTGGATCCGTGAGGACGACGACCTGCCGCGGGCCAAGCAGCTGATGGCCGACTACCAGGCCAAGCGCCAAACCCGCGTGCGCGCCGAGAACGAGGCCGCCAGGCGCGACGGCACCGCGGAAACGTTCATGGACGTGGTGCGCGGGCAGCCGCTGCGGGTGCTGCTGATCGCGCTGGCGATCGTGCTGCTGCTGGGGCTGGTGGCGTTGCCGGCGATACTGCTGCGCAGCTAGCACCGTGAATTGCGAATTGCCGGGCCGCACGCGCACCGGTGTGGCGGCCCGGCGTTCGCTCATGCGTTCAGGCGAAGTCGCCCAGCTTGCCGAAGTGGTCGGCCAGCAGGTAGTAGACGGTGACCCGGTTCTTGCTGCGGTCGCCCTTCATCCTCTCGCCGACGACCCGGATCGCGCTGTCCAGTTCGTCGTCGGAGTGAGTCAGCGCGAGCTTCTTCTTGAGGAAGCCGTCGCGAACCCGCGCGATCTCGGCGGGGTCGGAGACCGACACCAGTGAAGAATCCTTGTTGCGCAGTGCGATACCGCAATGTTTGACGATTCCGGCGATCGCATTGTCGTCGGCGTTGCTCGCGTACTGCTTCACGTCCGCTGCCCAGTCCGTCATTGCTGACTCCTTGTGTCGTGTGGTTGCGTGGGTGTTGCAGGTCCGACCTTAGCAAAGGTGGGGCTACGCGGCGGCTCTGTCACAATCGGGCGCAATCCTACCTGGCCGGCGCCGCGGTGCTGATTGCATGAGTGACGCAAGTCGCGACCCGCCGAACGTCGGAGGTGAGCTGCCACGATGAACGATCCAGACCAAGCGCAGACACGCGACCCCGCGCCCGTGCGGCCGGACGAACCGGACCCGGCCGACTGCTGCGGCGAAGGCTGCGTACGCTGCATATACGACGTGTACGACGAGGCGATGGAGCGCTACGAAGCCGCACTGGCCGCGTGGAAAGCGCGGCAAGCTCCCGACAAGCCCGCTCCCGGAGGGACTTCCTTCGGGACGTAGGAGCGACGTAAATCGCGATTGCACGGCGATCCCGGATGGCGAGGCATTCGCGAGTTACGTCGCTCCTACAATGGCGTGTCCGCTGAACCGCGCACGGTGCGGTCGACCACCGGCGCCATTGCCACGGCCCTGCGGGACTCCGGGTCGAACCACGGCAGCGCGACCTGGATCAACGGGCCGATCGCCAGCATGTAGGCGACGGTGCCGAGACCCAAGGTGCCGCCGAGCAGGAAACCCGAGACCAGCACGCCGCCCTCGATGAGGGTGCGAACCAGTCGCACCGACCAGCCGCTGCGGCGGACCAGCCCGGTCATCAATCCATCGCGCGGGCCGGGGCCGAACCGCGCGCCGATGTAGGCGGCCGTCGCCAGCGCATTGAGGACGATGCCACCGACCAGCAGGCCCACCCGCGGGGCCATTGCCAGGTCGGCCAAGCCCTCGCCGATCAATCCATTGACCGCATCGAATACCAGGCCGATCACGATCGCGTTGCTGATCGTCCCCAGCCCCGGCTTCTGCCGGATCGGAATCCACGCCAGCAACACCGCGAAGCTGGTCGCCACCGCGACCCGGCCCATGCTCCAGCCACCCTGCAGCGCAATGCCCTGGTGCAGCACGTCCCACGGCATCAGCCCCAGCCGCGACTGCAGCATCAGCACCATCGATACGCCGTAGGCGATCAGGCCGAGGTAGAGCTGCAGCAGGCGATGCGGCATCGGAGATCCGTGGGGCGGGCAGGTCACCAGTTTAGTCGTGCCATCCCGCCTCTCCGGGGCGATCGCTGGAACACAGCGGTGCAGCGTTGCATGGCGGTCGCGTTGCCGCTGTCGGCGATCTTGCAGAACGACGCGCTACCATCGACGGCTTCCCCCGCACTCCAGAGGTTCCGATGACCCTTCCCATGCACACGGCATCCGCGCCGGTGTTCAAGCAGATGCTCGGCAGCCTCGGCGCGCTGCTGGCCAAGGCCGAGGCGCATGCCGAGGCGCGCAAGATCGACCCGGACGCGCTGCTGCAGGCGCGGCTGTTCCCCGACATGTTCCCGCTGGTGCGGCAGGTGCAGATCGCCTGCGACTTCGCCAAAGGCGTGACCGCGCGCCTGGCCGGCGCCGAGGTGCCGGTCTACGACGACAAGGAACAGTCGTTCGAACAACTGCGGGCGCTGGTCGAGCGCACCATCGCGTTCGTCTCCAGCTTCGACGCCGATGCGTTCGAGGGCAGTGAGGCGCGCGAGATCGTGACCCGCCCCGGTACGCCGAAGGAGCGCCGCTTCAATGGTCAGGACTACCTGATCGGCTACGGCCTGCCGCAGTTCTTCTTTCACGTGAACATGAGCTACGCCCTGTTGCGCCACAACGGCGTGGAAATCGGCAAGCGCGACTACATGGGCGCGTACTGAGCAATGCCCTCGCGGTGGCGCTCAGAACCGGTCGCCGACCGGTGAATAGCGCCACTCGCCCGGCGGCATCTTGTTGAGTCCGATCCGGCCGATCCGCAGGCGCCGGATCGCGACCACGTCGAGCCCGACCTCCGCGCACATGTGGCGCAACTGCCCGGGCCGCACGTCCTTGATCGCGAAGCGCAGCCGCACTTCGTTTTGCCAACTGACCTTGCACGGAGGCAAGGCGCGGCCCTGGTAGTTGAGCCCGCGTGACAGCTTGCCGAGGGTGTAGGGGCCGGTGTCGCCACTGACCTCGACCAGGAACTCCTGCTCGATCTTCGCGCCGTCCTCGTTCAGGCGGCGGGCGACGCGACCATCCTGGCTCAGCACCACCAGTCCGCTGGCGTCGGCATCGAGCGGCATCAGCGGAGCGAGGTGGGCGAAGTGGCGCTGCAACCCGCGGATGCCGCTGGCGTCGTTGTCGGCCCGGGTATCGGGTACGACCAGGTCCGCGCAGGCCTCGAAGGCGACGCCTGCCGGTTTGTGCAACAGCATCGTGGCCGGTTCGGCGGCTTCGAGCCGGGACAGGCGTTCGGGCGGGCGGGTCAGCGCTGGCGAGGGCGGGGGTGGGGGCGAACTGGACATCGCTGGAGCCTGCAGCGGGCGGGCCAGTGTAGAACGCTGCGGTCGCGACCATCGCGGGCGTCATCCGCTCAATACGTCGCCAGCTTCCCGAGTGAACGGTCGAGCGCCCGCTGCAGCTTCTTTACCGCGTCATTGATCGCTCCGCGCACGTTCTCGGCGTCGGCGCTGGCAGCGATGGGCTGCAGGCCTTCCACCCGCGCCTCCATCGTGCAGTGCTTGTCGGTGGCTCCGGCCTTGCCGCCATTGGCGTCGGCCAGATGCACCTCGACCCGGCCGACCCGGTCGCCGAAGCGGGCGAGGGTATCGCTGACCACTCGCTCGACGTGCTGGGCGAGCGCCTCGTCGCCCTGGATGTGGTGGTCGGTGTTGAGTCGGACTTTCATGCGGGTGTCTCCGTGATGTTCGATATGGCCAAGCCATCGTCCACGTCACCCTAGCGTGTGGCCCATTCACGCCACGAGAAGACGCAACCTGTCACCACTAGGAGCGGCTTCAGCCGCGATCTGAAGCCGTCCGCTCGCGCCGACTCGGGATCGCGGCTGAAGCCGCTCCTACAGAGCCTACCGGTCGGTAAAATGCCCCGATGATCGTCAATCTTGCCGCCTACCACTTCACCTTGATCGAGCAACCCGAGGCCTTGGCCGCCGACGTTCGCGGCTGGGCCGAGATCGACGGTCTGCGCGGCACGGTGCTGGTGGCGGGCGAGGGGATCAACCTGTTCCTGGCCGGTGGCGCGGCGGCGGTTGACGGCTTCCTCGAACGGCTGCGCGCCGACCCGCGGCTCGCCGCGATCACGGTCAAGCTCAGCCACAGCCGGGCCCAGCCGTTCGCGCGGCTGAAGGTCAAGGTCAAGGGCGAGATCATCAGCTTCCGCCGTGACGACGCGTCGCCGCTGGCCGGTCGCGCGCCGGCGGTGGCGCCGGTCGATCTGGCGCGCTGGATCGCCCAGGGCCATGACGACAGCGGCCGCCGGCTGGTGCTGCTGGACACCCGCAACCGCGAGGAGGTCGGCCACGGCACGTTCGCGGGGGCGCTGACCCTGCCGATCGACAACTTCACCGACCTGCCCGAGGCGCTGGGGCCGCATCGCGAGGCGTTGGCCGATGCCACCGTGGTCAGCTTCTGCACCGGGGGGATCCGCTGCGAGAAGGCCGCGTTGTGGCTGCGTGCCGACGGCATGGACAACCTGTTGCAGCTGGACGGCGGGATATTGGGGTATTTCGAACAGGTCGGCGGTGCCGGCTACGACGGCCGGTGTTTTGTGTTCGACGAGCGGGTGGCGCTGGATCCGGCGTTGCAGCCGCTGGTGGATGGGGAAGCGGCCTGAGCGTTTCCATGCGCGCCGGACGCGGTTGTAGGAGCGGCTTTAGCCGCGATCGTGGAATCGTCCGCCCGCGCCGGCTGACGATCGCGGCTAAAGCCGCTCCTACAAAAGCCCGTTCCGTCGCAGCCACTCCACCGCGCCCAATCCCGCGCGTTTGCCGCTGGCGAAACACGCGGTCAGCAGGTAGCCGCCGGTCGGGGCTTCCCAGTCCAGCATCTCCCCGGCGCAGAACACACCGGGCAGCGCGTCCAGCATCAGCCGGGCGTCCATCGCCTCCAGGCGCACGCCGCCGGCGCTGCTGATCGCTTCCTCGACCGGTCGCGCGCGCGCGAGCACCAGCGGCAGCCGCTTGATCGTCCGCGCCAGCAATTCCGGGTCATCCATCCGAGCCTTGCCGATCACCTCGTAAAGCAGCGCACTCCTGACCCCGGCCAATCCGGCCTGACGGCGCAGGTGATCACTGACGCTGCGACCGTTGCGCGGCTTGCCGAGGTCGCGCCGCAGCCGCTCAAGCTCGCGGCCCGGCGCAAGGTCGAACTGCAACGTCGCCTGGCCATCGCGTGCAATCGCCTCGCGCAACGGTGCCGACAATGCATACACAAGGCTGCCTTCGATGCCGGTCCCGGTGACCACGCATTCACCCTGCTGCGCGCGCTCGCCGTCGTCTTCCTGCCAGTAGGCGACCACCGGTTTCAGCGGCGCGCCGGCGTGGCGGCTGGCGAAGTGCTCGCTCCAGCCGATGTCGAAACCGCAATTGGAAGGGGCCAGCGGGGCAACATCGACGCCGCTCGCGGCCAGCGTCGGCTGCCAGGCGCCGTCGGAGCCGAGTTGCGGCCAACTGGCACCGCCCAGCGCCAGCACGGTCGCCGCGGCCGTCACGTGGCGCTCGCCTTCAGGTGTGGCGAAGCGCAGAGCACCGTCATCGGTCCAGCCCAGCCAGCGGTGTTGCACATGGAAGCGCACGCCTTGTTCGCGCAGTCGCCGCACCCAGCCGCGCAGCAATGGCGCGGCCTTGCGGTCGGTCGGGAATACCCGGTGGGAACTGCCGACGTAGGTTTCGATGCCGAGTCCGCGCGCCCACTCGCGCAAGGCGTCGGCGTCGAAGTCGTCGAGCCAGGCGCCGACCGCATCGCGACGTTCCCGGTAGCGCGCGTCGAAGCCGGGTCGCGGCTCGGCGTGGGTCAGGTTGAGTCCGCCCTTGCCGGCGATCAGGAACTTGCGCCCGACCGAACCCTTGGCCTCGAACAGGTCGACCTCGATCCCCGCCGCGCGCGCGACCTCGGCGGCCATCAGGCCGGCGGGGCCGCCGCCGATGATGGCGAGGCCGGGGAGGGGGCGTGAAGTATCGGGCATGAATCACGTACGCGGTCTTTTCGGACCCGAAGGATCGCACGCTCTTCGCAGCCTTGGGCTCTTGTCTGACTGGACTTCCTTCGGTCGTAGGAGCGGCTTCAGCCGCGATCTGGAATCGTTCGCCCGCGCCGACTTCCGATCGCGGCTGAAGCC
>JBOHYB010000061.1:0-13219 GCA_050737695.1 Lysobacter sp. | reverse complement strand
TCAAGGGCCTGTATGCCAAAGCGCGGGCCGGGCAACTGCGCAACTTCACCGGCATCGACTCGCCGTACGAGGTGCCCGAGCACCCCGACTACCGGCTGCCTACCACCGAGCAAAGCGCCGAGGCGTTCGCCGAGCAACTGGTCGCGCGGATTCTGGACGGATCAGCGGGGTAAGGCCGCATCCAAACGAAAACACCCCGGCCGAAGCCGGGGTGTCGGATCGCCGCGGGCTTCGGTCAGCCCGGTCGCTTGGCCTGTTTGCTACGGATCATCTCGTAGACGAACAGCAGCACGATCGCGACGATGATCGCCACGACCCAGCTCAGGATGCCGTCGGTAACCAGCATGCCGCCGATCACCGCGCCGGCGATGCCGAGCACGATAGTCATGATCCAGCCCATCGGGTCGGCGCCGGGCTTGAAAAAACGGGCGAGGACGCCGATCAGGGCGCCGCCGATGATGTACCCCAGAATGCCGTCGAACATGGTCGCTCCTTAGCAAGTGGTTGGTACCGCGGTCGGATCGTAACAGCTACCGCGCGACGGCGAGCCTTCAGCAGCAACCGTGCTCGCCGCGCTCCTGGGTGCTGGCCGCGGCGCCAACGCCGATGGTCTCGCCGCGCTGGCCGGCCTGGTGGTGGGCGGCGATCACATGGGCGACGCAGGCGGTGACCCGCTTGCCCATCGGGATGTGCAGGAACTCGTTGGGGCCGTGCGCGTTGGAGTGCGGGCCGAGCACGCCGGTGATCATGAACTGCGCGCCGGGGAATTTGTCGCCGAGCATGCCCATGAACGGGATCGAGCCGCCTTCGCCCATGTACATCGCCGGCTTGCCGAAGAACGCCTGGCTGGCATCGTCGATCGCGCGGGTGAGCCACGGCGACTGCGCCGGCGCGTTCCAGCCGGTCGAGGATTTTTCCAGCTCCAGCTCGACCTTGGCGCCGTTGGGCGGGTTGTCGAGCAACACCTGCTTGAGCAACTCGCCGGCGCGCTTGCCGTCGAGCGTCGGCGGCAGCCGCAGCGACAGCTTGACCGCGGTATGCGGCCGCAGCACGTTGCCGGCCGAGGCCAGCGGTGGGATGCCGTCGATGCCGGTCACCGACAGCGCCGGCCGCCAGGTGCGGTTGAGCACCAGTTCGCCGAGGTCGTCGCTCATCGGCCGCATGCCGTCGAGCAGCGGGAACTTGTCGAACACCGCGCTGCCGAGCACCTCGGCGCATTTGCGGGCCTGCTCCAGGCGCTCGGCCGGCACTTCGACGTGCAGCCCGTCGACGATGATCCGGCCGGTGTCCTCGTCCTCCAGCCGCGACAGCAGCTGGCGCAGCAGGCGGAAGCTCGACGGCACCACGCCGGACGCATCGCCCGAATGCACGCCTTCGTCGAGCACCTTGACGGTGAAGTTGCCGCCGGCCAGCCCGCGCAGCGAGGTGGTGCACCACAACTGCTCGTAGTTGCCGCAGCCCGAGTCCAGGCAGACCACCAGCGACGGCTTGCCGATGCGCTCGGCGAGGTGGTCGACGTAGGCCGGCAGGTCGTAACTGCCCGACTCCTCGCAGGCCTCGATCAGGATCACGCAGCGCGCATGCGGCAGCCCCTGTTGTTGCAGCGCCAGGATCGAGGTCAGCGAACCGAAGATCGCGTAGCCGTCGTCGGCACCGCCACGACCGTACAACAGGTCGCCCTTGATCACCGGCTTCCACGGACCGAGGTCGTCGTCCCAGCCGGTCATCTCCGGCTGCTTGTCGAGGTGGCCGTACAGCAGCACCGGGTCCTCGTCGCTGCCACCGTTGGCCGCCGGGATGTCGATGAAGATCAGCGGCGTGCGGCCTTCCAGCCGGACCACCTCGACCTGCATCCCGGCGATCGGCTGCGCCTTCGTCCAGGTTTCCATCAACGTGACCGCCTGGTCCATGTAACCGTGCTCGACCCAATCGGCGTCGAACATCGGCGACTTGTTGGGGATGCGGATGTAGTCGACTAGCTGGGGAACGATCTCCTGGTCCCACTTGTCCGCGACGAAGCTCTCGACGACGGCGGGTGCCGGAAGTGCGGGCTGGGTCTTGTTGGCGGACATGGGCAAACCTCGAAACAGGGCAAAGAAGCCCAATTGTAACGCCGCGCGGGTAGGGCTTTTCCTACCCGTCGGCGGGGCAACGTCCGCAATGCCGGCGGCGCGTTCGGCGATGGGCCGTGCCCGGGCGGCGGCGGAGACTGTCTCCACCGGCGAAGGATCGTCGGCCACAACCCACCCTTCGCAAGGAGTCCGCCATGAAGTCCCTCGTTGTCGTCGCCAAGTCGCTGCTGCTGTCGCTGCTGATCGCCGGTTCGGCCTTCGCCGCCGACAAGGTCAACATCAACACCGCCGACGCCGCCACCATCGACGATGTACTGCTCAACGTCGGCCCGGCCAAGGCCAAGGCCATCGTCGATTACCGCAAGGCCAACGGCGCATTCCGCAGCGCCGAGCAACTGGCGATGGTGAAGGGCATCGGCCTGAAGACGATCGAGAAGAACCGCGACCGCATCGTGGTCGGCGGCAAGAGTCGCAAGTAAGCGCCGAGCGCAAAGACGGGAAGTACGGGGCAGGACGCCCTCAGGACATCGGGAGTTTCCCGGACATGGAGGTACGCCGGCCGCTGCGGAAGGATCCGCAGCGGCCGGCAACTTTTCTTTGCGTCTTGGCTATGCAAGAGTGGCTTCAGCCGCGATCTGAACTCGGCGCAAGCGACCAGGCATCCGATCGCGGCTGAAGCCGCTCCTACAAGCGCGGCATCGCTAGACTGGGGTGCACTCCACCGGACCTGTCGCCATGCGCATTGCCCCCGGCTCCCGCGTCATCCCCGCCAACGAGTACCGCCGCGAGCGCTGGCGCAACCAGCTTGGCTGGACCCGCGAGATCGCCCGTGGCGGCGACGACAATGGCGACGGATGGGACTGGCGCCTGTCGATCGCCGAGATCGAGCGCGATGCCGTGTTCTCGACGTTTGCGGGGATCGATCGCGAACTGGTGCTGCTGGCGGGCAATGGCCTGCGCCTGCGTTTCGACGATGGCGATACCGTCGAGTTGCTGCCGCCGCACGACAAGCACCGGTTCGCCGGCGAACGCGCGGTCACCGGCGAACTGGTCGACGGCATCACCCACGACTTCAACCTGATGTGGCGACGCGACCGCGTGCAGGCCGAGCTGTGGCACCGGCCGCTGGTCGGGCCGATGGTGATCTTCGCCGAGCCGCATGCGACCTGGGCGGTGTACCTGATTGCCGGCCAGGCCCGTTTCGCCGACGACTCCGGGCTGCCGCCACTGGCCACCGGCGACACCGCGATCCTCGCGGCCGGTGAGGACCGCCTGCGGCACATGCTGGATGGTGGCGGCGAGGCGCTGCTGATACGCATCGGTCCGCGCTGACCTTCGGCGGTAGGAGCGACGTAAGTCGCGATTTCCCCGTTGCCACAGCTTGCGTGCTGCGCGCCGGATCCCTCAATCGCGATTGTGGATTTTTCGTACCCCGGACGTGTGTGGACCCACGTTTGCCGGGGATATCTTACGTCGCTCCTACACGGGAAAGCCGGCTCGGCACACGCGCGCCGCTACCTGTCGTCGCGGGTCCAGACCATGCCGTCCTCGACCTTGACCGGGAACTTCACCACCGGCTCGTAGGCGGGTGCGGACAGGGCGCGGCCGTCGCGGACGTCGAACCGGGCACCGTGCAGCACGCACTCGATGGTCGCCTCCTCGCCATCGAAGCGGCCTGCCGACAGTTCGAAATCCTCGTGCGAGCACTTGTCTTCCAGCGCGTAGAAGTCGCCGTCGTAGTTGAGCACCAGGATCGGGGTGTCGCCGTCCCAGGCGACGACGGTCTCGCCGGGCAGCAACTCGGTGGTGGGGCAGACGAAAACCCAGTCGCTCATTGCAGCTCCTTCTCCAGCACCTCAAAACGCAGGTCGTCGCGGCGCGGGATGCCGAAACGTTCGTCACCGTAGGGGAAGGGCTTGAAGATACCGGTACGGTGGTAACCGCGGCGCTGGTAGAACGCGATCAGCTCCGCCCGCACGTCGATCACGGTCATCCGCATCACCGGCAGCCGCCACTGCTCGCGCACGATGCGTTCGGCCTCGTCGATGACTCGCTTGCCGATGCCGCCGCCCTGCAGGCCCGGCTCGACCGCGAACATGCCGAAATAGCCGGCGCCGGCGTCCTCGCAGACGTGCGCGCACGACAGCACGGTGCCGTCGCGCTCGAGCAGGATGACGCGGCTGCGGTCGCGCTCGATGTCGTGGCGCAGCACGTTGGCATCGATGCGGTTGCCATCGAGCACGTCGGCCTCGGTGGTCCAGCCGACGCGGCTGGTGTCGCCGCGATAGGCGCGGGTGACGAGGGCGGCCAGGACGGGGATGTCGGCGACGGTGGCGTCGCGGAAATTAAGGTCGGGCATGGTCGGTTCTTGTAGGAGCGGCTTCAGCCGCGATCGCATGGTTGGTCGCGCGCGCCGACTTCGGATCGCGGCTGAAGCCGCTCCTACAGCAGCAGTTTGCGGACCTTTTGCAGCGCGGTGACGAACGCGTCGATCTCCTCGAAGGTGTTGTAGAACGCGAACGAGGCGCGGCAGGTCGCCGGCACCCCGAAATGCTGCATCAGCGGGTGCGCGCAGTGGTGGCCGGAGCGTACCGCGACGCCTTCCAGATCGAGCAGGGTGGCGAGGTCGTGCGCATGCGCACCTTCGACCAGGAAGCTGATCACCGCGGCCTTCTCGCGCGCGCGGCCGAAAATGCGCAGGCCTTCGACCGCGTCGAGCCGCTGGGTCGCATACGCCAGCAACTCCTGCTCGCGGGCATCGATGTTGGCCATGCCGATGCCGGTCAGGTAATCGACCGCGGCGCCGAGGCCGATGAAACCGGCGATATTCGGAGTGCCGGCCTCGAACTTGTGCGGGGCGTCGTTGAACACGGTGCCGTCGAAACGCACCTCCTTGATCATCTCGCCGCCACCGAGGAACGGCGGCATCGCCTGCAGGTGTTCGCGGCGCGCCCACAGCACGCCGGTGCCGGTCGGTCCGGCCATCTTGTGGCCGGTGATGGCGTAGAAATCGCAGCCGATCGCGGCGACGTCCAGCGGCCGATGCGGCGCCGCCTGCGAACCGTCGATGATGGTGACGATGCCGCGCTTGCGCGCCTCGCGGCAGATCTCGCGCACCGGGTTGACCGTACCGAGGACGTTGGACACGTGGGCCACGCCGAGCAGCTTCACCTCGGGCGTCAGCAGCGAGTACAGGTGGTCGAGGTCGAGGTCGCCGCGTTCGTCGATATCGGCGACCTTGATCGACGCGCCGGTACGTTCGGCGACGAGCTGCCAAGGCACGATGTTGGCGTGGTGCTCCATCCGGGTCAGCACGATCGCATCACCGGGCTGCAACCGCGGCAGCGCCCAGCTGTAGGCGACCAGGTTGATCGCGAAGGTGGTGCCGCTGCATAGCACCAGCTCATCAAAGCGGACGTTGAGGAACTTCGCGAGCTTACTGCGCGCGCCCTCGTAGGCCTCGGTCGCCTCGCTGCCGAGCGCATGCACCGCGCGGCTGACATTGGCGTTGTGGTGGCGGAAGAAGTCGTCGACGGTGTCGATCACCACCGCCGGCTTTTGTCCGGTGTTAGCCGAGTCGAGGTAGACCAGCGGCTTGCCGTGGACCTGGCGCTTGAGCACCGGGAAGTCGTCGCGGATCGCGGCCCAGTCGATCGCGGGGGAGGTGATGGCGGACTCGTGGTTCATACAGCCTCCATCGCGCTGGCCACCGAGCGGGCCAATGCCGCGTCCAGCCGCGTCGCCACCGCTTCGCGCACGCCGGCGTCCTCGAACACCGACAGCGTCTCGCGACAGAACGCGGCGGTCAGCAGGGCGCGTGCGGTATCGACCGGGATGCCGCGCGAACGCAGGTAGAACATCGCGGTCGGGTCGAGCTGGCCGACCGTGGCGCCGTGCGCGGCCTGCACTTCGTCGGCGTGGATGACGAGGACCGGCTGGCTGTCGATCTCGGCGCCTTCGCCCAGCAGCAGGTTCTTGTTCGACAGCTGCGCATTGGTGCCGTCGGCGCCTTCCCGGATCTCGATGCCGCCGTGGAACACGGTGCGCGAACGATCGGCGCCGATGCCGCGCCAGGTCAGCTGGCAACTGCTGTCGCGGGCGACGTGGTCGATGCCCAGGCGGGTATCGAGGTGGCGGCGGCCATCGGCCAGCAGCACGCCGTTGGCGTGCACCTTCGATTCGTTGCCCTGGAGGACGACATTGAGCTCGTGGCGCGACAGCCCGGCACCGAGTTCGAGGTCGAGCCGGCGGTACTCGGCCTGCGTCGCCAGCACCGCGTCGGTGCGGTTGAGCAGGGTCGCACCGGTCGACTCGTCCTGCACCCGCGCGTGCAGCAGGCGGGCGTTGGCGGCGAGGTGGACATGCATCAGCGCATTGCCGAAATGGCGGTGCTCAGCAAAGGCCAGCTGGTGTTCGACCAGGCGCAATTCCGCGCCGGCGGCGAGTTCGACCAGGTGGCGCAGGTGCCAGGCCCGGTAGCCCTCCGCGGCGACCCCGACGAATACCAGGTGGATCGGGAGGGTGGCGCGTGCGCTGGCGTCGGCGCGCAGGACCACACCCTCGTCGGCGAGCGCCGCGTTGACCTTGGCGAACACCTCGTCGGCGCGCTCGAAGCGGCGGGCAAGGAAGTTCGACTCGCGGGCGTCGCCATCGCGCAGCACCTGCGACAGCGGCCGCAGGCTGACCCCGTCCGGAAGCGCGGACAGGTCGGACGCGCCGGCGTCGAAGCGGCCGTTGACGAACACGATCCGCGGCGCCGGGATATCCGCGAGCAGGGCCGCATCGAAGGCGGGCGCCGGCTCGGCCGGTGCGAACGTACGGCGCTCGAGCGCGCGCAGCGGCGTGTACTTCCACGCCTCGACCCGCGCGTGCGGCAGGCCGTCGCGCAGCGCGTCGTCGAGCGCGGCGCGGCGGCTCTCGCCGAGCCCGGCGGCGTCGCGCGCAGGCAGGGCGTCGAAGGAGGATGCGAGCGAGTCGAGCAGGGCGCTCATCAGGCCGCCGCCCCCGGCGCGACCCGGTCCTTGATCCAGGCGTAGCCGTGTTCCTCCAACTGCAGCGCCAACTCCGGCCCGCCGGTCTCGACGATGCGGCCGTCGGCCAGCACGTGGACCACGTCGGGCTTGATGTAGTCGAGCAGGCGCTGGTAGTGGGTGATCACCAGGAACGCACGATCCGCCGAGCGCAGCGCGTTGACGCCCTCGGCGACGGTCTTGAGCGCATCGATGTCCAGGCCCGAGTCGGTCTCGTCGAGGATCGCCAGCTTCGGTTCGAGCAGGGCGAGTTGGAAGATCTCGTTGCGCTTCTTCTCGCCGCCGCTGAAGCCCTCGTTGACGCCGCGGTGCAGCAACTCGTCCTTCAAGTGCAGCACGGCGAGCTTCTCGCGCACCAGCTTGAGGAATTGCATCGAGTCCAGCTCCGACTCGCCGCGCGCCTTGCGCTGGGCGTTGAGCGCGGTGCGCAGGAAATAGGTGTTGTTCACGCCCGGGATCTCGACCGGGTACTGGAACGCCAGGAACACGCCGGCCGCGGCGCGCTCCTCCGGCTCCAGCGCGAGTAAATCGCGACCCTCGAACGTCACCGAGCCCTCGGTGACCTCGTAGCCCTCGCGGCCGGCGATGATGTTGCCGAGCGTCGACTTGCCGGCGCCGTTCGGCCCCATGATCGCGTGCACCTGGCCCGGCTGCAGCTCCAGCGACAGGCCCTTGAGGATTTCCTTGCCGGCAACGCTGGCGTGGAGGTTTTCGATCTTCAACATGTCAGTTGACGTCCTGGGTAATGGGGAGCGAACCGGTGCACACATCGCCCTCGGCGATGCCTTCCAGCCAGGCGCGCAAGTGCGCCGTGCGCTGCCGGGTCAGCTGGGTCAGGTACTGCTGCCTGCACATCGGGTAGACCGAGCCGTACAGGACTTGCGGGCGTTCCCCTTCGGCGACGGGGAACTTCATCGCCAGCTCGGCGTCGCGGAACTGAATCCACAGTCGCTGCGCCGTCTTCAGGTTGGCGATGAACTGCGGCTCGTCGGCGTGCAGCTCCAGCACCGCGCGGTAGGTGGCGTTGAGCTCGCGGTCGGCATCGGCAAGGCTACCCGCGGCGCAGGCGTTGAGGTCGGCCTGGGTCTGGGCATGGCACTGCGGGTCGCCGTTGCCAGCGGCCAGTGCGGGCAGCGCCAGCAGCGACCCAAGCACCAGGACGCAGATGGTCTTCATCGGGTTCATCCGACCGACCCCTCCAGCGAAACTTCCATCAGCTTCTTGGCTTCGACCGCGAATTCCATCGGCAGCTCGCGGAACACCTGCTTGCAGAAGCCGTCGACGATCATCGACACCGCGTCTTCCTCGCCGATGCCGCGCGAACGGCAATAGAACAACTGGTCGTCGCTGATCTTGGACGTGGTCGCCTCGTGCTCGACGGTCGCGGTCGGGTGCTTGACCTCGATGTACGGGAACGTGTGTGCGCCGCACTTCTTGCCGATCAGCAGCGAGTCGCACTGGGTGTAGTTGCGCGCGCCCTCGGCGCCCGGGCCCACCTTGACCAGTCCGCGGTAGGTGTTCTGGCCGCGGCCGGCGCTGATGCCCTTGCTGATGATCTTGCTCTTGGTGCGCTTGCCGATGTGGATCATCTTGGTGCCGGTGTCGGCCTGTTGGCGGTGGTGGGTCAGCGCGACGGAGTGGAACTCGCCGGTGGAGTCGTCACCGATCAGCACGCAGCTCGGGTACTTCCAGGTGATTGCCGAGCCCGTCTCGACCTGGGTCCAGTGGATCTTGCTGCGCGCACCGCGGCACTCGCCGCGTTTGGTCACGAAGTTGTAGATGCCGCCGACGCCGTTCTCGTCACCCGGGTACCAGTTCTGCACCGTCGAGTACTTGATGTCGGCGTCTTCCAGCGCGACCAGCTCGACCACCGCTGCGTGCAACTGGTTCTCGTCGCGCATCGGCGCGGTGCAGCCTTCCAGGTAGGAGACCTGGGCGCGGTCCTCGCAGATGATCAGGGTGCGCTCGAACTGGCCGGTGTGGCCGGCGTTGATGCGGAAGTAGGTGCTCAACTCCATCGGACACTTCACGCCCTCGGGGATGAACACGAAGCTGCCATCGGAGAACACCGCCGAGTTCAGCGCGGCGAAGTAGTTGTCACCGGTCGGGACGACGCTGCCGAGGTACTGCTTCACCAGTTCGGGATGGTCCTTGATCGCCTCCGACATCGAGCAGAAGATCACGCCCTTCTCGGCCAGCTCCTTGCGGAACGTGGTGCCGACCGAGACCGAGTCGAACACCGCGTCGACTGCCACGCCGGCCAGCTTGGCGCGCTCATGCAAGGGCACGCCGAGCTTGTCGTAGGTGTCGAGCAGTTCCTGCGGCACCTCGTCGAGCGAGGCGTACTTGGCCTTCGGCGCGGAGTAGTAGCTGATCGCCTGGAAGTCGATCGGCGCGATCTTCAGCTTGGCCCAGTGCGGCACCGGCATGGTCAGCCAGTGGCGGTAGGCCTCAAGCCGCCAGTCGGTCATCCACTGCGGCTCGTCCTTCTTGGCCGAGAGCGCGCGGATCACGTCCTCGTCCAGGCCCGGAGGCAGGCTGTCGGACTCGATGTCGGTGATGAAGCCGGCCTCGTACTTGCGGCCGAGCTGGGCGTGGATCTCGGCGTTCTGTTCGAGCGGACTGTTCTGCTCGACCGGTCGAAGCGGGGTGTCGGTGATGTCGGTGGCCATTGGGCTGCCTACTGTCGTGATGTCTGGTTGAACGTGTCTGGCTGAACAAGCCTGTTGAACAGGCCTGATCGAATCAGGCGTTGGCCAGGCGCAGGTCGATGCGCCTGGAAAGGGAGGGTGTTGCGGGGCCGGGCGGCGGCACCCCGTCGATCATCTGCGCCAGGGTCACGCTGCGCAGGGCCTCGACCACCACGTCGTTGATCCGGCGCCAATTGGCGCGCACGCCACACTGGTCCTCGATCGTGCAGTTGCCTTCGTGGACGCTGCACTCGGTCATGCCGAGCGGGCCTTCCATCGCCTCGACGATCTCGATCAGGCTGATCGCCGACGCCGCCCGTGCTAGGCGGTAGCCGCCATTGGCGCCGCGGAAACCTTCGACCAGCCCGGCCTGCGCCAGCGGCTTGAGCAGCTTGCTGACGGTGGGCGCCTCCAGGCCCGCGCGCTCGGCCAGTTCCGAGGCGCTGAGCACGGCATCGGACTGGGCGGCGAGGGCGGTCAGGACGACCGTCGCGTAGTCGGTGAGCTTGGTGACGCGGAGCATGGCGGCGTACCTGGTGGGAATGGCCGGGTGGGGGGGGCTGGTTGAAGCGGGAATGTAATCCGTACCGGAATTGTACTGATTAAGCCGGTCGCGGCCAAGCGGCAGGTCCGCCGGGGTTCATCTGCATCGAAGTCCGGCACAATGCGGCTTCGTCCCCGTCCGGAATACCTGCATGCCGCGCAAGATCGTCGCCCGTCGCTCCGCCATCCACGGCAATGGCGTGTTCGCCGTTGAACCGATCGCCAAGGGCGAGCGCATCGTCGAGTACAAGGGGCGCCGCCGCACCCACGAGGACGTCGATGCCGGTGACAGCGGCGATGCCGACAGCGGCCACACGTTCCTGTTCACGCTGAACGACGAGTACGTGATCGACGCCAACTTCGAGGGCGGCACCGCGAAGTGGATCAACCACAGCTGCAAGCCCAACTGCGAGGCGGTGCTGGAAGAGCACGACGGCGACGACCGCCGCAAGGACCGGGTGTTCATCGAGGCGACCCGCAACATCAAGCCCGGCGACGAGTTGGCCTACAACTACGGCATCACCCTCGACGAGGCACACACGCCGCGGATGAAGAAGATCTGGACCTGCCGCTGCGGGGCGAAGAACTGCAGCGGGACGATGTTGCAGCCCAAGCGCAAGAAGAAGGGCTGACCTGGACTGCCCACGCGTCCAGGCGCCTTTGTAGGAGCGGCTTCAGCCGCGATCTGGAAATCGTTCGTCCGCGCCGACTTCAGATCGCGGCTGAAGCCGCTCCTACAGAAGCCCCGGTCGTCCAGTTGGACCAATGGGCAAGTGGCGGCTGTGGGGCATCGTCACAGTCGATCGCTACCATGGGTGACCCCATCGCACACGAAGGAGCCCCCATGACCTCGATCGAAGGCAAGGTCGCCATCGTCACCGGCGCTGCCAGTGGCATCGGCAAGGAAATCGCGTTCGAGTTGTCGCGCGCCGGCGCGTTGATCGCGATCGCCGACATCAACCTCGACGGAGCCCAGGCCGTCGCCCGCGAGATCGAGCAGGCTGGCGGCCGCGCCATCGGGGTGGCGATGGACGTCACCGACGAGGCCGCGGTCAATGCCGGCACGCAGCAGGTGGTGGCCGAGCTGGGCGCGATCGACATCCTCATCTCCAACGCCGGCATCCAGATCGTCAACCCGATCGAGAACTACGACTTCGCGACCTGGAAGAAGATGCTCGCGATCCACCTCGACGGCGCCTTCCTGACCACCAAGGCCGCGTTGCCGCACATGTACAGGGACGACGGCAACGGCAAGAGCCGCGGCGGCACGGTCATCTACATGGGCTCGGTACATTCGCACCAGGCCTCGAAGCTGAAGGCGCCCTACGTCACCGCCAAGCACGGCCTGCTCGGGCTGTCGCGCACGCTGGCGAAGGAAGGCGGCGAGCGCGGCGTGCGCAGCCACGTGGTCTGCCCGGGTTTCGTGCGCACCCCGCTGGTCGACAAGCAGATCCCCGAGCAGGCGAAGGAACTGGGGATCAGTGAGGAGGAGGTGATCCGCGACGTGATGCTCGGTCATACCGTCGACGGCATCTTCACCACGGTGGAGGACGTCGCCCAGACCGTGCGGTTCCTGTGCGAATTCCCCAGCGCTGCGCTGACCGGGCAGAGCTTCATCGTCAGCCACGGCTGGCACATGCAGTGACGGGCCCGCACTGATGGCCGCCAAGCCGAAGCTGCGCCTGCCCGAACACGTCGCCCTGGTGTTGCAGGGCGGCGGCGCGCTGGGCTCCTACCAGGCGGGCGTCTACCAGGGCCTGCACACGGCCGGGGTCGACCCCGACTGGGTCGCCGGCATCTCGATCGGCGCCTTCAACGCCGCGATTATCGCCGGCAACCCGCCGCAGCGGCGGGTCGATGCGCTGCACGAATTCTGGGAGACGATCTCGCAACCGTACTTCCTGCCGGCGACCACGCTCGGGCAGGAGGCGCATTTCCTCGACATGAACGAGCACGCTCGCGCCTGGCTCGATACCTGGGAAGCGTGGCGGGCGATGACCGAGGGCCAGCGCGGCTTCTACCAACCGCGCAGCTGGACCAGCTGGCTGCCGGGGCAGAACCCGTTGCAGCCGGCCGGCCCGACCGTCGCCAGCTACTACGACACCAGCCCGATGATCGCCACGCTGGAGCGGCTAGTCGATTTCGACCGGCTCAATGACGGCGACGTGCGGGTCTCGGTCGGCGCGGTCGATGTCGCCAGCGGCAACCTGGAGTATTTCGACAACCGCTCGATGCGGCTCGATGCGCGTCACATCCTCGCCTCCGGCGCGCTGCCGCCGGCGTTCCCGGCGGTCGAGATCGACGGCCGCTACTACTGGGACGGCGGCCTCGTCTCCAACACCCCGCTGTCGTACCTGCTGCAGGCCGAACCGCAGGCCGACACCCTGGTGTTCCAGATCGACCTGTGGAATGCACAAGGCGAGTTGCCGCAGACCCTGCTCGACGTCGCCGAGCGCGAGAAGGAGATCCAGTACTCCAGCCGTACGCGCATGGTCACCGACATCCAGCGCGTCGGCCAGCATTACCGCCGGCTGCTGCGCGAGCTGCTGGAGGAGATCCCGGCCGACGTGCGCGAGTCAAACCCATGGTGCCGGCACGCCGCCGAGCTGGCCTGCGACAACCGGATCGGGGTGATCCACCTGATCTATCGCGAGCGCGCGAAGTTCGGGCACTTCAAGGACTATCAGTTCGGCCGGGTGGCGATGCGCGAACACTGGCAGTCCGGGCTGGCCGACATCGGCCGCGCGCTGGCGCACCCGGAGTGGCTGGAGCTGCCGACCGGCGAGAACACCTTCGTCACACACGACGCCACCGCGCCGGAGTGACTCGGCGCGTCTCCCTGAGACCCCTGTAGGAGCGGCTTCAGCCGCGATCGGGAATCGTC
>JBOHYB010000060.1:0-14129 GCA_050737695.1 Lysobacter sp. | reverse complement strand
GCAAGTGCGCCAAGGTGGCCCTGGTCGCCTGCATGCGCTCTTTCCTGGGACGACTGAACGCCATGATCCGCGATGGCGCACCTTGGGTCCCGCAGCCGATTTGAAGAAGACAGTTGCTCCTACAGGACCAGGCAGCTGTCGCGTCGAACTACAGCAGGTCGCCGTCGGCCGACATCGCCCGTTCCATGCGGTCGCCGAGGCCGCCGATCTCCAGCACCAGGCGGTGCACCTCGGCCGCGTCGAGCCCTTCGATCGGCCGGTTCTCGCACAGTTGCAGGTAGGGCACGCCGTCGAGGTCGCCGATCGCGAGGTAGCCGACCCGGCTCTGCCAGTTGAAGATCAGCGCGCGGCGCGCGTCCAGTCCGGTGGTCGGTGCCACCGCGGTGCTGGCACGCAGGAACGGGCGGCCGTCGTCGTCCTCGAGTTCGGACAGGAAGATCGACTGGTGGCGGCTGCCCTGTTCGAGCGACAACTCGATGCAGATGACGCCTTCGTCCTGCAACGTGGCGCGGAACCCGGCGCCGACCAACTGCTGACGGATCTGTTCGAAGCTGTGCATGAGCGCCTCCGTTGCGGGGCCTTTATCCTACCGCGATGCAGACCGACGCCAACGCACGCATCCTGGCCGCGATCCGCGCGATTCCGCGCGGGCAGGTGGCCGGCTATGGCGAGGTCGCCCGCCGTGCCGGGTTGCCGGGCCGGGCGCGGATGGTGGCGCGCCTGCTGAGCCACAACGACGACCGGCGACTGCCGTGGCACCGGGTCCTGCGCTCGGATGGCCGCATCGCGTTTCCACCCGATTCGCCGCAGTTCGCCGAGCAGGTCCAGCGCCTGCGGGCCGAGGGCGTGCGCGTCGAGGGTGGCCGGGTCCGCGGGGTCCGGGCCGCCCCGACCCTGGATGAACAGGTCTGGGGTACGCCGGGCTGAGCGGGCCCCGCGTTCGCCGGCTGCCCGCCCGGGACGCCGGATTCACCCCCAGCCGGTACCATGTGCCGACTTCATGGAGGTGCGATGTTTTCCAACTTGCCGCGTGTCACCAAGATCCTGCTGATTGCCAATGGACTGGTATTCCTGCTGCAGCAGGTACTGAGCGAAGTTGCGATGGCGCCGTTCATGCTGTGGCCGCTCGGCGGCGGCGAAGTCTCGCCGATCAGCCAGTTCCTGCCGTGGCAGGTGCTGACCTACGCGTTCATGCACGGCAGCTTCGCCCACCTGCTGTTCAACATGCTGGCGTTGCTGATGTTCGGTGCACCGCTGGAGCACACCTGGGGTGAGCGCCGCTTCCTGACCTTTTTCCTGGTCTGCGTGCTCGGCGCCGCGGCGTGCCAGCTGGCGGTGGGGGCGTGGACGATGTCGCAGGGCGGTGATGCGTATCCCACCGTTGGCGCGTCCGGCGGCGTGTTCGGCCTGCTGTTGGCCTATGGCATGCTGTTTCCGCACCAGCGGGTGATGCTGCTGATCCCGCCGATCCCGATGAAGGCGCGCACGCTGGTGATCGTTTACGGCGTGATCGAGTTGCTGCTGGGATTCACCGGCTGGCAGCCGGGGGTGGCCCACTTCGCCCACCTCGGCGGCATGCTGTTCGGCTGGCTGCTGATCCGCTACTGGCGCGGGCAGCCGCCGTTCGGCAAGCAGGGACCGCGGCGGCCGCGGATCGTGCGTTGACGGCCGAAGCCGGATTTCTGTAGGAGCGGCTTTAGCCGCGATCTGGAGTCGGACGAGCGACCAGACATCCGGTCGCGGCTAAAGCCGCTCCTACAAGATCCCGGCGTCGTCGGGCAAAAAGAAAAGGCCCGGGATCAACCCGGGCCTTCGTCTTTCTGGCCGACGAGGATGGCCAGTCCGTTGCGGTGGGCCGGCGCTTACCAGATCACCACTTGCTGGTCTCCGCCACGCACCATCGGCTGGCCGGCTTCGCACTCGAACGCCGCCGCGAACGCCGGCATGTTCGACGGCGCACCGATCGCGCGGAAGTTGGCCGGGGCGTGCGGGTCGGTGGTCAGGCGCACCTTCAGCTCGTCGTCGGTGAAGTTGCGACGCCACACGGTCGCCCAGTTGGCGAAGAAGCGCTGGTCGCGGCTCAGGCCGCCGGTCATCGGGTCTTCGCTGCCTTCGGTGGCCTGCTTCATCGCGTCATAGGCGATCGCCAGGCCGCCGAGGTCGGCGATGTTCTCGCCCAGGGTCAGGCTGCCGTTGACGTGCATGCCCGGCATCGCCTCGTAGGCGTCGAACTGCGCGACCAGCTTGTCGGTCAGGCCGGAGAAGCCCTTGGCGTCGGCCTCGGTCCACCAGTTCTTGAAGTTGCCCTCGGCGTCGAAGCGGCTGCCTTGGTCGTCATAGCCGTGGATCATCTCGTGGCCGATCACCGCGCCGATGCCGCCGTAGTTGACCGCGTCGCCGGCTTCGGGATCGAAGAACGGCGGCTGCAGGATCGCGGCCGGGAACACGATCTCGTTGGCCAGCGGGTTGTAGTAGGCGTTGACGGTCTGCGGGCTCATGCCCCATTCGGTCTTGTCGACCGGCTCGCCGATCTTGCCCAGGTTCCACTGGTAGTTGAACTCGTTGGCGGCCATGACGTTGCCGAAGAAGCTGTCGCGGCCGGTCTCGAGGCCGCTCCAGTCGCGCCACTTGTCGGGGTAGCCGACCTTCGGGGTGAAGCTGGCCCACTTCTCCATGGCCTGCTTCTTGGTCTCCTCGCTCATCCACTCCAGGCCTTCGAGGTGGATCTTGAGGGCATCGCCGAGGTTCTTGACCAGGGTCTGCATGCGTTCCTTGGCCTGCGGCGAGAACGCGACCTTGACGTACATCTGGCCGAGCGCTTCGCCGACCTCCTCGCCGATGGTGCCGAGCACGCGCTTGCCGCGCTCCTTCATCTCCTTCTGGCCGCGCATGGCCTGGTTGTAGAAGTTGAAGTTCTCCTGCACGAACGCGTCCGACAGGTACGGCGAGGCGCCATCGACGGTGTGGAAGCGAAGGTAGGCCTGCCAGGTCCCGACCGGCACGTCGGTCAGCATTTCGCTGACCTCCTGGTGGAATGCCGGGATCGCCAGCGAGAACATCTCGGGCGCGGCGACGCCCTGCGACTCGAAGAAGCGGGTCCAGGAGAAATTCGGGGTCAGCTCGTCGGCCTGCGCCGGCGATACCGGGTTGTAGTACAGCGAGACGTCGCGCGAGAGTTCTTCGCTCGACTTGGAGGCTTCGGCCAGGCGGGTCTCGAACGCGACCACGGCCTCGGCCTGCTCGGCCGCCGCGTCGGCGTCGATGCCCGACAGCTCCAGCACCTTGGCGACGTGCGCCTGGTAGGCCTCCAGCTTGTCCTTCTTGTCGGCTTCGAAGTAGTACGACTTGTCCGGCAGGCCCAGGCCACCCTGGCCGGCGTAGGCGATGTTCATGTCGGAGTTCTTGAAGTCGGCATCGGCCCCGAACGAGAACAACACGTTCTCGCCGCGGGCGGCGCTGCTGCGCAGGTAGTCGGTCACGGCTTCCTGGCTGTCGAGCGCGGTGATCGCGTCGAGCCGGCTCTGGATCGGCTTGATGCCCTGGGCATTGATCTGCTCGGCGTCCATGCCGGTCGCCCAGAAGTCGCCGACGATGTCGCGCACGCCGGTGGCGCCGTCGTTGGCGGCGGCCTGCTCGGCGAGCTGGCGCTGGACCGCGATGGAGCGCTCGGCCAGCATCTCGAACGCGCCCCAACTGGTGCGGTCGCCCGGGATTTCGTTGGCGGCCAGCCAGGTGCCGTTGACGTAGCCGCCGAAGTCGACGCAGGCATTCTTGCTGGTATCGAGGTCGGAGGCCTGGAAACGGTTGACCGGCGGCAGCGTGCTCTCGTCCAGGGTCAGCGCGTTGGCGTCGGCGAGCTTGGCGTCGGCGCCGTCGGCCGGGGCGGCGTCCTGCTTGGAGCAGGCGGCCACCGCGGTGGCGATGGCGAGGGACAGCAGCAGGACTTGCGGTTTGTTCAAGCTCACGGGTGACTCCGGACGGGACGTAATGGGATGGCGGCCCCCTTGGGGGATCGGCCGACATTAGACCGCAATCGTCCCGGCGGCGGGTGTCGAAGGTCATGCGCGGCTGCGGTCGAACTGGCCGCCGACACTGGCGACAACCTGACGTTCGGTCGTTCGATTGCGCGCTCGTAAACTCGCGATTGCGGTGGTCCAGGTAGGCCGGAGGTCAGTGGGCCGCGACTACCTCAGCCTGAACGGCGAATCCGGCGGCTGGCGCGGCGCCTCGATTTCCCGTAGGATTCGCCTGTTCAGCGCACGGCTGCCCTTCCCAGGTTGCCAACCGTCGCATCCCGGATCCCACGATCATCGCCCGCACCCATCGGTGCGGGCCGGCACCGCGACCACGGTTTTATCCCGCACGTCTTTCGTCGCGCCGACACGGTACCGGAGCATCCGGCATCGTCAAAACAGAAAACTCGCAGCGCGGTTTGGGAACGCTCCGGGTTGCACCGCAATCGCTTGCGGTTTTCTTTACCGGAGTTCCAATCAATGTCCTTTGAATCCCTCGGGCTTGCGCCCGCGTTGCTGCGCGCGCTCGCCGAGCAGAACTACACCACCCCGACCCCGATCCAGTCCGAGGCGATCCCGCTGGTGCTGGCCGGGCACGACCTGCTGGGCGGCGCCCAGACCGGCACCGGCAAGACCGCCGCGTTCGGCCTGCCGCTGCTCAATCGCCTGTCCAAGCAGACCGCCGCCAACGGCCCGCGCAAACCGCGCGCGCTGATCCTGGTGCCGACCCGCGAGCTGGCAGTGCAGGTCAACGACAGCCTGCGTGGCTACGCCAAGCACTTGCGCCTGAACTTCTGCACGATCTTCGGTGGCGCCGGCATGGGTCCGCAGGTCGACAACCTGCGTCGCGGCGTCGATGTGCTGGTCGCCACCCCGGGTCGGCTGATCGACCACCTCGAGCGCGGTACCGCCAAGCTCGACGGCATCGAGATCCTGGTACTGGACGAGGCCGACCGCATGCTCGACATGGGTTTCCTGCCCGCGATCAAGCGCATCCTCGGCAAGCTGCCGCACGAGCGTCAGACCCTGCTGTTCTCGGCCACCTTCGAGGACCAGCTCAAGCAGCTCGCGCTGCAGTTCATGCGCAACCCGAAGCAGGTGCAGGTCGCGGCCAATAACACCATCGCCGACACCATCGCCCACATCGCCCACCCGGTCGACAGCGGCCGCAAGCGCGATTTGCTGATCGACATCATCGCCAAGCGGCCGCATGACCAGGTGCTGGTGTTCGGCCGCACCAAGCACGGCTGCAACCGCTTGGCCGAGCAGTTGGAAGGCGCCGGCCTGCGTTCGGTCGCGATCCACGGCAACAAGAGCCAGGCCCAGCGCCAGAAAGCCCTGCGCGACTTCAAGACCAACCGCGCCCGGGTGCTGGTGGCGACCGACGTCGCCGCCCGCGGCCTCGACATTCCCGACCTGCCGCTGGTGATCAACTTCGACCTGCCGATGGTGGCCGAGGACTACGTGCACCGGATCGGCCGTACCGGCCGCAACGGTGCCAGTGGCGAGGCGCTGTCGCTGGTTTCGCACGACGAGGGCGGCCTGCTGCGGCAGATCCAGCGCATCCTGAAGAAGGATGTCGAGCTGATCACCGTCGCCGGTTACGAGCCGAGCCGGCCGATTCGCCTCGACGTCGCAATCCCGAACCCGCGCCAGAACGCCGGCAACCGCGGCCCGCGTCCGGCCGGGCGCGCCCCGGGCAACCGCGGCCACGGCAAGCCCGGTACGGCGCGACAGGGTCATGCGCACGCCGGCCCGAAGCAGCATCGCGGCGGGCAGGGTGGCCGCGACTCGCGTCGGGGTGGCGGTGGCGCTGCCTGACGGGCGCGTGGCAAAACTGAGTTGACGAGGAGGCCGGCAGCGATGCCGGCCTTCTTTTTGCCGCGGCTGCGCGGCCGGGAAGGGAGGCACGGTTGCTTGCATTGCGTGCGACATGTGTCGCATGATTGCGACATCACTCGCATGCTGATCGATATGAGCCGACTGCCGTCCCCATCGAACGCCGAACTGGAGTTGCTCAAGTGCCTGTGGCGAAATGGCGCATCCAGTGCACGAGAGCTGCACAACTGCGCTGCACTCTCGCTGGGCTGGTCCTACTCGTCGACTCGCAAGACACTGGATCGGATGGTCGACAAGGGGCTGGTCAAGGAAAGCTCCGAGCACGGCCTGAACGTGTATCGGGCGAAGGTAAGCAAGGTTGCGATCCTGGCGGCATTGAGTACGGATTTTGCTCGACGTGTTCTGGAAATCGACGGCCCCTTGCCGACACAGGCCTTTGCCGACAGCCGCCTGCTGAATGAGGACGAAATCGAGCAACTGGAAACGTTGCTGCGCAGCAAAGACCGGGAAGGCCAGGCATGAGCGCTCCATCGATGGCTCCTTGGGCCATCCATGCTGCCGGCTTCTTGATCTGTGGAGCCCTGGCATGGGGGCTTGGACGCGCGATACACAAGACGCTGCGCATTTCGCATGGGGCGCGGAACTATTGGTTCGGAATCTGGATGCTGGCGGTGCTGCCGTCTGTCGCCGCCGTGCTGCTCGAAGGATGGGCGCAAGTACGGATCACGGCGATGCCAGTGCTGCCGCTACCGCTTCCTTTCGGCGGCGATCCAGGCGAGATGGACGCATCGGTGATCCCGCTGACCTCGTCGCACGCCTCGCTCTCGCCTTCTCTGTCCGTCCTGCTGGTATCCGTATACGTGGCTGGCGTTGCCGTGGCGGGCCTTCGCTGGCTTGCCGGCACCCTGTGCGTCTGGCGTATTGTCGCCGCCGCCCAGCCGATCGATCCGACGGCTTGGCCCGGGGCAACAAGCGCGAGGGAAGCGCATGGGCTGCGTCTGGGCGGAACTGCCCTGTTGGTTACGCAACGAGCAATGAGCCCGTTCGCGGTGCGCTGGCCGCGACCCGCCATCGTCCTGCCCGCAGCCGCGTTTCCTGATTTGAATGACCGGCAACTTCGCCTCGTAGTTCGTCACGAGGCGGCGCACTTGTCGCAACGCGATCCCCAACGGAAGGCCCTCATGGCGCTCGTGAGCACGCTCCTTTGGTTCAATCCGTTCGTCCGCCTGATCGCCGGGCGGGTCCAGATGGCAGCCGAACTCCACTGCGATGCATTGGCCGTGGAGGGGGACAAGTCGGCGGGCCGCGAACTGGCCGGGGCCTACCTGCACACATTACGTAGAACCGCATCCGTTGACGGACCCACGCCGGCCATGTCGCTCACGCATCGAAACCTGGACGGCCACAGATTGCGCATCGGCCACATGTTGAATGGCGATCCAGGCCGGCGCCCCTCCATGCATTGGCACGCCATGTCCGTAGCAGCGGCGCTCGCCATCGGCAGCATGCTGACAGTCGTTCAAATCGCGGCAGCTTCGCCGATCGAATCTCAGCGCATCAAGCCTGCCGCCGTCAGCACCGGCGCTGCCACCACGACCGCTTTCGGCGGCTCCGTCCATCATGCCGCCAGGACACACGCGCCGGAATCGTCCATCCGGTTCACGTCCCCGATTTCTTCGCCAAGGATCACTGGCCACTTCGGGGACGCGGGCGGCATCCGGAAACGCCCACACCGGGGTATGGACTTCGGGGCCCGTCGCGGTACGCCGGTTCTGGCGCCCGCCGCGGGACTGGTGGTCGCAGCGACGCAGCGGTACAGGGACGCCCCCAATTACGGCACCGTGGTGGTACTGGACCATGGCGATGGCTGGCAGACCCTGTTTGCACATCTGGAGGGGCATGACGTGCGTGTCGGGCAGCGCGTCGAGGCTGGCGACCAGATCGCACGCGTCGGGAGTACCGGCAAAGTCACCGGTGCGCATCTCCACTTTGAAATGCTGCTGAGCGGCCGACGCGTCGATCCGGAATCGCTGCTGCGATGAGCGGATAGATCCGCTTCATATCCCTCCGTACCTCCGTTCCCGACTTCCTGGCGTCAGGAGGGGTGCTTGCGCCTTTTTCCAAGCCACTCACCGACGGCTCAACCCATCATGGCCTTCCTCACACGACTGTCGCTCGTCATCGGATTCATTCAACTGGGTGCGGTGCCCCTGGCATCGGCACAATCCGACACACGCGGAAGCGCTTCCGAGCCGACTGCATCCGAGATCCAAACGGTCGAGCTGGACCGCGTGACCGTACAGCGAGCGAGATACGATGCCCGCCGGCAAGACACCGCGGCGAAGATCGTAATCGGCAGGGACGAGCTGCAACGGTACGGCGATGTGACCTTGCCGGATGCGCTCAAACGTCTTCCCGGCGTCACCGTGGGCAGCGGTGCGCCCGGGCAATCCGGCGGCATCTCCCTGCGCGGTCTTGGTAGTGGCTATACACAGCTTCTGATCAACAGCCAGAAGGCTCCTGCCGGTTTTGATATCGGCAGCTTGACGCCGGAGATGGTCGAGCGCATCGAGATTATCCGTTCGGCGATGGCCGACCTGCGCACCGAGGGGGTCGCCGGCACCATCAACATCGTGTTGTCCAAGATGGCGCGCAAGGACAGCCGCGAACTCAAGCTGAGTCTGGGCAGCTCGAACGGCAAATGGACCCCGAAGCTGAGCTGGCACCAGTCGCAGCGGGACGAGTACCGCAACTACACGCTCAACGCGACGGCATCGCGGCGCGAGTTCCTGGTCGAGGAAACCGGCACCGAAACCGGCTGGGATGTCGCCGGCGTGGCCAACCTGTTGCGTACCACGGCAGTCCGCGCGGAAGGCTTCCGCGATGTCCTGTCGGTGGCCCCCAGTTTCAACCTGATGCTGGAGAACGGCGGCACCTTCTCGGTTCAGGGCTATTTTGACGCCAGCAACTACAACAAGTACGTCGATGTCGACTGGGACACCCAGCAGGGCTCCGAACTCAAGCATGTGCGTTACAACCAGTTCTCCGGCATCGACGTCGTCCAGCTGCGTGGCGACATCAACTGGGCCTACGATTTCGAGAACGGCGGCGACTTCACCACCAAGCTGAGCCTGGGCGGTAACCGTGAAGAATCCAGGTTCCGCGAGCAAGGCTACGCAGTCGATGGCATCCAGAATCTCGACGATCACACCGACGGCCGACTGCGCGTCGACGGTGTCAACTCCACCGGCAAATACTCGCTCCCGCCACTGGGCGACCACAGCCTGGAGTTGGGCTGGGAAGGCAGCATCGACCGCCGTCGCGAAACCCGCGTACAGCACCTGCTGCCGGTCGGCGGCGAACCGGAGTACTTCAGCGACCTGTTCTTCGACGCGCAAATCCGCCGCCTGGCCTTCTATGGCCAGGACGACTGGGCCCTGACCCCGCAGTGGTCGATGTACCTGGGCCTGCGCTGGGAACGTATCGAAACCATCAGCGACGGCGACGAGTTCGAGCGGATCCACAACCGGGCCAGGATACTTTCGCCAGTGCTGCAGTCGCTGTGGAAGTTGCCGGGCAGCAACAACGATCAGATTCGCCTGGGCGTGAGCCGAACCTACAAGTCACCGACCCTGCGGCTGCTGATCCCACGTCCGTACACCTCCACCAACAACCGCCCACTCAATCCCGACCAGCAGGGCAATCCCGAGCTGCGGCCGGAGCTGGCCACCGGCCTGGACCTGGCGTACGAGCAGTACTGGAGTAACGGCGCACAGCTGAGCGTGGGCGCCTATCTGCGTGAGATCGAAGGCGTCATCCGCAGCGAAACCCGCCTGATCAACGGTCGCTGGGTGTCATCGCCATTCAATGGTGACGATGCCACTGCTTCGGGCCTGGAGATGGACAGCAAGTTCAGCCTGAAGCGCTTGATCAGCAGTGCGCCGGCGATGGACATACGCTTCAACGTGACGCGCAATTGGTCGCAAGTGGACGGCGTGCCCGGGCCGCACAATCGCCTGGATCAGCAGCCCAGGCTCAGCTCCACCTTGGGCGCGGACTACGAGGTCAGTCCGGTCTGGACGGTGGGCGCCAGCTATACCTACCGTAGCGGCGGCGCTGTGCGCACGACCCGGCGCCAGATCGACAGCGACTCGGCCCGGCGCGAGTTCGATGTCTATTCGCTCTGGACGATCTCCGACAACGCCAAGCTGCGACTGAGCGCGGGCAACCTGCTCGAACAGGAAATTGTCACTGGTACGGAATACTTCGACGAGGGCGGCGCGCAGCAAATCGAGCGACGCCGACCGACGCCGGTGGTCCTTCGCGCCCAGCTTGAACTGGAGCTATAGGCCGCAGTCCCCGCGCACCTGTCAGCTGGCTACGCCGGTCGCCCGCAGGGCAGGGCCGGCTCGCCGCTGCAGCCAGCGTCGCCCGAAATCGATTGCGGGGCGTTCGATGATGCGATATGTCAGCCAGGCCAATGGCACCGCCAGGGACAGCGTCAACGCGAGGCTGAGCAAGTACACGACACCGCTCGACAGCCCCTGGCCTTGCAGGAACTCCATCACTCCGTACAGCCGCGGAATCACCAACGGGTGCATCAAGTAGAGCGAATAGCTGATGGTGCCGAGAAAGCAGGTTGCGCGATTGATCAGCCAAACCGGGCTCCACTGCAACAAGCCAAGCAGAAGCAGCGCATACACCAACGCGGCAGCCTGCCAGCTCCCGATCGGAGCGAGGAATGCCGGCACGCCGAGGTATATCAGCGCGAGTCCACTCGCGAGACCCGCGAGCGTCGCTGCGATTCCGATCTGCCTCCTTCTCCGGGGCTCGAGTGTCTCGATATGACGCCACGCGTAGAAGCACAACCCGCCAAGGGCGAACAACGGCAGCTGGGTGATCAGGCCGGTGTGCCGAACGAAATGCGCTGCGAAATCCGGAGGGTCGGCACTGAGGACGAGCCAGAGGAAAGTGGTCGCGGACGTGAATATCAGGGCGCGGTGGAGACTGCGCACGTACAGGACGATCAAGGGGAAGAGGAGGTAGAAGGGAACTTCCGCTCCTATGGTCCAGCTGCCCATCACGATGCCCGATTGCCACTGCGGGAACAGGCCGAACAGCAGGGATGCATTCGCGGCGATCTCCGGCAACGAGTAACGACTCTCGAGGCGGAAGGCATCGCGCAATGCCATTGCTGTCAGCAACGCCAGCAGCAGCGGAGCAATCCGCAGCAGGCGGCTGAGCCAGAAACTGAGCAACGGCCTTGCAGCCGCCACGTGCCTGGGCCAGGTCAGGTGCAGCGAAAAGGCACTCATCACGAAAAAGAGCACCACGCCCGTACCGCCAACGTAGACCAGCGGGGCGGCAGCCGGAGGAAGTGACAGGTCAGGCTCACGCATCGCCGCCACATGAAGCACAACGACGAACACGGATGCCAGGCCACGCAAGGCATCGAGAGCAGCAATTCTTTGATTCATCGGCGGCCGGAACGTCCGTGTATCTGCGACGAGAAGGATAGCAACCGTCCCAAGTGACGGGATAAAAAAAGGGCCGGCATTGCCGGCCCCATGTGTCGTCAGTGGCGTAGACGCTACGCCTTTTCCGATTCGATCCAGCGGTTGATCTTGCCTTCCAGCACGTCCAGCGGCACCGAGCCGTCCTTCAGCACTTCGGCGTGGAATTCACGGACGTCAAACTGGTCGCCGAGCGCCGCCTCGGCCTTGTCGCGCAGTTCCTGGATCTTCAGCGCACCTATCTTGTACGCCAGCGCCTGGCCCGGGATCGCCATGTAGCGTTCGGCTTCGGCGGTGGCCTGGGTTTCGCTCTCGGCCGAGTTCTCCAGCATGTAGTCGATCACCTGCTCGCGGGTCCAGCCCTTGCTGTGCAGGCCGGTGTCGACGACCAGCCGGATCGCGCGCCACAGCTCGTTCTGCAGGTAGCCAAAGTAACTGTACGGATCGGTGTAGACGCCCAGGTCCTTGCCCAGCGACTCGGCGTACAGGCCCCATCCTTCGGTGAACGCGGTCTCGCCGCCGAAGCGGCGGAAGTCGGGCAGGCCGGTCAGCTCCTGCTGCAGGGCGAGCTGGAAGTGGTGACCGGGGATCGCCTCGTGCAGGAACAGGTCCTCGGCGTCCCAGGTCTTGCGGGTCGGCAGGTCGTAGGTGTTGACGTAGAAGATGCCGGGGCGGCTGCCGTCCTCGCTCGGGGTCATGTAGGAGCCGCCGGCCGCGGACTTGGCGCGGAACGGCTCGACCGGGCGGATCTCGAACGGCGCCTTCGGGGTCAACGAGAACTGCTCGGGGATCCTGGCGTTGATCTTGTCCTCGAGCGCGCGGTAATGCGCCAGCAGGGCGTCTTCGGATTCGAAGCTGAACTGCGGATTGCTTTGCATGAACTTGAAGAAGTCCTGCAACGAGCCTTCGAAACCGACTTCGGCCATGACCTTGCGGATTTCGTCGTGGATGCGTGCGACTTCGTCGAGGCCGATCTGGTGGATCTGCGCCGGGCTCAGGTCGGTGGTGGTCGAGTTGCGCGCGTTGAACGCGTACCAGGCCTTGCCGTTGGGCAACGCGGCCAGGCCGACGGTGTCGCGCGCATGCGACATGTAGTCGTCGGCGACGTACTCGCGCAACTCGCGATACGCCGGCATCAGCTGCGTCTCGATCATCTCGCGGTACTCCGCGGCGATGCGCGCCTTGTCGGCGTCGGAGAACGATTCGGGCATGTCCTCGATCGGCTTCCAGAACAGGGTGTCTTCGGCCTTGTCCTTGATCAGCGCGTCGAGCTGGTCGACGACGTTATCCATCAGCACCTTGGGCTGCACCACGCCGGCGTCGACGCCGAGCTTCATGTTGGCGATCGCCTGGTCGAACAGCACCGGGATCTGCGTAGCGCGCTCGCGCCAGTTGGCGTAGTCCTCGACGGTCTTGAACGGCTGCGCGCTGGTGCCGGAGCCGAGTTGCACCGCCATGCCAGCGAGGTTGTAGAACTGGTTGATCGGCTGCATCCAGCCGGGGAACTGCTCGCTTTCCAGCTCGTCCTTGGCGTCGCGCACGAAGATCTGGTAGCTCAGCAGCGGCTGGCCTTCCAGTCCCTCCGGGCCGACCGTCTCGACCTTTTCGAGCCAGCCGGCGACGAAGTCGTGCGACTTCTTGCGGTAGTCCTCCGACAGGAAGTTCGGCAACTGGTCGTTGTAGCGCGCATCGCCCTGGAAGGTCGCGGCCAGCGGGTTGAGCTTGAGATACTCCTCCCAGTACTGCGCGTACATTTCCTTGAGCTTGGCGGCCTTGTCGCTGACGGCCTGTTCGGTCGCGGCGCCGGCCTGGGCGGGGTCGTTGGCGGCGGTGGGGCTGCAGCCGGCCATGGCGGCGGCCAGGGCGAGGGCGAGCAACGAGCGGGTGGCGTGGGTCATCGTGGTCTCCGGAACGGGCGCGACAATGCAAACCCCGAGCCTCATCGCTCGCTGCGGAGGCGGCATGGGCCAAAGGTCATTCGATCGCGAACGCGGTCACGCCCGGCGTCCGTTAGGCGGAAGGCGGCGTCGGCGGCGAGAACGGGATCGATTCGGGTGATACCGCGCCGCCGGAGATGATGAAGCTCATCGCCTGATCGACCGTCCAGTCGGTCGGGGTGATCTTCTCGACCGGGACGATCTCCAGGTAGCCGGAGGTCGGGTTCGGCGTGGTCGGTACGTACACCGCGGCCAGCTCGCGGCCGGTGCCGTGTTCGCGCAACACGCGGGTGACGAAACCGATCGACTTCATCTCGGGGTGCGGAAAGTCGATCAGCACCACCCGTTGGGTGCCGTCGGGCTTGGTCTGCAGGATGTCGAGCAGTTGCCGGGCGCTGCCGTAGATGGTGTTGGCGAACGGCACCCGGCCGATCAGCGCCTCGAACCAGCGCAGCAGGCGCTGGCCGATGACCCGGTGCGCCATCACTCCCGACAGCAGGATCACCAGCAGCGTCGCGATCAGGGCGATCACGGTCTGCACCCACGGCTGCGCCAGCCAGCCGGCGACCTGCGGGTAGTCGCTGGCGAGGTGGGTCAGCATCGGTCCGGTCAGCGGCCGGCTGGTGTCGGACAGCAGCACGAACACGAACTTGCCGACGACCCAGGTCAGCCACAGCGGCAACAGGGTCAGCAGGCCGGTCAGGAACAGGCGCTTGAGGGTGGGGGGATTGCGCATCGGTGGATTGTACGGGGCGCAGGTGAGCCGGATGGCTTTGTGTAGGAGCGGCTTCAGCCGCGATGTGGAATCGGCGCGGGCGCCGATTATC
>JBOHYB010000059.1:0-15075 GCA_050737695.1 Lysobacter sp. | reverse complement strand
ATCTGGAACCGGTCGCTCGCGCCGACTCCAGATCGCGGCTGAAGCCGCTCCTACAATAGCCAGGACGTACCGCCGCCGGTTGCCCTCCGGTCCCCATCACAACATGTTCCCATCGCAACGAGTCCGCCATGCAACCGACCGTCATCGCCCCGTCGATCCTCTCCGCCGATTTCGCCCGCCTCGGCGAGGAAGTCGACAATGTCCTCGCCGCCGGCGCCGACTGGGTTCATTTCGACGTGATGGACAACCACTACGTGCCCAACCTGACCATCGGCCCGCTGGTCTGTGAAGCCTTGAGGAAACACGGGGTGACCGCGCCGATCGACGTGCACCTGATGGTCGAGCCGGTCGACCGCATCGTCCCGGACTTCGCCAAGGCCGGCGCGAGCCTGATCAGCTTCCACCCCGAGGCCAGCCGCCACGTCCACCGCACCGTCCAGCTGATCAAATCGCACGGCTGCCAGGCCGGGCTCGTGCTCAACCCCGGCACCCCGGTGGAGGTGCTCGATTACGTCCTCGACGAGCTCGACATGGTGCTGCTGATGTCGGTCAATCCCGGTTTCGGCGGGCAGGCGTTCATCCCCTCCACGCTCGACAAGCTGCGCCGCGTGCGCGAGCGGATCGACGCCAGCGGCCGCGCGATCCGGCTGGAGATCGACGGTGGCGTCAAGGTCGACAACATCGCCGAGATCGCCGCGGCGGGCGCCGATACCTTCGTCGCCGGCTCGGCGATCTTCAACGCCGATGACTACGCCGACGTGGTTGCGCGGATGAAGGCGGCGGTGGCCGGCGTGCGCAGCTGAGATCGAAAAAAAGACCGATGTCCGGGGCGGCCATCGGTCTCCAGCAATGATTGGAGGCAATCCCGCCTCCGCCAGTCGTCCCTGTTATGGCCTTCCATGCTCCGCGCATTGCATGACGCGACGATGACAGCGAACCGATAACCGCCGGGGCGCGAACGGTGGCCGACGGCGTTCACGGCGGCGCTGCTAGCCTGTCGCCATGGCCACACCCCAACCTGCCGCGACCCAGCCACGCTGGCGCCTGATCCTCAACGGCAAGTCCGCCGGCGACGAACCGCTGCGGGCGGCGGTGGCGGCGATGCGCGAGCAGGGCGTCGCGCTCAGCGTGCGGGTGACGTGGGAAGACGGCGACGCCGAGCGCTACGTCGCCGAGGCGATCGCCGACGGCGTCAACACCGTGATCGCCGCCGGCGGCGACGGCACCCTGAGCGAAGTGGCGACCACGCTCGCCCACCGCGACGAGGACGCCGATGCGTTGCCGAGCCTCGCGCTGGTGCCGATGGGCACGGCCAACGACTTCGCCAGCGCCGCCGCGATCTCGCTGGAACCGGACGCGGCGCTGGCGCTGGTCCGCAGCGCGACTGCGCAGCCGATCGACCTGCTGCGAATCGACAGCCAAGAGCGCGTCCACTGGTGCGCCAACCTCGCCAGCGGCGGCTTCGGCACCCAGGTCACGGTCGAGACCGACGACGGCCTGAAGAAGATCCTCGGCGGGTTGGCCTACATGATCACCGGTATCGCCAAGCTTGGCCGGATCGAGTCGATCCAGGCCCGCATCAGCGCGACCACTGCCGCCGGCGAGGCGTTCGAGTGGCAGGGCGGCTTCATCGCGCTGGGCATCGGCAACGGTCGCCAGGCCGGCGGAGGGCAGGCGCTGTGCCCGGATGCGGTGATCGACGACGACCTGCTCGACCTGACCATCGTCCCCGAACTCCAGGGCGAGGTCGCCAGCACCCTTGGCGCGCTGATGGCGGACGGCAAGGACGCCGCGCTCGAGCGCGTGGCGGTGCGTCGTCAACTGCCATGGGTGGAGATCGAGGCGCCAGAGCCGCTGACCCTCAACCTCGACGGCGAGCCGGTCGAGTCGACCCGCTTCCGCATCGATTGCGTGGCCCGGCGCGTGCGCATGCATCTGCCGCCCGGCTGTCCGTTGCTGCGCCCGCCGGGCAATCCGCTGCCGGTCGCGGACGACGCACCCGCACCCCCGCCGGGACTGGTCATCGCGTAAACTGCGCCGATGAGTTTCCGGGCGAACCCGTTTTCCCACGATGCCGGTTCCGGCCATGCCGGCACGGGCTGGCGATGGTGGCTTGCCGCCGCCGTTCACGCCCCGTCGCATCCCGAGGAAATGCCGAGTGTCCACGCCCGACCGCCAGTTCGAACGCTTCACCCGCCAGGCCGCTGACGGTCACACCCGCATCCCGGTGGTGCGCGAGGTGTTCTCCGACCTCGACACGCCGCTGTCGGTTTACCTGAAGCTCGCCGACGGCCCGCACACCTACCTGTTCGAGTCGGTCGAGGGCGGAGAGCGCTTTGGCCGCTACTCGATCATCGGCCTGCCGGCGCGGCGCGTGTACGCGTTCGCCGGCCACATGCTCTACATCACCGAGCACGGCGAGCTGGTCGAGGCGCGCGAGGTCGACGATCCATTCGCCGAGGTCGAGCGCCTGCGCACGCAGTATTCGGTGCCAAAGATCGACGGCCTGCCGGGTTTCGCCGGCGGGCTGGTCGGCTGGTTCGGTTTCGAATGCATCCAGTACATCGAGCCGCGGCTGGCCGGGCCGCAGCCGGATGGCATGCACAAGCCCGACGAACTCGGCACCCCCGACATCCTGCTGATGCTCAGCGAGGAGGTCGCGGTGTTCGACAACCTCAAGGGCCGGCTGTACCTGATCGTCCACGCCGACCCGGCCGAGCCGCAGGCTTACGCCAAGGCCAACCGCCGGCTCGACCAACTGGTCCACCGCCTGCGCAACAGCGGCGCGAGCTACCCGGAAACCCTCGACCCCAATGGCCTGGACGAGGCCGATTTCGTCTCCGGCTTCACCCGCGAGGGTTTCATCGACGCGGTGGAACAGTCGAAGGAGTACATCCGCGCCGGCGACATCTTCCAGGTGGTGCTGAGCCAGCGGTTGAGCGTGCCGTTCAAGGCCCGACCGGTCGATGTCTACCGTGCCCTGCGCGCGCTGAACCCGTCGCCGTACATGTACTTCCTCGATGTTGGCGACATGCAGGTGGTCGGTTCCTCGCCGGAGATCCTGGTCCGGCTCGAGCACGACGAGACCGGCCGCGGCATCGTCACCGTGCGGCCGATTGCCGGCACCCGCCCGCGCGGCGCGACCCCGGCGGAGGATGCCGCGCTCGAAGCCGAATTGCTGGCCGACCCGAAGGAGCGCGCCGAGCACCTGATGCTGATCGACCTCGGCCGCAACGACGTCGGCCGGGTCAGCGAACCCGGGTCGGTCGAGGTCGGCGAGCAGTTCGTGATCGAACGCTACAGCCACGTCATGCACATCGTCAGCGAGGTCACCGGCACGCTCAAGCCCGGCATGAGCTACGCCGACGTGCTGCGCGCGACGTTTCCGGCCGGCACCGTCAGCGGCGCGCCGAAGATCCGCGCGCTGGAAGTCATCCGCGAGCTCGAGCCGATCAAGCGCAACGTCTATGCCGGCAGCATCGGCTACCTCGGCTGGCACGGCGATGCCGACACCGCGATCGCGATCCGCACCGCGGTGATCCAGGACGGTCGCCTGCACGTGCAGGCCGGCGCCGGCATCGTCTACGACTCCGACCCGGCGAAGGAATGGGAGGAGACGATGAGCAAGGGCCGTGCCCTGTTCAGGGCCGTCGCCGAGGCCGCTCGCGGCCTGTAGTCCGCTGCCGCGGGTGGCCGTCAGCTGCGATCCTCAACGTCATATTCACAGAGGGGCGGGTTCACTCGATCCCACGACGGTCGCAGGCGCGCAGGCGCCGGGGAAGGTCACCGATGCAGCTCGTTCACGACAAGCACGTGCATACGCGGTTCTCCAACGGTTGCCCACAAACGCTCGAACTGGTCTGCCCGCACTGCCTGAAGGAGTCGAGCTTCCTGCCCAAGTCGTGGCACGAGCACGGCCGTCAGGTGGTCGTCGCCGAAGCGCCGTGTTCGCGCTGCGAGGACAACGTGCTGTTCCTGCAATTGCTCGAGGACAGCAACGGCATCCACAAGCCCGCCGAGCTGTACCTGCATCCGCCGTCCTCCGCCCGCGGCAGCGTGCATGGCGTCGAGCACCTGGCGGCGTTGTCGGGCCCACTCGGGCGCACTTACGAGTCGGCGCTGAAGCTTTACAACCAGACCGAGTGGGGCGCGTCGGCGCTGATGGTGCGACACCTGCTGGAAGGCCTGGCCACGCGCCTGCTGGCCGAGGACAAGCGCGACCTGTCGTTGCCGCGGCAACTGGACGCGCTGGCCGAGGTCGATCTGGCCGCACCACTGCGCGACATCGCCGACCTGCTCGCGCCCGACGGCAGCTTCGGCCGCGAGTTCGTTGACGAGGCCGCGATCGACCATGCCACGGCCGAGCAGTTGCTGGAGTTGACCGAGTACCTGATCGCCTACCTGGTGGTGCTGCCGGGGGCGATGGCCGAACTCAAGAGCCGGATCGCGACCGCACCGGTGCCGTTGCGGCGCAGCAGCACGGGCTGACCGGGTCGGCTGCGACCGCGGCCCGCAATCGCCTGGCGATGGTGCCGGCCGCAACCGGCGGGTATCCTGTTGCGCGCCTATCCAGCTTCCCCGGGCACGCCCGCTACGGCTGCCTGCGCGGGTTATCACCCCCCAATGAAGTCAGGTCAGGCCTCTTTCCCCCCAAGAGGTTTTCGGCAGCATGTTGCTGATGATCGACAATTACGACAGCTTCACCTGGAACCTCGTGCAGTACCTGCAGACGCTGGGCGCCGAGGTCAAGGTGGTCCGCAACGACGAACTGTCGGTAGCGCAGGTCGAGGCGCTCGAGGCCTCGCACATCGTGGTCTCGCCGGGACCGTGCACGCCCAACGAAGCCGGGATATCGGTCGCGGTGATCGAGCGGCTTGGCCCCCGCGTGCCGGTGCTGGGCGTGTGCCTGGGTCACCAGGGGATCGGCCAGGCCTACGGCGGCGACGTGATCCGGGCCAAGACGATCATGCACGGCAAGACCTCGCAGATCCGCCATGAGGGGCAAGGCGTGTTCACCGGCCTGCCGGACGGTTTCGAGGCGACCCGATACCACTCACTGGTGGTGTCGCGCGGGACCCTGCCGGAATGCCTGGAGATCACCGCCTGGAGCGACCACGAGGACGGTTCGTTCGACGAGATCATGGGCCTGCGCCACCGCGAACACCCGGTCGAGGGCGTGCAGTTCCATCCCGAATCGATCCTGACCGAGCATGGCCACGCCATGCTGAAGAACTTCCTGGAGCGCTGAGCATCATGCCGATCACCCCGCAAGAAGCCCTGCAGCGCACCATCGAGCACCGCGAGATCTTCCACGACGAGATGGTCGAACTGATGCGCATGATCATGCGTGGCGAGGTCAGCCCGCTGATGACCGCGGCGATCATCACCGGCCTGCGGGTCAAGAAGGAAACGGTCGGCGAGATCGCCGGCGCGGCGCGGGTTATGCGCGAGTTCGCGCGGCCGGTCGAGGTCGCCGACCGCACCCACCTGGTCGACATCGTCGGCACCGGCGGCGACGGCGCCCACACCTTCAACATCTCCACCGCGAGCAGCCTGGTGATCGCCGCCGCCGGTGGCCGGGTCGCCAAGCACGGCGGCCGCAGCGTGTCGTCGAAGTCCGGCAGCGCCGATGCGTTCGAGGCGCTGGGCGCGTCGATCGAGCTGCAACCCGAACAGGTCGCCCGCTGCATCGAGCGCACCGGTATCGGCTTCATGTACGCCCCGCTGCACCATCCGGCGATGAAGCTGGTGGCGCCGGTGCGCCGGGAGATGGGCGTGCGCACGCTGTTCAACATCCTCGGCCCGCTGACCAACCCGGCCAACGCGCCGAGCATCCTGATGGGCGTGTTCCACCCCGACCTGGTCGGCATCCAGATTCGGGTGCTGCAGGAGATGGGTGCCGAACGCGCGCTGGTGGTGTGGGGGCGCGACGGCATGGACGAGCTGTCGCTCGGCGCCGGCTCGCTGGTCGGCGAGCTGCGCGACGGCCAGGTGCGCGAGTACGAGGTGCACCCGGAGGATTACGGCATCGCGATGGCCGCCAGCCGCAACCTGCAGGTCGCCAATCCGGCCGAGTCGATCGCGATGCTGCGCGAGGCGCTCGACGGCGTCGACGGCCTGCCGCGCGAGATCGTCGCCTTCAACGCCGGCGCGGCGCTGTACGTGGCCGGCGTGGCGGAGAGCATCGGCGATGGAATCGAGCGCGCGCGCAAGGCGATCGCGTCCGGCGCGGCGCGGGCCAAGCTCGACGAGTTCGTGGCGGTGACGCGGGAGCTGGCGGGTGAGTCGGCGGGGGCGGACCAGTGAGCGACATCCTCGCCACCATCCTCGCGCGCAAGCACGAGGAAGTCCGCCAGCGCAGCCAGATCCGTGCGCTCGACAGCGTCCGCGCACGCGCCGCCAGCCAACCGCCGACGCGCGGCTTCGTCGACGCGATCGCGCGCAAGCACGCCGCCGGCGAGGCGGCGGTGATCGCCGAGGTCAAGAAGGCCAGCCCGTCGAAGGGCCTGATCCGCAAGGATTTCGACCCCGCCGCAATCGCGCGCAGCTACGAGGCCGGCGGTGCGGCGTGTCTGTCGGTGTTGACCGATGTCGACTTCTTCCAGGGCAGCAACCGCTACCTCGGCGAGGCGCGCGAGGCCTGCGCCTTGCCGGTGCTGCGCAAGGATTTCATCGTCGACCCCTACCAGGTGTACGAGGCGCGGATGATCGGCGCCGACTGCATCCTGCTGATCGTCGCCGCTCTGGAAGACGGGCCGCTGGTGAAGATGGCCAACCTCGCCCACGAACTCGGCATGGACGTGCTGGTCGAGGTCCACGACATCGACGAGCTGGAGCGCGCGTTGCAAGCCGATTGCGAGCTGATCGGGGTCAACAACCGCAACCTGCGCACGTTCGAGGTGTCGCTCGACACCTCGCTGCAACTGCGCGACGCGGTGCCGCCGGATCGCACCATGGTCACCGAAAGCGGCATTGCCAGCCGCGACGACGTGGCCCGGTTGCGCGGCGCCGGCATCCACACGTTCCTGATCGGCGAGTCGTTCATGCGCGAGCGCGACCCCGGCGCGGCGCTGCAGCGGATGTTCGCACCGTGAGCCTCGTCGGTCCCGCGACGCGCACCGCCTATCCCGGCAGCCGCGAGGGCGCGCCGCTGGTGGTGTTCGACTTCGACCACACCCTGTACGACGGCGACTCCGGCGGCCACCTGTTCGCCTGGCTGATCCGGCGCGTCTGGTGGCGCTCGTTGCTGGCGTTGCTGATCGCGCCGCTGTTCGGGCCGATGGTGGCGCTCCTGCCGACCCGTCGGGTCGGCATCTCCGGGTTCGTCTGGGCCGGGACGATCGGCTTCCATCGCCGCCGCGACCTCGATACGCTGATCGACCGTTACGTCGCCCGGCATGCCGACGAGCTCAAGCCCCGGCTGTTGCCGGTCGCGCTGGAGGTGCTGCACCGGCATCGCCAGGCCGGCGACCAGGTGGTGATCGCCACCGGCGCGCCGCCGGAACTGGCGCGGGCGATCCTCGCCTTCGTCGCCCACGAGGACGTGCCGGTGGTCGGCACCGAAGTCGGTCCGAGGTTCGGTGCGGTGGTTGCCACCCGTCACTGCCATAACGAAATGAAGATGACGATGCTGCGCGACGCCGGTTTCACCGCGCCGGTCGCCGTCGCCTACTCCGACAGCAGCGCCGATCTGCCGCTGCTCAAGGCTGCCGAAAAGCCGGTGGTGGTGAACCCCAAGGCGACGCGGGTGGAGATGTTCCGCGAGATCCTGCCGCCAGGCACGCCCATCTTGAACTGGGGCTGCGTAGACCGGGCGGGTACGACGACGACCCTGTAGGAGCGGCTTTAGCCGCGATCGGATAATTGTTCGCCCGCGCCGATTCCAGATCGCGGCTAAAGCCGCTCCTACAAGAGCTCAAAAACAAAACGGGCGACCCGCAGGCCGCCCGTTCGGTTTCACGCGTTGTCGCCTCAGCGGGTGCCGTACAGCACCACGGTCTTGCCGCGGGCGTGCAGCTTGCCGTCGGCCTGCAGCTTCTTCAGCACCCGGCCGGCCATTTCGCGCGAGCAGCCGACCAGCCGCGAAAGCTCTTGTCGCGACACCCGCAGCTGGGTGCCGTCGGGGTGGCTCATCGCCTCCGGCTCCTTGGCCAGGTCGTGCAGGGCGCGGACAATGCGGTCGGTGACGTCGAGGAATGCCAGGCGGCCGGCCTTGCGGCTGGTATCGAGCAGGCGCCGCGAGATCTGTGCGCCGATCGAGTACAGCAGCTTCGGCGCGTCGGTCGCCAGCCGCGACTGCAGCAGGTCGTAGAAGCGCTCATGGCCGATCTCGGCCAGTTCGCACGGGGTGCGGGTGCGCAGGATCACCTCGCGCTGGTCGCTTTCGATGAACAGGCCCAACTCGCCGACGAACTCGCCGGGGCCGAAGTAGCCCAGCACCAGTTCGCGGCCGTCGTCCTCCTCGGTGATGATGCTGACCGAGCCGGACACCACGTAATACAGGGTGCTGGCGGGGTCGCCGGGTCGGAACACGTCGGTACGCGACGGGTAGCGACGGCGGTGGCAGTGGGCCAGGAAACGCTCGATTACCGCGCCATCTGGCAGCAGTGGGCTGTTGGTTCTACGCAGAGCAGTCAAGGGAGCTACCAGGTTGGCGGACATGGGCAAGTTGCTCGAGGCATCCGGCGAGCTTAGGTCGAACTGGCGCCGCGTGGCAAATCCTGCCGCTGCGGGACAACTGCAGCGCCCGCCCCGCGGCCCCGGTATTTTCCCCGTCGGGGCAATTGCCGCATAATTGCCGCCTTATCCGACGTACCGGGAACCGCCGTGGTCAAGCCGTTGCCGCGCCTGAAGTTGCAGGGGTTCAACAACCTCACCAAGGCGCTCTCGTTCAACATTTACGATGTCTGCTACGCCGCCTCCGAAGAGGAGCGGCGGCGTTATATCGAGTACATCGACGAGGTCTACAACGCCGATCGCCTGACCCAGATCCTGACGGATGTGGCGGACATCATCGGCGCCAACATCCTCAACATCGCGCGCCAGGACTACGACCCGCAGGGCGCGTCGGTCACGATCCTGATCTCCGAGGAGCCGGTGGTCGACAAGCGCGACGCCAAGGGGGTGATCTCCGATGCGGTGGTCGCGCACATGGACAAGTCGCACATCACCGTCCACACCTATCCGGAGACCCACCCGGACAATGGCATTGCGACCTTCCGTGCCGACATCGACGTGGCGACCTGCGGGGTGATCTCGCCGCTGAAGGCGTTGAACTACCTGATCGAGAGCCTGGAGTCGGACATCGTGGTGATGGACTACCGGGTGCGCGGCTTCACCCGCGACGTGAAGGGCAAGAAGCACTACATCGACCACAAGATCAACTCGATCCAGGACTACCTGGCCAAGAACATCCGTTCGCGCTACGAGATGATCGACGTCAACGTCTACCAGGAAAACATCTATCACACCAAGATGCACTTGAAGGACTTCGACCTGGACCGCTACCTGTTCGAGGAGAAGGCGCGCAACCTGTCGTTCAAGGAGCGCATGAAGATCGAGGCGCGACTCAAGCGCGAGATCGAGGAGCTGTACCACGGGCGCAATCTGGTCGATTGATCGGAGTCGTGGTGTGCTGCGGAAAGCCGGCTTTGATGCCGGCTTTCTTGTTTCCGGATGTTGGTGTTGAGGTCAGGAGCAGGGCGTGTGGGTTTTCGGCTTCGGGCGGGAGCGTCGCCCTGCCGGGGCATTGCTACTCGGTTCGGGCGGCCATCCATGGCCGCACTCACCGCCGTGCGCCATCCATGGCGCACTCTCCGCAATACCCCGACAGGACGCCACGTCGCGGCTTGGGGCTGCTGGGTTTCATGCGCGCGCGACCTCCGTGGCCCGCCTGCACTCGTTCGGCTGTAGGAGCGACGTAAGTCGCGACCCTCTGAGCCCGTGAGGCACCGAGAAAATCGCGACTCACATCGCTCCTACGCCCCGCTGGCCGTCTCCTGCGCCGCGCGAGTGGCCGAAGGAATCACGCCACGATCCTCGCCACTGACCTTCAGACCCGGTAAGCCACGGTCTTCATCAGCTTCGACGCCGCCGCCATCAGGGTCGGCACCGGCGGAGGCAGGATCCGCGCGCCAGCGGCTTCGGCATTGGCGGCATGGCGCGCCTCGTCGGCCTTCATCACCCCGAGGATCGCGCGGCTGCGGGCATCGGCGGGCGGCAGCGACTCCAGGTGCTCGTCGATGTGCGCCTCGACCTGGCGCTCGGTTTCGACCACGAAGCCGAGGTTCCAGCCGTCGCCGCGCAGGCCGGCGAGCGCGCCGATGGCGTAGCTGCCGGCGTACCACAGCGGGTTGAGCAGGCTGGGGCGGCTGTCGAGTTCGCGCAGCCGCTGGTGGCACCAGGCGAGGTGGTCGGTTTCTTCCTGCGCGGCGTCGAGCAGGTGGGCGCGGGTCGCCTCGTCGCGGGCGACCGCGGCCTGGCCGCAGTACAGCGCCTGGGCACAGACTTCGCCGACGTGGTTGATCCGCATCAGGCCGGCCGAGTGCCGGCGCTCGTCGTCTTCCAGCACGATTTCGGCCTGGTCGGCGGCGGGGTTCGGGCGCAGCGCCGGTGGGGCGCCGAGCACGGTTTCGATGGTGCGCTGGGCGTCGTCCAACAGGCGGTCGAGCGGGGACAGGGTGCGAGCGGTCATGGCGTCGATTCTACGGCTGGGCGGTGAGCGGGCGGTGCAGGCGCGAGCGCGTCGGCGAGGAACTCCAGCGGATGCCGCGCCGGCAGGACGGTGCCGTTGGCCAGGTGCAGGCGGCAGCCGAGGTTGGCGCTGAGCAGCCCGGTCGCGCCGCTGGCGGCGAGCTGGTCGAGCAGGGGCTGGCGGTAGTCGGCGGCGCGTTCGGGCTGCGTCAGCATCTGCAGACCGGCCGCGCCACAACAGCCGAATCCGGCGTCGAGCTCGATCACGGTCAGTCCCGGCACCTGCGCCAGCAGCCGGCGCAGCGCCGGTACCGACCGCACCACGTTGCGCTGGGTGCAGGGCAGGTGCAGGGCGATACGCTCGCGGTGCTCGACGAAGCGCAACTGCGTACGGTGGGCGTCGAGGAACGCCAACGCGTCCATGGTTGCCGCGCCGATCGCTGTGGCGACCGCCTCGTGGCAGCCGCTGGCGAGTGTCAGCACCCGATCGTGGCCGGAAAATGCGGCGCGGTTGGCCGCGGCCAGCCGGTCGGCGCGGACGGTATCGCCGGCGTGCGCGTGCAGGCTGCCGCAGCAGCCCTGCGCCGCGGGAACCACCAGTTCGACCGACAACGCCGCACACAGGCGGGCCAGTGCCGCGCGCGCCGCGGTTTCGTAGCGGCCGGCGACGCAGCCGACAAACAGCGCGGCCGAACCGGTAGCCGGACGGGCGGTCGATGCGGCGCTCGGGACCGTCTTGATCGGCGCGGGCGGCGCCGGCAGCAGGCGCCAGCGCGATGGCAGCAACCGATAGCCGAGGCGATACAGGACGAGCACTCGGGCGAGCAGGCGCGGCCTGGCGACCAACGCCTCGACGAGGCGCTGGCGCAGCCCTGGCCGGCGCCGGATGCGCTGCCGGCGCCGGGTCTCGATCAGCAATACGCCATACTCCACCCCGGCCGGGCACACCGCTTCGCAACTGCGGCATCCCAGGCAGTGGTCGAGATAAGTGTCGCCAACGGCGGACGGCTCGATCGCGTCCAGCGCCCAGGCCCGTGCCAGCGCGATCCGGCCGCGCGGCGATTCGGCTTCCAGGCGATCGCGGCCATAGGTCGGGCAGACCGGCAGGCACAACCCGCATTGCACGCAGCGATCGGCCAGCGTCACCAGCGGATCGGCCGACCCCGTGCATGATTCCGGCTCCGCGCACGATCCGGAAACCTGCGGGCGCGTGGCGGTGGGCATCCGCCGATGCTAACATGGGTGGCTTAGTGAACTTGCGGCGCGCCGCGAGTCCCGCTATCATTCCGCCTCTTTCGTTTCCGAATACCAAAACGCGCGGCGAAATTCCGGCAGCGGCCCTCGGGGCGCCACGGCGGAATCAGCCCGGCTAGGTACCCAAAGAAGATCAGTCATGAAGACATTCACCGCCAAGAACGAGACCGTCCAGCGTGACTGGTACCTGGTCGACGCCTCCGGCAAGACCCTGGGCCGCCTGGCCGCCGAGCTCGCCCACCGCCTGCGTGGCAAGCACAAGCCGGTGTTCACCCCGCACGTCGATACCGGCGACTACCTGGTAGTCATCAACGCCGAGAAGATCGTGGTCACCGGCAACAAGCTGGCCGACAAGAAGTACCACCGGTTCACCGGCTATATCGGCAACCTGAAGACCGAGACCCTCGCCCAGGCGCTTGATCGCCACCCCGAGCGCGTCATCGAGACCGCCGTCAAGGGCATGCTGCCGAAGAATCCGCTCGGCCGCGCGATGTACCGCAAGCTCAAGGTCTACGCCGGCGCCGAGCATCCGCACGCCGCCCAGCAGCCGCAGCCGCTCGATATCTAAGGTCACTACGCATATGGCAATCCAGCAGAACTACGGCACCGGCCGCCGCAAGTCCTCCACCGCTCGCGTGTACCTGCGCAAGGGCGAGGGCAACATCACCATCAACAAGCGTTCGATCGAGGAGTTCTTCGGCCGCGAGACCGCGCGCATGATCGTGCGCCAGCCGCTCGAACTGACCAAGTCGACCGACAAGTTCGACGTCAACGTCACCGTCGCCGGCGGCGGCACCACCGGCCAGGCCGGTGCGATCCGCCTGGGCATCTCGCGCGCGCTGGTCGAATACGACGAATCGCTGAAGGGCGAGCTGCGCAAGGCCGGGTTCATCACCCGTGACGCCCGCGAAGTCGAGCGCAAGAAGGTCGGTCTGCACAAGGCACGTCGCGCGACCCAGTTCTCCAAGCGCTAAGCGTCATCGCGTACACTAGCTTCATAGCCCCGTCGCCAAGCGGTAAGGCACCTGACTCTGACTCAGGCATTCGGTGGTTCGAATCCATCCGGGGCTGCCAAGATCCAAACAAAAAAGCTCGCCTCACGGCGGGCTTTTTTGTGTCTGGAGGATTGGGCGCCTTTGTCCGACGGGGCTTCCTGCGGTCGTAGGAGCGGCTTTAGCCGCGATCGGATAGTCGGTCGCCCCGCTGATTACAGATCGCGGCTAAAGCCGCTCCTGCAAGAGCTCGGGGTTACCGCTCTGTTGGCGAACCGTTACAATTGAAACCATCGCGTTACTACGCCGAATTCAGGAGATTTTCGATGAAACTTGGTTCCCTCAAGGAAGGCGGCCGCGACGGCACCCTGATCGTGGTCTCGCGCGACCTGACCCGCGCGGTGCGCGCGACCGGCATCGCCGATACCCTGCAGCGTGCGCTGGAGGACTGGTCGAACGCCGCACCGCGGCTCAACGCGCTGTCCGACCAGCTCAACCAGGGCCAGGCCAAGGGTGCCTTCGATCTCGACGTCGCCGCGATGGCCGCGCCGCTGCCGCGAGCCTACGAGTTCGTCGATGGCAGCGCCTACCTGCCGCACGTCGAGCGCGTCCGCCGCGCCCGCGGCGCCGAAGTGCCCGAGAGCTTCTACACCGACCCGCTGATGTACCAGGCGGTCAGCGCCGGCTTCTACGGCCCACGCGATGCGGTCAAGGTGCCCAGCGAGGACTACGGCATCGATCTGGAAGCCGAGCTGGTGGTGGTCACCGATGACCTGCCGATGGCGGTCACGCCGGGGCAGGCTGCCGGCCACATCCAACTGATCGGCCTGGTCAACGACGTCAGCCTGCGCAACCTGATCCCGGGCGAGCTGGCCAAGGGCTTCGGCTTCGTCCAGTCCAAGCCGCGCTCGGCGCTGAGCCCGGTGTTCGTGACCCCGGACGAGCTGGGCGAGGTCTGGCGCGACAGCAAGGTCCACCTGCCGCTGCTGACCCACGTCAACGGCAAGTGGTTTGGCGCGCCCGAGGCCGGGGTCGACATGCAGTTCAACTTCGCCCAGCTGGTCGCGCACGTCGCCAAGACCCGGCCGCTGTCGGCCGGCACCATCGTAGGCTCGGGCACGATCGCCAACGAGGACACCAGCCTGGGCGCCTCGTGTTTCGCCGAGCAGCGCACGGTCGAGACCCTGCGCGATGGCAAGCCGTCGACGCCGTTCATGAGCTTTGGGGATGTCGTCCGCATCGAGATGCTCGACAAGGCCGGTAACAGCATCTTCGGCGCGATCGAGCAGCGCATCGAGCGCCACGACGCCTGACCGGCGGTGGCACCACGCCGGCGGGTGGTCGTCCGTGGGCGCTTGCATCGGATACCGTGCTCAGGGGGAGCGCAGATGGCAGAAGGAAGGTCGCGGGTGGATCAATTACAGCTGTATTCGTACTGGCGTTCCAGCGCCGCGTATCGCGTGCGGATCGGCCTGAACCTCAAGGGCCTGGCCTACGAGACGATCCCGGTGCACCTGGTCCGCGACGGCGGCGAGCAGCATGCCGACGGCTACCGCGACATCAACCCGCAGGAACTGGTGCCGGTGCTTAAGCACGGCGACCGGATCCTGCGGCAGTCGGTGGCGATCCTCGAATACCTCGACGAAACCTGGCCCGAGCCGGCGCTGCTGCCGGCCACCAGCCGCGACCGCCAGCGCGTGCGCGCGATTGCCCAGGCAGTGGCCTGCGACATCCATCCGCTCAACAACCTGCGCGTGCTGCAGTACTTCGACAACACCTGGAACGTGCCGCAGCCCGAGCGCGACGAGTGGGTGCGGCACTGGGTCGTCGGCGGGTTCGCCGCGATCGAGGCGATGCTGACCGATCACCCATCGACCGGCGAGTTTTGCGAAGGCAACATTCCCGGCCTCGCCGACTGCTGCCTGGTACCGCAGGTCTACAACGCCCGACGATTCGGGGTCGACATCGCGGCGTTCCCGACGATTGCCCGGATCGACAAGGCCTGCCTGGCGCTGCCGGCGTTCGACATCGCGCGCCCGGAATTGCAACCGGACGCGCCGCAGCCGAACTGAGCGGAGCTTCTGTAGGAGCGGCTTTAGCCGCGATCGGAAACCGTTCGCCCGCGCCGACTTCCGAT
>JBOHYB010000058.1:0-15700 GCA_050737695.1 Lysobacter sp. | reverse complement strand
ATCCGGGAGTCGGTCGCTCGTCCGGTTCCCGATCGCGGCTGAAGCCGCTCCTACAAAAAGCGACGCTGCTCCGCTCGCTACGCGGCGTCGCCGATCTCGGCGTGCAGTTCCTGCAGCGACCAGACCGGGCCGCTGCCGCGAAACTCCAGTGACTGCACCAGCGCCCGTGCACCGGCGACGGTGGTCGAGTACGTGACCCGCTGCTGCAGCGCCTCGCGACGGATCGAGAACGAGTCGGAAATCGCCTGCCGGCCCTCGGTGGTGTTGATGATGTAGGCGATCTCGCCGTTCTTGATCAGGTCGACGATGTGCGGGCGGCCCTCGGTCACCTTGTTGATCGCCTCGCACTCCAGCCCCTGCTCGCGCAGGAACGCGGCGGTGCCATGGGTGGCGACCAGCGTGTAGCCACGACGCACCAGGTCCTGTGCGACCGACACCACCCGCTGCTTGTCCGGGTCGCGCACCGAGACGAACACCTTGCCGCTGTCGGGCACGGTCTTGATGCCGCCGGCCTCTTGCGCGCGCGCCATCGCCGCGCCGAAGCTGCGGCCGACGCCCATGACCTCGCCGGTGGAGCGCATCTCCGGCCCGAGGATCGGATCGACGCCCTGGAACTTGGCGAACGGGAAGATCGCTTCCTTGACCGAGTAGTAGTCCGGGATGATCTCCTTCGTCGCGCCCTGCTCGGCCAGGGTCTTGCCGGCCATGCAACGCGCCGCGATCTTCGCCAGCGGCATGCCGGTGGCCTTGGACACGAACGGCACCGTGCGCGAGGCGCGCGGGTTCACTTCCAGCAGGTAAATGGTGTCCTCACCGTCTTCGTTGGTCTGGATCGCGAACTGGGTGTTCATCAAGCCGACCACGTCGAGCGCCTTGGCCAGTGCCACCACTTGTTCGCGCAGGCGCGCCTGGGTGGCGGCCGACAGCGAATACGGCGGCAGCGAGCAGGACGAGTCGCCCGAATGCACGCCGGCCTCCTCGATGTGTTCCATCACGCCGCCGATCAGCACGTTGCCGTCCTTGTCGGCGATCACGTCGATGTCGACCTCGACCGCGTTGTCGAGGAAGCGGTCCAGCAGCACCGGCGACTTCTCAGAGACCCGGACCGCGTCGCGGATGTAACGCGCCAGGTCGGCGTCGGAATGCACTACTTCCATCGCGCGGCCGCCGAGTACGTAGCTGGGGCGCACGACCAACGGGTAGCCGACCTCGCGGGCCAGCGCGATCGACTCGTCGGCGTTGCGGGCGATGCGGTTCGGCGGCTGCTTGAGGCCGAGGTTCTCCACCAACTGCTGGAAGCGCTCGCGATCCTCGGCCAGGTCGATGCTGTCGGGGCTGGTGCCGATGATCGGCACACCGGCGGCTTCAAGGTCCTGCGCCAGCTTCAGCGGGGTCTGGCCGCCGTACTGGACGATCACGCCCTTGGGCTTCTCGAGGTCGCAGATCTCCAGCACGTCCTCAAGCGTCAGCGGCTCGAAGTACAAGCGGTCGGAAGTGTCGTAGTCGGTCGACACGGTTTCCGGATTGCAGTTGACCATGATGGTCTCGAAGCCGTCCTCGCGCAGCGCGAGCGCGGCATGCACGCAGCAGTAGTCGAACTCGATGCCCTGCCCGATCCGGTTCGGGCCGCCGCCAAGCACGATGATCTTGTCGCGCGTGGTCGGGTTGGCCTCGCACTCGTCCTCGTAGGTCGAGTACATGTAAGCGGTGGTGGTGGCGAACTCGGCCGCGCAGGAGTCGACGCGCTTGTACACCGGGCGCACGCCGAACGCGCGGCGCAGGGTGCGCACGGCGTGCTCGTCGGTGCCGGTCAGCTGGGCGATGCGTGCATCGGAGAAACCCATGCGCTTGAGCTCGCGCATGCGGCGCGCGTCGAGCGCGGACAGACCGGCGTCGGCGATGTCCTTCTCGGTGGCGACGATCTCCTCGATCTGGTCGAGGAACCAAGGATCGACGAGCGACAGCGCGTGCACGTCCTCCACGCTCATGCCGACGCGGAAGGCGTCGCCGATGTAGAAGATGCGCTCCGGGCCGGGTTCCTTGACCTCGCGCCGCAGCTTGCTGCGGTCGTCCTCGCTGGACAGGTCCAGGCCGGTCGGGTCGAGCCCGACCTTGCCGGTCTCCAGCCCACGCAGCGCCTTCTGTAGCGACTCCTGGAAGGTGCGGCCCATCGCCATCACCTCGCCCACCGACTTCATCTGCGTGGTCAGGCGCGAGTCGGCGGCCGGGAATTTCTCGAACGCGAAGCGAGGAATCTTGGTCACCACGTAGTCGATCGATGGCTCGAACGACGCCGGGGTCGCGCCGCCGGTGATCTCGTTGCGCAACTCATCGAGGGTGTAGCCGACCGCGAGCTTGGCGGCGATCTTGGCGATCGGGAAACCGGTCGCCTTCGACGCGAGCGCCGAGGAGCGCGACACCCGCGGGTTCATCTCGATCACCACCACGCGACCGTCGTGCGCATTGATGCCGAACTGCACGTTGGAGCCGCCGGTGTCGACGCCGATCTTGCGCAGCACTGCAATGCTCGCATCGCGCAGGCGCTGGTATTCCTTGTCGGTCAGGGTCTGCGCCGGGGCGACGGTGATCGAGTCGCCGGTGTGCACGCCCATCGCATCGAAATTCTCGATCGAGCAGACGATGATGCAGTTGTCCGCGGTGTCGCGGACGACCTCCATCTCGAACTCCTTCCAGCCCAGCACCGACTCCTCGACCAGCACCTCGTTGGTCGGCGACAGCTCGAGGCCGCGCTTGACGATCTCCTCGAATTCTTCCTTGTTGTAGGCGATGCCGCCGCCACTGCCGCCGAGGGTGAAGCTCGGGCGGATGATGGTCGGGTAGCCGACCGTGGTCTGGATCTCGACCGCCTGCTCGAAGGTCTTGGCGACCGCCGCCTTCGGGCACTCCAGGCCGATCTCGGCCATCGCCACGCGAAACAGTTCACGATCCTCGGCCATCCGGATCGCATCGCGCGAGGCGCCGATCAGCTCGACGTCGTACTTTTCCAGCACGCCGTTGTCGGCCAGATCGAGCGCGCAGTTGAGGCCGGTCTGGCCGCCCATCGTCGGCAGCAACGCGTCGGGCCGTTCCTTGGCGATGATCTTCTCGACCGTCTGCCAGTTGATCGGCTCGATATAGACCGCGTCGGCCATGTCCGGGTCGGTCATGATCGTCGCCGGGTTGCTGTTGACCAGCACCACCCGGTAACCCTCGTCGCGCAGGGCCTTGCACGCTTGCGCGCCGGAGTAGTCGAACTCGCAGGCCTGGCCGATCACGATCGGGCCGGCGCCGATGATCAGGACGGTCTTGATGTCGGTGCGCTTGGGCATGTCAGTGCGCCTCTTTGTTCTTGTTGTCTTGCATGGACGCAACGAACCTGTCGAACAGCGGCGCCACGTCGTGCGGGCCGGGGCTGGCCTCGGGGTGCCCCTGGAAGCTGAAGGCCGGCGCGTCGGTCAGGGCGATGCCCTGGTTGGAGCCGTCGAACAGCGAACGGTGGGTGACGCGCACGTTGGCCGGCAGCGTCGCCTCGTCGACCGAGAACCCGTGGTTCTGGCTGGTGATCATGACGCGGCCGGTGTCGAGGTCCTGCACCGGATGGTTGGCGCCGTGGTGGCCGTACTTCATCTTCAGGGTCTTGGCGCCGACCGCGAGGCCGAGCAACTGGTGGCCGAGGCAGATGCCGTAAGTCGGGATCTTCCTGTCGACAAATTCGCGGATCGCCGCGATCGCGTAGTCGCACGGCGCCGGGTCGCCCGGGCCGTTGGACAGGAACACGCCGTCCGGCTTGAGCGCGAACACCTCGACCGCGGTGGTCTGCGCCGGCACCAAAGTGACCTTGCAGCCGCGTTCGGCGAGCATCCGCAGGATGTTGTGCTTGACCCCGAAATCGTAGGCGACAACGTGGTGGATGGGCTCGCTACGGACGAACTCGCCGCTGTCGAGATCGAACTGGCCGTCGACCCACTGCAGCGGCTCGCGGATGCAGACTTCCTTCGCCAGGTCCATGTCCTTGAGCCCGGCGAACTTGCGCGCCGCCTCGAGCGCCTTGTCGGCGTCGACATCCTCACCTGCCATGATCGCGCCGGACTGGGCACCGGTCTCGCGCAGCAGCCGGGTCAGCTTGCGGGTGTCGACGTCGGCGATCGCGACCACGCCGCGCTTGGCCAGCCATTCCGGCAGCGAGATTTCACTGCGCCAGCTGCTCGGCCGGCGCGGCACGTTGCGCACGATCAGGCCGGCAGCCCACGCCTGGGTGGACTCGTCATCGTTGTCGGTGCAGCCGGTGTTGCCGACGTGGGGATAGGTCAAGGTGACCAGCTGGCGCGCATAGGACGGGTCGGTCAGGATTTCCTGGTAACCGGTCATCGCGGTGTTGAACACCACTTCGCCGACGGAAAGGCCGGGCGCGCCTACGGAAATGCCCTCGAAGATGGTGCCGTCTTCGAGCGCAAGGATTGCGGGTTGGTTCACGGGGATCGCCTTGATTGCCAGGGAATCCTGACTCCACCAAGCGCAGCGCAAACCGGAATGCAGGTTGCAGCAAAGCGCGGACACGGTGCGGGACCGGTCCGAAATGGAGTTCAGGCGAACGGGAATTCTAGCGATGAAGTCGGCCGAGCGCCAGACTTGCATTCACGGCCCGGTGGGTAATCCCGCCCGCCATTGTAGGAGCGGCTTCAGCCGCGATCGGATGGTTGGTGGTCCGTCCGATTCCAGATCGCGGCTGAAACCGCTCCTACAGCAGGTCGCGCAACTGGTAGCGACCCGGCTCGCGACCGGCCAGCCGGGCCGCCGCATGCAGCGCCCCGCGGGCGAAGATGTCGCGGTTGCCGGCCCGGTGGACCAGCTCGACCCGCTCGCCCAGGCCGGTGAACTGCACCATGTGCTCGCCGACGATGTCTCCGGCCCGCAAGGCGGCGTAACGCGGTCGTGCCCCACCCTGCTCGGCGCAGACGCCCAGCGCGAGCGCCGTGCCCGACGGCGCGTCCTTCTTGTGCACGTGGTGGGACTCGACGATGTCGCAATCCCAGCCGCGCAAGACCGCCGCGGCGCGCTCGACCAGGTCGCCCAGCACCGCCACGCCCAGGCTGAAATTGGCGGCGTACAGCACCGGGATCCGCGCCGAAGCCTCATGCAGTGCCTCCAACTGCGGGGACTCCAGCCCCGTCGTGCCCGACACCAGCGCCGCGCCTCGCGCCAGGCATGAGCCCAGGATCGCGTCGAACGCCTGCGGAAGGCTGAAGTCGATCGCCACGTCGAACTCCGGCACCCCCGCCAACTCGCGGGCGGCGAATTGCGGAACGCCGTCCACCACCCGCTGCCCGGGATTGCGCGAGACGGCGGCGACCACCTCCGATTCGCCATCCGCGCCCTCGCCAGCCAGCCGCAACAAGGCCTGGCCCATGCGGCCGGTGGCGCCATGGATCAGTACGCGAACGGGACGTTGGGGCTCGGACATTGGGCGGAACTCGTCATGGGCCGAAGCGGAACGGGGCGGCAGGAAGCCGGGCAAAACCGGGCGTGAACGATGCGCACGAAACTCACACCCGCGAGACATGCGGACGCATAAGACATGCCACTGCATCGCGAAGAATCCACCCGCCCCGATCGCCGCTCAACCGGGCGTTGAGCGCCGAATGGTAGCACCGCGATATTCGCCGGCCGGTCTTCTCGACCGCAGGCGTTAGACAGGAAAAAGGGTTCGACGACCCTGTGATCCACCGCCCGCTGGATGCGGCACGGCCCCCCGGCACCGCGCCGACCACAGAGGACACTGCAATGATCACCGTCTCCCGCCGAGCGTTCATCCAGGCGCTTGCCTCGGCGCCGTTGGCCCTGTGGTCGACACACTATGCGCGCGCGCAGAAAACGCTGCTGATCCGCCACGATGCAAGCAGCGCGGCCGGCCTGGAGATGCTGCGGATCTACGCCGACGCGGTGGCGGCCATGCACCAGCGCGGCGATGGCGACCCGCTCAGCTGGGTATGGCAGCACTACACCCACTTCGTCAACGGCTCCACCACCAAGGCGGCCGAGATCACCCGCATCTTCGGATCCGCGCCGAGTGCCCGCAGCGCGCTGGCCGGCGAAATGTGGAATACCTGCCAGTCGCATGCGGGCCAGAACGCAAATCATTTCCTGCCGTGGCACCGGATGTACGTGCTGTTCTTCGAGAACATCATCCGCCAGGTCAGCGGACGTCCCGACTTCACCCTGCCGTACTGGAACTACACCTCGAACGATCCCGCCCTGCGCGGGGTGGTGCCTGAGGCCTTCCGACTGCCGAACGATCCGGTCTACGGCATCCTCTATCGCCCCGACCGCATCCGGCTGGCCAACCGGGGCCAGCCGATCCACAAGAACCAGCCCGGTGATGCGATGGACATCGGCGTGGCGATGGCCAAGGCCAGCTACAGCTCGGCCGGCGGCGTGCAGGGCTTTTGCCGCGCGATCGACTCGGGCATCCACGGCAAAATCCACGTGCTGGTCGGCAACCGCTACAACATGGGCAAGGTGCCGTACGCAGCGCGCGACCCGCTGTTCTGGGTGCACCACGCCAACATCGACCGCATGTGGGCGAGCTGGAATCGCAATGGCGGGGTGAATCCCGCCACGCCTGCCTGGGCAAGGCGGCAGTTCGTATTCGCCGACACCCAGGGGCAGCGCGTTTCCACCGAGCTGAGGGCTTACTTCGACATGGAGTCGCTGGGCTACAGCTACGACGACTTCATTCCGGCGCCGGCATCGGCCCGGGCTGCCAGCCTTGCGAGGCAGGCCACGACCTCGTCCAGCGCGGCAGATCTCGTGGCCCGCGCCCGACCGATGGACCTGGGCAACCGCGCCACCCGGACCACGCTGCGGCCGATTGCGGGAACCCCGCAAACCGAAGTCCTGGGCCTCGCCACGGCCGGAAGATCCCGGCGCACCTACCTGATTCTGAAAGACCTGCATGCCTGGGACCAGCCCGAGGTGCTCTACCACGTCTACCTGACCCCTCGGGACGGCACGCTCGGCCCGGACAACTTCGTCGGCAGCATCAACTTCTTCGACGCCGAGTTCCACGACCATGGCGGCAGCCGCCTCGACGAAGCGCTCGGCGAGAATTTCTTCAGTTTCGACGTGACCGACATCCTGCTCAGGATCGCCGGGCGTCGCCACCGCGGAGCCCGCGATGCGCTGCTGGTCGCGTTCGTGCCGGGTGGCCGGCCGCGGGCGGACGCCAGACCGCTGGTCGCCAGCATCGAACTCGTCCGCCAGTAGCGGGCGCCGACACAGACGGAGGAAGATCATGTTCACCTTGTCCCGCCGGAACTTCCTGCAGGGAGCCGCCCTCGCCCCCCTGACGTTGGCTGCCCCGGGCGTCGCCCGCGCGCAAGCGCCCCTGGTGGTCCGGCACGATGCCAGCAGTCCCGCCGGCCTGGAGATGCTCGAAGTCCTGGCCGGAGCGGTCGCGGCGATGAAGTCGATCCAGCCCCGCCACCCGCACAGCTGGCAATGGCAGTGGTACACCCACTTCGTCGATGGCAACACCACCAAGGAGGACGAGATCATCCGGCTCTGGGGCTCGCCCGACGCCAACCGGCGCAGCGCGCTGGCCGAGGAGGTGTGGAACACCTGCCAGCCGCACGGCGGGCAGAACGCCAATTTCTTCCTGCCCTGGCATCGCATGTTCGTGTACTTCTTCGAGGGTATTGTCCGCGAGGTGAGCGGGCGGCCGGACTTCGCCTTGCCGTACTGGAACTACACCTCCAGCGATCCGGCCCTGCGCGGGGTGCTGCCGGAAGCCTTCCGCCTGCCGGACGACCCACTGTACGGTTCGCTGTACCGGCCCGACCGCAACGCACAGGCCAACAACGGCCAGCCGATCCACTCGGGCCAACCCGGCGACGCGATGGACATCAGCGTGCCGATGGCCAAGGCCAACTACATGACGAGCGGCGTCGAGCAGGGCTTCTGCCGCGCGCTGGACTCCGGCGTCCACGGCAACATCCACGTACTCGTCGGCACCGCGGAGAACATGGGCCGGGTGCCGTTCGCAGCGCGCGATCCGCTGTTCTGGGTGCACCACGCCAACATCGACCGCCTCTGGGCCAGCTGGAACGCCAACGGCGGAGTGAACCCCCGCGACAACTGGTGGTCGAGACAGCAGTTCGCCTTCGCCAATGCCGGCACCTGGCGCGAGATCCGCCGGGGCTGGGAGTTCTTCGACACCGAGGTACTGGGCTACACCTACGACGACTTCATTCCGCCACCGGCGCCAGACTCCGCCGCATCGAGGCAAGCCGCCGCGACGGCGACAAGGGGATCACGCGGCAGCACGCAACTGGTCGCGCGTGCCGGTCCGGTCGAACTGGGCAGCGAGCCCAGGCACACCACGCTGCGTCCGGTCGCGGGAACCGCTCCGACCGAGGTGCTGGGGTTGGCGGACGGGAGCATCGCCGCGGCCGACGGCCAGCGGACCTACCTGATCCTCAAGGACCTGCATACCTGGACCCAGCCCGAGGTGCTGTACCACGTCTACCTGACGCCCGGGAACAGTGGGCAACCGCCGGGCCGCAGCGCCCACGTCGGCGTCATCAACTTCTTCGATGCCGAGTTCCACGACCATGGCAGCCCGAAGATGGACGAAGCGCTCGGCGAGAACTTCTACAGTTTCGACGTGACCGGCATCCTGCGCGACATGGCCCGCCGCAGGAACCGCAACGCACGCGATGCGCTGAGCGTCACGCTGGTGCCGGGTGGCCGGCCGACAACGGGTGCAAAGCCGCTGGTCGCGACCATCGAACTCGCGCGCCAGTAGCAGGTCGGCGCGTCAACACCGCGACCGTGGTCAGGACGTCATCCGGTCCCAGAAGCCCTTGACGCCATCGAGGAAGGTCGAGGAGCGCGGCGAGTGCTGCCGCGCGTTCTCGCCGACGAAGGTCGCCTCCAGCTTGGCCAGCAGTTCGCGCTGCTCGCCGGTCAGGTTGACCGGGGTCTCGACCACGACCTTGCAGTACAGGTCGCCGGGACGGCGGCTGCGGACCGACTGCACGCCCTTGTCGCGCAGGCGGAATATCTTGCCGGTCTGGGTTTCGGCCGGGATGCGCAGTTCGATGTCGCCGCCCAGGGTCGGCACCCGGATGGTGTCGCCCAGCGCCGCCTGGCCGAGGCGGATCGGCACGTCGCAATGCAGGTCGTCGCCGTCGCGCTGGAAGATTTCGTGCTCGCGCACGCGGATGTCGACATACAGATCGCCCGGGGGCGTGCCACCCGGACCGGCTTCGCCCTCGCCGGCGAGGCGGATGCGGTCGCCGTTGTCGACGCCGGCCGGGATCTTCACCGACAGGGTCTTGACCTCCTCGATCCGACCTTGGCCACGGCAGTCGCCACAGGGGTTGGTGATGGTCTGGCCACGGCCGCCACAATGCGGGCAGCCTTGCTGCATCGAGAAGATGCCGCGCTGGAAACGCACCTGGCCGCGACCGTTGCAGGTCGAGCAGGTCTCGACCTTGCCATCGGCCGAACCGCTGCCGTCGCATTTTTCGCACTCGTCGAGAGTGGGGATCTCGACCTGCTTCTCGATCCCGCGGACGGCTTCTTCCAGCGACAGTTCCATCACGTAGCCGACATCGGCGCCGCGCCGCGGGCCGCGGCCACCGCCGGCACCGCCGGCGCCGCCGAAAATGTTGCCGAAGATGTCGCCGAAAATGTCGCCCATGTCGGCGTAACCGCCCGGTCCGCCCGCGCCGCCACCCACGCCATGCTCGAACGCGGCGTGGCCGTGCTGGTCGTACATGCGCCGACGATTGGCGTCGGCCAGCACCTCGTAGGCTTCCTTGCACTCCTTGAACGACGCCTCCGCGGCATGGTCGCCGGGGTTGCGGTCCGGGTGGTGCTTCATCGCACAGCGGCGATAGGCCTTCTTGAGGTCATCGGCACCGGCATCGCGGGCCACGCCCAGCACTTCGTAATAGTCGCGCTTGCTCATCTTCTACGGCTTTCCCTGCCCCACCGGAAAGCCGGGACGGGGTCTGTGAAACGACGAAGGTCCGAAACCGCGTGACGATCCCGGACCCTCAAAGCGCCCCTCTCCGGGGAGAGAGGCCGATCGATTACTTCTTCTCGTCGTCCTTGACTTCGGTGAACTCGGCGTCGACCACGTCGTCGGCGGCCTGGCCGGCGCCGGCGTGGTCCGCGGCACCCTCCGGGCCCGGCTGCTGCCCTGCCTGCGCCGCCGCCATCAGCGATTGCGCCGCTTCTTCCAGCGCCTTGCTCTTGGCCTCGATCTGCGACTTCTCGTCGCCCTTCATCGCGGTCTCCAGCTCGGCGATGGCGGCCTCGGCCGCACCGATCGCGTCGCCCGGCAGCTTCTCGCCGTGCTCCTTGATGGTGCTGCGGGTCATGTGAATCAGGCCGTCGGCCTGGTTGCGCGCCTGCACCAGGTCATGGAACTTCTGGTCTTCCTCACGGTTGGCCTCGGCGTCGGCGACCATCTTGGCGATCTCCTCCTCCGACAGCCCCGAGCCGGCCTTGATCTCGACCTTCTGCTCCTTGCCGGTCTTCTTGTCCTTGGCGGTCACGTGGACGATCCCGTTGGCGTCGATGTCGAACGACACCTCGACCTGCGGCATGCCGCGCGGCGCGGCCTCGATGCCCGACAGGTCGAAGCGGGCCAGCGACTTGTTGTAGCGAGCCTGCTCGCGCTCGCCCTGCAACACATGCACGGTGACCGCGGACTGGTTGTCCTCGGCGGTCGAGAAGGTCTGCGAGGCCTTGGTCGGCACCGTGGTATTCTTCTCGATGATCTTGGTGAACACGCCGCCCAGGGTCTCGATGCCCAGGCTCAGCGGGGTCACGTCGAGCAGCAGCACGTCCTTGACGTCGCCGGCCAGCACGCCGCCCTGGATCGCCGCGCCCACGGCGACGGCCTCGTCCGGGTTGACGTCCTTGCGCGGCTCCTTGCCGAAGAACTCGGTGACCGCCTGCTGCACCTTCGGCATGCGGGTCTGGCCGCCGACCAGGATCACCTCACTGATGTCGCTGGCGCGCACGCCGGCGTCGTTGAGCGCGGTGCGGCACGGACCGATGGTGTTCTTGACCAGGTCCTCGACCAGCGACTCGAGCTTGGCCCGGGTCAGCTTGATGTTGAGGTGCTTCGGACCGGAGGCATCAGCGGTGACGTACGGCAGGTTGACCTCGGTCTGCTGCGCAGTCGACAGCTCGATCTTGGCGCGTTCGGCGGCGTCCTTCAGGCGCTGCAGGGCCAGGTGGTCCTTGCGCAGGTCGATGCCCTGGTCCTTGTTGAACTCGTCGACGAGGTAGTCGATGACGCGCTTGTCGAAGTCCTCGCCGCCGAGGAAAGTGTCGCCGTTGGTAGCCAGCACCTCGACCTGCATCTCGCCGTCGACCGAAGCGATCTCGATGATCGACACGTCGAAGGTGCCGCCGCCGAGGTCGTACACCGCCACCTTGCGGTCACCGCCCTTCTTGTCCATGCCGTAGGCCAGCGCGGCCGCGGTCGGCTCGTTGATGATGCGCTTGACGTCGAGCCCGGCGATCTTGCCGGCATCCTTGGTCGCCTGGCGCTGGCTGTCGTTGAAGTACGCCGGCACGGTGATGACCGCCTCGGTGACGGTCTCGCCCAGGTAAGCCTCGGCGGTCTTCTTCATCTTGCTCAGCACTTCGGCGGAGATCTGCTGCGGCGCCATCTTCTTGCCGTCGGCGGTCGCGACCCAGGCATCGCCGTTCTCGTGCGCGACGATGCCGTACGGGACCAGGCCGATGTCCTTCTGCACTTCGGCGTCGGTGAACTTGCGGCCGATCAGGCGCTTCACCGCGTAGAAGGTGTTCTTGGGATTGGTGACGGCCTGGCGCTTGGCCGAGGCGCCGACCAGGATCTCGCCGTCCTTGGTGTAGGCGACGATGGACGGCGTGGTGCGGTCGCCCTCGGCGTTCTCGATGACCTTGGCCTTGCCGCCTTCCATGATCGCCACGCACGAGTTGGTCGTGCCCAGGTCGATACCGATGATCTTGCCCATGGTGTTGCTCCCTCTTGAATCTGATGTTTTGGGGCGGTCTTTGCCGCCGATGAACGCTATCTGGGGTCGGTGCCCCGCAGTTCAAGAACTGCGCAGTCAGTCGTGCTTGGCCACTACCACCAGCGCCGGGCGCAACAGGCGCTCGTTCAGCAACCAGCCCTTCTGGTAGACCTGCACCACGTGGCCGGGAGCATGCTCGGCGCTGTCGACCGTGCTCATCGCCTGGTGGTGCTCGGGATTGAACGGTTCGGCCACCGGGTCGATCGCGACCAGGCCGTTGTCGCCGGTGACCTTCAGCAACTGCTTGAGGGTCAGATCCATCCCTTCGCGCAGGGCGCTGGCATCACCACTGGCGGCGTTGAGACCCGCTTCGAGGCTGTCGATCACCGGCAGCAGGTCTCCCAGCAGGCGCTCGTTGGCGAACTTGCGCGCCATGTCGCGCTCGCGTTCCAGCCGCTTGCGCTGGTTCTGCAGGTCGGCGCGCTCGCGCAGGGTGTCCTCGCGCAACTGCGCCAGTTCGGTCTGGATGGCCTCGAACTCGGCGGCCAGCGGGGAAACCTCGTTCTCGTTGTCGATGGCAGCCTGCTCGGCCGCGTCTTTCATGGGTTCTGTGGTCATGCTCGGCTCTGGTTTCTGCGCGGGTCTTCCACGCGCGGTTCCGGCACGCGGGGCGTGATGCTCCGCGATCGGGACCAGCAATGGGGACAACGTCAGGGAATTCAAGCGCCGGAGCGTTCCTAGTCCGCCCGAAAGGCATCGCCCAGCGCATCGGCGGCGCCCTGGACGATCGGGATCACCCGCTCGTACGCCATCCGGGTCGGGCCGATCACGCCCAGCACGCCCAGCACCTTGCCGCCGGCAACTCCCCCCGCGATATACGGCGCCGTCACCAGCGACACCCCTTCCAGCGGTGCCAGGCCGGTTTCCTCGCCGATGAAGATGCGCACGCCCGGCGCCTGCACGGTGCGTTCGAGCAACTGCAGGATCTCGCGCTTGCGGGCGAACGCCTCGAACAGCTCACGCAGCCGGTCCACGTCGGATAGCTCCTGCAGACCCATCAACCGGGTCTGCCCGGCCAGCACCATGTCATCGTGATCGGGAACCAGGACCTGCTCGGCCAGCTCGACCGACTGCGCCAGCAGGGATTCCATTTCCGAGCGCGCCGAGCGCAATTCCTGCAACAGCAATGCGCGGATGTCGGCTAACGAACGGCCGGCGAAATGGTGGTTGAGGTAATTGGCAATGCGCTCCAGTTCGCCGGCCTCGTAGGCCCGGCGAGTCTGGATGATCCGGTTCTGCACCTCGTTGTCGGCGAACACCAGGATCGCCAGCACACGCTGGGCGTCGATTGCGACGAAATCGACCCGGCGGAACGCGAACTGCTCACGCTTGGGCACGCTGACCACGCCGACGAAATGGGTCATCGCCGACAGCAGCTCCGAGGCGCTACCCAGCAACGCCTGGGTCCCCGAGCCGGCGGGCAGCTCGCCGCGCAGGCGCGCCAGCTCGGCCTCCGGCAACGGCCGCACCTGCAGCAGCGAATCGACGAACAGGCGATATCCCTGCGCGGTCGGGATGCGTCCGGCGGAGGCATGCGGCGCGCTGAGCAGCCCCACGTCCTCCAGGTCGGCCAGGATGTTGCGGATCGTCGCCGAACTGACGTCCAGCCCGGAGTGTCGCGCCAGGGTCTGCGAACCGACCGGCTCGCCACTGCGGATGTAGCGGGCGATCAGCGTGCGCAGCAGGTGGCGGGCGCGCGGGTCGAGTGCCTCGGGGCTGCGGTCGGTGGATTTGCGACTCATCGTCTGCGGGTATAAGCCGGCGTGGCCGATGGCGCAAGCCGGGATCACGGTCCGCCCGGCTCATCCGGCGAGACGCGGGGGTGCCAACCTCCCCTCCCCCGAACCGCCGCCCACCGTTACACTCGCCGCCGCATGCTCGCGCATCTCTCACTCAAGCATTTCGCCGTGGTCAGCGAGGCCGAACTCGGTTTCGGCCCCGGGCTGACCGTGATCTCCGGCGAAACCGGCGCCGGCAAGTCGTTGCTGGTCGACGCCCTGGGCCTGTTGTCGGGCCTGCGGGCCGACAGCGGCGTGGTCCGGCATGGCGCCGACCGTGCCGAACTGGTCGGCGAGTTCACCCTCGACGACGTGCCAGCGGCGGCCAACTGGCTGCGCGACAACGAGCTGGACGAGGACGGAACCGACGAAGCGGCCACCTGCCTGGTCCGGCGCGTGGTCCGCGCCGACGGTGGCTCGCGCGCCTGGGTCAACGGTCGCCCGGTCACGGTCGGGCAATTGACTGAACTGGCAGCGCTGCTGGTCGAAATCCACGGCCAGCATGAACACCAGGCCCTGCTGTCGCGGCCGAGCCAGTTGGCCCTGCTCGACGCCTACGGTCGTACCGGCGCGGAGCGCGCCGCGGTCGTAGCCGCCGCCGCCCGCTGGAGCAGCCTGCTGGAGGAGCGAGACGCATTGTCGGCAAAGGGCGACGTATCCGAGCGCATCGGTTGGCTGGAACACCAGCATGCCGAGCTCGAGCGCGAAACCCTCGAACCCGAATCGATCGAGCAGTTGCAGGTCGACCACCGCCGCCAGGCCCATGCCGCCGACCTGATCGGCGCCTGCGAGGGTGCCTTCGCCCGCTTGGGCGGCGACGACGAGCCATCGCTGACCCGTGCCCTGCAGCAGGTGCGCAGCGAACTGCAGCGCGTGGCCGAACACGAGCCGCGACTCAACGAGGTCGACGGCATGCTCGACGCCGCCGCGATCCAGCTCGACGAAGCCCTGGTGATGCTCGACCGGGTGCGCGGCGACCTCGACATGGATCCGTCCGCATTCGCCACCATCGAACAACGCCTCGGCCGCCTGCACGAACTCGCGCGCAAGCATCGGGTCACGCCGGAGCAACTGGCGGGCCACCGTGACGCACTGGCGTCCGAGCTGGAACAGTTGCGTGGCGCCGGCCTGCGCCTGCAGAAGCTCGACACCGAGATCGAGGCCGCGCGCGCCAGTTGGCGCCAGGCGGCCGACGCGCTGGGTGGCAAGCGTCGCGATGCCGCCGACTCGTTGGCCACGGCCACCACCGGCTTGATCGCCGAGCTGGGGATGGGCGGCGGACGCTTCGATGTCGCGATCGAGCCGATCGAGGCGGACCGGCCCGACCCGTTGGGCGGCGAGCGCGTCGAGTTCCTGGTCGCAGCCAACCCCGGGCAGCCTGCGCGCGCGCTACGCAAAGTCGCCTCGGGCGGCGAGCTGTCGCGCATCTCGCTGGCGATCGAGGTCGCCGCGCTCGGGCTGGATACGGTGCCGACGATGGTGTTCGACGAGGTCGACTCCGGCATCGGCGGCGGCGTGGCCGAGATCGTCGGCCAGAAACTGCGCGCGCTGGGCGCCAGTCGCCAGGTGCTGTGCGTGACCCACCTCCCGCAGGTCGCCGCGCAGGGCCACGCGCACTACCGCGTCAGCAAGGCCGCCAGCGAAGGCGTGACCCAGAGCCAGGTGCAGCGACTGGATGGCAAGCAGCGGCAGGAAGAACTGGCGCGGATGCTTGGTGGCGTCGAGTTGACCCGCGAGGCGCGGGCGGCGGCGAAGCGGTTGCTGAGCGACGTGAGCTGATAACGTCCGCTGCGCCGCATCAACCTGTAGGAGCGGCTTCAGCCGCGATCGGGTAGGCGC
>JBOHYB010000057.1:0-16514 GCA_050737695.1 Lysobacter sp. | reverse complement strand
CGACGCGGCGTCCTGTCCGGGTATTGCGGAGAGTGCGCCATGGATGGCGCACGGCGGTGAGTGCGGCCATGGATGGCCGCCCGAACCGAGTAGCAATGCCCGGACAGGGCGCCGCCCCAACCGGAGCCGAGAAACCGCACGCCCCGCTGTCGCTGTTACTCACTCCCATCCCACCCGACCAGCAATCGCCAGTTCTGACCACCCGAAGCGGACTTTTCCGACCATCCCCGAGACCGGCGCTTGCTACCCTGTCGCCCATGCAAAATGCCGCACTCGACCTGCTTCGCACCACCTTCGGCCACCCGGAATTCCGCGGCGAACAGGCCGAAATCGTCGACTGCGTGACCAGCGGCGGCGACGCCCTAGTCCTCATGCCGACCGGCGGCGGCAAATCGCTGTGCTACCAACTCCCTGCCCTGCTGCGTGACGGTTGCGGCGTAGTCGTCTCGCCACTGATCGCGCTGATGCAGGACCAGGTCGAGGCCCTGCGCCAGCTTGGCGTGCGCGCCGCCTGCCTCAACTCCACCCTCGACGCCGCCACCGCCGCCGAAGTCGAACGCGACCTGCTCGCCGGCGAACTCGACCTGCTCTACGTCGCCCCCGAACGCCTGCTGACCGGCCGCTGCCTGAACCTGCTCGATCGCGCGCAGATCGCCCTGTTCGCGATCGACGAGGCCCACTGCGTCTCCCAATGGGGCCACGACTTCCGCCCCGAGTACCGTCAGCTCACCGTCCTCCACGAGCGCTGGCCCGACATCCCGCGGATCGCCCTGACCGCCACCGCCGACGCCCCGACCCGGCGCGAGATCGCCGAACGACTCGCACTGGAGGACGCCCGCCAGTTCGTCAGCTCGTTCGACCGCCCCAACATCCGCTACCGGGTCGTGCAGAAGGACGGCAGCGGCCAGCGCGCCCTGCTCGACTTCATCAAGGACCACCGCGGCGACAGCGGCATCGTCTACGCGTTCTCGCGCAAGCGGGTCGACAAGACCGCCGAGCAACTGCAGGCCGCCGGCATCGACGCCCTGCCCTACCACGCCGGCATGCCCGCGGCCGAGCGCGCCAACAACCAGCGCCGCTTCCTGCAGGCCGACGGCGTGGTGATGGTCGCCACCATCGCGTTCGGCATGGGCATCGACAAGCCCGACGTGCGCTTCGTCGCCCATGTCGACCTGCCCAAGTCGATCGAGGGCTACTACCAGGAAACCGGTCGCGCCGGCCGCGACGGCCAGCCAGCCGAGGCTTGGCTCAATTACGGACTCGGCGACGTGGTCAACCTGCGCCTGCTGATCAACCAGGGCGAGGCCGGCGAGGAACGCAAGCAACTGGAACTGCGCAAGCTCGACGCCCTGCTCGGCTATTGCGAATCCACCCAGTGCCGCCGGCAGGCGCTGCTGGGCTGGTTCGGCGAGGACCACGCCGGCGCTTGCGGCAACTGCGACAACTGCCTCAACCCGCCGGAGAGCTGGGACGGCACCGACGCTGCGCGCAAGGCGCTGTCATGCGTGTACCGCAGCGGACAACGATTTGGCGCCGGTCATGTCATCGACATCCTGCGCGGCGTGACCACCGAGAAGGTGCAGCGCTTCGGCCACGACAAGCTCAGCACCTGGGCGATCGGCGCCGACCTCGATGCCAGGCAATGGAGCGGCGTGTTCCGGCAACTGGTCGCCGGCGGCCTGCTGGAAGCCGACGTCGAGCGCCACAACGCGCTGTGCCTGACCGCCAACGCCGGCCCGATACTGCGCGGCGAGCGCCGCCTGAGTTTCCGCAAGGAAGCGCCGAAGGCCTCGCGCCGCCGCGAACGCGCGGCCGCCACGCCGCTGATCGACCTCGCCCCGGAACCGCTGGCGCGCTTCAACGCCCTGCGCGAATGGCGCGCGACCACCGCACGCGAGCAGAACGTGCCGGCCTACGTGATCTTCCACGACGCCACCTTGCGTGCGATCGCCGAAGCCGCGCCCGACGACCTCGACGGACTCGGTCATATCCCCGGCATCGGCGGCACCAAGCTGGAACGCTACGGCGAGGCGGTGCTGCAACAACTGCTGGACTGCGACGTCGCCTGACACGCAAAAGCCCCGCAGGACGGGGCTTCTGGCGTGATGGTGGGTCGTGATGGATTCGAACCATCGACCAGCGGATTAAAAGTCCGATGCTCTACCGACTGAGCTAACGACCCGATGCGATTTGCGCCCGCCCGCAGGGGGCTCGCGGCGGCGGCCTTGCTGCGCCGGGAGCGGGATTCTAACGCATTCGCTGCCGTCACGACGCGCTTTTACCGGTTCGCCTCAGGCCTGCAATGACTCCGACACCCGCTGGGTGGGATGCAAGTCCCTGGCCCCGGGTGCGACATAGCCGAACTTCTCGACCAGCAACCGGTCCCGATCGAACACCAGGCGCTCGGTCGCGTCGTCGTAGTAGTAGCCGGATCCGTGCCGGCGCGATGAGGTGTTGGTGCGCGCGCGTGCCAGTATGTCGTCCTTCGCTCCGGCCGCGATCTCGAACCCGAAACGCTCGAGCGCGAGGAACAGGTCCGCTTCGAGGTGCTCGTTGCGGATGAAGTGGTCGATGAAACAGTATTCGCGATCGTGCTCGACCAGCTGCTCGAACGCCGCGATCCGGTCGAGCCCGTGCGCTTCGCCGTCGCGGCAGGTGAACAGCTTCAGGTAGCGATAGGTGAACAGTCCGGCCACCCGGCTCAGCGGGGTGCGGCCATAGCCCTGGCCGAAGTCGGACCAGTAGCGTTCGTCATGCATCATCCGCAGCCACTGCCGGAACGCCCCGGCATCGTTGACGTCGCGATAGGTGCGCTTCCATTCCTCGGCGTGGGTATTGGGCCGGGCGGCGAGCAGTTCGCGCACGGCCTGGTAGGGGTCGTCGCGCCAACCGTGGCCGCGGAGCTTGAAGCCGCCCTTGGTCACGTTGCCGTAGATGATTCCCTTGCGATCGCAGCCGTACGCCCACAGCGAGACGTACCAGTCCCAGGGATCGCGCACCGAGCCAAGGAACACCCGCTCGCCGTTGAACAGTTCTGCATCGGCCTGGTTGTGCTTGCCCGCGAGTTCTCCCCCCACCAGGTCGGTGAGCAACCCGCGTATGTGGGTGCAACCGGTTTTGTGCAGTTCGATGAATGCAAGCCTGTCGGATACAAACATGGGTTCTCCTCATCCCCAGCCGTTGACGCGGGCAGCCGGTACGGGAATGTCCCGGGCCGGCGGATCGCTTCTCTGCCGCGACGCGATCCACGGCAACACCACCGCCAGCAGATAGAACTTCGACGCGTGGTACTTGTTGTCGAGCCGGCCGCGGTTGCGCTCCAGCCAGGCGGCTGCGCCCGGCACCACGTCACGCGTCTGCAATGCGCAGGCGTGAACCTGTTCGAAGCGCTGCCGCGCCAGGCCGCACAGGTCGTAGCGGAAGCTGCCCTTCCTCGATACGTACGGCAGTTTGTCGAAGTGGGTGGCGATGTACCGCCGCATCAGCACCTTGCTGGTCCGGGTGACCGGGTCCAGCAGCTGGTCCGGCGGCACCTGCCGGTAGACCCACTCGCGAAGGTCGCTATCGCAAAACGGGTACGCGACGCGCAGCGACAGCGCACCGGCCGTATACAACCCCTTGGCGAAGCCGCCGCTGGAGCCGGCCACCGTCAGCGCCATCGCGAAGTGCTCGTCAGCATTGCTGGCCGAGGACAGTTCGGACTGGAACAGCGCCAGCCGCGCCTTCGACGAACAGGCGATGTCACGCCGCCCGAGCAGCTCGTCGACCTCCTCGTCGGTGAACCGCGAACCGGGGAACGAGCGTTCGACCGGGTTCATCTGCAAGGTCGACAGCAGGTAGCAGTACTGGAAGCTGCGACTCACCACCGGCAGGTCGGCAACGAAGCGCGGCAACCGGACATCCCTGGCCAGCCACGACAACACCTTCTGCTGCCAGTGGACCGGGATGCCGAAATAGTTGTCCGCGCCCATCCCGTCGACGATGCCGTCGCCGCCATTGGCGAGGATGTCGGTCGCCAGATCCACGTACGACAGCAGGGCGAAATCGGCGGTGAGCAAAGGCATCGCGTCGACGATCGCCAGGTAGCGGTCGTAGGCGCGGCCGGGGTCGCACACCAGGGTTTCGTGGCGCAAGCCGAGCTTGCTCGCTACCAGGCTGGCGGACTCGACCTCGTTCTCCTCGTTGCCCCCCATGTAGGTGATGCAGACGGTGTCCGGCCGGGTTTCCGCCGCGGCGATCGCCAGCGGGGTGGAGTCCTTGCCACCGCTTTGCAGCAACCACGGCGAGCGCATGTTGGTGCAAGCGTTGGACACCGCGTTGCACAGCAGCCGGTGGTAGGTCCCGACCCAGTCGGTCTGCGGGTCGCCACGCTCGCGGGACTTCTCGCTGTCGCGGAACAGGAAACGGAACTCCGGGGCGAGGTGCATGTCGTGGTCGGGATCGAAGCCGAAGGTCGCCAGCTTGATGCCTTCGAATATCGAATGCGGCGCGTAGACGAACCCGTTGCGCAGCAGGTCGGCCAGCGATACTGGATCGATGCGTGCGCCGCGGGTGGAGCTGCGGTCGAGACCGGAAAAATCCGACTCGCCGTAGTAGGGCGACATGGTGATCTGCAGCCGTTGGCCGCCCTCCGCCACGGCCCTGCTGCAGTCATTCAGTTGTGCCGTCATCTGCACTCCCCGTGGCCCCGCTTCAGGCGCTCGGTACGCGTGTGGAACCCGCGTCAAGATCATGCTGAACGATCCACGGCAGCACGATCGCCAGCAAATAGAACTTCGACGCGTGGTACTTGGTATCAACGCGATTCCGGTTGCGTTCCAGCCAGCCGGCGGCTCCCGGCAGCACATCCGCCGCCTGAACAGCGTAGGCTTGGACGTGCTCGAACCGGCTCAGGGCCAGGCCGCACAGGTCGAAGCGGAAACTGCCCTTCTTGGCGACGTACGGCAGTTGCCCGAACCGTCGCGCGATGTGCTTGCGCACCAATGACTTGCTGGCCCTCGTCACCGGGTTGATGAGCTGGTCCAGCGGCACCTCCTGGTACACCCAGTCGCGCAGGCGACGGTCGCAGAACGGATACGCCACCTGCAGCGACAGCGCGCTGGCGGTGTACAGGCCCTTGGCGAATGCGCTGGCGGACTCCTCGATGGTGACCGCCATGGTCCGCAACTCGTCCAGGCTGGAGGCAGCGTCCAGTTCGTCGCGGAACAGCGCCAGCCGGGCTTTCGAGGCCCGCGCGATGTCGTAGCCGAACAGTTCGTCGACCTCGGCATCGCTGAACCGCGAACCGGGGAAGATGCGTTCCACCGGGTCCATCTGCAGGGTGGTGAGTCCGTACGACAGCCGGAAGCTGCGATTGATCAACGGCAGCTCGGCGGCGAAATGCGGCAGGCGGATGCCACGGGCCAGCCAGGAGAGCACCCGCTGTTGCCGGCTCACCGGCATGCCGAAATAGCCATCCGATCCGAGCCCGTCGATCACCCCGTCACCACCGCCGTCGGCGATGGCGGTAGCGAGATCGACATACGACAGCAGCGCGAAATCCGCGGTCAGCAACGGCATGCGTCCGACGATCGCGAGGTAGCGGTCGTAGGCGCGGCCGGGGTCGCAGATCAGGATCTCGTGGCGCAGGCCCAGTGCCCCGGCCACGGCGGTGGCGGATGCGATCTCGTTCTCCTCGCGTCCGCCGAGGTAGGTGAGGCAGGTGGTGTCGGGTCGTACTTCACTGGCGGCGATCGCGATCGAGGTGGAATCCTTGCCGCCGCTTTGCAACAGCCAGGGCGAGCGCAACCCGCTGCAGGAATCCACCACCGCGTCGCACAGCACCCGATGGTAGGTCTCGACCAGCGGCGCACCGGCGCCCGTCCGCTTCCTGCGCTTGCCGCTGTCCGGGAACACGAAGCGGTATTTCGGGTCGTCGCGCATGTCCTGCCCCGGATCGAAACCCAGGGTCGCCAACTTAACCCCCTCGAAGATCGAGTGCGGGGGGTAGACGAAGCCGTTGCGCAGCAGGTCGGCGGTCGATACCGGGTCGAGCCGTCGCTTTGTCGCCGGGGGCGCGTCCAGGGCCGAAAAATCCGGCCTGCCGTAGTACGGGGACATGGTGATCTGCATTCGGGGCTCGCTCCGGGGCGCTCGCACCGTGGTACGCCCGCCATGCCGCGCAATCCACGGCAACACGATGGCCAGCAGGTAGAACTTCGAAGCGTGGTACTTGTTGTCCAGCCGCCCGCGGTTGCGTTCGAGCCAGCCAACCGCGCCGGGCAGCATGTCGCGCGCCTGCACCGCGTAGCCGTGGACCTGGTCGAACCGCAGGCGGGCCAGGCCGCACAGGTCGAAGCGGAAGCTGCCTTTCCTGGCGACGTACGGCAGCTCCTCGAAGCGGGTTGCGATGTGTTTCCTGACCAGGACCTTGTTGGCCTTGGTCACCGGGTCGACCAGTTGGTCCTGCGGCACCTGGTGATAGACCCAGTCACGCAGGCGGGGGTCGCAGAACGGATACGCCGCGCCCAACCCCAGCGCGCTGGTCGTGTACAGGCCCTTGGCGATCGAACTGGTCGGCCCGGCGATCGAGCTCGCCATCGCCTGCCACTCGTCGATATTGCTGGCGCCGGCCAGTTCTTTGCGGAACAGCGCCAGCCGCGATTTCGAGTGCGCGGCGATGTCGTGGCCGAACAGCTCGTCGACCTCGGCGTCGGTGAAGCGCGAACCCGGGAAGACCCGTTCCACCGGGTCCATCTGCAAGGTCGACAACAGGTAGCAGAGCTTGAAGTTGCGATCGACCAGCGGCAGTTCGGTGGCAACGCGTGGCAGCTTCATGTTGCGCGCCAGCCAGGACAGCACCCGCTCCTGCCGGTGCATCGGCCATCCGAAGTAGACGTCCGCGCCCATCCCGTCCATGACGCCATCGCCGCCGCCGTCGAGGATGGTGGTCGCCAGGTCCACGTACGACAGCAGCGCGAAGTCGGCGGTCAGCAGCGGCATGCGGTCGACGATCGCCAGGTAGCGGTCGTAGGCGCGGCCAGGATCGCAGACCAGGGTTTCATGGCGTAGCCCGAGTTTGCGCGCGACGAACGTCGCCGATGCGACCTCGTTTTCCTCGCTGCCGCCGAGATAGGTGATGCAGGTGGTGTCGGGTCTGACCTCGGCCGCCGCGATCGCGAGCGGGGTCGAGTCCTTGCCGCCGCTCTGCAGCAGCCACGGCGAGCGGAAGTTCGCGCAGGAGGCGGAAACGGCATCGCACAACAGCCGGTGATAGGTGCCGACCCAGTCCTGCTCGACGTCGCCGACGTCCTGGCAGCGACCGCTGCTGGGAAACATGAAGCGGTACTCCGGCGACCCGTGCATGTCCTGCCCCGGGTCGAAGCCGACCGTCGCCAGCTTGACCTGCTCGAAGATCGAATGCGGCGCGTAGACGAAGCCGTTGCGCAGCAGGTCGGCGACCGATACCGGGTCGAGCCGGGCGCCTTCGTGGTGGTGCCGGGCAAGACTGGAAAAATCCGGCGTCCCGAAGTACGGCGACATGGTGATCTGCAGCGGCGCATCGCCAGGCGTGGCCGCGGTCGCAGGCCGGGGCTGGCGTGGAGCCGCGTCCGACACCTGGCGTGCCTCCTGCCCGGCCTGGCACGGATCGTCGTCGACGGTGGTCGAGGCACTCGCTTCGGCCACGCCGTGCCGCGGGGTTCCCTGGATGGTCATCGTGCGATGTTTCCTCTGGGCGTGGCAGTCAACTCCCGGTCGGACGGCTGTCGTAGTAGCTGTAGCTATAGCTATAGTGGCCGGCGCTGCGCCGCTGCACCGCGTTGACGATCGCGCCCTTGACCTTCACCCCGTTCTGCTCGAGGCGCTGCTTGGCGAGGGCGACCTCGCGCGCCTGGTTCATCCCGAAGCGCACCACCAGCAAGGTGGTGCCGACGTGGTGGCCGATCACCGCCGCGTCGGTGACCGCAAGCACCGGCGGCGTATCGATGATGACCAGGTCGTACTGCGGCGCTAGCTCCTGCAGCAGTCCGGCGAAGTCCGGGTGCATCAGCAATTCCGACGGGTTGGGCGGCACCTTGCCACGCGAGATGAACGACAGGTTCTCGGTCCCGCGCACCCGCCGGATGGCGGCCTCCAGCGGGATCTGTCCGGAGATCAACTCCGACAGGCCGTCCTCCCATCGTGTGCCCATCACGTCGTGCAGGGTGCCGCGGCGCATGTCCGCATCGATCAGCAACACGCGCTGGCCGGCCTGGGCGATGGTCACGGCGAGGTTGGAGCTGACGAAGGTTTTGCCGACGCCGGCGCTCGGGCCGGCGATCATCAGCAGGTTGTTCTTCGGTTCGATGCGGGCGAAGTGCAGGCTGGTGCGCAGGCCGCGCAGCGCTTCCATCGCCAGGTCCGACGGTGCGCTGAACGCCAGCAGGTTCGGCCGCGTCGCGTGGCGCTTCTGCGGGCGCAGCGCGTTGGCGCGCTCCTGCGAGCTGAGGAAGATCGAGGCATACACCGGCAGGCCGAGCTGCTCGATGTCCTCGGGATCCTCGACATTGCGGTTGAGCACCTGCCGGGTCAGCACGAAGGCGACCAGCATCATCGCGCCCAGCGCGGTGACGCCGCCGATCACCGGCACCGGTTTGGGCCAGACCGGCTGGGCGACGTTGACCGCCGGCTGGTCGATGACCTGCACGTTGCCGATCGCGCTGGCGCGGGCGATGTCGAGCTGCTGGGCCTGGTCGAGCAGGTTGGTGTAAGTCCGATTGGTGACCTCGACGTCGCGGCTGAGTCGGTAAAGGCCCTGCTGGATGTCCGGCAACTGGCTCATCCGCGCCTGCAACGCGCCCTTCTCGGCCTCGAGTTGGCCGATCTGTTTCTGCAGCGCCTGGTACGCCGGATGATTGGGGGTGAAGCGGCGGGCGACATCCGGCTGCTGCACGCGCAGCTGCTGGATGCTGTTGTTGAGCGCCACGGTCTGGCTGAGCAATGCCTCGGTCTGCATGCTGATATCGACCGTACCGACGCGGCTCTGGAACGCGTTCAGCGCGTTCTGCGCCTCTTCCAGGTCGGCCCGCACCTTGGGCAACTGCTCGTTGACGAACTCCAGCCGGTTCTCGGCTTCGGCCGAATTGCGCTGCACGCTCTGGCGCAGGTAGGACGTGCTGATCTGCCCCAGCACCTGCGCCGCCAGTTCCGGATCGGTGTTCTGGTAAGTCAGGGCGATGATCCCCGACTCCTCGCCGCGTTCGACCGCGGCGATGTTTTCCGCCAGTCGCGAGACCGCGCCGATATGGCTGCTTCGCACGACGTCGAAATGGGTGCCGGGATTGGCGCTGAGCGCGTCGATCTTCATCGCGATGCCGTCGCCGCCCTTGACCAGTTGCCCAACCGTGCCTTCCAGCAGGACCTGGCCGTCCTCGTTCAGCAGGCTGTAGCGGTCCTGCTCGCCGGCTACCAGCACCAGTGGCTGGCCGAGCATGGCGTCCGGCACGTCGAGCACGGGGATATCGAGTTGCTCGCCGCCCCAGCCGTAGCGGTCCATCCCGAGCAGGGCCGGCGCCACCGCACCGGGCTGCTCCGGCGCATAGCGACCGGCGATGAACTCGCCGATCAGCGGGAATCGCTGCGGTTCGGACTGGATATCAAGGTCGAGGTTCTCCACCGCCTCGCCCAGCGCACTGCGCGAGGTCAGCAACGGAATCTCGGTCACCGCACGCGAGCCGGCGAGGTCGACCATCTGGCCCGCCGCCTGTTGGTTGGCCTGGCCGGGCGAGGTGCCTTCCACCTGCACCATCGCGCTCGCCTGGTACATCGGCGTGGCCATGATCACGTACAGCACGCTGGCCAGGAAGAACAACGCGGTGCCGATCAGGATGAATTTCCGGTGATCGTTCAGCACCCCGAACAATGCGTGCAGATCGATATGTTCCTCACGCGGCGGGACGGCCTCCACCTGCGGGGAAATCTCGGTTGGCCGGTTCGCCATTAGCTCGTTCACGGAACTCTCCTGTTACCAGACTGCTTGCCGACCGCGGCGCATGGCCGCCGGCCGGTCATCACGCCGCGAGCGATGAAGCCTTCCGCGGCAGGTTGGCCAGTGCCTGGACGATGCACAGCCCGGCATTGCGGTCGCCGCCCGGACCGGCGGCAAAACACAGCGCCTCGTAGGCGCGGTCGTCACCGAGCAGGGTCATCACGCATTCGGCGATCTTCACCTCGTCGATGGCCGAACGGGTGTCGGCACGGGCGATGCGGGCCTCGCCGGGACCTTCGGCGGCGCCGCGCAACATCAGCACCGGCTTGTTCCACAACGCCGCTTCCTGCTGGATCTCGCGCGAGCCGGCCAGGACCAGGTACGCCGCGTTGAGCAGGTAGCAGAACGCCAGATAGTCCAGCGGCTGGACCAGGTGCAGGTTCGGGAAATCGCCGTGCGGATCGCTCGGGCCTTGCGGACCGGCCGCCGGAAGGACCGGACAGACGATGTCCAGGTCCGGGCGTCGGCTCGCCAGGGTGGACAGGGTCCGGCCGATGTCCACGCCGGCCTCGGGCGCCGGACGGTGGGCCACCAGCAACAGTGGGCTGCCCGCGCGCAGGAACGAAAACCGTCGCGCCAGGTCCTCCCGTTCGCCGATGTCGCGTTGACGCACCGCCAGAAGGGATTTCGACACCTCGGTGGCCGCGGTCGCGGCGACCTCGATGCGCTCCTGCGGGACCCCGGCGTCCAGCAATGCCCGGGCCGCCGTCTCGGTCGAGGCGAAGTGCAGGGACACCAGCGGTCGGGTCACCTTGCGGACCGCTTCGTCGGCCTCGCTGCCATCCGGGTCGCCGGAACCGGACCAGCCGCCATCGACGCAGGCCACCGGCACCCCCTGGAAGTGCGCCGCCAGCGTCGCCGCCAGCGTGGTCAGCGAATCGCCATGGACCAGCAGGACATCGGGCTCGCACTCGCCCAGCACCCGCTTCATTCCGCGCACCGGAGCCGAGGTCATGTCGGCCAGTTCCTTGTCCGGCGCCAGCACGTCGAGCACGTGGTCGGGGCGGATGTTGAACAGGCGCAGCATCTGCCGCGAGCGCTGGTTGGGCAACGCGGTGACACAGACCTTGAGTTCGAAACGCGCGTCGGACGACAGTTGCCGCACCACCGGGGCGAGCTTCAGGCTGTCCGGCGAGGCGTCCAGCACGCACAGCACCCGGACCACATCGGCGGACGTGGTCGATGCCGCGGCGTGCGCCGCACCTTCGGCGGCGACCCGTCGCATCACGATCCGGTGCTCGCCGGTCACGCGGACGGAGTGGGTGCCCGACCACAACGCCGGCCCCGGAAACGCCTCGGGATCCGACGGCGACTGACGCGGCGCGACCGTCTCGAGGGAACCCAGCCCTTTGGCCTTCGCCGAGCCGCGCGACGCGAAACTCAGCGATTCCACGATCCGCGGCGAGAACGCCACGTAAACCACCAACGTGCTCGCGAAGGCCACCAGGCTCACCAACTCCGGCGCATTGCGCAGCGCGTAGCCGGCGCCGGCCATCAATGCACTCAGGCCGACCAGCAACCCCAGCGCCTGCCGCGACGAGCAGCCGATATCGAGCAGCAGGTGATGCAAGTGCTGGCGATCGGGCTTCAACGGCGAACGCCCGCTACGCACCCGCCGATACATCACCGCCAGCGTGTCCATCACCGGCAACGCCACGCACCACAGCACGTCGACCGGCGCCAGCTGGGCGGCCTCGCGCTGGCTCAGGAAGATCAGGCTCCAGGCCACCAGGAAACCGATCAGGGTGCTGCCGGCGTCGCCCATGAATATCTTGCGACCGTCCGGCCAACCCAGGTTGACGCACATGTAGGGGACCAGGGTGGCGGCGAGGATCTGCAGCAGCAGCGCGACCCCCACCGTGGGCCAGCCGACCCCCATGAAGGCCAGGATCGAGACGATGCTGACGATCGCCAGCCCGGCCGCCAGCCCATCGATGCCGTCGAGCATGTTGAAGGCGTTGATCAGCCCGACCACGGCGATGATGGTGACCGGGATACCCAACGCATGCAGGCGGAATTCCTCGCCGTTGAAGAGCGTGCCGCCGCCGTCGATGTAGGTGCCGGTGGTGAGGATCACCAGACCCGCGGTGCCGGCCTGGATGATCAACCGGGTCCGCGCGCTCAGGTCATCGAGGTCGTCGAGCAATCCGGTCAGCAGGATCAGCGCGCCCACCGCCAGTAGGCACACCACGAACCGGTCCATGTAGCCGAAATACGCCAGCCCGGCCAGGGTGCCGAGAAAGAAGCACAGCCCGCCGATCAATGGCACCCGACCGCGGTGGCGCTTGCGATCGTTGGGCTTGTCGACCAGACCGATGCGCGGCGCCAGTTGCCGCAGTGTAAAGATCGCGACCATGGTCACGATGACTGCGATCGCGCTGGCGGCAATGAACCTCTCTGGGTGCATGTTCGTCTCTCACGTGGGCGTTCTGCAGGACCAAAGCACCGGCGGCACTGGCTATGGAATTCGTGACCAACCACGCATTTCTAAGCACCGCAGCATGATGGAGCGATGAAGCCTGCGGGTTCATCTTGAACAGAGATTCAGGAACTCCGATGGCAGTGTCGATGACACTGCCGATCGCCACCGCCTGTCATTCGCGGTGCTCCATTACCAACGTACAAGTCCGATGCAAGAGGCCGCCGCGCGGCCCGTCGGCACGTATCAAAAAAGATGCATGCACCAGCTGTTCACGGCTTTGTCGATCATCCAGTAGACATCGCGGAACACCGCCAGCCGCTGGCGATACGGGTCGGGGATGTCGACCTCGCCGTGCCACTTGCCCAACAGGAACGTCCGGTCCGCGGCCGGCGCGGACAGGGCCTGGATCGCGCCGCGCTGCGGTGCTTCCATGACCAGCACGATGTCGGCGGTATCGACCATGGCTGCGGTGAGCTGGCGGGCGACGTGGGTCGCACCGCTCAGGCCATGCTCGGCGAGGACCGCTTCGGCCAGCGGATCGATCGGATTGCCGACCAGCGCGCCCAGCCCGGCCGACTCCACCGCGATCCCGCCACCGTGGCAGCGGCGGCGCAGGAGCACCTCCGCCGTCGGACTGCGACAGACATTGCCGACACACACCAGCAGGACGCGGCGGGGCCGGTCCAGCACCGGCCGCATCGATGGCTGGGTCAATTGCTCCCCGGTACGGTGGCGTTGCGGATGATGCCCGACAGCGGCAGCAACTGGCTCAGGAAGCGGTTCCACTGGGTCACGCCGGCGGCGCCCACGTACACCACGTCGCCGGGCTGTATCTCGAATTCGTCCGCCAGCGCGTATGCCGCCGGTGTACTGGCATCGAGTTGGAACACCGTCGCCGGTTCCTGCGCCATCCGGTCCATGCCACGGACGACGTAGACCGCGTCGCTGTTCGAGGTCACCGGGTCGAGCCCGCCGGAGCGCCCGAGGGCCTGGGTGAGGGTCAGGCCCGAGGTCTTGAAGGTGATCGCCTGCGGACGCAGCACCTCGCCGAGTACGTAGACTTCCTTGCGGTCGTTGAACGGCAGGTACAGCCGGTCGCCGGGCTTGAGGTAGATCGGCGGTGCGGTGTCGAGATCCTGATTCATCTCGTCCAGGTTGATCGTGTAGTTCTTGCCCTCGCGGGTGAGGACCAGCCCCGACAGGTCGGCCTGCTCGACGTCGATGACCGCGGTGCCGACGGCCTGCGACACCGTCAACGGCACGGTGGTGATGTCCTGCGGGGTGGTGTTGACGAACGCCCCCTGCAAGGTGACGCGGCTGCCGTATCCGACCACGTTGACGTCGACTTGCGGGGTCTGCAGGTAGTGCGCCAGCTTGCTGGTGACGATGCTGCGCAACTCCTCGATCTTCATTCCCTCGACGTTGAGCGTGCCCACGTACGGGTAATAGAAGGTGCCATCGGGATGCACCAGGCGTCCGTTACTGCCTTCGCCGCCGGTTTCCGTGGTCAGTTCGGGGTGGTCCCAGACGGTCACCTGGATGGTGTCGCCCGGACTGATGCGATACGACTCCGGACGGTAATCCAGCAGTTCCTGCGGCACCGTGGGCTGTTCCTTGCTCTGGTTCAGCGCCACCAGCTCCGGGGTGATCTGCACCACCTTGACATCGCCGCTGTTGACCAGGGTGCCGAGCTGGCCATCGGAACTGGCCATTCCCGATCCGCTCGCGCAGCCTCCGAGCATGGCCAGGGCAGCCGCCAGTGCAAGCCATTGCAACGGCGCGGCGGAAGTCGTCGAGGGCGTGGAAGATCTGGACATGGGGGGCTCCTTGCAAATGCAAACGTGCGAGGGGTAAGGGCCCGGTCACGCTACGGCCCCGGGCGCCTGTGCCACGTGAAGCGCCGGGCGGCATTTCGTCATGGAACGCTAACGGTCTTTTTACGTGGGGCGGTGTTGCCGCCTGCCCGCTCCGGTTCAGATCACGGTTTCGGTGGTGACATACCAGTAGAAGACCGCGCACGACGCGATGAGTCCGAGCCGGATCAGCAACGGATGACTCAGCGCCTGTAGGCGGTTGTGGCAAACCACTGCCGCCAGGATCAGCGACACCGCCAGCCAGGCGGGCAGCAGGTAGCGGTTGGAGAAGTAGCCCCAGCCGATCGCGAAGAACGGCAGCAGCATCACCAGGTAGACCGCGGTGCTGTGCAGGATGCGCTCGCGATACGGCGGCCGGAGTGCCGGCGCCAGCAGGTGCGGCAGCACGTACCAGAACGCCGAGAACACCGCGAAGTCGATCCGGGTGCCGGCGCGCAGCTCCGTGCGCGCGGCGTACTCCATCACCACTGCGTGGATGCCCGGGGTCAGGGTTTGCACGATCAGTTGTGACAGGCCGCTGCAGTACACCAGCAGACCGACGGCGCCGGCGTAGCGCAGCGCCTTGGTGTTCAGGAACAGCGCGGGCGCGAACGCCAGGTACAACAGCGATGAGTAATGCAGGCTGGTAGCCAGCGCGCCGTACCACGCGAACTGCCACCACTGGCGCTGGTGGAACGACAGCAACGCGGTGAACACCAGCAGTGCGGCCAGCCCCTGCCGGATCGCGTTGATGGAGGCGTTGACGAACATCGGCGACAGGAACAGCAGCATCATCGACGCGCTGAGGAACGTCAGGTAGCCGCGGGTATCGCCCAGGTAGCTGAAATACTTGCGGGTCGATATCCACACGGTGATCAGCATCAGGCCGAACAGTGCCGCCTGGTAGCCGTTGACGCCAAGGCCGAGCTTGCTCAGCAGGTAACTGACCGCGACGAAACCCGGCTCCAGCCGGGTCTGGCTGTCGCCGTGGCCGAGGCGCTCGAAGAACCCGGCGTAGACCGGCGTGTCGGTGCCGATCTCCAGCGACCGCATGCCCACCAGCCAGCAGCCGAACGCGGCCACCGCGACCAGTAGCAGGATTGCCAGCCCCCAGCGGGCACTGAGCGCGGTGCTGCTGGCGGTGGCGCTGCCAGTGCCGGAGTGGATCGTCATGGTCGGGCCCGCGCTCCGCCCGTATTGAACTGGCGAACCCGCAATACCAGCTTGTGGCCGGCGCGCCGGAAGATGCTGAGCAGACGCGAGAAGTAGTACTCCGGGTGGCTGATCAGGCCCAGTCGCAACAATTCCAGACGCACCTGGCGGCCGGCCCGATGCATGGCGGCCAGGTCGCCGCTGAGTCCCCCGGCGCCATAGTTGGGCTTGTGCCACGACGCCAGGGTCTGGTTGATCTTGGCGCAGCGATGGCCGGCGCCGGAGATCTGCGCCCACAACAGGAAGTCCTCGACCCGGCGGAAGTCCTCGTTGAAGCGGAACGGCAGGTCGCGGCGCAGTACCACCGAGGCGGTCGGGAAGGGATTGTTCAGCAGCACCCGGCGGCGGCCCAGGATCGAGGTCCGCGCCGGCAGCTGCAGCGCAGGCGGCGGCAGGTTGCGGTCGCGCACGTCCATCCGGTGGGCGATCAGGGCGATGTCGGGGTCGGCGCGCAGCGCCGCCATCTGCAGTTCGAGCTTGCGCGGCGCCCAACTGTCGTCGGCATCGAGGAAGGCGATGTATTCCTCGCCGGCATGTTTCCAGCCGCTGTTGCGCGCTGCCGACGGACCGCCATTGCCGGCCGACTCGATCACCTTGATCCAGCCCGGTGGGTGGTCGGCCGCCAGCGACCGCAGCGCGTCGACGGTGCTGTCGCCGCTGCAGTCGTCGACCAGCAGTATCTCCGCGGGTAGCAGGGTCTGCGCCGCGATCGAGGCGACCGCATCGCCGATCGTGTCCGCGCAGCGGAAACACGGGATGACCACGCTGACCGGCGCGGCCGCCTGCAGGTCCAGATGCTTGCCAAGATCGTCAACGTTCACGGTCGGACGGCCCTCGTCTTCCAATGGCGGTGATCAGCGTGGCGCCAGCAAGTCGCGCACCAGTTGCTCGGCAAACGCCTCGGCGCTTTGCTCGGTGGTAGGCAGCCGGTAGTCGGGGTGCTCGGGCACCTCGTACGGCGAGTCGATGCCGGTGAAGTTGCGCAGTTGCCCGGCCCGCGCTTTGGCATACAGGCCCTTGA
>JBOHYB010000056.1:0-17804 GCA_050737695.1 Lysobacter sp. | reverse complement strand
GCGCTCGCTCGTGCCGGTTTCAGATCGCGGCTGAAGCCGCTCCTACAAGAGCCCGGGCTTCAGCGCTTCTTGCGCACGTACAGCACTAGCGAGTGTTCCTCGATCTCGTAGCCGTGCTTCGCCGCGACCCTGGCCTGCAACTCCTCGATCTCGGCGCTCTCGAACTCGATGATCTTGCCGGTGTCGATGTCGACCATGTGGTCGTGGTGGTGGCCGCGGTCGAGCTCGTAGACCGACTGGCCGGACTCGAAGTTGTGCTTGAGCACCAGCCCGGCAGCCTCGAACTGGGTCAGCACGCGGTAGACCGTCGCCAGGCCGATGTCCTCACCGTGGTCCAGCAGCAGCCGGTAGATGTCCTCGGCGGTCATGTGCCGTGGCTTGGCCTTCTCCAGCAACTCGAGGATCCGCGTGCGCGGATGGGTGACTTTCAGGCCCGCCTTGCGGAGGTCGTGCGATTCCATTGGAACTCCCGTTCGGCTTCGTTCCGGGCGCTGGGCGCCATGGAACACCGGATGAACACAGCCGCGGCCGGGCCGCGCAGTCATGCCTTCAGTGTATCATCGGCCCGTTCTCCGACTGCCATGAAAACCGATGCCACAGCACCCGATGCGTACGCTCCTGCTTGCCTTGTCGATCGCCGCCATCAGCGCCGGTTGCGGCATCATCTATCGCCAGCCGATCTACCAGGGCAACCTGCTGGAGTCGACCGCGGTCGAGCAGTTGCAGGCCGGCATGAGCAAGCAGCAGGTGCTGGGATTGATCGGCACGCCGTCGATCCAGGATCCGTTCCATCATGACCGTTGGGACTACACCTCGACCCAGCGCACCAACCGGCTCGGACACACCGAGATCAAGAACCTCACCCTGTGGTTCGAGGACGGCGCGCTCACCACTTGGGAAGGCGAGTACTTCCCAGAGCAGGACGAGCAACTGGCCAAGTCGGCGCGCAAGCAGTTCGGCCCGAACCTTGCGAAGGACAAGGACAAGTAACCGGTCAGGACTTGCGACTGGCCGCTCGCCGCCGTCGCGCTTCCTTCGGATCGGTCAGCAACGGCCGCAGCCATTCGACCCGGTCACCATCGTGCAGCACGGTCGCCACGTCCGCGGTCACACCGAACACCGCGCAATCCGGCGACTCGGCGGAACTGGCCCAACCCGCGGCCTGCAGCGCATCGGCCACGCAGGCGCCCTCGCCCAGCTCAAGCTCGATCCGCTCGAATCGCCGTGGCCACGCCCGGACCAGCTCGACCTTCATTCGCCGCCGCGATCCGCGACCCGGATGAAGTCGTCGACCATCCGGTCGGCCAGTCCCTGGAAACCGATCGCCATCGCCGGCGCCAGCAGCTTCACCTTCGGCTCGAAATTGAGCGTCAAGGTCACCTTGCAGGCCGATTCGTCGAGTGCGTGGAACTCCCAGCGGCCCGACAGGCTGCGGAACGGGCCGTCGACCAGTTTCAGGTCGATGTGATGCGGCGGCGATGCCGTGTTCTCGGTGGTGAACCAGGTGCGCAGCGCGCCCAGGCCGAGGTCGAGCCGGGCCACTACCCGGTTGTCCGATGACTCCAGCACCTGCGCGCCGTCGCACCAGTCGAACCGCCGCGGATACGCGGGGATGTTGTTGACCAGCGCGAACATACGCGCGGCGGAGTGCTCGACAAGTGCGGTGCGGCGGATGCTTGGCATCGGGAAGCGTCAGGTCCGGTCGGATCGTGTGTTCGCGGCCGTCCCGCTAACCCGCGCGCCCCGCAATCAGGGACAATAGGCACGATGACGACGAAGAAGAAGAACAAGGATAAGGGAAAGGGCGGCGGCGGCACCATCGCGCTCAACAAGCGCGCGCGCCACGACTACGCGCTGGAGGAACGCTTCGAAGCCGGCCTGGCGCTGCAGGGCTGGGAGTTGAAGTCGATCCGCGCCGGCCGCGCCAACATCGGCGAAAGCTACGCGGTGGTCCGCGACGGCGAGATGTTCCTGTTCGGCGCGCAGATGACCCCGCTGATATCGGCCTCGACCCACGTCGTCACCGAAGAACGCCGCACCCGCAAACTGCTGATGCACCGGCGCGAGATCGACAACCTGATCGGCCGCATCCAGCGCGACGGCTACACCGTGGTGCCGACCTCGCTGTACTGGAAAGGCAACAAGGTGAAGATCGAGCTGGCGCTGGCCAAGGGCAAGCAATCCCACGACAAGCGCCAGGCCGACAAGGATCGCGACTGGGCGCGCGACAAGCTGCGCGTGATGCGCTCGCACAACAAGAACGCCTGACCGGTCAGTGCTCGGTGCGATCGCCGGGCAAGGTGAAATAGAACGTCGCGCCCTCGCCTTCGCGGCCCTCGGCGCGAATCGTACCGCCATGGCGCTCGACCACGCGCTTGACCGACGCCAGGCCGATGCCATGGCCGGCGAACTGGCTCTGGTCATGCAGGCGCTGGAACGGACGGAACAGTTTGTCGACATACTCCTGGGCGAACCCGGCGCCGTTGTCGCGGACGAAGAACTCGCCGGCCTTCTGCCCGACCTCCACCCGCGGGTGCTCGCTGCCGCGGGTGAACTTCCAGGCGTTTCCGATCAGGTTGCCCAGCAGGTTGCGCAGCAACGCCGCATCGCCATCGACGAACATCGAGGGCGTGATATCCACGTCCACGGCATGCTCGCGGTCGCCGGCCCGCAGATCCTCGACGACCTCGCCGGCCATCCGGCTGAGGTCGACCCGCTCGCGCTTGACCTCGCCGCGGCCCAGGCGCGACATCTTCAGCAGCGCGTCGATCAGTTCGCCCATCCGGCTGGCGGCATTGCGCACGCGCTCCAGGTAACCCTGGCCCGCCGTGTCGAGGGTGCCGGAATAGCGCTCCGCCAGGATCCGGCTGAAGCCATCGATCGCCCGCAGCGGCGCGCGCAGGTCGTGCGAGACGCTGTAGGCGAAGGCTTCCAGCTCCTGGTTGGCCTGGCTCAATTCACGGGTGCGCGACACGACCCTGGCCTCCAGGGTGCGGTTGAGCGCCAGCACCTTGGCCTCGGCTCGCAGGCGCTTGGTCACGTCCTCGACCTGTACCAGGCCGACGATGTCCTGCCCGAGGTTGCCGGGCAGCGGCGAATAGGTGAGTTGCGCATGACGGGGCTCGCCGCCTTCGCGATGCAGGCGGCGGGTGGACCGATGCACCCCGGCGTCATCGGTGCTGTCGCCCGGATGTCTGCCGCGGGCGGTGGCCTCATCGTCCTCGAACAGCGCGTCGAAGCGCTTGCCAACCAGCCCCTGCGGGACGATGCCGACGATCCTGCCCATCGCTGGATTGGCCTCCACGATCCTGCCCTGGCTGTCGAGCAATGCCTTGCCGATGGCCGAGTACGTCATGGCGATGCGGAAGCGCTGCTCGCTTCGGCGGAAATCCTCGGTCAAACGCAGGGCGATGCCATGCGCGCGCGATTCGGTCTGCGCCAGCATCCACGCGATCGCATACATCAGCAGCGACGCGAACAGCCCCAACGCCAGCGTGTTCTGCAGACCCTCCAGTCGCGGCACTGCCTGCGCCCGCGGCAACGAGTCGAACTCCATCCGCCAGCGCCGACCGTAGGTGTCGAACTCGATGCCGTGACGGAATGCCGGCGGCTCCTGCGAGGCCGTATCGAGTTCCGCCGTGTAGAGCAACTGCGACGCACCGGCAGTGACATCGTAGATGCGGAACCGCATGTCTCGGCGTTCCCCCAGCTTCGCGGCGATGAACCGGTCGAGCCGGAACGGCACATAGACCCAGCCCAGCATCGCCGCATGTCGTGCCTCGGCCGTCGGCGGACGGTCACCGCCTCGATACACCGGCAGGTAAAGCAGCAGGCTGGTACCTGGCCTGCCGCTATCCTGGATCAGGTGCACCGGCCCCGACAGCGAGGCCTCGCCGGTTTCCAGCGCCGCTGCCATCGCCGCGTGGCGGGTCGGCTCGGAGTACATGTCGAAGCCGATCGCGCCGACGTTCTCGACCGTGCGCGGCTCCAGGTACAGGATCGGCCCGTAGTAATCGCGCACGCCCTGTGGCCGCACTTCCAACTGGCCCCAACCCGCCTGTCGCCACTCGATCTGCAATTCGTCCAGGCGCGACTGACTGACATAGCCGGCGAATCCCAACCCGACCATCTCCGGAAACCGACGGGCCAGCTCCATGCCATCGGCATAGCCGTACCACTGCCGCGGCGTCGGCCGGTTGACCGAAGCGAACAGCGACGCCCCGCCACCGGCCACCAGCTCGTAGTTGACCAGTTGCTGCCTGAGCAGTTCGGCGATCTCCTGGGTATTGCTGACGAAGCTGACGTTCGCCGCGCGCAATTCACGCTCGTAGGCCATCTGCCAAAGGATGAACACCGAACCCACCGATCCCAGCAACACCACCAGCGCCCACAGGTGCCCGCGCAACGGACGCAGCCGGTCGGCCAGGGAGAGCTTGCTGGGTTGACCGGGGGCATCGTCCATGGGGCGGAAGCATACAAGCCCGGGTGCATCCGCGGCGTCAGCTGAACAGCGGTCGCCTTACCCGCTCACGCCGCTTGATCGGGCCCGCCACGCCCCTATACTGATCGGGTCAGCAATCTTGTAGTCCCCGGGGGTGCACTGGCTTCGACGGGGGTCGCGAAATCGCTTGGCGCATGCCGAGGGGGTAGCTTTCCTCGTAAATCCAGCTGCAAAACTCTAGTTGCCAACGACGACAACTACGCACTGGCCGCTTAAGGCCTAAGCCCCGAAATCGCTTGTGTCCGTGCTCGCGACGTAGGGTCATCATCACGGAATCGCCGGGAGTGGCCGCCTGCCAGCACCCGGTTAACCTTTAGCAGGCTGGCCCCCGGATGCGCTTCGCGCACCGTGCTGTCCGGGAGCGAGATCCAACGGTGAGCTAAGCATGTAGTGCCGGGGATGGAGTGCCTTCGGACGGGGGTTCAATTCCCCCCACCTCCACCAGTTCGAAGAAAACGGGTCGCGAAAGCGGCCCGTTTTTTTGTTGGACCCTGAACTCTTCATCGGACTCGTTGCAGTTGGCAGGTTTCGGGGCCAAGATGCGTTTACAGGGGGCCGCTCAGGGAGATTTCCAGGATGTCCGGCCAGGTTGAAGCAGTAGACGTACCCAGCTTTGTCGATTTCGATGGCGAGCTGCAGTTCTGGCGTGCGCATCACCGCCACCACCCTTTCTTCCGACCCGGCCTGGATTTCGTTGACTACGAACCGGCCCTGAAGCTCGGAATCAATGTCTTCCTCGATGGCCATGGGCGGACGTTCGACGAGTTGCGCGAGCAGTTGGCCGAACCCTACGAGCGTACCCGCGGCAACAGTCCGCTGGACTGGAACGAAGCCAGCGCCGCCGCCGAAGCTGCATGGCTGAGGATGCAGCACAAGCTGGTTGCGGCCTGATGAGCACTCCGACGGACAATCCCAGGAAACCCGGCGAGGACACTCCGCGCGAGACGCCGGCGGAAGCGGAGAAGCGCAAGCGGCAGGAGAGCGACGACCTGGACGAAGCGTTGAAGGAAACCTTCCCGGCCAGCGACCCAGTGTCGCCGTTCCTGCCCTCGAAGTCAGAGGACTGAACCGCGTTACCAGCGCGAGCGCAGTGACTAGGTGGCCAGCGGGAGCCTGACATGCAGGCAGGCGCCATCGGCCGAGGTTTCTCCGACATCCACTGCGCCACCATGTGCCCGTGCGATCGCTTGGGCGAGCAGCAGGCGCATCCCCAGGCCTTCGTCGAATGGTGCGACCTGCGCCTGCTTGAACAATGATTCGCGTTCGCCCTCGGCCCACGTCACCCCGGGTGCTTCGATGACGACGCCCAATGCGTTGTCGGCCATTGAGGCGCGCACCGAGAGGCCGCTGTCGCCGACTTTCGCCTGCATGAATCCCACCAGTGTCGACAGCATCTGCACCAATCGCTGCGCATCGCCGTCGACCATGGCGGTATCAAGAGTCTCTGGCAGATCGAGCTGCACCGTCGGGCCGGCAGGTGCGCAGCCCAGTTCGACCAGCAACGACGCGCCGACCGGACGCCGATGCTCCACCAGACGCGATTGGCGGGCGCGCGTCCAATCCGACACCTCCTGCACCATCGCGCTCAAGCGTGTGGTCTGGCGTTCGATGATCTCCAGCAACTCGACCCGACGCTCCGCCTCGACGTCGTCCCGGCGCAACAGGTACGCGGCCGTCTGCAGCGGCGATAACGGGCCACGCAGGTCGTGGGCGAGCCGTTCGAGCAGCATGAGCGAGGCGTCCTCGCCACCGGCGTTGGTGGACAGCGGCCACCACTGCTCAGCCATCGGAATGTACCGGGAGTCGCACGGGCTCGCTGCACAGCCGCTGGATGGCTTCCAGCGGTGGCGGCTTGACCAGGTGTTCGTCGAACCCGGCCGCCCGCGTCCGACGACGGTCCTCCGGCTGGCCCCAGCCGGTCACGGCGACGATCGCGAGATCATCAAAGCCCGGCAACGCACGCAGCTTCGGCGCCAGTTCGTAACCGCTTAAACCCGGCATGCCGACATCGAGAAACACCACCTGCGGCCGGAACGCCGTCACGTCGGCGATCACCGCGTGGGGGTCGTACAGTCGGCGCACCTCATGGCCGAGCATCTCGATCATCATTGCCAGCGTATCGGCGGCGTCGCGGTTGTCGTCGACCACCAGCACCCGCTTGCGGACGGTGGCCGTGGTGCTGGCCGGCGCGACAGCCGCCGTATCCGGTGATTCTTCCACCGGCTGCAGCGGCCAGGTAACGGCAAACGTCGCGCCGTGCCCGAGACCCTCGCTGGTGACCGAGACTTGGCCGTCGTGCATTTCGGTCAGTCGACGCACCAGGGTCAAGCCGATGCCGAGGCCGCCATGGGTGCGGTCGATCGCCGTTTCGACCTGGGAAAACATCTCGAAGATGCTGTCGACCTGGTCCGGCCGCAAGCCGATGCCGGCATCGCGTACCTGCACCTCCACCCTGCCCTCGTTCACCTGGGCGGCCAGTTCGATGTGGCCGTGCGGTTCGGAATACTTGGCCGCGTTGTTGAGCAGGTTGGCGAACACCTGCGACAGTCGCGCCTGGTCGGCCACCAACCGGATCGGTTCGACCGGCAGTGACACCACCAGTTCGTGCTCGCCCTGTTCGATTGCCGGCCGCGCGACCTCGACCGCCGAATCGACGATCTCGCGCAGCGACGTGGCGTGCTTGCGCAGGGTCAGCTTGGCCTGGCTGATCCGGGCGATGTCGAGCAGGTCGTCGATCAGTCGCACCAGCAGCGCGAGCTGGCGTTCCATCAGCCCCTGCAGGGGGTCGTCGGCGTCCGGGTTGGACAGCCGGCGGATGCTCATCGCGTTCTGCAATGGCGCCAGCGGATTACGCAATTCATGCGCGAGGGTGGCGAGGAACTCGTCCTTGCGGCGATCGGCCTCGCGCAGCAACTGCTCGGCGCGGGCGCGCTCGGCGATCTCGTCGTGCAGCGCGACGTTCTGTGCGCCCAGCGCGGCGTTGGCCTTTCGCAGCGACTCGTTGAGGACTTCCAGTTCGCGCGCCTGTTCGACCTGCAGGGCCTGGTTGGCCGCAGCAAGTTTGGCGTTGGCCGACTCCAGTTCGAGGCGCTTGCGATGCAGCTCGGCCAGCACCACCACCTTGCTGCGCAGGATCTCCGGGATCACCGGCACCATCACGTAATCGACCGCGCCGAGTTTGTAACCGCGCAGGCGGTCCATGTCGGTGACGTTGACCGCGGTGACGAAGATGATCGGCGTACGCTCGAACCGCGGGTGCTGGTGGATCATGCTGGCGGTCTCGAAGCCGTCCATGCCGGGCATGTTGACGTCGAGCAGGATCAGCGCGAAATCGTCCTCCATCAGCCGCTTGAGCGCATCGACGCCGGAGCTGGCCTCCACCAGTTCCTCGCCCAGCGGCTCCAGGATCGCGCGATAGGTCAACAACCGACCGGGTTGGTCGTCGACCAGCAGGATCTTGACCGGAGCGTCCGTGCTGCCGTCGCTGCGCGCGCTCAGCGGTGCAGCCATTGCCGTAGCACCCCCAGCAACTCGTCGGTGACCACGGGCTTTGCGAGGTAGTCGGAGGCACCGGCTTCGAGGCATTTCTCGCGGTCGCCCTTCATCGCCTTGGCGGTCACCGCGATGATCGGCAACGCGCGCGAATCGGGCCGCTCACGGATCGCCCGCATGGTCTCGTAGCCGTCCATGCCGGGCATCATGATGTCCATCAGCACCAGCGCGATGTCGTCGTCCGCGGCGACCTTCTCGACCGCCTCCCGGCCGGTGCCGGCGGTAACCACGTCCATGCCGTGGCGCTCCAGCACGCTGGACATCGCGAAGATGTTGCGGACGTCGTCGTCGACCACCAGTACGCGCTTGTCGCGCAGCGCGTCGTCGGACTCGTGCAGGCTCTGCACCATGCGCTGCTTGGCCGGTGGCAGGTCGGCGATGACCCGGTGCAGGAACAACGCGGTCTCGTCGAGCAGCCGTTCCGGCGATTCCACACCCTTGACGACCACGCTCTTGGCGGCCTTCCTGAGGCGACGGTCGTCCTCGGCGGTGAGGTCCTTGCCGGTGAACACCACCACCGGCACGTCGCGTAGCTTCGGCTCGGCCTGGATGCTGTCGAGCAAGTCGAAACCGCTCATGTCGGGCAGGCGCAGATCGAGCACTATGCAGTCGTAGCTGTCGTCGCGCAGCGCCTGGAGTGCCTGCTGGCCGGTGCCGACGGTATCGATGGCGATATCGTCGTGGCGGATCAGTTCCTCGATGCTCATGCGCTGCGCGTCATCGTCCTCGACGATCAGCAGGCGCTTGACCCGCGGCGAGGTGTAGTCCTTGATCCGCTGCAACGCTGCACCGATGCTCTCGGTGGTGGCCGGTTTGGCGAGGTAGGAGAATGCGCCGCGTTCGATGCCCTGGTGGCGCTCCTCCTCGATGGTGACGATCTGCACCGGGATGTGTCGCGTTTCCGAGTCCTGCTTGAGCCGCGCCAACACGGTCCAGCCGAGCATGTCGGGCAGGAAGATGTCGAGCGATATCGCGCTGGGACGGTACTCGCGAACGAGCCGCAAGGCCTCGCTGCCACGATTGGCGACCAGCACGCGGAAGCCTTGCGAGCGAGCCATGTCGCGCAGCACGGTGGCGTAGCGGGCGTCGTCCTCGATCAGCAACAGCAGCGGCTCGCCCTCGACCAGCACGCCGCGATCATCGTCGATGGTCGCAAGCTGCGCCTCCGTCGGGTCGGCGGTCAATGGTTCGAGCCGTTGCGCCTTGTCGTGGGCCGATGCGGCGCGGGCCTCGTGGGCGCTATCGGCGCCAGCGTACGAGAGCGGCAGGTACAGGGTGAAGGTACTGCCCTCGCCCACCACGCTGTGCAGGCGCAGCTCGCCGCCGAGCAGGCCGGCGATCTCGCGGCTGATCGCCAGCCCGAGGCCAGTGCCGCCGTACTGCCGCGAAGTGCCGGCATCGGCCTGCTGGAAGGCCTCGAACACGATCTTCTGCTTGTCCGGCGAGATGCCGATGCCCGAATCGGTGACGTCGAACGCGACCACCGTCGGCGCCGCGTCCAGCACCGCATGCCCCGGCATCCAGCCGTCCGTGGCCGGGCGTCCGACCAGGCGCACGCTGCCCTCGGCGGTGAACTTGAACGCGTTCGACAGCAGGTTCTTGAGGATCTGCTGCAGGCGCTTGGGGTCGGTGTCGAGCGCGCGTCCGAGTTCGGGCGAGAACTCGACCGAATATTCCAGATGGCGGCGTTCGGCTTCATGCCGGAACGAGCGCTCCATGTTCTCGCGCAGGTGCTTGAAGCTGATTTCCTCGTTGTCGACGGTGACCGTGCCGGACTCGATCTTGGACAGGTCGAGGATGTCGCTGATCAGGTGCAGCAGGTCGGTGCCGGCGCCGTGGATGGTGCTGGCGAACTCGACTTGGCGCGGGGTCAGGTTGTCCTCGACGTTCTCCGCCAGTTGCTGGCCGAGGATCAGGATCGAGTTCAGCGGCGTGCGCAACTCGTGCGACATGTTGGCGAGGAACTCGGACTTGTAGCGCGAGGTCAGCGCCAGCTCGGCAGCCTTCTCCTCGAGCGCGCGACGGGCGTGCTCGATCTGCAGGTTCTTGCCTTCCACCTCGTTCTTCTGCTCGGCCAGCAACGCCGCCTTCAGCGCGATGTCCTCGTTGGTCTGGCGCAGGGTCTTCTGCTGCGACTGCAGTTCGCCGGCCAGTTGCTGCGACTGCGCGAGCAGGCGCTCGGTGCGCATCGTCGCCTCGATCGTGTTGAGCACGATGCCGATGCTGCGCGAGAGCTGCTCCAGGAAGGCACGCTGGGAGACGGTGAATTCCGACAGCGAGGCCAGCTCGATCACCGCCTTGACCTCGTCTTCGAACAGCACCGGCAGCACGATCACACTGCGCGGCACCAGGTCCAGCAGACCGGTGCGGATCTGCACCGTGCCGGGCTCGACGTCGTCGATCATGATCACCCGCGCCTGGGCCGCACACTGGCCGATCAGGCCCTCGCCGAACTCCAGCACGGTCCTAGCTTCGGCCGAGCCGCTGCTGGCATAGCTGGCGAGCTGCCGCAGTTGTCGCTTGCCGCCGGTCTCGTCGGCGTCGACGACATACATCAGGCCCTTGTGTGCGTTGACCAGCGGCGCCAGCTCCGACAACAGCATGTTGCCGAGCGTGATGAGGTCGCGCTGGCCCTGCATCATGCCGCTGAAGGTCGCCATGTTGGTCTTCAGCCAGTCCTGCTCGCGGCCACTTTCGGTGGTCGCGCGCAGGGTGCCGATCATGGCGTTGATGTTGTCCTTGAGGTCGGCCAGCTCGCCGCTGACGTCGACCTGGATCGATCGGGTCAGGTCGCCCTGGGTCACCGCGGTCGCGACCTCGGCGATCGCGCGCACCTGGGTGGTCAGGTTGGCTGCGAGCTGGTTGACGTTGCCGGTCAGGTTTTCCCAGATGCCGGCGGTGCCGGGCACCTTGGCCTGGCCGCCGAGGCGGCCCTCGACGCCGACCTCGCGGGCCACCGTGGTCACCTGATCGGCGAAGATCGCCAGGGTGTCCGTCATGGAATTGATCGTGTCGGCCAGCTCGGCAATCTCGCCCTTGGCTTCCACCGTCAGCTTGCGGGTCAGGTCGCCGGTGGCGACCGCGGTCACCACCCGGGCGATGCCGCGCACCTGGGTGGTGAGGTTGGTCGCCATCGAGTTGACGTTGTCGGTCAGGTCGGCCCAGGTGCCAGCGACCCCGGGCACGGTCGCCTGGCCACCGAGCTTGCCTTCGGTGCCGACCTCGCGCGCCACGCGGGTCACCTCGGCGGCGAAGCTGTTGAGCTGGTCCACCATCGTGTTGAGGGTGTCCTTGAGCTGCAGGATCTCGCCCTGCGCGTCGACGCCGATCTTGCGCGACAGATCGCCCTTGGCCACCGCGGTCGCGACCTCGGCGATGTTGCGCACTTGAGAGGTCAGATTCGACGCCATCGAGTTGACGTTGTCGGTGAGGTCCTTCCAGGTGCCAGCGACGCCGGGGACGCGGGCCTGGCCGCCGAGCTTGCCCTCGGTGCCGACCTCGCGCGCCACGCGGGTCACCTCGGCGGCGAAGCCGTTGAGCTGGTCGACCATCGTGTTGATGGTGTCCTTGAGCTCGAGCATCTCGCCCTTGACGTCGACGCCGATCTTGCGCGACAGGTCGCCCTTCGCGACCGCGGTGGTGACCTCGGCGATGTTGCGCACCTGGCTGGTCAGGTTCGACGCCATCGCGTTGACGTTGTCGGTGAGGTCGGCCCAGGTGCCGTCGACCCCGGGCACCGTGGCCTGGCCGCCGAGCTTGCCTTCGGTGCCGACCTCGCGCGCCACGCGCGAGACTTCGGCGGCGAAGCTGTTGAGCTGGTCCACCATCGTGTTGACGGTGTTCTTCACCGCGAGGATCTCGCCCTGGGCGTCGACGCCGATCTTGCGCGACAGGTCGCCCTTCGCCACCGCGGTGGTGACCTCGGCGATGTTGCGCACCTGGCTGGTCAGGTTCGACGCCATCGCGTTGACCGAATCGGTGAGATCCGCCCAAGTGCCATCGACGCCGGGTACGGTCGCCTGGCCGCCGAGCTTGCCTTCGGTACCGACCTCACGCGCCACGCGGGTCACCTCGGCGGCGAAGCTGTTGAGCTGGTCGACCATCGTGTTGAGGGTGTTCTTCAGCTCCAGCATCTCGCCGCGCACGTCGACGGTGATCTTGCGCGACAGGTCGCCCTTGGCCACGGCGGTGGTGACCTCGGCGATGTTGCGGACCTGGCTGGTCAGGTTGGACGCCATCGAATTCACGTGGTCGGTCAGGTCCTTCCAGGTGCCGGCGACGTCGGGCACCTGCGCTTGGCCGCCGAGCTTGCCCTCGGTGCCGACCTCGCGCGCCACGCGCGTGACTTCCGCAGCAAAACCGTTGAGCTGATCGACCATGGTGTTGACGGTGTTCTTCACCGCAAGAATCTCGCCCTGCGCATCGACGCCGATCTTGCGCGACAGGTCGCCTTTGGCCACCGCGGTGGTGACCTCGGCGATGTTGCGGACCTGGCTGGTCAGGTTCGATGCCATCGCGTTGACCGAGTCGGTCAGGTCCTTCCAGGTGCCGGCGACGCCGGGTACCACCGCCTGGCCGCCGAGCTTGCCCTCGGTGCCGACCTCGCGCGCCACCCGGGTCACTTCCGAAGCGAAGCTGCGCAACTGGTCGACCATGGTGTTGATGGCGTCCTTCAGCTGCGCCATCTCGCCGCGCACGTCGGCGGTGATCTTGCGCGACAGGTCGCCGTCGGCCACCGCGATCGTGACCTCAGAGATGTTGCGGACCTGAGTGGTGAGGTTGGAGGCCAGTTCGTTGACCGAATCGGTCAGGTCCTTCCACACGCCGGACACGCCCTTGACCTTGGCCTGGCCGCCGAGCCGGCCGGCGGTGCCGACCTCCAGCGCCACGCGCGTGACCTCGGCGCTGAACTCGCTCATCTGGTCGATCATGCGGTTGACGATCTTCGCCGAGCGCAGGAACTCGCCCTTCAGTTCGCGACCATCGACTTCCAGCGGCAGGGTGCGGCTCAGGTCGCCTTTGGCGACGGCAGCCATGGCCTCGGTCATGGTTTCGACCGGACGCACCAGATCCTCGATCAGGCCGTTGACCGATTGCTGCATGCCGAACCAGGCGCCGCCCTGGTTGGCCATTGCCAGGCGCTTGCCGGTCTGGCCGTCCTGGCCGACCGCCTTGCCGACCCGGGCCAGTTCGTCGGCCATGTGCCGGTTACTGGCGACGATCGCATTAAAGCAGTCGGCGAGCTTGCCGTGCACGCCCTCCCAGTGGACCGGCAGCTGCACGCTGAAGTCGCCATCGCGCACCGCGCACAGGGCTTCGAGCAGTCGCTGGGTGGCGTCGTCTGCGGATGCCGCAACCACTTCGGCACGCACTGCGCGCCTGGAATCTGTACCCACGCTATCTGCTCCCCCCGAGCCCGACAAAGCGGAATCATTTGTGAAATTTTTTGAAAATTACCTTATCTGGCGTGACGATGCGTTCACGTACTCAAACACGGCCTCCCGCCCCGACCGCCGCTGACAAGGTGTTGACGCGCCCGCAGGGATGCTGCGGTCATGGAATGGCTGACCCAGTTGGAAGCGCTCGCTGCCACCGCAATCGCCATGGTGCTCGGCGGCGCCGTCGGTTTCGAGCGTGAACTGAAGGACCGCCCGGCGGGATTCCGCACCCACATGCTGGTCGCCGGCGCGGCCGCGCTGCTGGTCGGGGTGGGACGGCTGACCCTGGAAGACCCGGCCGTGGTCGACGCGATGCCGTCGTTCCTGCGGATCGACCCGTTGCGATTGGTGGAGGCCGTCATCGCCGGCGTCGCGTTCATCGGCGCCGGCACGATCTTCGGCCGCCGCGGACACGTGAACGGCATCACCACCGCGTCCTCGCTGCTGATGGTGGCCGTCGTGGGGATCGCCGCCGGCTTTCACTACTACGTGCTTGCGGTGGCAGCGACCGCGCTGACCCTGGCGGTGCTGGCCCTGCTCGGCTTGTTCGATCGCCAGCCGCGACAACATCGCGCCGGTAAGAAGTCTCCGACGCCGCGCGATGACTAAAAAACGAGAACGGGCCCCTCGCGGGCCCCGTTCTCGATACTGCGACCGCAGGAGCCGTCAGGAACGGATCGGCACCAACGTGATCTCGACGCGGCGGTTCTGCGCACGCCCGGCATCGGAATCGTTGCTGGCGATCGGGCGGCTCTCACCGGCGCCGGTGATGATGAAGCGATCGCGCATCAATCCCCGCGACATCAGGTAATCGCCCACCGAATCGGCGCGGCGCACCGACAACTGCTGGTTGTAGGCGTCGGTGCCCTTGCTGTCGGTATGGCCGGCGACCTCGACGATGGTCTGGTTGTATTCGCGCAAGGTCGCGGCGACGTCGTCGAGCACCGGGTAGAACTGCGGCTGCAACGCCGAGCTGTCGAAACCGAAGGTGATATTGTCCGGCATGTTCAGGGTGATGTTGTCGCCCTGGCGAACCACGTCGACACCGGTGCCGGCCATGCGCTCGCGCAGGGCACGCTCCTGGCGATCCTGGTAGTTGCCGATGGCGCCACCAGCGAGACCACCGATGCCGACACCGACCAGCGCGCGCTGGCGGCGCTCGGTGGCGTCGTCACCACTGAGCAGGCCGGCGACGGCACCGACGGCGGCACCGATCAACGCGCCCTTCTTGGTGCGATCGTACTCATTCTGCGGCTGCCCATACGGATCCTGCGAGCCATAGCCGCCCTGACCGTAACCACCTCCGGTGGTCATGCAACCGGCCATCAGGGCGGTCATTGCGGCTGCCGCGAGCGCGAGCTTGGTCTGGTTCTTCATGTCGATTCCTTTTCGTGGCTGTGGGCCTGAATAGCAGGCCCAAGCTAATCACGTCGGTGTATGAAACAGGTGATGGCGCCAAATCCCCATTCAGCTTCCGGAAGGGCTCAGCGCTCGACGAAGCGCACCCGACGGGTGATCGAGCAGGTCAGTTCATAGCCGATCGTGCCGGCGGCGGCGGCAATCACCTCGACGGGCAGCTCCGCCCCCCACAGCAATACCGGAGCGCCGACCTCGGCGCCAGCAATGTTGCGCAGGTCGATCGTCATCAGGTCCATCGATATCCGGCCAATGATCTGAGTGCGCTGGCCGTTGACCAGGATCGGCGTGCCGGGCGGCGCGGCGCGCGGGTAGCCGTCGCCATAGCCGATCGCGGCGACCCCGACCGGCATGTCCTCCGGGGTTTCCCAACTGGCGCCATAGCCGATGCGCTCGCCCTTGCGAATGTGGTTGACCGCAATCAGTCGGCTCGCGAACGTCATCGCCGGACGAAGGCCGAAGTCGGCGCCGGTCCTGCCCTCCACCACCGACATCCCGTACAGCGCCCCACCCGCGCGGACCCAGTCGGCATGCGCATCCGGCCAGCCGAGGATCGCGGCGGAGTTGGCCAGCGAGCGCTCGCACGGCAGGCCGGCCGTCACTTCGTTGAAGACCCGGATCTGCTCGCGGGTCTGGCGGCCATCGCTGGTGCTGCCGATGAACTCGTCGGAGCTGGCGAAATGGTTGAGCAGCCGGACCTCGCCGACCACCCCGGGCAACGCGGTCAGGCGCGCATGGGCGTCGCGGACCGCCTCGGGCGCGAAGCCGAGCCGGTGCATGCCGGTATCGACCTTGAGCCAGCAGCGCAAGGCTTCGCCCGCATCGGCCTGTTCCAGCATCTGCAATTGGCTGGGATGGTGGATGACCGAGTCGACGTGCAGCTTGCGCAGCCGCGAGATGTCGGACGGTTCGTTGAACCCCGACAACAGCAGGACCGGTTGCGAAATCCCGGCCGCGCGCAGACGCTCGGCATCCGACAGCGCGGCGACACCGAACGCATCGGCGCCACCGAGCGCGCGCGCGACCCGCTCCAGCCCGTGGCCGTAGCCATCGGCCTTGACCACCGCCATGACCCGGCTGTTCGGCGCGCGCGCGCGGACCTGGCCAAGGTTGTGGCGCAGGGCATCGGTGTGGATGGTGGCCGTGGTGGGTCGGGACATCAGCGTTACTCGAAGCTGCCGACCGCGTCGTGCGCAAGGTTGTCGAAGCGGGTGTACTCGCCGAAGAACTTCAGCTTCACCGAACCGGTCGGACCGTTTCGCTGCTTGCCGATGATGATCTCGGCCAGGCCCTTGTCCGGCGAGTTTTCCTTGTTGTAGTAGTCGTCGCGATAGATGAAGACGATCACATCGGCGTCCTGCTCGATCGCGCCCGACTCGCGCAGGTCGGCCATCACCGGGCGCTTGTCGGCGCGGGTTTCCAGCGAGCGGTTGAGCTGCGACAGCGCGATCACCGGGACGTTGAGTTCCTTGGCCAGGTGCTTGAGCGAGCGGGAGATCTCGGAGATTTCGGTGGCGCGGTTCTCGCTGTTGCCGGGCACCGCCATCAGCTGCAGGTAGTCGATCACGATCAGGCCGAGGTCGTGCTCGCGCTTGAGCCGGCGCGCCTTGGCGCGCAACGCGTCCGGCGACAGGCCGGGAGTGTCGTCGATGAAGATCTTGGCTTCCTTCAGCATGCGGATCGCGCTGGTGACACGGCTCCAGTCCTCGTCCTCGAGCTGGCCGCTGCGCAGGCGCTGGGCGTTGACCCGGCCGTTGGACGAAATCAGTCGCAGCGCGAGCTGGCTGGCCGACATTTCCATCGAGAACACCGCGACCGCCTTCTTGCTCTTGATCGCGGCGTACTCGGCCATGTTGAGTGCCAGCGTGGTCTTGCCCATCGCCGGGCGCGCGGCGAGGATCAGCAGGTCGGTCGGCTGCAGGCCCGCGGTCATCTCGTCGAAGTCGGTGTAGCCGGTCGGCAGACCGGTGACGCTGCCGCCGGCGGCGTAGCGCGTCTGCAGCACGTCGAAGGCTTCCGACAGCGCGGTGTTGATCGCGGTGAAGTCGGTGCGGCCCTTGGCGCCGGCCTCGGCGATCGCGAACACCTGCTGCTCGGCCGAGGACAGGATCTCGCTGCTGTCGCGGCCGTCGGGCTGGAAGCCGTCGTTGACGATGCCGGTGCCGACCTCGATCAGCTGCCGCAGCACCGCCTTGTCGCGGACGATCTCGGCATAAGCCTTGATGTTGGCCGCCGACGGCGTGGTGCTGGCCAGTTCGATCAGATAGGCACCGCCGGCGACCTGCTCGGCCTGCCCCATCGACTCGAACCATTCGCCCAGGGTGACCGCATCGAACGGCTTGTTCTTCTCGGCCAGCTCGCGGATGGCGCGGAAGATCAGCTGATGGTCGCGGCGATAGAAGTCGCGCTCGGTGAGGCTGTCGGCGACGGTGTCGTAGGCGTCGGGCGCCAGCATCAGGCCGCCGAGCACGGCCTGCTCGGCCTCGACCGACTGCGGCGGGATGCGCAACTGGTCGACGCGCTGGTCGGCGCGGGTCTCGAAACGGGAATCGCGTTGCTCGCCACGGAAACCGGGTCGTGCGCTCATCAAGGAGGGTGTCCTGGCTGTGGGGCGGCTGCGACGAAACGCACGCGGGCCGAGCGGCCATCCTAGAGCCAGACGCGCGGGAGCGTTGCAGATAAGTCTGTGGATATCGGGTGGATAGAGTGCGCCGTTGAGCTACACACGTTGTGGCATGGCGCGTTCTCATTCGCTGCGACGGTGCCTGCCGCTTTTGTAGGAGCAACTGTCTTCTTCAAATCGGCTGCGGGACCCAAGGTGCGCCATCGCGGATCATGGCGTTCAGTCGTCCCAGGAAAGAGCGCATGCAGGCGACCAGGGCCACCTTGGCGCACTT
>JBOHYB010000055.1:0-17894 GCA_050737695.1 Lysobacter sp. | reverse complement strand
GATCGGGAGTTGGCGCGGGCGAACGGTTCCCGATCGCGGCTAAAGCCGCTCCTACACAAAGCCGTGTCGCGAGAGCAGCTAACGCTTGCCTTCGGGTTTCTTGCCCGACGCCGGGGTCTGGCCGACGCTGCCCGAGAGGTTCTGCAGTTCCTTCCACATCGCCAGGTTGCGCTCGGTCAGCTGGTTCATCATCGCCCACGGGGTCTGGCCGATCATCCCGCCCATCTGCTTGCGAAATTGCTGCTGCTGGTCGAGGAACCCCTGCATCGAGCGCTCCAGGTAGCTGCCCATGAAGCCCTGCAGCGAGTCCCCATAGAAGCGGATGATCTGGCTGAGCAACTGGGTCGACAGCATCGGTTCGCCGTCCTGCTCGTGCTCGGCGATGATTTGCAGCAGCACCTGCCGGGTCAGGTCCTCGCCCGAACGCGCATCGCGGACCTCGAACTCCTCGTTGTCGACGATCAGCTGGCGCACGTCCTCGATCGTGATGTAGCTGGAGATCTCGGTGTCGTACAGGCGGCGGTTGGGGTACTTCTTGATGACGCGGGCTGCGGCCATGGAGCGAATGCTCTAAGTCATGATGCTTTGCAGCATGGCGCAGGCCGTGGCCGCTTTGCAACTTGTGGCGGTTGGCGTCACCAACCCATGTACTGGCCGCCGTTGGCCGACAGGTTGGCACCGGTGATCCAGCCGGCGTCATCGGGCATGAAGAAGGCCACCGCGTAGGCGATTTCCTCCGGCGTGCCGAGCCGCCCGGTCGGGATCTGCGCGACGATCTTGTTGCGCACGTCCTCGGGCACGGCCATCACCATATCGGTGCCGATGTAGCCCGGCGAGACGGTGTTGACGGTGATGCCGAACTTGGCGTTCTCCTGCGCCAGCGAGATCGTGAAGCCGTGCATGCCGGCCTTGGCCGCGGCGTAGTTGGCCTGGCCGTACTGGCCCTTCTGGCCGTTGATCGAGCTGATCTGCACGATCCGCCCCCACTTGCGTGCGCGCATGCCCTCGATCACCGGGCGGGTGACGTTGAAGCACGAGTTGAGGTTGGTGCAGATCACGTCGTTCCACTGCTGCGCGCTCATCTTGTGGAACGTCGCGTCGCGGGTGATGCCGGCGTTGTTGACCAGGATGTCGACCGGACCGAGCTGGCGCTCGACCTCGCGCACCAGCGACTCGGCCTGCTCCGGCGAGGACACGTCGCCCTGCGCCAGTGCCACGTCGATGCCGGCGGCCTTCATCTTCTCCTGCCAGGCACGGCCGCGGGCCTCGTCGCGGAAATTGGTGGCGACCTTGTGGCCCATGTCGGCCAGTCGCTTGACGATCGAGGTTCCGATGCCACCGGTGCCACCGGTGACCAACGCGACGCGTGCCTGCATGCTGCTCTCCATCTGCCTGGGAAACTCCCCACGAAATACTAGTGCCCGATTGTGAAAAAGGTGTTGTGCGATGCGGGGGATGTCGTGGCCTTCGGGATGCTTTCGGGGTCGAAGCCGGTGCGGGCGGCGGCGAGCAATCCGGGTATGGTCGTCGTCCGGTCCAGCGTGGCGGGGTCCTGTCCCAGCGCCTGCCAGGCCAGGCGCAACGCCGGCAGCGGGGTGGACGGGTCGATCGGGTGCGCGGCGTCGGACTTGGACAGCTTGTTGCCGGCCGCGTCGGTTACCAGCGGCAGGTGTGCATAGCGTGGCGTCGGCAGCCCGAGCGCGCGCTGCAGCAGGATCTGCCGCGGCGTGGAGTCGAGCAGGTCGGCGCCGCGCACGACATCGGTAATGCCCTGCGCGGCGTCGTCGACCACCACCGCCAGTTGGTAGGCCCAGCAGCCGTCGGCCCGCCGAAGCACGAAATCGCCGACCTCGGCGGCGACATCCTGCGACTGGCGGCCGCGGATCGCGTCGACGAATTCGATCAGGCAATCGTCCGCCACTCGCAACCGGATGGCCGGGTGCGGGCGCCGGATGCGGGCCACGCACTGTCGGTGGATGCCGCCGCTGGCGAGCAGATCGCTGCGGCTGCAATGACAGGCGAACGCGCGACCGTCCGCCAGCAGTTGGTCGAGCGCCTTCTGGTACAAGGCGCCACGCTCACTCTGGCGCACCACCGGCGCATCGGCCTGCAGGCCAAGACCTGTCAGCGCGTCGAGCTGGCGTTCGGCGGCGCCGGCAACCTCGCGCGGCGGGTCCAGGTCCTCGATCCGCAGCCACCACTCGCCATGGGCCGCCCGTGCCAGCAGCCAGCTGCCGAACGCGGCCAGCAGCGACCCGGCATGCAGGTCGCCGGTCGGCGAGGGCGCGAAGCGGCCGCGGTAACCGGAGGGCGGCGCGGCAGGCGCCGGGTCCGAGGGGCAGGGGTCGAGGGTCGGGCTCACGCGGGCGTCGTTGCGGCATCACCTTGAATTCGCAGCGAGCCTGCCACATTTTTGCCAGTAGTCGCGCATCGCGCGCGGCCCTGCAACCGGTCGATTCGAGACAAACCCATGTTCAAGCGCGTCGCGTTGTTCATCGCCACCAACCTCGCCGTGATGGTCCTGCTCGGCATCGTGCTGAGCGTGTTGCAGGGCGTCTTCGGGGTGACCCTGGGCAATACCGGTACATTGCTGGTGTTCGCCGCGCTGTTCGGCTTCGGTGGTTCCATCATCTCGCTGCTGATTTCCAAGTGGATGGCCAAGCGTGGCACCGGCGCCCAGGTGATCGAGCAGCCGCGCAACGAGGCCGAGCGCTGGCTGGTCGACACCGTCCGCCGCCAGGCCGAGAACTCCGGGATCAAGATGCCGGAGCTCGCGATCTACGAGGCCCCCGAGATCAATGCCTTCGCCACCGGCCCCAGCCGCAAAAATTCGCTGGTGGCGGTGTCCACCGGCCTGCTGCAGGCGATGGACCGCAACGAGGCCGAGGCGGTACTCGTCCACGAGGTCAGCCACGTGGCCAATGGCGACATGGTGACGATGGCGCTGATCCAGGGCGTGCTCAACACCTTCGTGATCGTGCTGGCCCGGGTGGTCGGCCGGGTCGTCGACGGCTTCATCAGCGGCAACCGTGACGGCGGCGTCGGGTTCAGCTATTACATCATCGTGTTCGTGCTGGACATGGTGTTCGGGCTGTTCGCGAGCATGATCGCGATGTGGTTCTCGCGCCGCCGCGAGTTCCGTGCCGACGCCGGCGGCGCCAGCCTGGCCGGCCGCGACAAGATGGTCGCCGCACTGCAGCGGCTGGCCCAGAACCACGGCCAGAACTCGCTGCCCAAGCAGATCGCCGCGTTCGGCATCAGCGGCGCCGTCGCCCACGGCATGAAGCGGCTGCTGATGAGCCACCCGCCGCTGGAGGAACGCATCGCCGCGCTTCGCGCGATGCAGGATTCGGTGCGCGCCGCGGTCTGATCCGTCGGCGCCACCGGGCAGGCGGACTTCGCTGAAGCCCGCGCCTAGCTGAAGTCGTAGTTCATTTCCGGACCCGCGAGGGCGAGGAACTCGCCCTGGGCATAGTCGATGCTGGCGCCGAACAGGATGCTCATGCTGCCGGCGTCCTGCACGAACGGGGTAATGGTCTGCTTACCCAGTTCGTGCGCCTTGGTGGCGATCTCGCGGATGCGGGCCTGGTGCTCGGGGTTGCTCGACAGGTCTTCCATGAAGGCGCGGTCGAGCTTGAGCAGGTCGGCGTCGAAATGGCTCAGCAACTGGAACGAGTTCAGGCCGCTGCCGAACTGCTCCAGCCCGACCCGCACGCCCAGTTTCGCCACCTTTTGCTGAAACGCCTGCGCGGCCTTGATGTGGGTGAACACCTTCGACTCGGGCAGCTGCAGCACCAGCAACTGGCCGTCGGCGGCGTGCTTGCGCAGCTGTTCCTCGATGTGTTGCACCAGGCTGTCGTCCTGCAGCGAGACCTCGGTGATCCTGACCATCAGCGTGGTCCGGTGGCCGGCCTTGAGCCGCTCGCCGATGTCGGCGATCGCCCGGCCCACCACCCAGCGGTCGATCTCCCACAGCAGGCCGTGTTCCTCGGCGATCTGCAGGAAGGTCAGCGGCTGCACCAGTTCGCCCTGTTCGCCCTGCATGCGCAGGTAGGCGTCGTACATCTCGTTGGGCTCGCCGTGCAGGCTGATCAGCGGCTGGTAGTACATGACGAAGCGGTCGCCGTCGATCGCATCGCGGATGCGGTTGACCCAGGCCTTGACCCGGTCTTCCTCGGCACGATCGACCGCGCCGGGATCGAAGATCTCGACGCGGTTGCCGCCGACACCGACGGTCGACTGCACGCCCTGGCTGGCCTTGCCGAGGATCGCGGTGACGCTGGCGATCTTCTGTCCGATCTGCACGCCGCCGATGCTGGCGGTGACGTTGAGCGAGTGGTCGTCGATGTCGAGCACGTGGTCGGCGAACGCCGCACGCACCGTCTCGGCCAGGGCCACGGTGCCGGCGTAGTCGGTACCGCGGCGAAGCACCGCGAACTGGTGTTCGCCGAAGCGGGCGGCGACGTCGTTGTCGCCGAGCACGCCCTGCAAGCGCTTGGCGCAGGCGGCGATCAGGTCGTCGGCCGCATCCAGGCCGAGGTCCTGCAGCAGGCGGGCGTAGTGGTCCGGCTCGACCAGCAGCAGCGCGTGGTGGCTGGCGTTCTGCGCCGAGTCGGCGACCAGGTCCTCCAGCGCGCGCAGGAAGGTCGGGCGGTTCAGCAGGCCGGTGGCCTGGTCGCGCTGGCGCAGTTCCTCGACCTCGCGGGCGAGTTCGGGGTCGAACTCCTGCCGGCGCAGGACCACCTGCTGGCAGGCTTCGCCTTCGTAGCTGGCGGCGGCGAATTCCATCACCGCCGGGAAGCTGTTGCCGTCCAGGGCGCGGGCTTCGATCTCGTGGCGCGGCGGCGGCGCCTCGCCCTTGCTCAGGCGCTTGAGCAGCTGCTTGAACTCGTCGACATGCTGCGGCGCCACCAGGTCGAGCAGCGACATGCCCTCGATGTCCTCGAACGACTCGAAGCCGAACATCTCCAGGTAGGCGCTGTTGGCGCGGATGTGCATGCCCTCATGGACGTAGGCGATCGGATCGCGCGAGGAATCGATCAGGGCGTCGCAACGGCGCTCGGTCTCGCGCACCTGGGTTTCCAGGCGGCGCAGCGAGCGACGCGCCTCCAGGTCGGTCCATTCCTTGCGGACGATGGTCTCGATCTGCCCCATGCGGCCGCGCAGGGCCACCCCGCAGGCGCCGAGCATGCTGGCCTGCAGCAGGCCGGCATCGTCGATCGCGTCGACCAGCAGCAGCACCGGCAGGTCCTTGCCGGTGGCATCGACGTGTTGCATCACCTGGGCGAGAGGCACCTGGCTGGCTTCGCGCGCGGCCAGCACCATTTCCAGCGGCTGGCTGGCCAGCAGCGCGACCAGGTTGTCCTCGCTTTCAGGACGGCTCGGGCGTACCGCGATTCCGGTGTTGCGCAACCCACTGACGATGGCCTCGGCAGCTTCGACGCTGTCATCGACGATTAACAGCCGCAACACCATGTCCTTGCCAACTTGCATAGCTTCTCCATCGGGGTCCGTCGGGACCGTTTGTTGTGTCGACTGCGGGGGCGCGATCCGGGTCATCGCCGGCCCGTTCGGGACCTCGGCCGGGCGGAAACCGCCCGTCAGCCCGGCATCGCCGTTCGTATATGTAAGCATGAACTCCCCCTTGCGTTTCGCCGGACGCTGCCGTCCACTCGGCCGGGCCCGTCTGTTCGGCCCGGAGCGACGCATGCCAGTCTTATGGCAGATGCCCGGTCCACAGTCCGTGACGTGCCTCTAGGGATCAGACGCGAGACAGGCCCTGGAGCGGCCGCTTGCCGCTGTCGCCGGCGATTTCACGGACCAGGCGCGGCACCAGGTAGCCCGAGAGCCGGGCGGCGAGGCCGGCGTGAAGGGCGAGGGCGCGGTCGTCATCGACCTCGAAATGGGCGGCGCCCTGGACCCGGTCGAGCTGGTGCAGGTAGTACGGCAGCACGCCGGCGGCAAATCCTCGCTCGCTGAGTTCGGCCAGCGCATCGACCGAGTCGTTGACCCCGCGTAGCAGCACGGCCTGGTTGAGCAGGGTCGCCCCGGCCTGGCGCAGGCGGGCCATGGCGGCATCGACGTTGGCGTCGAATTCGTTGCCGTGGTTGGCATGCAGCACCACCGCGACCGGCCAGGGCAGGCCGGCGAGCCAGTCGAGCAGGGCGCCGTCGACCCGTTCGGGCAGCACCACCGGCAGTCGGGTGTGGATGCGCAGGCGCTTGAGGTGCGGCGCGCCGGCGAGGACATCGGTCAGTTCGGCCAGCTTCGGCGTCGCCAGCGACCACGGGTCGCCGCCCGACAGGATCACCTCGTCGATGCTGGTGTCGGCGTGGATCAGTGCCACCGCTTCGCGCCAGCCGGCCGCCGCGGCGGTTTCCTCGGCATACGGGAAGTGGCGACGGAAGCAGTAGCGGCAGTTGATCGCACAGCTGCCGGTGGCCACCAGCAGGGCGCGGCCGCGGTATTTCTGGATCACCCCGTGGCCCGACTTGGCGGCGCCGTCGCCGACCGCATCGAGGCTGAAGCCGGGCATCGGCTGCATTTCTGCGTCCAGCGGCAGGACCTGGCGCAGCAGCGGGTCGTTCGGGTCGCGGTGGCGCATGCGGGCGACGAAGCCGCGCGGTACCCGCAGCGGGAACTGCGCGGCGGCCTCGGCGGAAACGCCCATGGCGTCGGGATCGAGCCCCAGCAGGCCCAGCAGCTCGCGCGGATCGCGCACCGCCTCGCGCCACAACTGCTGCCAGCGCGGCGGTTGCAGGGCGTGCGGCTGTGAGGGGGCTGCGGGTATCATTCGGATCCTGTCTGCATGCGTCCGGTCCGGCCGAACGCAGCCGCACATTCTAGCCGTCCGGGTTTCGTCATGTTTCGCCCGGGCCGCGTCACTCCATTCATTTACATCGCAGGAGCTTTTTGCATGGCCAGTTACGGCATGAACGACGTCAAGAACGGGATGAAGATCCTGATCAACAACGACCCGTGCGTCATCATCGATACCGAGTACGTCAAGCCGGGCAAGGGCCAGGCGTTCACCCGCATCAAGTACCGCAGCATCAAGTCCGGCCGCGTGGTCGAACTGACCATGAAGGCGACCGACGACGTCGAGGCCGCCGACGTCATCGATACCGACATGCAGTTCCTGTACGCCGACGGCGAGCATTGGCACTTCATGGACCCGACCAACTTCGAGCAGGTCCAGGCCGACAAGAACGGCGTCGGCGATGCCGCCAAATGGCTCAAGGGCGAGGAAGACTGCATCGTGACGTTGTGGAATGGCGTGCCGATCTTCGTCAACCCGCCGAACTTCGTCGAGCTGAAGATCACCGAGACCGACCCGGGCGTGCGCGGCGACACCTCCGGTGGCGGCGGCAAGCCGGCGACGCTGGAAACCGGCGCGGTGGTGCGCGTGCCGCTGTTCGTCGGCCAGGACGAGCTCATCAAGGTCGATACCCGCTCCGGCGAGTACGTCAGCCGGGTCAAGTGACGGACGCTGGCGCCGGATGACTACCGACACCCAGCCCCAGACCTGCGACTTGCTGATCGAAGCCGGCTGGGTGGTGCCGGTCGAGCCACGCGGCGTGGTCCTCGAGAACCACGCCGTTGCAGTCACCGCAGGGGTCATCGTCGCGCTGTTGCCGATCGCCGAGGCCCGGGTCCGCTTCAACCCGAAGGAAACCGTGTCGCGCCCCGACGCGGCGCTGATCCCGGGGCTGGTCAACGCCCACGTCCATAACCCGATGACCCTGCTGCGCGGGGTCGCCGACGACCTGCCGCTGATGGAGTGGCTGAACGGCCACATCTGGCCGGTCGAGGGTGCGGTGATCGGGCCGGAGTTCGTCGCCGACGGCGTGACCCTGGCGATCGCCGAGATGTTGCGCGGCGGCACCACCTGCGCCAACGAGAACTATTTCTTCCCCGACGTGCAGGCCGCGACCTACAAGCGCCACGGTTTCCGCGCCCGGGTCGGGTTGCCGGTGATCGACTTGCCGACCGCGTGGGCCTCCAGCGACGACGAGTATTTCGATCGCGCGGTCGAGGTGTTCGACCAGTGGCGCGACGACCCGCTGGTGTCGGCGGCGTTCGCCCCGCATGCGCCGTACACGGTGTCGGATGCCAGCTTCGAGCGCATCCGGATGCTCGCCGACCAGCTCGACCTGCCGGTGCACCTGCACACCCACGAGACCGCGCACGAGGTCGAGGAGTCGCAGCAGAAGTACGGCCAGCGCCCGCTGGCGCGACTCGACCGCCTGGGCCTGGTCAACGACCGCCTGATTGCGGTGCACATGACCGACGTCACTGATGCCGAGATCGAGCTGTGCGCCCAGCGCGGCGTCAGCGTGGTGCACTGCCCCGAGTCCAACCTCAAACTGGCGTCGGGGTTTTGCCCGGTCGGCAAGTTCGAGCGTGCCGGGGTCAACCTCGCCATCGGCACCGACGGCGCGGCTAGCAACAACGACCTCGACATGTTCGGCGAGACCCGCACCGCGGCGCAGCTGGCCAAGGCGGTGGCCGACGATGCCGCTGCGTTCAGCGCGCCGAACGCCTTGCGCGCGGCCACCCTCGGCGGCGCGAAGGCAATGGGGCTGGACGCGGTGATCGGCTCGATCGAGGTCGGCAAGCAAGCCGACCTGGCCTGCGTCGACCTCGCCCAGGTCGAGACCCAGCCGGTGCACAACGTGGTCTCGCAACTGGTCTACGCGACCGGCCGGCACCAGGTCATCGACGTCTGGATCGCCGGCGTGCCGAAGCTACGCAGCCGCGAGCTGGTCGATATCGATGTCGCCGCGTTGATCGCCAATGCCAAACAATGGCGCGAACGGATCGCCGCGATCCGCAAATGAGTCCCCCATGACCGCACAGTCTTCCGCATCCGACAATTTCAGCCAGGCCGAGCTCGACAAGTTCGGCGCGCTGGCCCAGCGTTGGTGGGACCCCGAGGGCCCGCAGAAGGCGCTGCACGCGATGAACCCGGCGCGGCTGGGCTACGTCGCCACGCGCCACGCGCTGTCGGGCGCCCGGGTCCTCGACGTCGGCTGCGGTGGCGGCCTGCTCAGCGAGGCGCTGGCGGGCGAGGGCGCCCATGTCACCGCGATCGACCTTGCGCCAGAACTGGTCAAGGTCGCCAAGCTGCACCGGCTGGAGAGCGGGGTCGAGGTCGACTACCAACTGCAGTCGGTCGAATCGCTGGCGGCCGAACAACCGGCCAGCTTCGACGCGATCACCTGCATGGAAATGCTCGAACACGTGCCGGATCCGGGCAGCATCATCAGCGCCTGCGCGACGTTGCTGAAGCCCGGCGGCCGACTGTTCCTGTCGACCCTCAACCGCACCCCTGCGGCGTTCGCGCTGGCGATCGTGGGCGCCGAGTACATCGCCCGGCTGCTGCCCAAGGGCACCCACCAGTACCGCGACTTCATCAAGCCGTCCGAACTCGGCGCCTGGCTGCGCGGCGCCGGCCTGCAACTGGAGGACGTCAGCGGCCTGATGTACGAGCCGTGGCGCAACGCCGCGCGGGTGGTCAAGCGCACCGACATCAACTACCTCGCCTGCGCGCGCAAGCCCGAATGACACCGAAGACGATGACGGCGACGTTCCCCAAGGCCGTGCTGTTCGACCTCGACGGCACCCTGCTCGACAGCGCGCCCGACATGCTGGCGGCGATCAACAACGCCCGCGCCGCCCGGGCGATGCCGCCGATGCTGCTGGCCGAACTGCGACCGCACGTATCCAAGGGTGCAAGGGCGATGGTCGCGGCGGCGTTCCCGGATGTCGATGCGGCCGAGCGCGACACCTGGATTCCGTCGTTCCTCGACCACTACCAGGCCGAGTTGGGACGCCACTGCGCGCCGTTCGAAGGCGTCGAACCGATGCTGGCGGCGCTGGAGGCGGCGGGCTGCGTCTGGGGCATCGTTACCAACAAGCCCGAATACCTGGCCGCGCCGTTGCTGCCGATGCTCGGCTGGCAGGACCGCTGCGCGGTGCTGATCGGTGGCGACACCCTGGCTGCGCGCAAGCCCGACCCGCTGCCGCTGGTGGTCGCCGCCGAACGCATCGGGATCGAGCCGGGCGAGTGCATCTACGTCGGCGACGACGAGCGCGACATCGTCGCTGCGCGGGCCGCCGGCATGCCGTCGGTGGTCGCGCTGTGGGGCTACCGCTTGTCCAGCGACGATCCCGTCGCCTGGCGTGGCGATGTGCTGGTCGAGCAACCCGTGCAGTTGTGCGAGGCGGCTGCGTGGCCGGCCGCTCGTGACTGAATCGCAAAGGCCCGAGGCGGCCGACGCACCAGCCAATCGCGATCCTGGCGATGACGCCGGCGACGATGCGCTGTCCAACTTCATCGACAAGTGGCGCGCGCGCTGGCCGGAGTGGAGGGTCGCCGAGGCCTTCGTGCCGGCGGCGCAGCGCCAGGCCGCGCTCGCCTGGGCGGCGCTGCAACAGGAACTGACCGACGCCGCGTGGGGCGGCAGCGATCCGCGCCCCGGTGAAGCCAAGCTCGGCTGGTGGCAGGAGGAACTGGCGGGATGGAGCCGCGGTGCGCGCCGGCATCCTCTGGGCCGTGTGCTGCAACGCCAGCCGGCGCCGTGGTCGATGTTGGCGGCCTCGTTGCCGTCGCTGGCCGCGAGCCGCGAACGGCCCGGCAACGTCGACGAGGCCTTTGCTGCGCTGGCACCGTTCGCGCGCGCGGCGGCACGGGTCGATGCGGGCTTGTTCGCTGGGGCCGTCGTCGACGCCACGGCCGACGATGGCGAGGCGCGCCCGGTCGCGGCCGCACTGCTGCTGTCGCGGTTGGCCCAGGACGATGGCAATGGCGTGCCACTGGCGGTGCTCGCGCGTGCCGGTGATGTCGACCCGCGGCCGATATGGGCACATCAACTGCGCGAACGCTGGCCCCGGCAACGGCCCGCGACCCGCCCGCGCCGGCTGTGGACCGCGCTCGCCCGTGCCCGGTTGGAACAGTCCAATCCCGCGCAGCCACGATCCTCGTGGAAGACGCTGCCGATCGCCTGGCGGGCCGCTCGCGGCTGAGCGGCGAGGGCGCCAAAGGTTCCCGCGACGCACTGTTCCAGCTCCGCCACCGGCCGCCGCGGCGCGGGTCGTTAGAATGACCGCGTTGCAACTCCCGCCGACGCCCCCATTTCCCTGCCGTGAACACCACTCCCAACGCCCCCCGCCGCCTGCCCGACGTCGCCTCCGATGCCGCCGCGATGGCGCGGCCGCTCGACTGGGTCGGGATGGCCAACATCGCCCTGCCGCTGCGCGTCGCCACCGCCGGTGGCGACCCCGGCGATGCGATCCAGGTCGCCGCCTCGGTCGACGTGTCGGTCAACCTGCTCGATCCCGACGCCCGCGGCATCCATATGTCGCGTCTGTACCTCGAGCTGCAGACCGCGTTCGCCAGCGAGACCGTGACCCCCGCCGGCCTGCGCCGGGTGCTGCAGACCCTTATCGACACCCAGGCCGGCCTGTCCAGCGCCGCGCGGTTGGTGCTGCGCTACGAACAGATGCTGCTGCGCCCGGCGCTGGCCAGCGCCAATGCCGGCTGGAAACGCTATCCGGTCGAGATAGACGCCACCCTGGTCGATGGCAACCTGAAGGTCGCGCTGCGCTTCTCGGTCGAATACTCCAGCACCTGTCCGGCCTCGGCCGCGCTGTCGCGGCAGCTCAACGCCGACCGCTTCGCCGAGGACTTCGCCGACGCGCGCCCCTTGTCGAGTGCTATCCACGAGTGGCTGTCGTCCGAACGCGGCCTGGCTGCGACCCCGCATGCCCAGCGCAGCCGCGCCGACGTCCGGGTCGAATTTCGCCCGGCCTTCGACGAGTTGCCGCTGACCGCGCTGATCGACGCCCTCGAGACCGTGCTGGCGACCCCGGTGCAGACCGCGGTCAAGCGCGAGGACGAGCAGGCGTTCGCCCGGCTCAACGCGGCCAACCTGATGTTCTGCGAGGACGCCGCGCGCCGGGTCGCCGCCGCGCTCTCGGCCGATCCGCGGATCGAGCGTTTCGACGCCGAGGTCGCGCATTTCGAAAGCCTGCACGCCCATGATGCGGTGGCGCGGGTGACCGGCAGCGGCGCCCCCGCCTAGCCCCGGGGCACCCTTCCCATCGCCGCCCCGGAGCCTTGCGCACGCGCACCGGCTTCACGTTATGCTACGGGCGTCACGCTTTGGGGATGGCTATGGGGACGCCCCTGGGTTTTTGGAAGCAACCGGCGCGCCGTTGCCGGGCGTGGATGACGCTGACCGTGCTGGTCGCGGCAATGGCGTTGTCATTGTCTGCATTCGCCGCCGCCTCGGCGCCGGCGATCGTCCGTACCGCGATTTCCGCAGACACGCCCGCCGTCGCCGTCGCCCGGCTGGATTCCGACCCGGTGCCGGCGCGGATCATCGCCGGCGAGTTCGACGATCGTTTCGTCACCCAACCGAACGCGGTCATCCGCGAAACCGAACAGTCGCCGCGCTGGTGGCGGGTCACGGTCGGACGCGAGATGGCGCCCGAGCTGCGTCCGCAACTGGTCGTGCAGGCGCCGTACCTGACCCTGGTCGAGGTCTGGGCGCCCGGCAAGGCGCTGCCGATACGGCGGGCGATGATCGGGCGCGATGCCGACCTGGCGTTCTCCACGAGGGCGCTGGTGGTGCCGATGGTCGCGGGACTCGCCGCGGGCGACGCCATCTACCTGCGCGTGCATGCATTGGGCGCGGTGCCGATGCCGGTATCGATCGAACCGCTGGCCCGGGTGCATCGTGCCGACCTGGTCCACGTGGCATGGCGGACCGCGATCCTGGTCAGCCTGGCGTTGCTGGCACTGTTGGCGCTGGGATTCTGGTGGGGCATCGGCGAGCGCAGTTATGGCTACCTGCTGTTGACCCTGTTCGCCCAGGGCGCGTTCTTTGCCATCAGCGGCGGCGAGGTGCGAATGCTGCCGGGTCTGGCCGAGATCGCCGGCGGCGATTTGCGGATCGTGCGCCTGTTCGGCCTGGTCGCGGCGCTCTCCAGCCTGGTGTTCCTGATCCATTACCTCGATCTTCGGGTCCGCCAGCCGCGGCTGACGCGGGTGCTGGTCGGTTGCGGTGCGGTGCTGATGTTGCTGGCGTTGGCGACCCTTGCGGGCTCTGCAAACTGGATCGCGATCGTCGCCAACGCGACCTTGCTGCTGGGGATGGGGGCAGTGCTGTGGGCCGCGGTCAGGGGCAGCCTGCAGCGCCAGCGGTCGGCGTACTTCGTGCTGCTGTCGTGGTTGCCGATGCTGGCGCTGTTGTTCGTGCGGATCGGCGAGTTGTACGGGTTGTGGCTGGCACCGGCCTGGGTCGGCCACGCGTTTCCCGCGTCGTTCGTGCTGTCGGGCCTGGTGATCATGATCGGCCTCAGCGATTCGCTGCTGCAACTGCGTCGCGACCGCGACCGGGTCAGCCGGCTGGCGCGGTTCGATGCACTGACCGGGGCGATGTCGCGGCCGGCGCTGGAGGCGCGCCTCGAGAGTTGCGTGGCCGAGGCGCACGAACGCGGGCTGGCGCTGTCGCTGGTGTTCTTCGACGTCGACCGTTTCAAGCGCATCAACGACGACTACGGCCACCAGGTCGGCGACAGCTGCCTGAAGATCGTGGTCATGCGGACCCGCAACCGGCTGCGAACCTACGACATGATCGGCCGTTGGGGCGGCGACGAGCTGGTGGTGGTGTTGCCCGACACCCGCCTGGGCGAGGCCCTGGGCGTCGCCGAGAACCTGCGCTCGGCGATCAACTGCCGGCCGCTTTCGATCGACGGCAACCTGTTCGAGGCCAGCATCAGCCTGGGCGTGGCCGAGCTTGCCGCCGGCGAGACCGCCGAACACCTGCTGGAGCGGGCGGACGCCGCGCTCTACAGCAGCAAGTCGGCCGGCCGCGACCGGGTCACCGGCCATGACTCGCGGGTGACCGGCAGCCAAGTGCGGTTCGCCACGCCGAAGTAGTCGGCATCGGGGTCGGTTGGTCGCGGCTAGGGACTTGTGGCCGCCTCGCCCAGCACCAGCAGCGGGTCGACCCGCACATCGAACCAGTTCATGCCCCAGTGCAGGTGCGGACCGGTCGCGCGCCCGGTCGCACCGACGGCGCCGAACACCTGGCCCTGCGCGACCTCGTCGCCGACCTGCACGTCCATCCGCGACAGGTGCAAGAAGTTGGAGCTGACCCCGTGGCCGTGGTCGAGCACGATGGTGCCGCCGGTGATGTAGAGATCGTCGGCCAGGGTGACCACACCGGCGGCCGGAGCCTTGACCGGGGTGCCGCCGGGCGCGGCGATATCCATGCCCGAATGGGCGGCACCGGGCGTGCCGTTGTAGATGCGCTGGTTGCCGAAGCGACCACTGATGCGTCCGCGCACCGGCCAGATGAAGTCCTCGGTGAAGCCCGTGCGGGCATCGTCACGGGTCCGTGCGGCCGCCACCGCGGCGCGCTCGCGGGCGATCCGCGCGGCCACCGCCGGAGGCGGGGCGACCGTGCGGCCGGGCACGCCATCGACCCGCTCGACCGGGAAGTCGCGTACGGTCACGGCGATTTCGGCGGTGTCGCGACTGCCATCGGGCCGGGTGACCTGCACGCTGACCGGACCGGCCTGGGTGCGTTCGACGCCAAAGGCGACCGTGCCATACGGGGTGACCTTCAGGTCGCGGCCGGCGTGGGTGACCTGGCTGCCCGACGGCACCTTGCCGATCACCAGCGCCCCTTGCTGCACCGATGCCGGGAAGATGATCCGATTGTCGACAGGTGTCGCCGGGGCGACCGGCTCGACCGATACCGTCGCCTGTGGCGCCGGTTCGGCCACTGCGTCGGGCGCGGTCGCGCCGCAGGCGACCAGCGCGATCGCGGCCATGGACGCCAACAGCGATCTCAACGGTCGAACTCCAGACGCAGGCCGTTGGGCGCGCCAACCAGCTGGCTGCCGTCCCAGCCGAGCACGCCATTGACCCAGGTCGAGGCGATCCGCGAATGGAAGGTGCGGCCCTCGAACGGCGACCAGCCGCACTTCGACAACACGTCCTCGCGCCGCACGGTCAGCGGGGTGTCGTCGATCAGCACCAGGTCGGCGGCGTAGCCCTCGCGCAGGAAGCCGCGGTTCTTGACGTCGAACAACTGCGCGGGCGCATGGGCGAACTTCTGCACGACCTGGGCAGTGGTCAGGTGGCCTTCGTGGACCAGCTCCAGCGCGGCATTGAGCGCGTACTGGACCAGCGGCAGTCCGCTGGGGGCTTTCGTGTAGGGGTTCTGCTTTTCTTCCAGCAGGTGCGGCGCGTGGTCGGTCGCCAGCACGTCGATCACGTCGCCGGCGACCGCACGCACCAGCGCCTCGCGGTCGGACGCGTCCTTGATCGCCGGGTTGCACTTGATCAAGTGGCCAAGCTCGGCATAGTCGCTGCGGTCGAAGCGCAGGAAATGGATGCAGGTCTCGGCGGTGATCTGCTTGCGGCTGCCATCGGCGCGGATCAGCGGGCCGGCCTCGAACAGCGCCAGTTCGTCGGCGGTGGAGATATGCAGCACGTGCAGGCGGGTGCCGTGCCTGCGCGCCAGCGAGATCGCCAGCTCGGTCGACTTCTTGCACGCCTCGCGCGAGCGGATGTCGGGGTGGCATTCGGCCGGGATGTCGTCGCCGTATTGCGCCTTGTAGCGCGCCGTGTTGGCCTCGATCATCGGGGTGTCTTCGCAATGGGTGATGATCGGCGTCGGCACGTCGCGGAACACCGCGTCGAGCACCACCGGATCGTCGACCAGCATGTTGCCGGTGGACGCGCCCATGAACACCTTGACCCCGGGGGCGGTCAGCGGGTCGAGCCGCTGGATGTGCTCCAGGTTGCTCGTGCTGGTGCCCATGTAGAAGCCGTAGTTGCCGCGCACGCGGCCGGCGGCGCGCTGGTATTTGTTCTCCAGGGCCTCAGCGTCGAGCGTTGGCGGGCTGGTGTTGGGCATGTCCATGAAGCTGGTCAGACCGCCGGCCACCGCCGCGCCGGACTCGATCGCCATGTCAGCCTTGTACTCCATCCCCGGTTCGCGGAAGTGGACCTGGTCGTCGATCATCCCCGGCAGCAGGCGCCGGCCGGCGGCATCGACCACGGTTTCATTCGCGCGCGCCGACAGGCCGCTGCCGATGCCGGTGATGTGGCCGTCCTCGAAGCGCAGGTCGCCGTCGAACTCGCGGCCCTCGTTGACGAGGCGGGCGTTGACAATAAGGGTCGAGGTCATCGGAGGTCCTTTCGCAGAGGGGATGGGCTCAGGATATCGGCGGCACCGGGTCGTGGCCGCCGGGATGCAACGGGTGGCAGCGCAGGATCCGGCGAGCGGCCAGCCAGCCGCCCCGGATCGCGCCAAAACGACCGATCGCCTGCATCGCATACTCCGAGCACGTCGGATGGAAGCGGCAGCGCGGCCCCAGCAGCGGGCTGATCCAGCGCTGGTAGCCGCGCAACAGGGCGATGAGCAGACGGTCGATCACGGTTCCTTGGATACAACTTTGCACCATGAAGGGTGTCATGATGGGGGTTCGGGATGCCACGCGCGTGTCGCATCCCGGTCGCGGTCTCCGGCAGTGTCCCGAGCGGACCGTGGAACCTTGCGAGGTGTTTCGCGGCACGGTTGCCGCAAGTGCCTAGGCAGGGTATAACAGCGCGCTTTCCCGTCACAAGGGAATCAAAAAGGACAAGGCGCTCGTGGCAGTGAAGAAACCCGCGAAGAAGGCCGCCAAGGCCATCAGCAAGACCGTCAAGCCGGCTTCCAAGAAGGCGGCCGTCAAGAAGCCGGTCGCCAAGAAGGCCGCCGCTGCAAAGACCGTGGCCCGGAAACCGGCCGCCAAGAAGGCGGCGCCGGCGAAAAAGCCGGTCGCAAAGAAGGTCGCGGTGCCGAAGAAGCCCGTGCCGGCGAAAAAGTCGGCAGCGAAGAAAGCGCCAGCGAGCAAGGTCGCGGCGAAGAAGGCTGCGCCGGCCAAAAAGTCGGCAACCAAGTCCGCAAAGGCACCAGTGGCAAAGAAGGCCGCGGCACCCAAGAAGGTGGTTGCGCCGGCCAAGGCCGCTGCCAAGCCGGTTGCGAGCAAGTCCAGTGTCAACAAATCCGTAGCCCGGAAGCCGGCCGCAACGCCCGCGACCAAGGCTCCGGCATCCCCCCCAACCCCCACCAAGGCTGCCAGGGCTCCGGTTTCGCAGAAGCCTGCCGGCAAGCCAGCCTCGGCCCCCGCCAGGCGACCGATCGGCAAGGTTGCCGTCGCGGTCGCGGCCAAGCCGCAGGCCCCCGCACCACGAGGAAAAGTCAAAGTCGTGCCGTACAAGACAGAAAAAGATGGTCGTCCGATCGTTCCCGCCGGCTACAAGCCCAGCGCGGACGAGGAGTACATGAGTCCGTTGCAACTGGAGTACTTCCGCCAGCGCCTGCTGAAGTGGCGCGAGGACCTGGTCGAGGAGTCCAAGCAGACGATCGAGAACCTCAAGGACGAAGTCCGCGACGTCGGCGATGAAGCCGAGCGCGCGACCCGCGAGACCGAGAACTCGCTGGAGCTGCGCACCCGCGACCGCTACCGCAAGCTGATCAGCAAGATCGACAGCACCCTCAAGCGGGTCGACAGTGGCGATTACGGGTTCTGCGTCGACACCGGCGAGGACATCGGCCTGGAGCGGCTGGAAGCCCGCCTGACCGCCGAGCGCACGATCGACGCGCAGGAGCGTTGGGAGCACTTGCAGCGGCAGATGGGCGACTGAGGCCGGTCGCCGTCCCGATGAAAAGCCCCGCATTCGCGGGGCTTTTTTCATGGAACTCGGCTTTTGTAGGAGCGGCTTTAGCCGCGATCGGACGTCGGCACGGGCGAACGATTCCCGATCGCGGCTGAAGCCGCTTGTGTCTGCACTTTGCTCTAGCTTGGAGATGAGAGCGGAGTGCGGG
>JBOHYB010000054.1:0-18100 GCA_050737695.1 Lysobacter sp. | reverse complement strand
CGCCGGCAAGACCGTGCACCTGGCTACCGAGGGCGGCGCGAGCATCACCATCGAAGGCGGCAATATCAGCGTGACCTGCCCGGGCAATATCGTCGTGCATGCGGGGAAGAAGTCGTTTGTGGGGCCGGCGCAGGAGAACCACGGTCTTCCGATTTTCCGCCAGAGCGAAATCAAGAAACGAAGGATGCTCGGATTCTCCGAGTAGGTCAGCTGCACTGGATCAGCCGATCTTGCCAAAGATAAGGACATCAAGGATGCAGACGTGACAAATGAAGCTATAAAGAAGTGGGTCTATCCGTTTCTGGATACCGAAGGCAATGAGATCTCGGACGATGACCTCTTAACATGCCTGGGGCGGGGAGATGATGGTGGCTTCTACCCGCTTGGCAGCAATGGCCTATGGCACGGCGGCGTTCACTTTGGAGCGGGAACCGCGAGTAGCTTGCGGCAGAATTCAGGGGTGCGTTGTATCGCTGATGGCGAGGTAGTCGCTTACCGCGTTGATTCGGCGTATCCGGAAGTGCGCTACCAGTCTGGCCCTGGTGCACGAGCGCTGTTTTCTACTGGCTTTGTGCTGGTGCGCCATCGGCTGGCCCTTCCCAACGCAGAAAGCTCGGCCGCGACCGACGATCGGACACGAGAGTCGCAAGCACCCCAGATTCTAACTTTTTTTAGTCTGTACATGCATATGCTGGACTGGATAAGTTATCAGTCAGATTCCACACGTACGCGACCGATGTACTGGTGCCTAACGAATGGGACCTACATGGTCGGAAACAGGGCCGATGACCGGGAGGCATTCGCGCCCGAGGAAATTGGACTGCGCATCCGCGACGAGAATCATACCCCGGTAGCAATTCTGCCGCGGGGCAGCCACGTGAGATTGGGCGATGCACATCCTGGCCGCCCTGGTTATTTCGAGTTGGCTGAGGTTCTCAACGGCACCCCGTCGCCAGCGAGCGTGATATCCGGTTACATATATCGCGATGAGCTGGACGCGCTACCCGAGCCGGACGCATCGGGGATCGACGGCGTTTTTGTGCTTCCAGAGCCAATGAAAGTTACTGCTGGAACCGTCTTGGGCCACTTGGGGGAGTTCCAACGCCAACGCGACGGTACGCCTTTGCCGCCGGCCCCCAGACGATCTTTGCTGCATCTGGAGGTTTTCAGCGGGGATGATGTCCCTGCCTTCATGGCGGCATCGCGCGCATGGGCTTCGCAGCTTGGCGAGCAGCATAAGACGTTGTTGAAGATTCCGCCGGGTGCCCGGTTGTCACAGCCCGCCGAGCCGGATCGCGTGCTGCCCGCCGGCGCTACGCTGATTGCTACAGTAGACTCACCGCCCAATGGTGCTTGGGCGAAAGCGCGAGTGAGTCACCTGCAGATTGTCGACCGTAGTGTGCTTGGAAACTACGACTCGACGACCAGAACCTACAGCAATGGGGCAGTGTTCACCGGCCGCTACTTCGATGCGTCCGGCACACGAGCGAGTACAGACGCCGGCGATAACACCAAGCGGGAAGTACTGATGCCCTCAGGCGAACCTGTGTGGGTCGAGCGGCGAGCACTGAACGGTCGAGGCGTCGCTTCTACGGACTCAGGTTGGAGCCAGTTCCCTCTGAATGCCAATGACGCCTCCGGCCCGGAGGCCGCGTATGCTCGCGTCATCAATCGTCGTGCGCTTGAACGACTCGCGGGTCACGAAAAGGCCCAGAGCCCCGACGGCACACGCTGGTGGCACGTCTCTGTCGGCACGGTAGAAGGCGACGGTTCCGGCTGGGTGTGCGAGGTGACACACCAGTCAGGTATCAGCTGGCACTCTCCGTGGGGATGGCCTGGATTTGAAGTTGTGGATGAGACGGCCCCGCCGGTCGAGTGGTTACAACGTCAGCTCGCATTAATTGGCGGCGTTACCGCTGAAGAAGCTGAGACTTTTCGGGCGACCGCAGATCGGCTCGACGGCGGACCTCTGCTGCAGGCAGTCCGTAACGCGATTGACATCAATAATGATCAACGACTGACCACCAATGAACTCCGGCGCGCCCAAGTAACGCCCTGGCTAGCCCAAAGTCTGTCCCAGCTTGTTGTACGCTACGAGAGTGAATGGGGCGGTGACATGGCCAAGTGGGATGCAATCGACGAAATTATGTTGGAAGGGCAGCCTGACTGGTCAAAAGAAAAAGAGCGAATTCAGCGTCTATTATTCTGGAGCCAGGTGCACACTGAGGAGTGGCCATCCCAGCCAACAGTATACCATTTTCACCCTGCTGGACTAGTTTCCTTGCAACTTAATACCGCTTTTGCCTTTACACTGGAGATGCTTGAGTTCATCTACCCAGGCATATCGCATAGCTTGCTGCAGGAAATTGTTGACGAACTCAATCGCGATATAGCCATGGTTAAACTCGACACCTCTTTGAGACGTTGTCATTTTTTTGCACAGGTGATGCAGGAAACTGGGGCAAGCTTTAGAATTGAAGAGAATCTTAATTACCGCGCGAGTGTATTGATCGACAAGTTTGCATATTTTCGCAGCCGACCCGAGGAGGCGTTACTTTATGGCAGAACCTCTGAGCACGCCGCGAACCCCCAACAGATCGCGAACCGAGCCTATGCCAATAGGATCGGCAACGGAGACATAGACAGCGGTGATGGCTGGAGGTATCGCGGAAGAGGAGTAAAACAGCTCACGGGCCGAGCAAATTATCGAGAGTTCACACGGAGCCACACGCGCATCTGGAATGAAGAAATGGATTTCGAAGCTGATCCGGGACTACTACTTCAAACGCGATACGCGGTCCGCTCGGGGCTGTTCTTCTGGCTCCAGCATACTCTATATGAATTAGCTGACGCGGGCGATGATCGTGCGGCTGTTGACTCCATCACTAGAATCGTAAACAGGTGGGACGACAGCTATCAGGATCGGGCCGACAATTTTGAGCGCCTCATGGCGGCGGAGGTATTTGAATGAGCGATGGCATTCGGCCAGTTGGCATCAAATGGTTCGGAGCGAGCCTATGCGCGACTCTGATAGGACTTGGATGCAGTCCAGCGGTCATCGGCCAAGTACCTGAACCGCAGGATGTTCGCGTTGCGATACCCCAGACTGCCACCCGCAACGATAGGAATATCCAGAGTGGAACTTTATGCGGAGATGGCGAAAAAGTATATTTCAGCTGTCCGCTAGAGGGGAAAATTGCCTCTATATGTGCCAAAGACAACCTAGAGCCAAAGTCCGGCCATGTCCAATATCGTTACGGAACACAGGCCAACCTAGAAATGGTTTTCCCACCGACTAAGGTGCCGCCCGAAGGAAAATTTTCGTACAGGGAAGTAAACGAGGGAAGTATTCAACAGGGTGTAGTCACGTTTACCAACAACGGCTATAAATATGTTGTATTTAATGGTTATTTCAGCGGAATCTATGTTCTTGCTGACAACAAGGTGCTATTGAGGAAGACCTGCGAGAGCGATCCCCGACAACATTTTGCGCCAGACGTCATGACAGGACTGCCTAACGAACCAGCGGAGATCAACGATTCCCGTTGAAAGGCATTCGGACTTCACTCAAACAACGTCCGCCAGAACCCCGGCCCCAGCGCCGCCATCCTGCGCGGGAAATCCGGCAGGTTGCGGTACGGCCTGTCAGGGAAACGGCGCTTGCGGTAGACGTACGTGTCCGGTAACGAGCGGCCTTCCATCGCCTGAAGCCCGCTCCTCTGCATTACCTTCACCTTCCGAGCTCGGAGGCGCAGGTCAACCTGCTACGAAATCGTGCAGCACAGGGTAACGCGCAACTGGTGGGCAGGGCCCAGGCACGCATCCGGCCCAGCCACTTCAGCAATTCGCGGCTGGTGCTTAAGGTCGACCCGACACTCCCCGCCTTCAGTAGCGGGGCTATCTTGCTCAACCCCATTCCGGCGGGTCGGCGGCCCAGGCCTGCTGCACCTCGGCGAGGATTGCCCGGTCCTCGGCGCGCCAGTCCGGCAAGAGCGCTTCGTACTGGTCCGCGCCGCGCCACTTGGTCGGCTCCGTGCGTACGGCGGCGGCATACCACTGGACCGCCTCGTCGTTGCGCCCGAGTTGCCACAGCACCAGGGCGAAGGTGGTCGGCATCCAGCTGGCGTTGACGTTGCGCGAACTCACCAGCGACCGCCATTGGTCCAGCGCGGCGCCGTGGTCGCCGGCCCGGTACAGGTCCCAGCCGTAGTTCCAGCGTACCGACCGGTACAGGCCGTGGTTGGTGTCGAGTTGCGCCAGGACCCGACCGTACAGTTCGCGCCCAAGGTCGGGGCGACCGCCGGCCATCGCGACATGGGCCAGCTGGGCGGTCTCGGCCCGTGCCCGCGGGTCGCGCTGGATGACCTGCAACAGCTGCTGCACCAGCGGATCGCCGCTGCCTTCGACCGCGACCACCGCACGGCTGGTACGGCTGTCCTCGTCGAAGTAGAACTCGGAGGTCGGGGCCAGCGGCGCCGATGCGGTTTGCGCCGAAGCACTAGTGGCCACGGCAAGAACGGCCGCAAGGACGGCCACGGAAAGCAGGCTGCGAAGTTGCATTGATATTCCCCCTGTATGCCCCGTCATGGTAACGCGGCAGATGGGCCAAACCCAGCCGCTGCTACAATTACGGGGCTTTGCCCCACGATTTTGCATCCGTGCGGGCCGGGCCGTCGTTTTCGCCCACCCCAGCAGCCACCTCGCGGCCACCGCCGCGTCGGAGCCACGCATGACCAGTACTGCCGAACTCACCTCGCCCTCGTCCGCGTCGAGCATCATCGACCCCGACTACGGCCTCGACCACAAGTACAGCCGCGAATCCGGCCGCATCTACCTGTCGGGCGTGCAGGCGCTGGTGCGGCTGCCGCTGATGCAGCGGCTGCGCGACCAGGCCGCCGGGCTCGACACCGCCGGCTTCATCTCCGGTTACCGCGGCTCGCCGCTGGGCGGGTTCGACCTGGAGCTGTGGCGGGCGAAGAAGCACCTCGAAAGTGCCGGGGTGAAGTTCGCCCCCGGCCTGAACGAGGACCTCGGCGCGACCATGGTCTGGGGCACCCAGCAGACCCAGCTGTTCCCGGGCGCGAAGCACCAGGGCGTGTTCGGCATGTGGTACGGCAAGGGCCCGGGCGTGGACCGCAGCGGCGACGTGTTCAAGCACGCCAACGCGGCCGGCACCGCGCCGCTGGGCGGGGTGCTGGCGCTGGCGGCCGACGACCACGCCTGTCGTTCGTCGACCCTGCCGCACGGCAGCGAGGGCGAGTTCACCAGCGCGATGATGCCGATCCTCAACCCGGCCGGGGTCCAGGACATCCTCGACATGGGCGCGATCGGCTGGGCGATGAGCCGCTACACCGGCCGCTGGATCGGCTTCAAGACGATCGCCGAGACGGTCGAGTCGTCGGCCTCGGTCGACGTCAACCCGCTGGCCTTGCAGATCATTACTCCGGACGACTTCGAGATGCCGGTCGGCGGCCTCAACATCCGCTGGCCGGACCCGCCGATGGACCAGGAAATGCGCCTGCACCGCTATGCGGTCAAGGCCGCGCAGGCGTTCGCCCGGGCCAACCGGATCGACCGCATCGTGATCGACTCGCCGGCACCGAAGCTGGGCATCATCACCACCGGCAAGTCCTACCTCGACGTGCTGACCGCGCTGGAATACCTCGGCCTCGACGAGCGCGCCTGCAGTGATCTCGGCATCCGCGTCTACAAGGTCGGCATGACCTGGCCGCTGGAGCCGGTCGGCCTGCGCAATTTCGTCCGCGGCCTGTCCGACATCCTGGTGGTCGAGGAGAAGCACGCCTTCATCGAGAACCAGATGAAGGAGTCGATGTACAACTGGACCGACGCCGACTTCGGCGGCGCCCGCCCGAGCATCATCGGCAAGTACGACGAGTCCGGCGCGTGGATCCTGCCGAGCACCGGCGAGCTGACCCCGGCGACGATCGCCGGCGTGATCGGCCGCCGCATCCAGAAGAACATCGCGCTCGACGCCGGCGCCAGCGAGCGCATGGACAACGTGCTGCAGTGGATGGCCGGCAAGGAAGCCGAGCTGGCGCTGCCGCGCGCGCAGTTCCCGCGCGTTCCGCACTACTGCTCGGGCTGCCCGCACAACACCTCGACGGTGGTGCCGGAAGGGTCGCGCGCGCTCGGCGGCATCGGTTGTCATTACATGGTGACGTGGATGGACCGCAGCACCGACACCTACACCCACATGGGCGGTGAGGGCGTGACCTGGGCCGGGCAGGCGGCGTTCACCGACACCCAGCACGTGTTCCAGAACCTCGGCGACGGCACCTACTTCCATTCGGGTTCGCTGGCGATCCGGCAGGCGGTCGCGGCCGGGGTCAACATCACCTACAAGATCCTCTACAACGACGCGGTGGCGATGACCGGCGGCCAGCCGGTCGACGGCACGCTGTCGGTGCCGGCGATTGCGCAACAGGTGCGCAGCGAAGGCGTGCAGACCATCGTGGTGGTGTCGGATGAGATCGGGAAGTGGTCGGACCGGTCGATCTTCCCGGACGGGGTCGAGTTCGAGGACCGCAAGCGCCTCGACGACGTGCAGAAGCGCCTGCGCGAGACCAAAGGCACCACCGTGCTGATCTACGACCAGACCTGCGCGACCGAGAAGCGCCGTCGGCGCAAGCGCGGCAAGATGGTCGACCCGCAGAAGCGCGTGCTGGTCAACTCGCTGGTGTGCGAAGGCTGCGGCGACTGCGGCAAGAAGTCGTTCTGCGTGTCGGTGCTGCCGAAGGAGACCGAGTTCGGCCGCAAGCGCGAGATCGACCAGTCGAACTGCAACAAGGACTACAGCTGCGTCGAGGGCTTCTGCCCGAGCTTCGTCACCGTCGAAGGCGGCGCGCTCAAGAAGGGTATGCCGGCCAAGAGCGGCGCGAGCGCGAAGGACCGGCTCGCCGACCTGCCGCTGCCGACCCTGCCGGCGCTCGACCGCCCCTGGAACATCCTCATCACCGGCGTCGGCGGCACCGGCGTGGTCACCATCGGCGCGCTGCTCGGCATGGCCGGGCACCTGGAGGGCAAGGGCGCGACCGTGCTCGACCAGACCGGTCTGGCGCAGAAGGGCGGCGCGGTCACCACCCACATCCGCATCGCCAACACCCCGGCCGACATCCACGCGGTGCGCATCGCCGCCGGCGAGGCCGACCTGGTGCTGGGCTGCGACATGGTCGTGGTCAACGACTACTGGGCGCTGTCGAAGGTCCGCGGCGGCCGCTCGACCGTGGTGCTCAACAGCTACGAGGCGATGCCGGGCACGTTCACCACCCGCCCGGACATGCAGTTCCCGGCGACCGACATCATCGACGCGGTGCGCAAGGCGCTCGGCGGCGAGGAACCCGTCGTCGTCGATGCGACCCAGTTGGCGACCGCGCTGCTCGGCGACGCGATCATGTCGAACCTGTTCATCCTCGGCCACGCCTGGCAGCAGGAGCTGGTGCCGCTGTCGCTGGACTCGATCATGCGTGCGATCGAACTCAATGGCGCGGCAATCGAAAAGAACAAGGCCGCGTTCGCGTGGGGCCGGCTGGCGGTGGTCGATCCGCAGACCGTCGCCGACGCCGCCGGGCTGGTGCGCAATGCGCCGACCGCGGCCGAGGCGACCCCGCACGAGCTGCCGGTGCTGGCCGCCGGCGGCTGGGAAGGCCACGAGTTCGGCAGCCCGTCGGCGCCCCGCACGACCCGCGCACAGGACGAACTGCGCCACGTGCCCGAGCATGCCGCCGGCAACGCCGCCGAGGGCGGCACCGTCGCGTTCCTGCCGCTCGACGACGCCCGCCTGTCGCGTTCGCTCGACGAGGTGGTCGCGCGCCGCGTCGCGTTCCTGACCGACTACCAGGACGCCGCCTACGCCCGCCGCTATTCCGATTTTGTCGCCAAGGTGCGCGAGGCCGAGCACGACCGTACGCCCGGCAGCAGCGACCTGGCCGAAGCGGTCGCGCGCTACGCGTTCAAGCTGATGGCCTACAAAGACGAGTACGAGGTCGCCCGCCTCTACACCAGCGGCGACTTCATGCGTCGGGTGCAGCAGCAGTTCGACGGCGACTACACGCTCAAGTTCCACCTCGCACCGCCGCTGCTGGCAAAGAAGGACGCGCAGGGCCGTGGCGTCAAGCGCGAGTTCGGGCCGTGGGTGTTCACCGCGTTCAAGGCGCTGGCGAAGTTGCGCCGGCTGCGCGGCAGCGCCCTCGACGTGTTCGGCTACACCGAGGAGCGCAAGATGGAACGTCGCCTGATTGGCGAGTATTTCGCCACCGTCGAGGCGCTGCTGCCGAAGCTCGACCGCGGCAACCTCGACCTCGCCGTCGAGATCGCCACGATCCCCGAGCACATCCGCGGCTACGGCCACGTCAAGGACGAGTACCTGGCCAAGGCCAAGGCGCGCGAAGCGGAGTTGCTGGCCGAATGGGACAACCCGCTGCGGCTGGTGCAGGTGGCCTGACGCCCCCGCGGCGTCGACCCCGGAAAACCCCGCAGACGCGGGGTTTTTCATGCCCCGGCGGCGGCCGGCAGCCGCGGCTCAAGGTTTGGGACAATGCGCCGATAACGTCGACGGGCCGCTCCGTGCTGCGACCCGGGGCTTATCGATGCTGCACCGATCCTTCCATCCCGACGCTCCGGGCGCCCACGCCCGGGGCACACGCGGCATTCGACCTGGCGGCGGGCCATGAACCGCGCCGCGTTAGGTGCCGAGGACTGGCGCGCGCTGCTGCTGGACGCGGTGACCGCGGACGAGGTGATCGCCGCGGTCGAGCGGATCGCGCAGTCGCTGCCGAGCGTGCGGCAGGCCCGCTTGCTGTGGGAACTGGGCGGCGCCGAACACCGCTTGGACGACCCTGGCCCGGACAACCCCGGGCAACAGGCATTCGCCGATGCCGCCCTCGCCGACGGCACGCCGCGGACCAGCGCCGATGGCCGCCTCATGGCGATCCCGCTGCCGGCCAGCACCGCGGTGCTGCTGCTCGAAACCGGTAGCGGCGGTGCCGGTGCCGCGCTGGCGGATGAGCTGGCGGCGCCCCTGAAAGTCGCCGACCGCCAGCTGCGCCACCGCAATCGCCTGGCCGAACTCGAGCGCGAAGTGCTGCGCCTGGAGCATTCCGAACAGGTCCAGCGCGCGCTGTTCGCGATCTCCGGGCTGGCCGGTTCCGACCGCGACATGACCGAGGTGCTGCGCGGCATCCACGGCATCGTCGGCACCCTGATGTACGCCGACAATTTCTTCATCGTCCTGCGCGACCCCACCCACGACACCATCCGCATGCTGTACTTCGTCGATGTCCAGGACCCCGCGCCGTTCGACGAACTGCCCCGCGACGACATCCGCCATTCGGCGACCTGGTACGTGCTGCGCGATGGCAAGGCCCTGCGCGGCGACCGTGAACGACTGAGTACCCAGGTGGATGGGCCGCTGCGACTGTTCGGCTCCGACAGCCCCGCCTGGCTCGGCGTGCCGATGCAACGCGAGGGCACGACCCACGGTGCCATCGTGGTGCAGAACTACCAGCACGGCACCGGCTTCAGCGAGACCGACCAGGCGCTGCTGACGTTCGTCGCCAGCCACATCCTGACGGCCCTGGAGCGCAAGCGCAGCACCGAATCGCTGGAGCACAACGTCAAGCTGCGGACGCAGGAACTGGCCCAAGCCAACTGCGACCTGCAACTGGAGGTGGCCGAACGCCAGCGCGCCGAACGGCTGCAGACGGCGTTGTTCCAGATCGCCCAGCTGGCTACCGAGGACATCGGCGAGGAGGCGTTCTACGCCCGCATCCACGGCGTCGTCGGTCAGCTACTCAATGCCGACAACTTCTTCATCGCGCTGCTGTCGGACGACCGCGCCTGGCTCGATTTCCCCTACTACGTCGATCCGCATCGCGAGGAACGTCCGATGCACCGGCCGCTGGCGCGCGGGCTCAGCGAATACGTGCTGCGCCACCAGCGCCCGCTGCTGGCCAGCCTGGCGCAAATGCTCGAACTGGAGCGTCTGGGCGAGGTCGAGCACCGCCGCCATCAGGGACCGCCTTCGGAGTACTGGCTGGGAGTGCCGCTGGCCGGAGGCGATGGCGTGATCGGCCTGCTCGCGGTGCAGAGCTACGACCCGGCGATCGGCTACGGCCCCGCCGACCAGGAGTTGCTCGGGTTCGTCGCCTCGCAGATCGCCAACAGCCTGCATCGCCGGCGCAGCGCGCAGTTCCGGCAACAGGCCTACGCGCAGCTGGAGGAGCGCGTGGCCGAGCGTACCCGCGAGCTGCGCCGGCAGATCCACGAGCGCGAGCAGATCCAGCAGCAACTGCAGCACGAGGTCATGCACGACGCCCTGACCGGGCTGCCCAACCGCGGCCAGCTGCACGCGCGCATCGAATCGGTACTCGCGCAGTTGCCGGACGACCCGGCGCGACGCTGTGCGCTGCTGTACCTCGATGTCGACCGCTTCAAGGTGATCAACGACAACCTCGGCCATCTCGCCGGTGACGAATTCCTACGCGAGATCGGCCGCCGCCTGCAGGCCTGCGTGCGCAAGCCCGACCTGGTGGCGCGACTGTCGGGCGACGAGTTCGCGATTTTGTTGGAGGATGTCCTGCTGGAGAATGTGCCGCCCGGCGGCGACCCGGGATGCACCACCCCGACCGCGGTCGCGCAGCGGGTGCTGGAGCTGGTCACCGAGCCGATGCAGATCGCCGGCCGCGTGCTGGAACCGTCGGCGAGCATCGGCATCGCGGTCGGCGATGCGCGCTACTGCCGCGCCGACGAACTCGTGCGCGACGCCGACACCGCGCTGTACCGGGCCAAGGCCCTCGGCCGCCGACGCTGGCAGCTGTTCGACGCGTCGCTGCAAGCCTCCGCGATCGACGTGCTGGCGATCGAGGCCGAGTTGCGCGAGGCGATCCAGCACGACCGCTTGGAACCGTATCTGCAGCCGATCGTGCGGCTCGACAACGGCGAGGTGGTCGGCCATGAGGCGCTGTTGCGCTGGAACCATCCGCAACGCGGGGTGCTGGGCCCCGCCGACTTCCTGCAGGTGGCCGAGGACAGCGGCCTGATCGAGGCGATCGACTGGCGCATGTTCAAGCGCAGCCTGACCCAGGCGGCGGCGCGTGCCGACGGCAGCTACCTGACGATCAACGTCGCCCCGCGCCACCTGCGCCGCGAGGACTTCGACCGGCGTCTGCTGGAGCTGCTGGCGCGCACTGGCTTGCCGCCGTCGCGGCTGGTGATCGAGGTCACCGAAGGCTCGCTGCTGGACGACCCGGAGCGGGTGCGGGCGGTCCTGGGGCGGTTGCAGGCGCACGGCGTCGGCATCGCCCTGGACGACTTCGGCACCGGCTACTCCTCGCTGAGCTACCTGCACACGTTCCCGTTGCGGATGATCAAGATCGACCGCACCTTCCTGGCCGCGCTCGGCAAGCAGAGCAACTGCGCCGCGGTGGTATCGGCGGTGATCGCGCTGGCCCGCGCGCTCGACATGGAGGTGGTGGCCGAGGGCATCGAAACCCCCGAACAGCACCGCATCCTGATGGGACTGGGCTGCGAGTTCGGCCAGGGCTATCTGTTCGGGCGGCCGGTGCCGGTCGGGCGCGACGGCGCGACGGCGACCAATCAACCGGTTCCGACCGCAATTCCGGACTCCCTGTAGGAGCGGCTTCAGCCGCGATCTGGAACCGGCGCGAGCGGACGGTTGCCGATCGCGGCTGAAGCCGCTCCTACAAGGGATCTACAACGGCTGCAGGATCTCGCTCAAGCGATCCTTCGTTCCCCCGATTCGCTGCAGATGCGGGTACTTCAGGCCTTCGCGGTATTCCAGCTTCACCGTCTTCACCACCTCACCGTGCTTCACCACCAACTCGATCGGAGTGCCGTCCGTCTTGCCGGCCTTGATCGCGTCGTCCAGCAGCCCGGTCTCGAAGGCGTAGCCGTTGACCGCCAGCAACGTGCTGCCCGGCGCGATGCCGGCATTGAACGCGGGGCCGTCCCAGCGCACCGAACCGACCTCACTGTCCTTCTTCGATACCACCATGCCGAGCGAGGCGGTGTAGTCGGCGGCCTTGCGCGAGGACAGCACGCCCTTGTGGTAGTCGCTGGGAGTGTCGGTGTAGACCAGCTTCCAGCCGCTTGCAGCCAGTCCGTCCAGCGGCGGTGCGTTGGCGTCGAGTCGGTTGCGCAGGAACGTCGCCCAATCATCGTCCGGCTCGATCGCATCGAGCGCGGCGACGACGTCGGCGAACACGTACGGCTTGACCTCCCAGCTGCCGTCGTCGACGCCGAAGAACGCGCTGGCGAAGTCGTCGAGCGAGCGCCGCCCGTTCGACAGCTCGCGCAGCCTGGCGTCGACCGCCAGCCAGATCAGCGCGCCGGCGTTGTAGTAGTCCTCGCTCATCTGGTAGCTGCGGTACGGCTGCGGCCGGCGCATCGAGATGATCGGATCGAAGGTGGTGTCCTGCACGTTGCGCCATTCCAGCCCGGGCCGGTCGGTGGCGTAGGTCGAGGCAACCAGCGCCAGCGCGCCGAGCGCGTCGTCCTCCTCCCACAGCCCGGAGCGCGCGGCCAGCACCATCCCCCAGTACTGGGTCTGGCCCTCGTAGACCCACAGCAGGTCGTCCTGCATCGGCACGTGGAAGTTCGGCGTCGCCAGCCCGGCCGGGCGCCGGAACTTGCCGTTCCACGAATGCACGAACTCGTGCGGCAGCAGGTCGCGCGCGGCGACGTGGTTGTCCCAGTCGCTGAAGTAGCCCGGCTTGACCCCGTTCTCGCTGGAACGGTGGTGCTCCAGCCCCTGCCCGCCCATGCGGTCCGACAGCGACAGCAGGAAATCGTAGTGGTCGTAATGCTGCGAGTCGAACAACTTGTAGGCCTGGTCGACCAGTTCGCGGTGCTTGGCGATCTGCTCCTCGTCGTACTCCAGGTACTTCGGCGCGTCGGCGACGATGTCGAGCATCACCGGCCTGTCCGCGCCCGGGTCGAGGTCGACCCGCTTGAAGTGGCGGCCGGCGTACACCGGCGAGTCCTGCAACACCTCGAAGCTGACGGCGCCGTAGCGCAATGTGTCGCCCTGGCGCTGCTGCAGTTCCAGCGCGGTGCCGGCCTGCCAGCCCGTCGGCAGCACCAGGCTCGGCGTCACCGGGATGTTGCCGGCGTGGTAACCGGACGGGTACAGCGCGACCGTGCCCCACTGCACGTTGAGCATGTCGTGGGTCATCACCACCCGGCCCTCGTTGCTTTCGGTCGGGGTCAGCATGTCGAACTGCACGTCGAGCGCACGGACGCCGGCCGGCACCTCGAGCTTGAATGCGTAGACGTCGAGCGGGTCGCGCTGCCATGCCAGTGGCTGACCGCCCGCGCTGACCTTGAGGCCGGCGAGCTTGTGGATCGGACCGTCGGGGCGGTGCTTGCCGGGGATCCACTTCGGGAACAGCAGCGTGACCGGGCCGGGCTGCACCGGGATCTGCTGGCTGACGTGCAGCACGCGGCGGGCGACGTCGGTGGCGTCGACGGTCAGCGCCATCGTGCCGGGGTAGGCGCTGTCGACCAGCGCGCCCTGCGGCGAGACGGCCGCAGCCGGCGACGGCGTGGTGGCGGGCGACTGCGCGAGCGCGATCGACAATGGCAGCAGCGCCAGCAACGGCAACGCGGCGGACGGGCGGAACTTCGACATCGACAAACCCCGGTGGACGGCAACTCCCCCATCCTACGGACCCATGTCGTCATGGCCCCTGCCAAACGGCACGGACGGCTGCGACGGTGGCAGTGGTTTGACCGCGTATCCACGCGCTCTTGTAGGAGCGGCTTCAGCCGCGATCGGGGAACCGTTCGCTCGCACCGATTGCAGATCGCGGCTGAAGCCGCTCCTACACAAGTCCCGGACGGTTGCAGCTGCGCTGGCATGCGGGTGAGTACGGCTTGTCGCTCATGCGACCACCGTCCGGACGAGCGGCCTACGAAGTTATGCTCAGCGCCACCGCTTCGGCGGCCTTGATGCCGTCGACCCCGGCCGACAGGATGCCGCCGGCATAACCGGCGCCCTCGCCGGCGGGGAACAGGCCGCGGGTGTTGAGGCTGTGGCCGTCGACGCCGCGGGTGATCCGCACCGGCGAGGAGGTGCGGGTCTCGACCCCGGTCAGCACCGCATCATTCATGCCGAAACCGCGAAGCTGCTTGTCGAACGCCGGCAGCGCCTCGCGGATCGCGTCGATCGCGTAGTCCGGCAGCGACTGGCCGAGGTCGCCGAGGCGCACCCCCGGGGTGTACGACGGCAGCACCGCGCCGAACCCGGTCGACGGCTCGCCGCGGACGAAGTCGCCGACCAGCTGCGCCGGCGCCTCGTACTCGCCGCCGCCCAGCTCGAACGCGCGCGCCTCCCAATGCCGCTGCAGGGCGATGCCGGCGAGCGGACCGTCGCCGTGAGGCGCGAAGTCCTCCGGCGTGATCGCGCAGACGATCGCGGCGTTGGCGTTGCGCTCGTTGCGCGAGTATTGGCTCATGCCGTTGGTGACCACGCGGCCAGGCTCGCTCGCGGCGGCGACCACGGTGCCGCCCGGGCACATGCAGAAGCTGTAGACCGAGCGACCGTTGCGGCAGTGATGCACGAGCTTGTAGTCGGCCGCGCCGAGCAGTGGATGCCCGGCCTGCGGGCCGAACCGGGCGCGGTCGATCAGCGATTGCGGATGCTCGACGCGGAAGCCGATCGAGAAGGGCTTGGCCTCGACGAACACCCCGCGCGCATGCAGCATCGCGAAGCTGTCGCGGGCGCTGTGGCCGAGCGCCATCACCACGTGGTCGGCGCGCAACTCACTGCCATCGGCCAGCACCACCGCGCGCACCTGTCGGCTGCCGGCCGCGTCGGTCTCGACCACCAGATCATCGACCCGCTGGCCGAAGCGGATCTCGCCGCCGAGCGACTCGATGGTCGCGCGCATCTGCTCGACCATCGACACCAGCCGGAACGTGCCGATGTGCGGCTTGCTGACGTAGGCGATCTCCTCCGGCGCACCGGCCTTGATGAACTCGTCCAGCACCTTGCGGCCGTGGTGGCGCGGGTCGCGGATCTGGCTGTACAGCTTGCCGTCGGAGAACGTGCCGGCGCCGCCCTCGCCGAACTGCACGTTCGACTCCGGGTTGAGGACCTTGTTGCGCCACAGCCCCCAGGTGTCCCTGGTGCGCTCGCGCACCGCTTTGCCGCGCTCGAGGATGATCGGGCGGAAGCCCATCTGCGCGAGCACCAGCCCGGCGAACAGCCCGCAGGGGCCGAAACCGACCACGATCGGCCGCAACGGCAATTGCGCCGGGGCGCAGGCGACGAACTTGTAGGCTGTGTCCGGGGTCGGTGCGACCTTGGCCGGTGTCGGCTTGGCGTTGGCGGTCGCTTCGCGCTGCAGGATCTCGGCCTCGCGCGGGGTCTCGACGTCGACCGAATAGATCAGCACGATTCCGCCGCGCCGGCGCGCGTCGTAACTGCGCTTGGCCACGGTGTAGCCGGTCAGTTCCTCGCGGCCGATATCGAGCCGCGCGAGGATCGCCTCGGCCAGTGCCGGCTCGGGGTGGTCGAGCGGCAGTTTGAGGTCGGTCAGTCGGAGCATGCGGAATTATTGCGTATTCGCGTCCCATCCACCGCACCCCGCTAAGCTGGCCGCTCCCCCGCCGTCCCGGGTGCCGATGCAGCCGCGCAACCTCACCGAAGGGCCGATCGCCCGCACCCTGTTCGTGTTCGCCCTGCCGATCCTCGGCGGCAACGTGCTGCAGTCGCTCAACGGCTCGGTCAACGCGATCTGGGTCGGCCGCTTCCTCGGCGAGGAGGCGCTGACGGCGATCGCCAACGCCAACAACATCATGTTCCTGCTGCTCGGCGGGGTGTTCGGCTTCGGCATGGCCTCGACCATCCTGGTCGGCCAGGCGATGGGGCGCCGCGACCTGGCCGGTGCGCGCAAGGTGATCGGTTCGGCGGCGACGTTCTTCCTCGGCATCTCGGTGCTGCTGGCGGCGATCGGGCTGCCGCTGTCGCGCCACGTGCTGGTGTGGATGTCGACGCCCGAAGCCGCGCTGCCGCTGGCCGACGCCTACCTCAAGGTGATCTTCCTGGCGTTGCCGTTGCTGTACGCGTTCGCGTTCCTGTCGGCGATCCTGCGCGGCGCCGGCGACACCCGCACGCCATTCGCGTTCCTGCTGCTGGCGGTGGTGCTCGACATCGCGCTGGTGCCGCTGTTGATGTTCGGGGTCGGGCCGCTACCGGAAATGGGCATGGCCGGTAGTGCGACGGCGACCTTGATCGCCAATCTCATCGCGCTGACGGCGATGCTGGCGTGGCTGCGGCACAAGCGCCATCCGTTGTGGATCGGCCGCAGCGAGCGCCACCTGTTCAAGCTCGACTGGACTATCGTCCGCGCGCTGGTGGTCAAGGGCGTACCGATGGGCCTGCAGATGGTGATGATCTCGCTGGCGATGATCGCGATGATCACCATGGTGAATGCCTATGGCACCCACACCACCGCCGCCTACGGCGCCGCGCTGCAGCTGTGGACCTACGTGCAGATGCCGGCGATGGCGATCGGCGCGGCATGTTCGTCGATGGCGGCGCAGAACGTCGGTGCGGGCCAGTGGGGACGGGTGGAGGCAACCACCCGCGCTGGGGTCGGCTTCAACTTCCTGTTGACCGGGGCGCTGATCATCCCGCTGATCCTGCTCGACCGCTTCACCCTGTCGATGTTCATGCCGGCCGGCAGCGAGGCGCTGGAGATCGCGCGGCATCTCAACCACATCGCGGTGTGGTCGTTCCTGTTCTTCGGCGTGACTTTCGTGATCGCCGGGGTGGTGCGTTCGACCGGTGCGGTGGTGCCGCCGCTGATCATCCTGGGGCTGGCGCTGTGGGGGGTGCGGGTGCCGTTCGCGAACTGGTTGCAGCCCCAGTTCGGGGTCGACGCGATCTGGTGGAGCTTCCCGGTCAGCGCGGCGGTGTCGATGGTGTTGTCGCTGGCGTACTACAAGTGGGGCCGCTGGCGCGAGGCGCGGATGCTGCCGGTCGATCCGGACGCGATCGCGATTCCGTCGGAGGTGCCGGCGCAGGCGCCGTCGCCGGTGGCGGACGAGGGGGCGCGGCTGGAAGGCGAGGACGGGGATGCAGTGGCGATGCCGCGGTGAGGGCGGTGAGGGCGGTGGCGTGAGTATTGGTCAGCGTTTGTGGTGGTTGCGCGAGGCGGACGGGCGGGGCCATCGCGAGTCGCTCCCCGATACTCGCTTGGTCGCGATGGCCCCACCCGTCCGCCACCGGGACGCGATGCGACCGGACAGTAGGAGCGCGTCAGTCGCGACCTGTGCATCATAACCAAGGCTGATCGCCCCGCCGATCTGAGTATCTCGGAGGAAGACCCGCTTCCTCCTTATTCCTCCGGCCGCCGCGCCGCCTCCACGATCGCCTTCGCCCACTCGGGCGTGTGCCGCAACCGCGCCGCCGCGGGCGCCACGATCCGCCCCCCGCGCCAGTGCAGCAGCAGCGACGGATTCGCCGCCACGGCACCCTCGGGTTGCTCGTGGCTGTTGTCGTAGACGCGCAGTTCGTGCAGGCGTGGCAGCAGTGCGATGAGGTTGCGGCGGGCGCCGTTCCAGCGCGCGCGGATCTTGTCGGCGGGGATGTCGTGGCCGCCTGCCATCACTCGCGCGGCGACCCGGGCGAGGTGGCGTTCGGGGCTGTCGAGGCCGACGAACCAGATCGTGACGTCATGGCGGTCGCAAGCGCGCGCGACCAGCGTCGGGATGGTGTTGCCGCCGAGGGTGGTCTCGAAGGCAAAATTGCGGCGCTGTTCGATCGCCGCCTCCAGTGCGCGGCGACCGTGTTGCCACGCGGCGGCGTTGGCGTCGCCGGCACCGATGCCGGCCTCGCGCAACCGCGCGGTCGCCTCGTCGGGGTTGTAGTAATCCAGTCCCTGGCTGCGCAGCGAGGCGCCGGCCACCGAACTCTTGCCGGCACCGTTGACGCCGGCCAGCACCAGCAGGGTCGGGCGTCCCGTCGGGCGCGCGCCCTTTCCCGGGACGTTCGTCACCGGTTGCCGCGTCCGCTGTCCCTGCGGCGGCGTGCCGGGCTGGCGATGCCGGCGGCGGC
>JBOHYB010000053.1:0-18582 GCA_050737695.1 Lysobacter sp. | reverse complement strand
AGAACGCCTTGACCAGCAGGTGCAGCAGCACCGAGCTGTCCTTGCCCACCGAATACATCATCACCGGGTTGTGGAACTCGGCGGCGACCTCGCGAAGGATATGGATGCTCTCGGCTTCGAGGCGGTCGAGGTGGGAGAGCGTGGGTGTGTCAATCATGTATGGAAACTCTCAAGCGGGTCCGGATCGGTGATGGGTGCCGACGGAACGATGACGCCTCAAGGGTAGCTGCCGCCCGCGGCGGTCAGCGGCTCGGTGCGGCGGGCGGCCGCCAGCGCGGGGTAGGCCAGGCCCTCGTCGCGCAACAGCAGGCGCAGCTTGTCGAGTTCCTGATCTGACACCACGCGACCTCCCTCACGGTAATAGACGGATTTCGCCGCCTTCTCCAGCCGCTCCGGCAGGCCCTTCTTCAACAGCCCGGACACGAACGGCTTGACGCCCGATTCGTGGAGCAGGTTGTTGAACCGGGAAAAGCGCGCCGCACGCTTGCGATTGGCGAACGGCAACAGCGCATCGGACGGTACTGATATCCCGAGGAACGTGAACAGGTCGCGAAGCGTCGACTCCGGCTCCGCGACGAGGCGCTCGAACGACAGCACGCAGATGTTCTCCGGGGCGAAATGGCGCTGGTACTCGCGCAGTTGCTCGCGGTAGCGGCTGGCGCCGACATAGAACTGCGAGTTGCCCCAGTTCGCCGCCTCCCCGAGCGCCAGTTCCTCCTCGACCAGCGTCAACAGCGGCCGGTGGGTGACGCCGTGGGCGCGGTCCATCTCATAGTGCGAACGGATCCGCGCCACCGGGTCGCGCAGCAACGCCATGACCTTGGCCTCGGGGTTGTAGGCGTGGAGGTTGCGCGCGGCGACCTTGGAGGAGAAATAGAAGGTGGAACATTCGCCGACCACCGGCTGGCCTGCCGCGCCCTCGAACAGGCGTCGGTAGTCGTCGAACGCGGTCACCCAGGCCAGGCCGACGGGCGCGCGCTCCGGCGAATCCAGGTAGGCGGCGATGTCGAGACGGGTTTTCTTGCTGAAGCTCGGCGCCAACTGTTCGGCGACGTCGGGGCAGAAGTGGCACGGCTCCTTGATCGGCGACAGGAACACCTGCGGGTGCTGCCGAAGCAACCGGTCGACCGAGGTGGTGCCGGCCTTGGGCGCGCCGACCAGGAAAAAATTCGCCTTGGGGTTCGATGACTTCATGGGCTGCTTGGCTCCTGGGCGTACTCGTGGCGGCAGCGCCAGGCGCCGCGCGCCATCATCGACAACAGGGCGATCTCGCCACCGATCGTGGCGAAGGCCGCGCCGAGCGCATGGTAATGCGGGATCAGGACGACGTTGAAGACGACGGTGACCAGCGCGGCCAGCGCCATCGCCCGCACCCGGTAGCCCATCTGCGGCCGGTTGAGCAGCGCCGCGCCAACCGCCGTCGACAGGAAGCGCAGCGGCGGGCACAACGCCAGCACCAGCAGTACCGCCACCACACCGCGGTATTGCTGGCCGAACGCGACCGGCACTAACCACGGCGCCAGCAGTGCCAGGGTCGCGCCGACCAGCAGGCCCAGCCCGAACATCCCTGCGATGCCCTGGCGGTAGACCTGGCGGAACTTCGGCTTGTCGTGCACCGCCCAGCGGTGCAGCTTCGACAGCAGATACTTCTGGTAGATGGTCGAGGGGATCAGGTAGATCGCCGACATCACCGCCATCGCGATGCCGAACAGGCCGGCCTGGACGTTGCTGTCGAGGTACTTCAGCAACACCGTGCCGACCTGGAAGAACACCGGGTACAACAACGCGGTGACGCCATACACCCACGACTGCGACCACAAGGTCGCGATGCCCGGCGCCACCGCCGATTTCGGCGTCGCCGGCCGCGGTCCGTGGCCGTGCAACGCCACCTCGCCGCGCATCAGCGCGACCATGGCCGGCGCCCCGAACGCGAAGATCGCCAGCGACAGCAGGCCATAGCCTACCGCCACGAAACTCACGTCCAGAGCCGGAACCAGCAACAGTAGCGAAGCGATGGCCAGGCGACCGCCGGGGATCAGCAGGAGCCAGCCCGACAACGCGTGGTAACGCTCTTCCAGCCTCAACTTGTTGCCGACCAGGTCCGTCGCCAGCAGCGCGAGGATGACCGGCAACAACACCAGCAGGGTGAACCGGGTGGCCGTGCCGGGCGCGATCGTGAATGCGCAGGCCACCACGATCGCCAGCGCCAGCGCGGTGGTGATGGCACTGAACCGCAGGGTCGAGCGCAACCAGCGGTCGGCGCCCCAGCCTTCTACGCCGTAAACCATCAGTCGGAACCGCGACAGGCCGAAGCCGGCCAGCGGCGCGACGATGGTGACCGTGGCCAGCGACGAGGCGAACAGCCCGTAGTCGGCCGCACCCAGTTGCCGGGCGAGGATCGTCTGGGTCAGGAACACCATGCCGGCGCCCACCGCCGTCGCCAGCGACAGCGAGGACAGCGCGACCGCCGCCCGACGCAGCCCGGGCGGCATCACCAGCGCTTCACCGACGGAGCCCGCCATCACTGCGCCGCGGCATGCGCGACGGACCCCGGCATCCGCAGCAGCTCGCCGTAGACCGCCACGGTCTTGGCGATGACCATGCGCTCGTCGAAATCGGCCAGCGCCTTGGTCCGCGCGGCATCGCCGAGTCGGCGCAGCAGCGCGCGGTCATCGTCGAGCGTCGCCAGCCGTTCGGCCAGCGCTTCGGCATCGCGCGGCGCCACGTGCAGCCCGTCGACACCATGCTGGGCGACAACCTCGCGGCAACCCGGCAGGTTGGTGGTCACCAGCGCCAGTCCGCTCGCGGCGCCCTCGATCAGGCTCTTGGGCACCCCCTCGCGGTAGTAGCTGGGCAACGCCATGACATCCATCGTGCGCAACAGCGCCGGCATATCGTCGACATGGCCGAGCCAGTCGACCAGTCCCTCGGCCACCCAGCGCTCGACCTGCGCGCGTTCGACCGAACCGGGGTTGCCCGGGTCGGGCATGCCGGCCAGCAGGAACTGGATGTTGCGGCCGCGCTGGCGCAGCAGCGCCGCGGCCTCGATGTACTCGCCGATACCTTTCTCCCACAACAGGCGCGCGGCGAGAATCACCCGCAACGGCCGCGGCTCGCAGTCCCCGTCCGGCGGGCAGAACCGCCGGGTATCGACACCGGAGCTGCGGATCAGGCGAATGCTGTCGGACTCTACCAGCCCCGCGCGGGTGAACGCGTCGGCATCGTCGGGGTTCTGCAGGATCAACCGCGAGTGGCCGCTGCCGAGCGTGCCGCGGATCAGCGCGCTGACGATCGGACGCAAGGCGCGGGCCTTGGGACCGTCGCTGGTGAACACGTAGCCCATGCCGGCGACCGCGTTGACCACCGCCGGCACCTTGGCCAGGCGCGCGGCCAGCGCGCCGTAGACCGCGCACTTGACCGTGAAGTTGTGGATCAGATCGGGCTGCTCGGCCCTGACCACCCGCACCAGCTCCCGTACCGTCCACGCTTCGCGGGCCGGGTTCAGGCTGGCGCGATCCATCGTCCCCAGGGTGACCCAGCGGATGCCGTGGTCGGCGAAGCGCACGCCGAAATCGCCCGGTGGCGAAAGCATCACCACTTCGACCCCCTGGGTCGCCAGGTGCAGCGCGGTGGACAGCCGGAAGTTGTAGAGGTACCAGTCGGTATTGGCGAAGAAGACGAATTTCATCCGCGCCTCAGTCGGCATAGAAATTGGTGGCCAGCGAAATGTCGCTGGCATCGTTTATGTCAACGTGGGGCCGGGTCCCCTCACGGCCATCCACCGGTGCCCATTCGGGTTCGGCGCGATTGAGTTCGACCCGGCGGGTGTTGTTGTTGCGGAAGTGGTTCTGGCTGACCCGGTAGCCGCGGGTTCCGCCGCGCAGGCCCAGGCCCTGCAGGCGGTTGTGGCGGATGCGGTTGCCGGCGATGCGGCCGTTGCTGGCGCCGATCGCGAGAATCCCGTAGCCGCCATTGAACTCGATCAGGCAATCGAGCACGGCGACCTCGCGGACACGCTTGTAGATCTGGATGCCGTTGCTGGCGTTGCCCTTCATCAGGCAGTTCTCGATGTGTACGCCGACGGTGCTGTCGGGCGCGTCCGGTTCGACGTCGATGCCGCACTCCGGCGCCGTCCCCGAGGTGTCGGTGAACTCCGAGTCGTGTACCCGCACGTTGCGCGAACCGCCGATCGACAGGCCCTGGCGTCGGTTGCCGCTGCAGCGCACGCCGGCGATGACGACGTCCTCGCTGACGACCCGCCGCTCCCTGCCCTGCGTCCACTCGCCGCCGATGCAGATGCCGTCGCCCCAGCAATCGGAAATATCCATGTCGCGAATGGTGACGCCCGAGGCCCCCTTGACCTGGATGCCGTGGCCCCACTCCCCGGTGCTGCCGAGGTGGCGGTGGCGGTCGCCGGTGATGCGTCCGCCGGACACCTCGGCGTCCTCGACCTGGTGGATATAGATGACATAGGCGCGCTCGGCGCCATTGGACTTGGCCAGAAGTTCGGCATCCGGCGCCAGCTCCAGGTGCATCCGGCTGCGCAGGCGCACCGACCGCTGCGGATCGATCAGGTAGCGGCCCGCCGGGACGAATACGATGCCGCCCGTCCCGGGCAACGCATCGATGGCCTGCTGGAAGGCATCGGTGTCGTCATGGCTGCCGTTGCCGCGCGCGCCATGTTCGCGCACGTCGATCCTTGCGCTTCCACGCGCCCGGGCCGGCGCCGCGTACCGACGGACCGTCGCCGGGCCCGGCATCGGCGCGGCCTCGCAGCCGGCCATGGCGATGGCCAGGCCCAGCCAAGCCGATCGGCCAAGCAGTGTTCGTCGGGACATCGATTCCGGCGTCATCCGCGGAACCTCTCACGGAAGTCATGAAGGATGCGTCGTGGCCCCGATGCCGGGGTTCCGATGCGGCACCCGGGTCGACGCGGTGCGGGCCGCAAACCGGACACCGTCCTGAAAAAGAAAACGGGCCCATCCATGGATGGGCCCGTCTTGTTGCAATCGCTTGTTACCGTCGCGATGCAGCCCCGACCGGTCCGGCCGGGCCACGACCCCCCTACTTCGAGTAGAAGTTGGCGTTGATGCGGACGTTGCTGGCGTTGGTCACGCTCAGGTGCGACTGGGTTCCGTTCCTGCCGCCCACCTGACCCGCCATACGGGTCCAGTCGGTCGAGGACCATGCCCGGTTGACACCGACGAGCCCCTGGTTGCGGGTGGTGTTGTTGCGGAAGTAATTGCTCGCGACGGCGTAGTCCCTGGAACCGCTGCCCACGCACAAACCGTCCAGGCGGTTATGCCCGATCTGGTTCTTCGAGATATTGCCGGCAGTGGAGCTCATGGTGAGGATGCCAAAGCCATCGTTGCGCTCGATCCGGCACCCCGTGACCACCACCCCCTTGGTCCGGTGGTAGGCCAGGATGCCGTTGCCTTCGTTGCCGCGGATCAGGCAGTTCTCGATGCGCACGTTCTCGGCCCGGTCCATGTTGAACTTGTCGGGCTCGATGTCGATGCCGCAGCCCGGCTCGACGCCACGGGTGTTGCTGAACTCGGAGTCGTAGACCTTCATATTGCGCACGCCGCCGATCGACATGCCCTGGCGGCGGTTGCCGGTGGACACGATGTTGGCGACGACGACGTCATTGGACGGCGCCCACGGACGGTTGCGGCCGTTCACGTTGGCACTGGCGACCGAGATGCCGTCACCCCAGCAATCGGAGAGGCGGATATCGCGGACGGTAACCCGGTTGCAGCCGCGGATCATGATGCCGTGGCCCCACTCGCCGCTGTTGCCCCGATGGCGGTGACGCTCACCGACGATCTGGCCGCCGGAGATCTCCAGGTCGTGGGCGCGCTCGGCATACAGCACATAGGAGCGCGAGGCGGAATTGGCCTTGGCGACCAGCTTGGCGCCCGAGGCCAGCTGCAGGTGCATCCGGCCGCGCAGCTTGACCTTGCGGACCGCGTCGATCATGTAGGTGCCGTTGGGCACGACCACGGTACCACCGCCCGACGGCAGCGCATTGATCGCCCGCTGGAACGCCACCGTGTCGTCGGCGCTGCCGTTGCCACGGGCACCATGGTTGCGCACGTTGATCCGGGCGCCGCCGCGGGCGCGATCGGGCGGATTGAAGGCGGCGGCCGCCGGCAGCGAAATGCCGCCCAGCATGACCGGCACCGCCAGCAACAGGGAGTTGCGGAGGAACTGCCTGCGCGGCGCCAAGTGGGAGTCGACCACGATCTCTGATGCCTGGTTCTGCTCGTTCATTCGGAATCTCTCGGTGGGGGATAGGCCGCTCGGCGGCTTCACGGCACCTTGACACGGGTCGCGGGAGGGCTCGCCGCGGGCCGCAGGAACCGTGACCGCTGCACGGCCCCCGGTAACCGAAAAATACAGATAGGTGAACGGTTAACCAAACTGACTCGGTCGTAGCGTTGATCGGGTCAAAAATGCGTTCAGAACCGGCGGATACAAAAAAGCTGAACGCATCGCCTGGATGCGTTCAGCCTTCAAAACAGAATCCGATTCGTGTCGCAAGCCATCCCTGGCTTGCGACAACGACACCGCATTTACCGCGAGTAGAAGTTGTAGTTGATGCGGATATTGCTGGCGTCCATCACGCTGAGGTGGGCCTGGGTGCCATTCCGGCCCCCGACCGTGCCATGCATGCGCTTCCACGACGTCCCCGACCAGCTCGCATTGGCTCCCACGATGCCGTGGTTGCGCGTCGTGTTGTTGCGGAAGTAGTTGCCGGAAACCGCGTAGTTTCGGGTGCCGTTGCCGATACGCAAGCCATCGAGGCGGTTATGCACCATCCGGTTGAGGGCGAGGTAGCCGCGGGTGGCGCCCATCGTCAGCACGCCGAAACCGTCGTTGTGCTCGATCTGGCAACGCTTGATCACCACCTGCTTGACCCGGCGGTAGACCAGGATGCCGTTGCCGGCGTTGTTGCGGATCAGGCAGTCCTCGATGCGGATGTCCTCGGCACGGTCCATGTTGAACTTGTCCGGCTCGATATCGATGCCACAACCGGGCTTGATGCCGCGGGTATTGCTGAACTCGCAGCCGTGGACCCTGACGTTGCGCGTGCCGCCGATCGACAGGCCCTGGCGGCGGTTGCCGGTGGATACGACGTTGGCGATGACGACGTCGTGGGACGGATCCCACGGCGCGGTCCGGGTGGTCGCCTTGGCGCTGGCGATGGACATGCCGTCGCCCCAGCAATCGGAAATACGCATGTCGCGGATGGTCATGCGGTTGCAGCCGCGGACCATGATGCCGTGGCCCCATTCGCCACTATTGCCGCGATGGCGATGGCGGTCGCCGACGATCTGGCCACCGGAAATCTCGACATCGTGGGCGCGGTGGGCATACAGCACGTAGGCACGCTCGGCGGCGTTGGCCTTGGCCACCAGCTTGGCGCCGCGCGCCAGCTTCAGGTGCATGCGGCTGCGCAGCCGGACCCGGCGGGTCGGGTCGAGCAGATAGGTGCCGTCCGGGACGACCACGGTGCCGCCGGCCGACGGCAAGGCATCGATCGCCCGCTGGAACGCCCGGGTGTCATCGGAGTTGCCATTGCCACGCGCGCCGTGGTTGCGGACGTTGACGGTGGCGCCGCCGCGCCGGCGCGCAGGCGGGTTGAAGGTGGCGGCGGACGCCGAGAATGCGGTGCCTCCCAGGACAACCGGCACTGCCAGCAGGAGCGAATTGCGCAGGAATGCCCGACGCGGTGCCGTGGCATCGGCCACGATCTGTATTGCTTCATTCTCGACGTTCATTCAAATACCTCAATTTGGAGCACCCGCCGGATTCCACGGCCGATCCGCTATCGGTAAATCCAGGCGGGGCGATCTCGATTCAAAGAAGGGACTGCAGGCGAATCGACCGTGTTACGTCTTCACGAGACCTTGACACGGGCCGAAAGTCATTCCAAACCCCGATTCCCAGAACCGTGAACCCTGCATTCCTGGAATGAACGCATGTACATGCAGCTGAACGATTTATATTCCTGACTCGGAATTTCGTTCCATTAGTGGGGTCTCGGTTGATATGAATGGCGAAACCGGGCGTTGATGCACGTCACACTGGAATAACAAACCGGTAGCAAACTGCGCGATTGTCTACAAATCTCCCGCGCACAAAAAAGCTGGGCACGCCATTCGACGTGCCCAGCCCCGTTTACTGATAATCAACCGTCCGGATCGACCAATTCTGGTCGACCCTTCTACTTCGAGTAGAAGTTCCGGTTGATGCGCACGTTGGTCGAGTTGGAACTCACACTGATGTGCGACTGGTTGCCCTTCCTGCCCGGGACCAACCCGCTCATCGCGCTCCAGCTGGTACCCGACCAGGTCGCATCGAGGCCGACCAGGCCCTGGTTGCGGGTGGTGTTGTTGCGGAAGTAGTTGCCGGCGACCGCATAGTCCGTGCTTTCGCTGGCGATGCTCAGGCCGTCGAGGCGGTTGTGCTTGATCCGGTTGAGGGCGATGTAGCCCTTGGTCGCGCCCATCGTCAGCACGCCGAAGCCGTCGTTGTGCTCGATGGTGCAGCGCTTGATGATCACCTGCTTGACCCGACGGTAGACCAGGATGCCGTTGCCCTCGTTGCCGCGGATCAGGCAGTTCTCGATCCGCACGTTCTCGGAGCGGTCGAGGTTGAACTTGTCGGGCTCGATATCGATGCCGCAACCGGGCTCGACGCCACGGGTGTTGCTGAACTCGGAGTCGTAGACCTTCATGTTGCGCACGCCGCCGATCGACATGCCCTGGCGACGGTTGCCGGTGCACACGACGTTGGCGACAACGACGTCGTCGGACGGCCGCCACGGCGCGGTGCGGGTGGTCACCTTGACGCTGGACACCGAGATGCCGTCGCCCCAGCAATCGGAAATGCGGATGTCGCGGATGGTCAGGCGGTTGGCGCCACGGACCATGATGCCGTGGCCCCATTCGCCGGTGGTGCCCTTGTGCTTGTAGCGCTCGCCGACGATCTGGCCGCCGGAGATCTCGACGTCGTCGGCGTCGTACACGTACAGCACGTAGGCGCGGTCTTCGGCGTTGGGCTTGGCGTGCAGGGTGGCGGTCGGGGCCAGTTGCAGGTGCATGCGGCTGCGCAGGCGCAGGCTGCGGGTCGGGTCGAGCAGGTAGTCACCCTGGGGCACGACGACCGTGCCACCGGTATCCGGCAGCGCGGCGATCGCACGGGCGAACGCGGCGGTGTCGTCGGTGCTGCCATTGCCGGTCGCGCCGTGGTCGCGGACGTTGATGGTCGCGGTGCCGCGGGTGCGGCTCGGCGGGACGAACACGGCTGCCGCTGCCGAGAAGGCAGTACCCCCCATGACGAGCGGAACGGCCAGCAGCATGGAATTGCGCAGGAAGGTCCTGCGGGGTGCCGTGGAGTCGTTCACGATCTGTACTGCCTGGTTGTCGCGGTTCATGCAAAAAAGCCTCATCAGTGCGTTCGGAAAGTTGCTTGGCGGTCACCGCGGGCCGTCTTCACAAGACGTTGACACCGCGCGCGAACGCATCATTCCAAAGGACTGAAGGGCGAAACCGGGCCCCGGTCAGGTTTTCAAATAGGGCACAAAGTGACGTAAGTGAATGATTCACTGACCTGACTTGGGAAATCAGTTTGCCAAGTCCCCGACCGTTACCCGGGTCACAGCCGGATGGAGGTGGGCCTCACTGATTTTGGGCACGACTCGTCGCCGGCTGAATGGCGCTTGCGCACCCGGCCGAGTCGGTTCGCGGAGGGATCGGAAGAATCAGACGTAGCGCGTCGGGTCCGCCACCGCGGCAGCGGCGAAGCCTTCGGCGCGCAGGCGGCAGGCGTCGCAATGGCCGCAGGCGCGACCGTCGGGGTCGGCCTGGTAGCACGACACGGTGTCGGCGAAGTCAACGCCCAGGCGCAGGCCTTCGCGCACGATGTCGGCCTTGCCCATGTGTTGCAACGGCGCATGCACCTGGATGCCGGCGCCTTCGACGCCGGCCTTGGTCGCCAGGTTGGCGAGGCGCTCGAAGGCGTCGATGAACTCCGGGCGACAATCCGGGTAACCGGAATAGTCGACCGCGTTGACCCCGCAGAAGATGTCGGCGGCGCCGAGGACTTCGGCCCAGCCGAGCGCGATCGACAACATGATGGTGTTGCGCGCGGGCACGTAGGTCACCGGAATCTCGTCCGGCGCCGCGGGGTGGTCGAGCGGGACGTCGATATCCGCCGTCAGCGCCGAGCCGCCGATGCTGCGCAGGTCGACACTGACGGTCTTGTGTGCGACCGCGCCGAGCGCGCGCGCCACCCGTTCGGCGGCGTCCAGTTCGGAGGTATGGCGCTGGCCGTAGCGGACGCTCAGGGCGTGCACGGCAAAACCACGCGCGCGGGCGATGGCGAGGACGACGGCGGAGTCCATGCCTCCGGAGACGAGGACGACGGCGTTTTTCATACGGGGCTCTTGTTCAGGCTCTTGTAGGAGCGGCTTCAGCCGCGATCGGCAAACGGGTCGCCAAGACCGACTCCAGATCGCGGCTGAAGCCGCTCCTACAGTGGTTCGCGACCGTCGCCATTCACCGGCCCGGAGCGTCGTCCCACAGGATCTTGTGCAGCTGCAGCTGGAAACGCACCGGCAGGCGGTCGGCGACGATCCAGTCGGCCAAGTCGCGCGGGCGGATCTGGCTGAAGCTCGGCGAAAACAACACGTCGCAAATCCCGTCCAGGCGGTGTTCGGCGACAACATCCCTGGCCCAGTCGTAATCCTCGCGCGAGCAGATCACGAACTTGACCTGGTCGTGCGCGGTCAGCAGCACCAGGTTGCTCCACAAGTTGCGTTCGACTTCGGCCGAGCCCGGGGTCTTGATGTCGAGCACGCGCGAGACCCGCGGGTCGACTTCGCCGATATCGAGCGCGCCGGACGTCTCCAGCGAAACTTCGTAGCCGGCGTCGCACAGGCGCTGCAACAGGCCGATGCAACGCTTCTGCGCCAGTGGCTCGCCGCCGGTGACGCAGACATGGCGGACACCGTGGCGGGCAACCTCGGCAAGGATGCCGTCGAAGTCCCACCACTCACCGCCGTGGAAGGCGTAGGCGGTGTCGCAGTACTGGCAGCGCAACGGGCAGCCGGTCAGGCGCACGAACACGGTCGGCCAGCCGATGCTGCGCGACTCGCCTTGCAGCGACAGGAATATCTCGGTCAGGCGCAGCCGCTCGGGCGACGCCGCGGCCGCCTCGGGGGCGACGGGCATAACGGCGTTCATGCGGTCATTTTAACCGAGCGGTGCCGCTCGCGCCGCATCGCCGGGTGGCTCAGCGCAGACGGCCGAGCTGGATCGCGCCGAGGCGGTCGCTGGCGACGCGGGCGGCGTCGGTGCCAGGGTAACGGCTGGCGACTTCGGCGAAGGTGCGCTCGGCGGCGTCGAGTTGCTGCAGGCCCTGCTGCGAGAGGCCGACCTTGAGCATCGCCCCGGCCGCCTTGTCGTGGGTCGGATAGCGCTGCAACAGCGCTTCGAACTGCTCCAGCGCGAGCTTGTAGTTCTGGGTGACGTAATAGCTCTCGCCCAGCCAGTACAGGGCGTTGGGGGCGTAGGCACCGCCGGGATAGTGCCCGAGGAAGGCGTGGAACAGGCGCGCCGATTCGGCGTATTGCCCGCTCCTGAGCGCGGCGAACGCCACTTCGTAGGCCTCGCGCTCGCCGGCAACCTGGTCGAGCTTGCCCGGATCACCATAGATCGCCGGGGCGGCACCGGCCGAACCCGTGGCGGCAGCCGCAACGCCCGCGGCGGTCGAAACACCGGTGGCACCCGCGGAAGGATCGGTGGGGACCTCGAGCGGCGCGTCAGGATCCAGCGCCGGCGTCGCGCCGCCCTGCATCCGGTTGAGCCGGCCATCGAGATCGAGGTATTGCGCGCGGCTGGTGCCCTTGAGCTGTTCCAGCTCGTGGGTAAGTTGCTCGACCTGCGAACGCAGCGAGGTCACCTCGTCCTTGAGCAGGTTGACCTGGCGCAGCAGGTCGACCGTGGCCTGGTTGTCGCCCTGCTGCTGTTCCAGCAGGGCGACCCGCTCGGCCAGGCTCATGCGCTGGGCCGAGGCGGGTGCGGCGGCCACCAGGGCCGCCGCTGCAACCAGCGATGTCGCAAGTGTGATCGACAGTTTGCGCATCATCGACTGCCCTTCTTACTTCGCGGTGTAGATGATCTCGACACGGCGGTTCTTGGCCCAGCAATCTTCGCTGGAATCGGTGCAGGTCGGGCGCTCTTCGCCGTAGCTGACCACGGTCTGCTGGCTGCCTGAGCCGCCATTGACCTGGATCGCCGAGGACACCGAGTTGCCGCGGCGCTCGCCGAGGGCGACGTTGTACTCGCGGCTGCCGCGCTCGTCGGCATGGCCTTCCAGGGTCATGCGCGAGGACGGACGGTCACGCAGGTACTTGGCGTGGCAACCGACCACTTCCTGGAACTCCGGACGCAGCACGTCCTGGTCGAGGTCGAAGTAGACCGTGCGCTGACGCAGGCAGGCGTCGGTGTCGAGGTCGGCCGGGGTGTAGGCGGTCGGGCCGGGGGCCGGGGCCGGTTCGGCGACCGGAGCCGGGGTGGTGTCGACCGGCGGCGCCTCCTTGACCTTCTTGGAGCAGGCGACGGCTGCGGTGCAAAGCAGTGCGGTAAGCAGGATGCGCGTGGTGCTGTTCATCGTCGGTTCCTCGTCTTGGCTGTGAAGCAATGGAAAGATCGAACACTCTCTCGATGTTCGACGGCGGCACTACGGCTTGCGGAACGGCCCCCAGGCCGGTTCGCGGACATCGCCGCCGGCCAGCACCAGGCGCTGTCGCACCCGGCCGTCGGCGGACACCGCGTACAACACGCCGCGCCCGCCTTCACGCGCAGCATAGATGATCATCGCGCCATTTGGGGCAAAGCTCGGCGACTCGTCGAGCGATCCCGGCGACAAAAGGCTCCAGCGAGGCGAGCCCAGGCTGCTGTCCATCATCGCGATGCGGTAGGTATTGCCGGCACCTTGCGCGGTGGCGATCTTCTTGTCGTCGAACGACACCGTCGGGCTGGCGTTGTAGCTGCCCTGGAAGGTCACACGGCTGGCGCTGCCGCCGCCGGCGGGGATCTTGTAGATCTGCGGCTGGCCGCCACGGTCGGAGGTGAAGTAGAGGCTGCCGCCATCGGCGCTCCAGGTCGGCTCGGTGTCGATCGCGAAGTGGTTGGTGACCTGGGTCAGCGCCTTGCTGCCGAGGTTCATCACGTAGATCTCGGGGTTGCCGCTGCGCGACAGGGTCAGTGCCAGGCGGTTGCCGTCGGGCGAGAACGCCGGCGCGCCGTTGATGCCGCGGAACTTGGCGACCAGTTGTCGACTGCCGGAGCTGATGTCCTGGATGTAGATCGAGGAGCTGCCGCCTTCGAAGCTGACGTAGGCCAGCTTGTTGCCATTCGGGCTCCATGATGGCGACAGCAGCGGCTCGGGCGAGCTGACCACGGTCTGCGGGTTGTAGCCGTCGGAGTCGGCGACCATCAGCGCGTATTCGGCGTTGGCGCCGACGCCGGTGGCGGTGATGTAGGCGATGCGGGTGAAGAACGCGCCCGGCACGCCGAGGATCTTCTCGTAGATCGCGTCGGCGATCTGGTGGGCGACGTCGCGCATGGCGTTGCTGCGCGCGGTCAGGGCAAAGCCCAACAACCGCTGTTGCGTGGCGATATCGAACAATTCGTACTCGACCCGGTAGCTGCCGCTACCGCCGTCGACCACCCGGCCGACCACCAGGTAATCCTGGTTGAGCGCGCGCCAGGTAGGGTAGTTAACCTCGCTACCGCGGGTCGGGCGCTCCACCAGGTCCGATTCGGGCAGGCTGCGGAACTGGCCGGAGCGGTTGAGGTCGGCCGCTATCACCGCGGCGACGTCGGTATCCGGTGCGGCGCCCCCCCCTTGGTATGGCATCGGCACCACCGCGATCGGCAGGGCCGCGGCGTTGCCGCCGACGATGTCGAGTTCGAGTCCTTCCTGAGCGGCCGCGGCAAGCGGCAGGAGCAGGGTCAACACGAGCAGCGCGAGTCGCGCGCCCAGTCGGGGGGCAAATCGATTCATCGGCGGTTCCTGAAGGTCAAGCTGAACTGTTTAACAGCATCCACGTGAACACTTTCTCAAAGCTGAATTGGCCGTGGGCCGTTGGACAGGCGGCGGATGGGGTCGCGTCAGCGGTCGCGGGCCTTGAAATTAAGGTTCAAGGTTCGATTGAACACTGATTCGAACCCGACATACGGCAACGGCTGAGCCTTCAACACAGCAGCCTCGATCGAGCGTTGACCCGCTTCATCGTAGGCGCATGGTGACGACACCTTGGCACTCATCACTTCGCCGCCCGGTAGCTGGGTGATCACAATTCGACAAGAGACTCCTAACGGCACGGTTTCCGGACGAGTCCATTTCGACTCGATCGCCGCTATCAGCGCCGCTTGATACTTCGCACTCAGGCCGATGTCGACGCCGTTGTTGCCCGGCGACGGGCTGGCGGTGCTGGCGTTGTCGTTGCTCTGGACGGCGCGGGCGTCGGCGATCTGCTGCAGTTGCTGCTTGGCCAGTTCGGCGGCGCGAGCGGCGTCGGCACGCTTCTTGCGGATCTCGGCGAGTTTCGCCTGGCGCGCCTCGGCCTCGGCGGCGAGCCGGCGCTTGCGCTCGGCTTCCTCCTGGCGCTTCTTCTCGGTCAGGTCGACCTGGGCCTGGCGGCGCTTTTCTTCCTGCAGCTTTTCCTCGTCCGATGGTGTCGGCGTCGGGGCATCGACCACTTCGTCCTGGTCGCGGCTGTCGGGTTCGGGAATGAAGTCCTGCGCCTGCTGCTGCGGTGGGGTCGGCGCGTCCTCCGGCACCGGCTCGGGGAGCGGCTGCGGTGGTGGCGCGACTTCTTCCTCGACCGGCTCCGGCTCCGGCTCCGGCAAGGGTTCGGGCTCGACCACCGGTTCGGGGCGATCGCGCAGGGTCTCGCGCATCGGCGCCGACAAGGCGTTGGCATCGACCAAGGTCGCCTCGATCGGCGAACCGGCGGCCGACACCGGCACCGCGGTGCGGGTCCACCACAGGCCGGCGAACATCAGCGCGAACAGCACCACGTGCAGCCCGATCGCAAGCAGCACCGCTTGCCGGGTATCGGCGCGGGTTTCCCTCACTGGGCCACGGCCTCCGACGGCGCGCTCATCAGCCCGACCCGCGGCACGTCGGCGTTCTGCAGCAGCACCATCGCCTGCAGCACAACCTCGTAGTTGGCAGCGCGGTCACCGGCGACGTACACCGGCACGTCGGGGTTCTGCCGCACGAACGCGGCAACCTTGGCCTGCAGCGCCTCGGCGCCCAGCGCCTCCTGCTCGGCGCCCTGCAGGGTCAGGAAGTAGTTGCCGGCGGCATCGACGCTGACGATCACCGGCTCCTGCTTCTGGGCGATGGTCTTGGCGTTGGATTTGGGCAGCTCGATGTCGACACCGAGGTTCAGCAGCGGCGCGGTGACCATGAAGATGATCAGCAGCACCAGCATCACGTCGATGTAGGGCACGACGTTGATCTCGGCCTTGAGCTTGCGCTTGCGGATGCGACGGCCGGTGGCGACGGACACGGCGGTCAGCCCTGGTGCGACTGGCGTTCGAGGATCGAGGAGAATTCCTCGGAGAACGCGTCATAGCGCACCGCGATGCGCTCGACCTTGGTCGCGAAGCGGTTGTAGGCCCACACCGCCGGGATCGCCGCGAACAGGCCCATCGCGGTGGCGATCAGTGCCTCGGAGATGCCCGGGGCGACGCTGGCGATGGTCGCCTCGGTGACGTTGGCCAGGCTCTGGAACGAGATCATGATGCCCCAGACGGTGCCGAACAGGCCGACATAGGGGCTGATCGAGCCGACGTTGGCGAGGAACTCCAGGTTGTGCTCCAGGCCATCGAGTTCGCGCGCGGTGGCGACCCGCATGCCGCGCTGCGCGCCTTCCAGTTGCAGCCGGCTGTCGGCAACCCGGCGCTCGCGCGAGAACTCGCGGAAGCCGGCTTCGAAGATCGACTCCATGCCGCCGACGTCGCGGTTGCGCTGGCTGGCGCCGGCATAGAGCTTGGTCAGGTCGGCGCCGGACCAGAAGCGTTCCTCGAACTGCGCAGACTCGCGGTCGGCACGATCGAGCACCTTCTTCTTGCGGAAGATGATCACCCACGAGGCGACCGAGGCGAACAGCAGCAACAGCATCACCAACTGCACCGGCAGGCTGGCGTGCAGGACCAGCTGCAGCAGGTCGAGGCTGCCGTTGTCGGCCATCTCGGTCGGCAGTGCGGCGACGGCGGTACTCGCCGCGGCGGCCGCATCTTCCGGCAACGGTTCGACGACGGTGGCGGCCTGCGCCAGGCTCAACAATGGGGTCATGCGAGGGTCTCCGGTGCCCGTGGTGCTGGGCGAAGTTCGTGGATTCGAGTTCGTGTAATGCGGTGACGCGATGCGGTGTTGGCGGAAAACTCAGGAGCGCTCCAGCGCCTTGAGCTCGTCGTACAGCGGCTGCGGGATCGCCCGCGGCCGGAAGCCGCGCCGGTCGAGCGCGGCGACGCGCACCTGCGCGGTCAGCAGCAACTCGCCATCGCGGCGGATGTCCTGCGCGAACACCGCGCTGGCGCGCCGGCATTCGTGCAGCGACGCGCCCACCTGCAGCGCGTCGTCGAGCCGGGCGGGCTTGAGGAAATCGATCTGCATCGCGCGCACCGCGAATACCAGACCATGCTCGACCCGCAACAGTTCCTGGCCGTAGCCCTGCGCGCGCATCCATTCGCTGCGGGCGCGTTCGAGGAACGCCAGGTACTGCGCGTGGTAGACCACCCCACCGGCGTCGGTATCTTCCCAGTACACGCGTGTGGGCCAGCTGAACGCGGGCTCAATTTCCACTGTTGTCATCCTCGAACAGGCCAGCCGCGCCGGGCTTGGATTTCAGGCCGATATGACGGTAGGCCTTGGGCGTCGCCATGCGGCCGCGGGCGCTGCGGACCAGGTAACCCTGCTGGATCAGGTAGGGCTCGATCACGTCCTCCAGCGTGCCGCGCTCCTCGCTGAGCGCCGCGGCCAGCGACTCGACCCCGACCGGACCACCGTCGAAGGACTCGATAATGGTATGCAGCAGCCGCCGGTCGAGCTCGTCGAAGCCTTCCGGGTCGACCTTGAGCATCGCCATCGCGGCGTCGGCGGTGTCACGGGTGATCGAACCGTCGGCGCGCACCTGGGCGTAGTCGCGTACCCGGCGCAGCAGGCGGTTGGCGATCCGCGGGGTGCCGCGCGAGCGCTTGGCGATCTCGGCCGCGCCATCGGCGGCGCAGCTGATGTCGAGGATCTGCGCCGAGCGGCGGACGATCCGGGTCAGCTCCTCGGCGCTGTAGAACTGCAGCCGCTGGACGATGCCGAAGCGGTCGCGCAGCGGCGCGGTCAGCAGCCCGGCGCGGGTGGTCGCACCGATCAGGGTGAACGGCGGCAGGTCGAGCTTGATCGAACGCGCGGCCGGACCCTCGCCGATCATGATGTCGATCTGGTAGTCCTCCATCGCCGGGTACAGCACTTCCTCGACCACCGGCGAAAGGCGATGGATCTCGTCGATGAACAGCACGTCGTGCGGCTGCAGGTTGGTCAGCAGCGCGGCGAGGTCGCCGGCCTTCTCGATCACCGGCCCGGAGGTCTGGCGCAGCCCGACCCCGAGTTCGTTGGCGATGACGTGGCTGAGGGTGGTCTTGCCGAGGCCGGGGGGGCCGAAGATCAGCACGTGGTCGAGCGCCTCGCCGCGGCCCTTGGCGGCCTCGATGAAGATCTTCATCTGCTCGCGGACCGGCTGCTGGCCGAGGTATTCGTCCAGCGACCGCGGCCGGATCGACGCCTCGACCGCATCGTCCTCATGGGTCGCGCCAGCGGCGATGATGCGCTCGTCGTTCATCGGCCTATGGTCGCATGGGGGCGAGGTGGTCGCGTAGGGCGGGGTTGGCAGAAATGGCGGTAGTCGATACCCGGCTACGGGCGGCCGCGGCGCAAACGGCTTAAGCAGATCAAGCGAACCAAGCGGGCCGAAGCGGGAAAGCGTTCTTCGGATGCGTCGTCGAGCAGGAGGCGGCCGGCGGGGGAATTGCTCCAGCCCTTCATCAGGACAATCCTGTCCAGAGGCGGGCCGCGGGCCATCCATGGCCCGCTTTTGCGCAATTCCCCCGCCGTCCACCTCCTGCCCGGATGTCTGCGGCTTCGTGGGTGGGCTTCGGGTAGGAGCGACGTCAGTCGCGACCTGTACATCACCTCAAGGGTTCGGCGACTCGCGACTCACGTCGCTCCTATATCGGGGCTGAGCGGATGCCGGCACTTTTGCAGGAGCGGCTTTAGCCGCGATCTGGAGTCGGCACGGGCGAACAATTATCCGATCGCGGCTAAAGCCGCTCCTACAAGAGCCCGCGGATGCGCCACGAAGATCCAGTCAAGAAACCGCGCCCTACACACGCGACGCGGCGTCCTGTCCGGGTATTGCGGAGAGTGCGCCATGGATGGCGCACGGCGGTGAGTGCGGCCATGGATGGCCGCCCGAACCGAGTAGCAATGCCCGGACAGGAC
>JBOHYB010000052.1:0-19459 GCA_050737695.1 Lysobacter sp. | reverse complement strand
CCCGGTTGTCCAGAAGCGAGACGCCAGGCGTTCCGCGCGGTTCGAGCGCGCGAGGAACGCAACAATGAAACGCATGCTGATCAACGCGACGCAGGCAGAAGAACTGCGCGTGGCGACCGTCGATGGCCAGACCCTGTACGACATCGACATCGAGCAACCGTCGAAAGAGCAGACCAAGTCGAACATCTACAAGGGCAAGATCACCCGCCTCGAGCCCTCGCTCGAAGCCGCCTTCGTCGAGTACGGCGGCAACCGTCACGGCTTCCTGCCGATGAAGGAAATCTCCCGCGACTACTTCGCCGCCGGGGTCGACCACAACAAGGCCGGTCTCAAGGAACTGCTGCGCGAAGGTCAGGAAGTCGTGGTCCAGGTCGACAAGGAAGAGCGCGGCAACAAGGGCGCCGCCCTGACCACGTTCATCTCGCTGGCCGGCCGCTACATGGTGCTGATGCCCAACTCCCCCACCGCCGGCGGCGTCTCGCGCCGGATCGAGGGTGAGGACCGCGCCGAGTTGAAGAAGGCGATGGACGCGCTGACCATCCCCGACGACATGGGCGTGATCATCCGCACCGCCGGCGTCGGTCGCGATGCCGAAGAGCTGCAGTGGGACCTGGATTACCTGCTGCAGGTCTGGAAGGCGGTCGCCGAGGCCGCGCTCACCAAGCCCGCGCCGTTCCTGATCTACCAGGAGTCGCGCCTGATCATCCGCGCGCTGCGCGACTACATGCGCCCGGACATCGGCGAGATCCTGGTCGACACCGACGAGATGTACGCCGAGGCGCGCGACTTCGTCGAGCAGGTGATGCCGCACAACCTGCGCAAGCTCAAGCACTACACCGACGACGTTCCGCTGTTCAACCGCTTCCAGATCGAGTCGCAGATCGAGAACGCCTACGAGCGTGAAGTGCGGCTGCCGTCCGGCGGCGCGCTGGTGATCGACCAGACCGAGGCGCTGACCGCGGTCGACGTCAACTCGGCGCGCGCGACCAAGGGCAGCGACATCGAGGAAACCGCGTTCAACACCAACCTGGAGGCCGCGGAGGAAGTGGCCCGCCAGATGCGCCTGCGCGACCTCGGCGGGCTGGTGGTGATCGACTTCATCGACATGTCGTCCAACCGCCACCAGCGCGACGTCGAGAACCGCCTGCAGCACGCGCTCAAGCAGGACCGCGCACGCGTGCAGGTCGGTCGGATCTCGCGCTTCGGCCTGCTCGAAATGAGCCGCCAGCGCCTGCGTCCGAGCCTGGGCGAGTCCAGCCAGCTGGTCTGCCCGCGTTGCGAAGGCCACGGCCGCATGCGCAGCGTCGAGTCGCTGTCGCTGTCGATCCTGCGCGTCGCCGAAGAGCACGCGATGAAGGAGAACACCGGGCAGGTGCTGGTGCAGGCGCCGACCGAGATCGCCAACTACCTGCTCAACGAGAAGCGCCGCGCGCTGGCCGAGATCGAACAGCGCCACGACTCGCCGATCGTGATCGTCGCCGACGAGCAGTTGCTGACCCCGCATTACGAAGTCACGCGCATCCGCGACAACGAGATGGGCGAGGAAACCAGCAAGCCCAGCTACCACCGCGGCACCCCGCGCAAGCTGCCGACCCACGCGCTGACCAAGGCCCACCTGAACATTCCAGCGGCGCCGATCGTGACCAACGTCAAGCCGACCCAGCCGGCACCGATGCGCGAGCCGCGTGAAGCCGCCGCGGTCGCGCCAGCCGCCCTGGCACCGACGCCTACCGTGGTTGCACCGACCCATTCGATCGGCGTGGTCGAGCGGATCATGCGGTTCTTCCGTGGCAGCGAGTCGACGCCCACCAACAAGCCAGCATCGGGTCCGCGTTCGCAGGACGGCCGCGGCCGCGGCGAGCGCAGTGATCGCAATGACCGTGGCGAACGTGGCGATCGCGGTCAGCGCCGTGGTGGCAAGCAGGCACGTGACGGTCAGCGTCGTGACGAGCCGCGTCGGGATGAACAGCGCCGAGGTAGCGGTTCCACCCAGGCCCAGGACGCGTCCGCACCGGGCAAGGGTCGTGGCGGCAAGCAGGGCCGGCAGAAGCAGCCCAAGCCGCAGGTCGAGGAGCGCGCCGGCAGTCCCGACACCGCCAACACCGAGCAGGCCGCCCGCGCACCGAAGCCGCCGCGGCCGCCCCGCGGTGAGCGGCCGACGCGCGACACCGAAAGTCCCGCCGCCGACACCGCTGCCGTGAGTACCGCTGCAGTGGCAGTGGCAGCCGCCGCAGCCGCTCCGGACGCCGAAGCCAAGGAAAAAATCGCGACCCAGGCCGCTGTCGTCGCCGAAAACGCGCAGCAGTCCGCCGACAAGCCCGCGACCGCCGACACCGAGGACGAGTCCGGCGAAGGCGCCAGCCGTCGTCGGCGCGGCCGTCGTGGTGGTCGCCGCCGTCGTCGTGGCGGTGGCGAGCACGCAGCCGCCGAAGGCAAGTCCGAATCCGCATTGCTGGATGACGGCGACCCTGAAGCCGAGGCACAGCCGGTCGCCAGCCGGTCGCAGCCGGAGTTCGACTTCGACGACGAGGGCGCCCCGGCGGCCAAGCCGTCCAAGCCGGACCGGGCCGAAGCGAGCGCGCCGGCAGCGGATGCGACCCAGCCGGTCGCCGCGTCGGACGAGGCCCCGGCCCATGCCGCACCCGCCCCGAAGCAGCCCGACGCGCCCAAGCCGATGCCGGCAATCGCCGCAGCGGCCGCCATTCCGGCGGCAACGATGGTGACTGCGCCGACCGCGACCCCTTCGACCAAACCAGTCGACGCCGAGCCCGAGAAGCCTGCGACGCCCGTTGAGGTGTCGAACACCGCGCCCGCGCCGACCCCGGCCGAAGCAGCCGTCCAGGCGACCTCGGCACCGCGCGAGGCCGAGTCCAACATCGTCGCCCCCGCCGTCGTCGATGTCGAAGTGGTCGAGGACACCGTGGTGTCCGAGCCGGAACCGGTCGAGGATGCCATCGTGGTCGATCCATCGGACACGCCCGAAGCGATCGAACCGGCGCAGGGCGAGCCCGAGGAGATCGAGCCGGTGAAGTCCGATCGTAGCGATGACATCGAGCAAGGCAGCCACGCCCCCATCGCCAACGAGGGCAACGGCAAGCACCCGGCCTCCGAACCGCGCACCGCCGGCCTGTTCGATACCGAACCGACCTCGTCGCCGGCAGATGCCGCGGTCCAGGGCCAGCACGCCGACGACGGCGACACCGAAGCCAAGCGGCATCACGACGCCTGATCTTCGAGCCATACCCGCTCGATTCCGGTCGAGCATGAAAAACGGGCCGCATCTCGCGGCCCGTTTTTTTGTCCCCTTGTTTTAGCCCGGCTAAATCGCCAGTGCCGGCTCGATCAGCCCGTACTGCCCCAGCAACCGCGCCAGCGCGATGCTGTCGGTGATCTCCAGCTTCTCGAACATCCGCGACTTGTGGGTGTTGACCGTCTTCGCACTCAAGCACAACCGCCGCGCGATCTCCTCCTGCCGCAAGCCCTGCGCCAGCAGCAACGCCACCTCCATCTCGCGTGGCGACAGCCCGTCGAACGGCGAACCGCCACCGTCGATTCCGGACAGCGCGAGGTGCTGGGCGATGCTGCTCGCCAGATAGCGTCGCCCACGGGCGACATCGCGCACCGCGCGCAACAGTTCCGTCGCATCGCCACCCTTGCCGACATAGCCGGAGGCGCCCGCCTCCAGCAGCCGTTTGGGCAGCGGCCCGTCTTCCAGCGCCGACACGATCACCACCCGGGTGCCGTGGTCACCCCTGACCACGCGCTCGGTCACTTCCAGTCCGCTGATGCCGGGCAGGTGCAGGTCGCACAGCACCACGGCAGGCTTGAGCGCGCGGATCAGCGGCAGGGCCAGCTCGCCGGTTTCGGCTTCGCCGACCACGTCGATATCGGTTTCACCCGACAGGATCATTCGCATGCCGGTACGGACCAGCGCGTGGTCCTCGACGATGAAAACTCCGATGGTCATTCCCTTCCCCTTGCCAACGCTCCCCTGGCGAGGGTAAGCGGGCACCCCGGAGGGTGCAAGCAAGCGACGCACCGGCCGGCACTGCCCACGGCCACTCGCCTCGGGCACACTTGACCATTGCCCAACGGATTCATCTCCATGCGCTCCAGCCACTGCCTCGCCCTCGCCGTTTCGCTCGCGCTGCTTTCCGCCTGCGCGCAATCGCCCAAGGGCAGCGCGGCGACAGCGGGCGATGCCAACGCGGTCGAAACCGCCGCCCCCACCCCGGCCAGCGACGCCGCCAAGGCCTGGCTGGCCGATGTCGACGCCATCGCCACTGCCGCCGACAACGCCGGACGCCGTCGGGTCATCGAACAGCAACTGGAGTCGCTCGGCCTGGCCTGGCAGGCGATGCCGTTCGAGAGCGAGCACGGCCCCGGCGAGAACCTGATCGCCAAGGTCAGCGGCAATCCCGAGGCACCGTTGCTGCTGCTTGGCGCCCATTCCGACCGCGTCGGCGAAGGCAAGGGCGCTACCGACAACGCCTCCGGTAGCGCCGTGGTGCTGGAACTGGCGGAACGCTTCAAGCAAGCGCCGCTCGACAACCACCGTGTCAGCGTCGCCTTCTGGGACCTGGAGGAACGCGGCCTGCTCGGCGCCCATGCGTTCATCGCCAAGGGCGGCCCGGCACCCGCGCAGTACGTCAATTTCGACGTGTTCGGGTGGGGCGACACCGTCTGGATGATGACCCCCGACCCCGCCCACCCGCTGACCACCGCCAGCCAGGCCGCCGCCAACGACGCCGGCCTGCACCTGTCCGCCGGCGAGCAATACCCGCCGACCGACCACCGCGCGTTTCTCAAAGCCGGCTGGCCGGCGGTGTCGTACTCGCTGGTCGGCCAGGACGAGATCGGCGCGATCCTCGCCGCCTACGCCGGCAACAAGCCGGAGGCGACGCCCAAGGTCATGCACGTGATCCACAGCGAGCGCGACACCCTCGCCCAGCTCGACCCCAACGCCGCCGCCCGCGGCATCGACGCGATCGAAGCGGCATTGCGGCAGTGGGATGCCGGCGCCGGCAGCACAAACGCCGCCGCGGCCAGCAACGACTGACCATGCGCAACCCGCTGCAGGACCAGTTGTTGAAGGCCGGCCTGGTCAAGAAGAGCCAGGCCGCGCAGATCGTTCGCGAGCAGACCAAACAGCGCCACGGCAAGGCGGCGCCGACCGAGGAAGCGCCGAAGGTCGACGCCCGCCAACTGCAGGCCGAGCGCGCCGAACGCGACCGCGCCCTCGCCGCCGAACGCAACGCCCAGGCCCGGATCAACGAGACCCGCGCCCAAGTGCGGCAGATCGTCGAAGGCGCCAAACTCAAGCGCGGCGGCGAGATCGCCTATGCGTTCAACGACGACGGCAAGATCAAGCGCCTGCTGGTCGACGAGGCGCAGCGCGCGCAACTCGCCAAGGGCGCGCTGGTGATCGTCCGCCACGACCAGGGCCACGAACTGATCCCCCGCCCCGCCGCCGACAAGGTCTACGCCCGCGACGCCACCATGATCGTGCTCGACCATGCCCGCGCCGCGGCGCCCGGAAACGGCGATTCCGATGACGACTTCTACAAGCAGTTCGAAGTCCCCGACGACCTGATCTGGTAAACAGCGCCCTGCTTCCAGCGTACCTGTCCGAAAACGGCGAGCCGTATCCCGCCGCGCATGAAATCCTTGCGGACACCCCCACCCTTCCCGGAGTCCCCATGCCCCAGACCGACCACGCCGCCACTTTCCGCCGCCTCCACCAGACCGGCCTGCTGCGGCTCGCCAACGCCTGGGACGCCGGCAGCGCCCGCCTGATCGAAAGCCTCGGCGCCAAGGCCATCGCCACCACCAGTGCCGGCGTCGCCTGGGCCAACGGCTACGCCGATGGCAGCCAACTGCCGATGCACGACCTGATCGACACTGCCGTCCGCATCGCCCGCGTCATCCGCGTACCGCTCACCGTCGATTTCGAAGACGGCTACGCCAGCGATCCCGCAACCGTCGCCGACAACGTCGCCCGCGTACTCGACGCCGGTGCGGTAGGCATCAACATCGAGGACGGCGCCGACAGCCCTGACCTGCTCGCCGCCAAGATCGAACGGATCAAGCGCGTGGCCGCGGAGCGTGGCGTCGACCTGTTCATCAATGCACGTACCGATGTCTACCTGCGCGGCCTCGTCAGCGAGGACAAGCGTGTCGCGGAAGCCCTCGCCCGCGCGAAGCGTTATCGCGATGCCGGCGCCGATGGGTTGTTCGTGCCCGGCTTGTCCGATGTCGGGCAGATCGGCGAGGTCGTTACCGGCGCGGGATTGCCGCTCAACGTGATGAGCCTGCCCGGCCTGCCGAGCGCCTCGGAACTGGAAGCGCTCGGCGTGCGGCGACTGAGCGCCGGCGCGGCGATTTCGATTTCGGCGATGGATTACGTTGCCGGACTCGCCAGCAGTTTTTTGCAAAGCGGTGGCACCGCCAGCAAGTTGCTGGACTACAGCTCGATCAATGCGCTGTACGACGGCACCGAGGACGCACGGTAGCCCCCGCCAAGGGCGCCCGTTGTCCGGCGCCCGCCTACCCTGCAGGCATGGCCGACGGATCCATCCACACCGCTCCCCAGACATGGCCATCGGGATCGGTCAGGTCGCGGCTGTACATGAAGCCCTGGTCCTGCTTCGGATTGATGTCGCCGGTGCCACCATTCGCTACCGCCGCCGCGTTCATCGCATCGACGGCCTCACGACTATCCAGCGAGAGCGTGATCTGCACCTCGCTGGAAGTCGAAGGCGGAATCGGGCGACTGGTGAACGTGCGCCACTTGTCGTGGGTGAGCAGCATCACGTTGATCGCCTCGCTCCAGACCATGCACGCAGCGGTGTCATCGGTGAACTTGAAGCCCAGCGCCTCGTAGAAGGCCATCGAGGCCGCGAGGTCGGCAACGGGGAGGTTCACGAAGATCATGCGGGTCATGGCGGATGCCTTTGTTGGGAAGGTGCAAGGTATGACGAACGACCGGGATGGGAATCGACAGTTGTTATCCGACACCCCGTCGACGGCCACGAAGCGAGCGCAATGCCAAGTTGCTGGGCCTCGTGGCTTGCAAGACCGCATGTTCACTCAGGGTCGGAAGCGGATATGGCATGGGCGGAGACAGCGCAGTCGATGGCATAAGCCTTACGAAGGATCTTCTCCAATGGCTTGCCTTTCGCCAACTCGTCGACCAGCTTGTCGAGGTAGCGGATGTTCTTTCATCAACGGGTCTGCCACGTCTTCGACACGAACGCCGCAGACCACACCCCTGATCAAGGCAGCATTTCGATTGATGCCGGGGGCCTGCTCAAAGAACGTTCTGAAGTCACATTGTCTCGCAATGCTCTTTCCAACCCGGGCTGATCGTGGCCAGTGAGCCAGCAGATGACCTGATCTACTTCACCCTTGGCACGCCCCTTTCGCTCTGCCTTCTGTACGTAGAGCGGGTAAACGGAAGCGAACGATGTGCTGAAGATTCGAGGTTCGGACATGTGCTCTGCTCTTTTCAGGCTGCCATTGGCAATCGTACCGGGACGAATACTGGCCTCATTCATAAGAGTGTCCGCTGTCGGAAGCGGACGTCAGCGGCTCAGCACCAGGAGCTCGGTCAGCCGGGACCGAAACCCGACTCGGCATGACCGCACACGCAGGTAAGCTGCGGGTCGCGCAACGCGACCCGCAGCCGGTGACGCCAGAGACTACGACGTGGCATCAAACGCCGCGTGATACGACACCTCAGCGCGCGGGACATCGGGGCCGAAAGACAAGGCCTGGAAGTATTCCGCCGGTACGTCGGGCAACACCAGTCCCGGCCAGGCTTTGAACCCGAAGCGCGAGTAGTAGGCGGGGTCCCCAAGTAGTACGCAACCCGCACTGTGCAGTTGCCGCAATCGCTCCAACGCAGTGTTTACCAGCGCGGACCCGATTCCCTGCTTCTGCCACCGCGGGTGGACCGACAGTGGCCCCAAGCCGTGCCATCCGGTTTCTCCCGTCGAAAGGCTGATGGGAGAAACCGCGACATGTCCGATCAGCTCGGGACCGCTGGCCGCGACCAGCGAAACCGTCAACTGACCTGCACGGCGGAGGGCCGCAACGATGAACTGCTCGGTATGGCTCGAATACGTCTCGCGCATGAAAGCTACCTGGGTCAGCAGACCGATGGCATCGGCTTCCTTTGCTGCCTCGTCGCGGATGGTCACGCCGGCTTCGAAGAAGGCCTGCGATTGCGCAATGTTCGGGGTGTGGTTTGACGTCATGGAATTGCTCTCGATTGATGTCCGCCGGGCGCCTGCGCGGTTCGCTCACGAACCACCACGCCAACGCATAGACGGTTGTGGTGGTTACCGGTTGTCGAGCTGCGGCCTGACCGCTTTCAGGCCCGCCGCACTGATGCGGTAGGGCTGGCCGGAGACGGACCTGATGAGGCGCCTGGACCTGAGCTTCTTGAAGACAGCCAACGTGCAATCGACGAGCAGGTATCCATCGGCGGAGTAACACTCCACCGTGGTGATGCGTCCCGACGTATCGCGGCTGTAGACAATGGCGCCGCCTTTCGCGAGCACGTGCAGTGCCCGCTGTTCCGATCTGGAGATGTTCATTGGGTGCTGGACTCATCCGGAATGGGCAAAACCAGCGGACACATGGTGCCCACTGGAGGATTCGCGCATTGATAACCGGCCAACCTTGGAAGGTCGGAGCACGGTTATCGGATGGTCACAAGCTCCAACATGAAACCTTCTTCTGGACGACCTTCAGGCCGTCGATCCCCGGAAGGCGTAGTTAGCCATACCGGTCGACTGCCGGTCAACGAAATCGCTCTCGACCTGAGTTGCGGCCAATAGCGGACACGGGGAAGCGATCGGCCGCTTCGGTCGAAAGCCGCCACATGAAAAGCCCGCTTCGCTGCGGGCCAAATGGCGGAGAGAGTGTCCGCCATTCTAGCGTTTTCCTAGGTTCGCTAGAATTCGCCGTCGTTCCCCGCATCTATCGCCACATAGCCGGATATACAAGGCTTTCAGCGTCATAGTCTGTTCGCACTCGGCCGTTGCAATCCGTTGTCAGTCGGCGCACGATGATGGGACGCAAGTTGGGACGATGGGCTGTTCGCGATGGGACGCAGAGCGACACGACGATTAAGCGCGATCGGGATCCGGTCGCTGACCACGGCCGGCCGATACAACGACGGCGACGGGCTTCACCTGGTCGTGCGGGCCAGTGGACTCCGGTCATGGACGTTCCGCTACCGCGATCGACGCGATGGCCGGTTGCGCGACCTGGGATTAGGTGGCGTCGACGGCGCCGGCAAGGTGTCGCTTGCCGAGGCACGCGAGCTTGCCGACCGCGCGCGCAAACAACTCCGCGAGGGCATTGATCCGATCGACCACCGCGCCACCGAACGCGAAGTTCGCCGCAAGGAACTGGAGGCTACCGCCGTGGCGCAGGCCCGCCGGGCGACCTTCGGCGATTGCTGCGACCGCTACATCGAGGCGCACCGCGCCGGCTGGCGTAACGCCAAGCACGCCGCTCAGTGGACGAACACGCTGGAGACCTACGCGGCCGCCCTGAAACCGCTGCCCGTGGCCGAGGTCGACACCGGCATGGTGCTGACCATGCTGGAACCAATCTGGTCGACCAAGACCGAGACAGCAACGCGCGTGCGCCAGCGCGTCGAGGCGGTGCTGGACTGGGCCAAGGTTCGCGGCCACCGCCAAGGGGACAACCCGGCACGCTGGCGCGGGCACCTCGACAAGCTGCTGCCGAAACCGAACAAGATTCGGCGCGTCGAGCATCATGCCGCCCTGCCCCATGCAGGCATCGCGGTGTTCATGGTCGAACTCCGAGCACGTTCTGGAATGGCGGCGCGAGCGCTGGAGCTGCAGATTCTGACCGCCACTCGGCCGAGCGAGGTCGTCGGCGCGCGCTGGCCCGAGATCGACCTGGAGACCGCGACGTGGGCCATCCCCGGTGAGCGCATGAAGGCCGGTCGTGAACACCGTGTACCCCTGTCACCCGCTGCCTTGAAGCTACTCAAAACGCTGCCGCGAACCGGCGGCGACCAAGTGTTCCCCGGTGGCGTGGTGGATCGGCCGGTGACCATCGCCGCCACGCTCCAGCTCGCCAAGGAACTCCGCCCGGGAATCACGTCCCACGGCTTCCGTTCGACCTTTCGCGACTGGGCTTCCGAGCTGACCAACCATCCGCGGGAGGTCGCTGAAATGGCCCTCGCTCATACGATCGGCGACAAGGTGGAGGCCGCCTATCGCCGTGGCGACCTGTTCGCGCGCCGCCGGAAGATCATGGTGGACTGGGCCGGGTACTGCGCCCGGGCTCCCAAGATCGGCAACGTGGTCGAGCTGCGGGAGTCGAAGGCATGACGACAATCACCGAGGCGCTGGACGCAATGTTCCCCAGTGACCCGCTGATTCCCGCGATGGTGTCTGCCTGCGATCGCGATCCGGCTTCCTTCGCTGTCTACTGCAAATGCGAAGGCTGGCGGCGATTCTGGGACCACCCATCCACCGATAAGAATTTGGCAGCCTACTTGCGCAATCCGGAATGGCCGCGGCGCGCCGTCGATCTGTGCCGTCGTTATGGCGTGCCGACGCCGACCTGGGCCGCGGCCTGGGCAGTCGCAGTCGCACTCAATGAGACGCGCCGGCCGAGCAATAAGGATCTCGAACGCGCCGAACTGCTCGACGCGGTGCTGGTCGAGATCACCGAACCTGGGCCGAATGGACCCGGCGCCCGTCTGATTACCGGCGGTCTGGCGTTGGCTGCCGTACCACGTGGATATGCCGTTGCGCCGGTCGTTGCCGACGCGCTCGGATTGAAACTGGACACAGCCGAGCGGCTGGTGAATCTCCTCTCGGCCGAACTATCGAGTTTGTTCGATGCTCCCGTTATCACGACAACGGGTAAGGCGGCCGGGAAAAAAACGGTCTGATATTCCCGACGCACTAGCGCGAACCGCGCCGATCATTTCCGCAACGCCGCCGACCTTCAGCGGCCTTGTGGAGATGGATCAATGCAGAACTACACCCCGCCGACACCCGAGTACGCGCCGTTAGTCCCGACCTGCCGCGCCCATGGCATCGGCCGCACCAAAGCATTCGAGCTCGCCCGTCTGGGCCTGCTTAGGACTGGCAAGGTCGGTCGCACTCGCGTCGTCTATCTCGACAGCCTGCGCACCCTGCCCGATCGCCTTGCCAAGATCGAGGCCAGCCAGCAGTGAGCGACGGCGGCGACCGCGCAGACGCACCGCCCCCGAATTTGGTCCCTGTACCCGTCGACGACCTCGACCACGCGGAACCACCGCGCACGATCTACGTCATCGAGGATCTGATTCCGCTGGCCCTAGTGTTGCTCGGCGGCCACGGTGGCGCCGGGAAGACGATCCTGGCACTGATCCTCGCCGCACACGTGGCAGCAGGTGTACCGTTCGCGGGTCGTGCGGTGCGTCGTGGCCGGGTCGTTTTCGCGAGCCTCGAAGATGACGGCGCGCTGGTGCGGTTCCGCCTGAAAAAGATCCTCGCCGCGTACCGACTCGATCCGAAGGCCGTAGCCCGGAATCTGATCGTCCTGGATGGCTCCGCGGGAAACGCGACCCTTGCAGCTGAATTCGGCGACCACGGCCAGCGCATGGTGCTGCCCACGGCGACGCTAGAGGAATTGGCCGAGGTCACCTCTGGCGCTGTGCTGGTCATTGTCGACAACGCCAGCGACGCCTTCGACGGGAACGAGAACGACCGGCGGCAGGTGCGAGCGTTCATGCGTCTGCTCGCACAACTCGGGCGCGACACCGGCGCCGCGGTGCTGTTGCTGGCCCACCTGGACAAGGTGGCCGCTCGCTACGGCTCGCAAGGCAACAGCTACTCCGGGTCGACCGCCTGGCACAACAGCTCGCGCGCGCGTCACGCGCTGCTGCGCGACGGCCAGTCGATCGAACTGCGGATGGAGAAAAACAACCTGGGGCCGCTCGCTGAGCCGGTCTATTTCCGGTGGAATGATTCGGGTGTCCTGATCCCGGCCGACCCGCTGGAGATGCTGGACGCCGACGACCCGAACATCGCCGCGGACAACGCTGCGGTCATGGAATGCATCAGGCTCGCCGCCGATGCCGAGGTAAACATCCCGACCGCCCGACTGGGCGCTCACAACACGTTCGGCGCGCTGTCGACCTTGCCGGAAATGCCTGGCTGGGCCAAGCGCGGCAAGGAAGGTCGGGAACGCTTCTGGGCCGCTCTGACACGGCTATCGCGGATCGGATGGATCGAACGGGAGCCGTATCGGACTGCGGGTCGGCACAACAGCGAGCGATGGTCAATCGCAACTGCTGCCCCAGAGCGATTCCGCCAGCCGGCGACCTGGGGCCGGGGCGCGTCCAAATGATGCGCGCTCAATCCCCCACTCCCCCTGCGCTTATTGAGCGCCGCACCTGGTGCGCTCATCGCGCAATGCAGGCAATCCGAATTGAACGCATTACGCGCACACGCCGAGGAACCCCATGAAGCTCGACCACGACACCATCGCCGCAAAGATAGACCACGTGTATGCGCTGGTCGCCTCTCTCGACCGCGACCTCGCCGCTGCAGGGCTTGCCAGTTGGCCCGCCGAGTCACCGCGCCGCGCCTCCCTCGCTGTGCTGGAACACGCAGCCGAGCTAAGGCAAGCCATGCACCGCATCACCGTGGCTGCCAGCGGCGAAGCCGCATCGCCTTTCATCCGGTGCGACTTGGCACCGAACGCGTACACGCGAGCCGCGGCGCGGGCTGCTGGTCGACTGCCGCCGAAGCCGGGTGCACCCCCCATCGGGGGTCCTCCGTGCACGAATGGAGCGACGGGCGACGATAACGGTCCGGCCTACTTAGACAAGGCCCCGCCCCAAGGGCCTACCGCCGCCGTTGTCGTCGCCTGCTGGCCTTCCGACGCCGCCGACGCTCCAAGCGACACCGAATCCGAGTCGGCGCCCGTGGCGCTGCTCGCGACGCTGTAGCCGGTATAGCCGGATACCCAACCGCCGCCGTACGCGGCACAACAGAGGAAAGATCATGACGACTGCAAACAGAAAGGCCGGACGCGCCGGCACCATGCAAGCCGGCGAGCCGTTCGCCGACGGCGACAACCTGCTCGGACTGCTCGACTTCGCGACCGTGGCCGAGGGCATCAAGATCGGCGACCACCTGCGCGGGCGGCTGGCGGCCAATGGATCAGCGATCGAAACGCATGCGGCCACCGCTGACGACGCGGCACTGGCCGGTGACGATGCCGAGCGCCAGCACGCCGATCGCGCGTCGCGCCTGGACCGTGAGGCTCGCCGGTTTCGACTGGCGATCGAACGCGCCGACGGACGCTTGGCCGAGGTTGCCGAGGCCGATCGCCTGGCCGAGGGTGAAGCCGCCGCCGACCGTGCGCGCGCGCTGGTCGCAAAGATCGAAGCCAAGCTCAGCGAGTACGTCACCGCCGCTCGCCGGGTCGATGTGCTGCTCGGCGAGCTGACGGCGCTGCAGGCCGAGCTGATCCGCGATCGGGATACCGCCCACGAGGCAGGCGTCGAATGCAACGCCCAGCTCCCGCACGAGGCGCGGTTCCAACCGGAGATTGTGGAAGACCGTGAAGTCGTGACCCGCACCCGGCCTCCCGGCGTTTACAACGCCGCCGGCCACCGGCTCGACGGCAACGGCGATGGCGCCCTGATCGAGAATCGGTCGATCCAACGTGTCGTTGTGCAGGCCCGGTACGCGCCACCTGACATCACCCGGGCGCGCGCGGTGCTGCCGAACCCCGACGGTGGCCGCCTGCTCGACCGTGGCGTCGACTGATCGCAATGCCGCGGGCCACCGCCACCGTGGTAGCCGAAACCTGCAGCGCGGCGCAGCTCGCCACGCTGCTCGGGCTGTCGGCGCGCAGGATCCGCGAACTGGCCGAGGCCGGCGTGATCCCGCGTGCGCGTGGCCGCTACCCGGTGGCCGATGCCGTCGCCGCGTACTGCGCCAACCTGCGGGAAGTCGCAGCTGGTCGGCGCGGTGACGGCGACGGCGGCGAAGCTCTGGACCTGGCCGCCGAGCGGGCAAAGCTGGCCCGGTCGCAGCGCGAGGCTGTCGAGTTGAAACTTGCTCGCGATCGCGGCCAGCTGGTCGACGCGACCGCGGTCCGGCTCGGGTTCTCGACGATGGTCCGGGCCGCAGTTGGGCGCCTGCGCGGCGTGCCGTCGAAAGCCAAGGGGCGGATTCCGACCCTTACCGTCCGCGATATCGACATTCTCGACGGTCTGATCGATGACGCATTGCGCGAGGTCGCCGAAGGCGCCGAGGTGGCAGAGTGAGCCCGCTGGCCGACGCGCGGCACCGGTTTCGGGCTGCCCGGCACCGCCTGGCGCGCGCTGTGGTCGACGCCGATCACCGGGCCACGGTGGCCGCGGCCCGGCACCTGCTCGCCGCTCACGACGATGTGACAACGATCCTAGTCCACCCCGACGATCGCCGCCAGCGCGAGGTCCGCGCGCTGCAGCGCTGGCGTCGCTTCGCACTGGGCGCGCTGCGATTCGACCCGCCGCCCGCTGGCCTGCTCGATCGCGCTCGCGTGCTGGTCGAAATCACCGACACCATGAGGAACCACGATGACCAATGATCGCCAACGCCTGGCCGACCGTGCTCGCCATGCGGAACTGCTCGGGCGCGCTGAGGGCGCGTTCAATGCCGCCACGCTGGCATTGCCCGAGGCCTTGCGTCGGCTCGGGGACGCCCCGGACCTGCAGGACCTCCATTCGATCACCGAGCGCGAGCGCGACCACCTCGAAGCGCCGTTCCTCCGCCTGGAGCGCGCCGGCCAAGGTTTGGACCGGATCACGCGCGAGGGCATCGCGACCCGCGACCCGCTCGACACCGACGACAAGGCGATCGCCGACGCGTATCTCGAACTTGCGGCGTGGGCGCAAACGACCGCCGCCCACTTCCTGCGCGCGCTGGCCTGGCAGGAGTTGCCGTCGACGCGCGAGGACGTTGCCGAGGACGCGCTGTGGTCGGCCACCGTCGACCCGACTGTTGAACCGTGGTCGCCGCTGTTTGATCTGGCCGAGCGAGCCCGGCAGGCCGGCGAGCACATGGCAGCGGAGACGCGCCGGGACTGCCGCGGCTGGCTTCGCGGGCATGACCTGTTCCTGTCAGACCTTCGCGAGGCAGGTCAGGCGCGGTTGGCCGGCATGATCGAGCACGAGACCCGCCGGCCGGTGGCCGAAATGTGGCGGATCGGCGGTTGCATTCGTCCGGAATCGTCCGCTGCAAGCCGAGAGAAATGATGGGGCAAAAGATGGGACGCTTTTAACTCCGCATCTACAAATTCAATTAATCCAATAACTTAATTGTAGAAATGGCGGAGAGAGTGGGATTCGAACCCACGGAAGGTTTGACCCTTCGCCGGTTTTCAAGACCGGTGCCTTAAACCGCTCGGCCATCTCTCCGTATGCGTCTTCGCGCCGTCGCGTTGCGCGCGGCGGGCGACATTCTCGCACGGCGCATGCCGCTGCGCTCAGCGCTGGAAGGCTTTCAGTTCCGCCTCGCTGCAGGCCTTGCCCTTGATGTCGCTGCAGCCTAGGCGCGCGGACTCGACCAGTCCGGGCAGCTTCTCGGCGAGGAAGTCGATGAACACCCGCACCGCCGGCAGCATGCCGCGGCGCGAGGCGAACACGGCGTGGAAGATTCCCTGCGGCAGGCGCCACTCCGGCAGCACGACTTCCAACTCGCCGTTGCGCACGGCTTCGGCGCAGATCGTCTCGGGCAACATGGTGATGCCGACGCCCTGGGTCGCAAGCGACATCAGCATCGGGAAGTCGAAACCGGCGACACGCGGCTTGAGGTCGATCCGGCGCACTTCGCCATCGGGGCCGTGCAGTTCCCAGCGCTGGCGGACCTCGTCCTCGTTCATGCTAAGGGTGACGTGCTCGCCGAGGTCGTCGGGGCTGGCCGGGCGGCCCATCTTGCGCAGGTACGACGGGCTGGCGACCAGCAGTTCCTGGATCTGGCCGAAGTTGCGCATCACCAGGCTGCCGTCGTCGTCGAGTTTGCTGCGCACGCGCAGGGCGACGTCGATGCCCTCGTTGATGACGTCGACGCGCCGGTTGCTGACCTGCAACTGCACGCGTACCTGCGGGTAGCGGGCGAGGAATTCGGGCAGCAGTTTCGGCAATTGCTGCTGGGCGGTTCCGACCGGCACGCTGACCCGGATGACGCCGCGCGGCTCGGCGCTGAGGCGGTCGACCACTTCGTGCGCGGCCTGGGCCTCGGCCAGCATCGACTGGGCATGGCGATAGACGCTGGTGCCGACATCGGTCACCGCAAACCGGCGCGTCGAGCGCTGCAGCAGGCGCACGCCGAGGTCGGTCTCGAGCTGGGTGATGCGGCGGCTCAGGCGCGATTTGGGGATGCCCAGGGCGCGCTCGGCGGCGGCGAAGCCCTGATGGTCCACCACCATCGCGAAGTAGTAGAGGTCGTTGAGGTCGTGCATCGGGATAATTCCACTAGCAGAACGTAGCGTGATATTAGATCGGGTTTATCCCAAGGTTGCAACAACCTAACGTGGTCCTCGACGCGGCGCTGCCGCCCCATCGCAACGAGGCCAATCCAATGAAACTGCTGCACATCGATTCCAGCGCGCTCGGCGCCAATTCCGTCACCCGCGAGCTGACCGCGGCCGTGGTCGCCCGCTGGCAGGACCGCGTACCCGGCTTGCAGGTGCAATACCGCGACCTCGACGCCAATCCGGTGTCGCACCTGACCGGCCGCTCGCTTGCGAAGGCCGACCCGGCCGAGGTAGCCGATGCCGAGCAGGTGCTGAAGCAGTTCCTGGAGGCCGACGTGGTGGTGATCGGGGCGCCGATGTACAACTTCGCGATTCCGTCGACGCTGAAGGCGTGGATCGATCGGGTGACGGTCTCGGGGACGACGTTCCGCTATACCGAGAACGGGCCGGAGGGCTTGGCCGGTGGCAAGAAGCTGGTGATCGCCAGTGGTCGCGGTGGTGTGCACAGCGGGGCGCCGAGTGATTTCCAGGAGCCGTTCCTGACGTTCCTGTTTGGCTTCCTCGGGATCAAGGACATCGAGTTCGTGCGCGCCGAGGGCGTGGCGATGTCGCCGCAGCATCGGGCCGAGGCGATGGCGGCGGCGCGGGCGTCGATTGTGGAGCCGATGCTCGCGGCGGCGTAGGAGGTCATCGTGAGCACGGACGTTGTAGGAGCGGCTTTAGCCGCGATCTGAAATCGTCCGCCCGCGCCGACTCCCGATCGCGGCTAAAGCCGCTCCTACAAAAAGCGGCGGCGCTACGCGATCTTGTCGATGCCGCCCATGTAAGGGCGCAGGGCTTCGGGGACGGTAATGCTGCCGTCGGCGTTCTGGTTGTTCTCCATCACCGCGATCAACGCGCGGCCGACGGCGACGCCGGAGCCGTTGAGGGTGTGGACGAGCTCGGGCTTGCCGGTCGCGGGGTTGCGCCAGCGGGCCTGCATGCGGCGGGCCTGGAAGGCTTCGCAGTTGGAGACCGAGGAGATCTCGCGGTAGGTGTCCTGGCTCGGCAGCCAGACTTCGAGGTCGAAGGTCTTGGTCGCGGAGAAGCCCATGTCGCCGCTGCACAGCAGCACGCGCCGGTACGGCAGGCCGAGTTTCTCCAGCACCACTTCGGCGCATCGGGTCATGCGGTCGTGCTCGGCGTAGGACTCGTCGGGACGCGCTATGGTGACCAGCTCCACCTTCTCGAACTGGTGCTGGCGGATCATGCCGCGGGTGTCGCGGCCGTAGGCGCCGGCCTCGGCGCGGAAGCACATTGAATGCGCGGTCATGCGCAGCGGCATCGCCGCGTCGTCGAGGATTTCGTCGCGGGCGATGTTGGTCAGCGGCACTTCCGAGGTCGGGATCAGGTAGCGCTTCGACTCGCCCACGGCGGTCGCGAACAGATCGTCCTCGAACTTCGGCAACTGCCCGGTGCCCTGCATGCTTTCGGCGTTGACCAGCAGCGGCACGCTGGTTTCCTCATAGCCATGTTCGTTGGTGTGCAGGTCGAGCATGAACTGGGCGAGCGCGCGATGCAGGCGGGCGAGCTGGCCGCGCAGCACGGTGAAGCGCGCGCCGCTGAGCTTGGCCGCGGTGTCGCCGTCGAGCCAGCCGTTGCGGGCGCCGAGCTCGACGTGGTCTTTCACCTCGAAGTCGAACGTGCGCGGCGTGCCCCAGCGGTGCTGCTCGACGTTGTCGGCCTCGTCCTTGCCGGCCGGTACCGACTCGTGCGGCAGGTTCGGCAGGCCCAGCGCGATCGCGTCGAGTTCGGTCTTGATGATCTCCAGCCGCGCTTCGCTGGTCTTCAGCTCGTCGCCGAAACCGGCGACCTCGGCCAGCAGCGGTGCGACGTCCTCGCCCTTGGCCTTGGCCTGGCCAATCGCCTTGGAGCGCGTGTTGCGCAGGTTCTGCAATTCCTGGGTACGGACCTGGATCTGCTTGCGCTCGGTTTCCAGCGCGCCCAGCGCGTCGGCGTCGAGGTCGTAGCCACGCTTCTCACGCAGCTGTACGGCGAGTTCGGCGGGCTGCTGGCGCAGCAGGTTGGGGTCGAGCATATCGGCATCGCTTTGGGTGATCTGATCGGCAATTATCGCGTGGAATCGCCGCCGATGGGCGCGCGATTGCGAACCGTTGACAGCAGCGGGGCGCGCGCCGGGGCACAATGCGGCAACCACCGCCGTCGGTTCGACCATGCCAAAGCCCTTGCCTGCTTCCAGTCGCCCCTCGTTCAACCCGACCGCATGGCGGCCATCGCGGCGCGCTGTGTGGTGGGTACTCGCGGCGTTTGCGCTCGGGCTGGGGCTGTTCGCGTTGATCTGGCTGGGCGATCGCAACGAGGACGATTTCTATCGCGTAGGCGAAACGCCGCCGACCGCGGCGGCTCCCGGCTACGAGCCATTGCCGACGCCGCTGCCGGCGGGAAGCCGCGACACCAGTGGGCTGGAACCCGCGGGCGAATCCGCGCAGCCTGGATCCGCGCACCCGGATGAGAACCTGCCGACACTGGTTGAGACCGCACCGCCGCCCCCGCCGCCGGGACCGCCCGCCCCCGCCGAAGCTCCGGCACCGCCGGCTGGCGCGATGACGCAGCCGCGCCCGGTCGCCGGAGGCACGCCGGCACCGCGCTATCCAAGGCGTGCATTGCGGCGTGGCGACAGCGGCACCGTATTGGTGCGCGCTCAGGTCGGGCCGGATGGCGTTCCGACCTCGGTCGACGTCGCCCGGGGCAGCGGATCGCGTGAGCTGGACCGCGCCGCGGTCGATGCGGTGGAGCGTTGGCGGTTCCATCCGGCGACCCAGGGCGGGAGACCGACGGTGGGAACGGTGGTGGTGCCGATTTCGTTCGAGCCGAACCGGTAACCGCAGGCTTCTGCCTTCTGGCTTTTTGTAGGAGCGGCTTTAGCCGCGATCGGATAATCGGT
>JBOHYB010000051.1:0-19569 GCA_050737695.1 Lysobacter sp. | reverse complement strand
ATCTGGAACCATTCGTTCGCGCCGGCTCCAGATCGCGGCTGAAGCCGCTCCTACAGGTGGCGGCGTCGGGCATCAGACCGAATGTAGGATCCGCCGGCTGGCGTCGAAGCGTCCGCCGAAGCGCGCCAGCCCGTCGGCGCGCATTCGCGCGGCGTGGTTGGCCAGGTAGCCGTCCAGTGCAGCGGCGTCGCGCAGCAGGTACTGCACGCACAGCGCCACCCGACGTTCGGCGGCCGCCGGCTCAACCACCTCGAACACCCGCGCGCCGGCAAAACCGGGCAAGGCGCAGATTTCTGCGACATGCACGTCGAGCCAACTGCGGTACGCCGCGATCACTTCGGCATCGACGTCGAGGTTGACCTCGTACACCACGGCGCCATCCGCTCCGGCGGCACCCGCGCCCGCGCCGCTCATGCCTGCGCCAGCCGCGTCAGGAACATCAGCGCGGCGGCGAATGCCAGCAGGTAGATGTAGACGAAGCCGATCACCAGGTACTTGATCGTGGTCAGCGGCCAACCCTGCGCATACACGCGTTTCTGCATCAGCAGCAGGTAGACCGGCATCCACAGCCCCACCGCCCACACCGCGAAGTTGGCGATACCCGCCAGCCACGCCAGCCGCGGTTCCAGCCAGCCGCCGAGTGCCGCCAGCAGGAACATCGCCGCCAGCGCGATCAGCAGGAACGCGTGGCTGTACAGCGCCACCACCAGGTGCTCCAGGTACAGGCGGCGGGTGAACAGGTAGGCCACCTTCAGCAGCAGCGCGAACACCGGCACCAGCACGAACAGCGCCGACGGCACCGACGCCATGAACGCCTTGAACCACAGGTCCGGGCGGCCTTCCATTTGCTGGATGTTGATCAGCGCTTGCTGCAGCTTGCCGGTGGACCAGTCATTGGCGAACTGCGGCAGCCCGGCGATCTTGACCCGGCTGGTGGCCGGGTCCCAGTCCTCGTGATCGAGCGAGAACAATTCGCCCTTGCTGGGGACGGGCGTCGGGGTCGTTGCGGGCGTCGCGGGCGACACGTCGTTCGCGGCGGTGCTGTCCGTGGTGGCTTCGCGGTCGTCCGTCGGCCCCGCGGTCGTCGCCTGCGCGCCGCTACCCGCCGCCTCGCGCAACTCGACGATCCGGTTGGCGGCCTCGCCCCGGATCTTGACCTCGGCGGCGATCAGCGCCGGGTCGACGATTGGGAGGTTGGCGGTTTCGGCGCGCGCCTGTTCGATCTCCGCGAGCAGGCGATCGCGTTCGCGCTCGACCGCCTCGACGGTCTGCGCCTGGGTGATGGTCCGGGTCTCGACGCCGGTGTCGATCGTCGTCGTCGAATCGAAATGAATGGTCAGCGCGCCGAGGAAGAACGTCAGCACGCTGAGCACCACGAACAGCCGCAGCGGCGCGATGTAGCGCTGGCGGTGGCCGGCGAGATAATTGCGGGCGGTGCGGCCGGGCACCATGAGGTCGCGCAGGGTGCGCCAGAGCCGGCCGTCGAGGTGCCAGAACGCCTCGAAGAATTCCTCGACCGCATGCCCGGCATGGCGGATCGGGTTGTGCACCGACTGCCCGCACTGGTGGCAGAACTCGCCCTGCAGCGCGGCGTCGCAATTCTCGCAACGGTCGGGGATGGCGTGGGCGTCGTGGCTGGAGTCGGTCATCGTCGGGTTTTGCTCTGTGGGCCGTCACCGGCGAGCGGCTAAGATAGCGGGCCGCCGCGACCCGGCGCCAGCGCCCGACACCGGTTCGGCGGCGCGGCCGCAGTCGCGCGAACCGGTCGTCCGATGTCTTCCTCCGTTGCGCTGCCCGCCGTGCCGCCGCGCCTCCCCAATGAAATCCGTCGCACCGGCGTGCTCGCCGCGCCGCTGGTGCTCGGCCACCTGTCGACCGGGCTGATCGGTTTCGTCGACGCCGTGATCGCCGGTCACCACGGCACCGAGACGCTGGCCGCGGTGTCGGTTGGCACCGCGCTGTTCTGGCTGCCGATGATGGTGCCGATGGGCACGCTGATGTCGCTGCCGCCGGCGGTGTCGCAGCTCGATGGCGCGGGACGTCGCGACGAGGTCGGTGCGCTGTTCCGGCAGGCGCTGTGGCTGTCGGCGATGCTCGGGGTCGCGCTGTTCGCCTTCATGACCGCGGCGGTGCACGCGCTGGGGCCGATGGGGATCGCGCCGGAGATCGTCCCCGGCGCCAGCGACTTCCTGCGCGGGATCCGCTGGGGCGTGCCGGCGCTGACCCTGTACCTGTGCATGCGCTACCTCTGCGACGGCCTGCACTTCACCCTGCCGACGATGCTGTTCGGCTTCGGCGGCCTGCTGTTGCTGGTGCCGCTGGGCTATGCGCTCACCTATGGCATGTTCGGCCTGCCCGAGCGCGGCGCCGGCGGCCTCGGCATCGCCTCGGCGGCCATGCTGTGGACGCAGGCGATCGCCTTCGCGCTGTATCTGCGGCGGTCGCGGCGGTTTGCCGGATTGCGCCTGTTCGCCCGCTTCGATGCTCCGCGATGGCCGACCATCCGCGGATTGCTTGCGACCGGCCTGCCGATCGGGGTGACGGTGGCGATGGAGGGTGGACTGTTCGTCACCACCGCGTTGCTGATCGGCCGGCTCGGCGAGACCCCGGCGGCTGCGCACCAGATCGCGATCAACGTCGCCAGCCTGTGCTTCATGGTCCCGATGGGCCTGGCCGAGGCGACCACGGTGCGGGTCGGCCATGCGCTCGGGCGCGGCGATGGCGGCGGCGTGCGTCGTGCGGCGACCGCCGGCTACGTGATCGTACTCGGCACCCAGGCGTTGTCGGCGCTGGCGCTGTTGCTGGGCAACGAATGGATCGTCGGGTTCTACACCGACGATGTAGCGGTCGCGTCACTGGCCGCGGCGCTGCTGCTGTACGCGGCGGCCTTCCAGTTCCCCGATGGCGTGCAGGTGTTGTCGGCCGGCGCGTTGCGCGGGCTCGGCGACACCCGTGTGCCGATGCTGCTGGCGGTGCTGGCCTACTGGGGAATCGGCATGCCGCTGGGGGCCGGGCTTGGACTGGGCCTGGGCGGCTTCACCCCGGCATGGGGGCCACGCGGGATGTGGGTCGGCCTGATCGCCGGCCTGCTGGTCGCCGCGGTGCTGCTGGGACTGCGGTTCTGGCGATCGAGTCGGCCGGCGCGGTTGCAGCCCTTGCTGAACCGACGCCCGCCGGACCGCGCCCCGGATGCCACCCGGGTGACCAATGATGGATGAAGCCGCCGCGCCCAACGGGTACGCTGGCCCGATCGAAATGGAGTGTTTGCAGCAATGAGCCAGATTCCGCGTCGCGGCCCGATCGCCCGCTTCTTCATCGGCCTGTGGGACGCGATGAACTTCACCCGCCGGTTGATCTTCAACCTGGTGTTCTTCGTCCTGCTGTTCCTGCTGCTGGCGCTCTTCAGCGCCGGCGAGCGGGTCGAGCCGCTGCTCGATCGCACCACCCTGGTGATCGCCCCCGAAGGCGCGTTGGTCGAGCAGTACAGCGCCGACCCGGCGACCCGCGCGCTGGCCAGGGCGATGGGCGACGACAGCGGCGAGGTGCAGCTGCGCGATCTGTTGCGCGCGCTCGACAAGGCCGCCGGCGACAAGCGGATCGAACGGGTGGTGTTGCAACTCGACAAGCTCAGCGGCGGCGGCATGGCCAGCCGTCGCGAGGTCGCCGCCGCGGTGGCGCGGCTGCGCGAGAGCGGCAAGCAGGTCGTCGCGTTCTCCGAAATGATGGGCCAGGAGCAGTACCTGATCGCCGCCGAGGCCAGCGAGGTCTACCTCGACCCGATGGGCGCGATGCTGCTGGAAGGCCTCGGCCGCTACCGCCAGTACTACCGCGAGGGGCTGCAGGACAAGCTCGGCGTCGACGTGCACCTGTTCAAGGTCGGCGAGTACAAGTCGGCCGCCGAGCCGTTCGTGCTCGATGCGGCCTCGCCGGAGTCGAAGGAAGCCGACCTGTACTGGATGAACGACCTCTGGAACCGCTACCTGGCCGACATCGGCCAGGCCCGCGGGCTCGCGCCGACGCAGATCGCCGCCGACCTGCAGCAGTTGCCGGCCGGGATCGCCGCGGTCGACGGCGACCTCGCCCAGTACGCGCTGCAGCACAAGTGGGTCGACGGCCTCAAGACCCGCGGCGAGATGGCCGACCTGCTGGTCGAGCGCGGCGTCGCCGATGCCGATGCCGAAGGCGGCTTCCGCCGGGTGTCGCTGGACGGCTACCTGGCCCACCTCGACACCGCCCTGCAGTTGGCCACCGACGCGCGGCCTCAGGTCGCGGTGGTGGTCGCCGCCGGTGCGATCACCGGCGGCGAACAGCCGCCGGGCACGATCGGCGGCGAGTCGACCTCGGCGCTGCTGCGCCAGGCCCGCGACGAGGACAAGATCAAGGCGGTGGTGCTGCGGGTGGATTCGCCCGGCGGCGAGGTGTTCGCCTCCGAGCAGATCCGCCGCGAGGTGGTCGCCCTGCAGCAGGCCGGCAAGCCGGTGGTGGTGTCGATGGGCGACCTGGCCGCGTCCGGCGGCTACTGGATCAGCATGAATGCCGATCGGATCTACGCCGACCCGTCGACGATCACCGGCTCGATCGGCATCTTCGGCATGTTCCCGACCATCCCGCGCGCGCTCGACAAGGTCGGCATCAACACCGACGGCGTCGGCACCACCGCGCTGGCCGGCGCTTTCAACATCACCCGCGAACTCGACCCGCAGGTCGGTCAGATCATCCAGTCGGTGATCGAGAAGGGTTACCGCGACTTCATCGGCAAGGTCGCCGAGGCGCGCGAGCAGCCGGTGGCGAAGATCGACGAGGTCGCCCGCGGCCGGGTCTGGAGCGGTGCGCAGGCCAAGGCGCGCGGCCTGGTCGACGAATTGGGCGGATTGAAGGTGGCGATTGCCGATGCCGCCGAGCGCGCCGAGCTAGGCGAGGCCGGCGACTACTCGGTGCATTACGTCGAGAAGATCCCGAGCCCGTTCGAGCAGTTCTTCGCCGGCTTTGCCCAGAGCCGGATCGGAGCGAGTCTGCTCGGTGATTCCGCGCTGGCGCGCGGCGTGCTGGCCAAGGCGCTGCCGCAGGTCCGGGCCGACCTGGAGTTGCTCGAAGGCGCGATCACCCCGGTCGCCGGGGTACCGGTGAAGGCGTTGGCGTACTGCTTCTGCAGCCTTAAATAAACTGCGCGCTTTTGTCCCCCAAGGGGACTTCCTTCGGGGCGTAGGAGCGGCTTCAGCCGCGATCTGGAATTGGCGCGGGCGACCGACTCCAGATCGCGGCTGAAGCCGCTCCTACAGGGGGAAGCTGTGCGGCGGGGCGAGAAACCTTCAGCCGCCGGCCGCCTCGATCGCCGCACGTTGCGCGTCAGCGGCCTTCTGCAAGTCGCCTTCGACCGCCTTCGCCTTGTCCAGCGGTTCCTGCATCGCATCGCGCAGTTCGGTGTGCTGCGCCTGCGGCTCGACCGGCCGCTCCGGGTCGGGCGGGGTCGGCCTGCAGGCGGCCAGCGCCAGCAGGGCGACGAAAACAAGCGGGCTTCGCGGCATCGTGGATTCCTCGTCGGGGCTCGGGGCTATGCTACGCCGGTCGCGCCCCTGACAGCACCGGCCGCGCGACGCCATCGAACAGGCGCATCGAATAGGAGCAGGGCATGGACCCCAAACGCTGGCGGCTGGACGGACAACTGGCGCTGGTCACCGGCGGCAGCGCCGGCATCGGCCGGGCGATCGCACGGGAGTTGCTCGGCTTCGGCGCCGATGTGCTGCTGGCCGCGCGCGATGCCGCCGGCCTCGACGATGCCCGCGCCGAATTGCTGGAGGACTTCTCCGAACGCGAGGTGCAGGGCTTCGTCTGCGATGTTGGTATCGAGGAGCAGCGCCGCGAGCTGCTCGACTGGGTCGAGGATTTCGGCGAGGGCCTACACATCCTGGTCAACAACGCCGGCGCCAATGCCAGCAAGCCGAGCACCGACTATGGCGACGAGGAGTGGCGGCAGATTTTCGAGGTCAACGTGTTTGCCGCGTTCGAGCTGTCGCGCTACCTGCACCCGCTGCTGACCCGCCACGCCGCGTCGAGCATCGTCAACGTCGGCAGCGTGTCCGGCCTGACCCACGTGCGCACCGGCGCGCCGTACGGCATGAGCAAGGCGGCGATGCACCAGATGACCCGCAATCTCGCCGTGGAGTGGGCCGAGGACGGTATCCGGGTCAACGCGGTGGCACCGTGGTACATCCGCACCCGCCGTACGTCGAGCAAACTGGCCGATCCCGACTACCTCGACGAGGTGCTGCTTCGCACGCCGCTGGGCCGCATCGGTGAGCCCGAGGAAGTCGCCGCGGCGGTGGCGTTCCTGTGCCTGCCGGCGGCGAGCTACGTCACCGGCGAGTGCATCGCGGTCGACGGCGGTTTTTTGCGCTACGGGTTCTAAGCGGCGGCTGTCAGTGCCGCGAGAAGGGTCGTCGCCAGCACTTCGCTGGCCGGCCCACACGGGGGAGATGCATCAATGAAGGTGGTCATCAACGGAGCCGGCATTGCAGGCACGGCGCTCGCCTACTGGCTGAGCAAGCTGGGCCACGAGGTGTTGCTGGTGGAGCGTGCACCTGAATTGCGCACCGGCGGGTTCGTGATCAACCTCTGGGGCGTCGGCTACGACGCGCTGGAAAGGATGGACCTGCTGCCAAGGCTGCTGGACCTGCAGCACCACTCCGACGAGCTGCGCATGGTGGACCGGTCGGGACGAACCCGTGGCGGCTACCCCACCAGCGTGCTGCTGAAGCTCGCCAACGGACGCATGGCATCGCTGGCGCGATCCGACATTGCAGCGGCCATCTACGGTTTACTGGAAGGCCGGGTGGAAACGCTGTTCGGCGACAGCGTCACCGCGATCGACGAAGACGGGACGCGGGTGCGCGTCGGGTTCGAGCATTCGGCGCCGCGGGAAGTCGATCTGGTGATTGGCGCTGACGGTCTGCACTCGCGCGTTCGCCAGCTTGTCTTCGGTCCGGACGCCAGGTTCGAGTATCCGATGGGCTGCCACGTCGCCTCGTTCGAGGTCGCCGGCTATCGGCCGCGCAACGGCAATGCCTACGTGGCGCACACGGCACCCGGCCGGTACGTGGCGCGCTTCCCGATGCGCGACGACCGGATGCTGTTCTTCGTGCTGCTGCGGGACGAGTACCTCAAGGGGCGGGTTCCCGCCAGCCACGCCGAGCGCCGGGCGGCATTGACCGATGCACTGGCCGGCATCGGCTGGGAATCCGCCGCCATCCTGTCGGCAGTCGAGCAGGTCAATGACATCTACTTCGACAGCATCAGCCAGATCCGCATGGATGCATGGGCGAAGGGCAAGGTGGCATTGATCGGCGACGCCGCGGCCTGCCCTTCGCTCATCGCCGGAGAAGGTGCGGGGTTCGCGCTGGCACAGGCCTACGTGCTTGCAGGCGAACTGCATCGGCATGGCGGCGACACCGGCGCGGCAATCGCCGACTACCAGGCACGCCTGGCGGCGGTCGTCGCTCGCAAGCAGAAGCAAGCGGAAAGCCTGGTGGCCTCGTTTGTCCCGAGAACGGCGTTGGGGGTTCGCGCTCGCGACTACGCCACGCTCCTGATGCGCCTCCCGGTACTTCCAAAAATCCTGATGGGACGCTATTTCCATGATGAGATGACATTGCCGGAATATGGAATCTGATGCCCATCGGGCGTAGACCTCGATCTTGCGCGTGGCCGCTTGCCAATGCGGGCTGGCGGTGTCGGACGAGCGCGTTGAATGGCATCTTTATGGCCGGGGTCGATAGCCTTGCGGAACCTTCCTTGAGGCGCCCACTTCCATGTCCATTGCCATCATTCGCGGCCCGGAGCTGGTCGAAAGCCTGGGCCATGCCAACCGGGCTCGATGCGAGTTCGTCATGCTCGATCCCGGCGAGTGCGCCTGCAGCGAACCGCTCGGCGCGGCACTGAAGCAACTGGCGATGCCGTACATCGAGGTACACGACGACTTCGGTGAGTTGGAGCCCACCCTGGCGGCGGCTGACGGCGGGCGGCCGCTGAAGGTGATCCAGGGCTACGGTTCCCAGAGCTACACCGTGGCGCTGTCGATTGCGTTGGAGCAGCTGGGGTGCGCGGGCTGCGAGAACAAGTACAGCGTCGGGATATGACCGTGCCTGCCAGCTACTGTTACTTCGCCGACTACGAGGTGCTGGCCGGCGACCGGTTCAAGATTTGGGGGCACACCACGTTGACCTATCGCGTGGACAGGCCCGAACAGTTCGATCCTGCAACGGTGGTGACGCGGGTCCAGCAGCAGGCGGCCGAAGCCCACCAGGTCGACCGCAGCGAGATCAGAATCCGCAGCCTGAGTCGCCTGCTCTGACACGCCAGGTCGCATCAGGATTTACGCTGAATTTACGCTTGACCGGATTGAGCGAATAGAGGTTTTACGCGGCACCCCAGCAGACTTTCACCGTGGCCAAACAGGCCACGTCAACTGTCTTGGGTGTTTGCAATGTCCCTGCATTTCTTCCGTCGGCATCAAGCCCGGCTTCCGCTGATCCTGGCGTCCGCTGGCTGCGTCGGTCTGCTCGCACTCGCCGCGCCCGCCGCTGCCGCCGAGCTCACCGGCAGCGCCGCGCTCACCACCGACTACGTGTTCCGCGGCATCACCCAGACCCAGGGCGACCCGGCCGTGCAGATGGGCGCCAAGCTGGCGTCCGACTCGGGCTTCTACGGCGCGGTCTGGGGGTCGACCGTGGAGATACCCGGCGACAGCGGTGCATCGAGCGAGATCGATTACGTCGCCGGTTGGGGCGGCCAGCTCGCCGCGGACTGGGCGCTCGACGTCAATGTCACCTATTACGACTATCCGTCCGCGCGCGCCGAGCTGGACTCGCCGGAGCTGATCGGCACGGTCAGCTATCGCGACAACAGCTGGCTGATGGTCGGCTACTCGCCCGACGTGTTCGCCACCGGCGAGACCGGCGTCTACGCCCAGCTCGGCGCGAAGTTCCCGGTCACCGATGCGCTGCGCATCGAGGCGGCGGTCGCGCACTACGCGCTCGATGATGCCTACGGCGACAGCTACTCGCATGCGCAACTCGGCGCGGTGTGGGCGTTCAAGGCGCCGTTCGAGCTGCGCGTGACCGCGCACGGCACCGATTCGGCGGCCAAACGGCTGTTCCCCGAGCTTGCAGGCAGCCGCGTCGAAGCGGCGCTGCAGGCCTCGTTCTAAAGGACGACGACAATGCCCGACTGGCTTTCCCTGGTGTGTGCAATCGCGGTGGTCGTGGCCGCTGTGTACCTGCTGTACGTGATCCTCCGCCCGGAAGATTTCTGATCGGCCGGCGACTGGACTTACAACAACTGGACGTATGACGATGATCGAGACACTTCTCGTATTCGCGCTGGCGATCGGCCTTGGCTGGCCGCTCGGGCGCTACCTGGCCACGGTGATGCGTGGTGCGCCGATGCGCGGCGACCGCGTGTTCGCACTGGTCGAAAAGCCGGTCTACCGGCTGCTCGGCACCCATCCGCGGCGCGGCATGACCTGGCGCGGCTACGCCAAGGCGTTCGCGCTCAGCAACCTGGTCGTGGGCGGCTTGGTGTGGACGCTGTTCATGGTCCAGGCCTGGCTGCCGCTGAACCCGGACGACATTCCCAACATGCGCTGGGACACCGCGCTGCACACGATGGTGTCGTTCCTGACCAATACCAACCAGCAGCACTACTCCGGCCAGGCGCAACTGTCGTACCTGTCGCAGATGGTCGGCATCGTCGGCCTGCAGGTGGTCACCCCGATGATGGGGCTGGCGATGGTCGTCGCCACCCTGCGTGGCTTCTTCGGTGGACGCCAGGAGATGGAGCAGGCGGGCAACGAACAGGCCGACGGCAGCGCCGCCGGGCAGCAGGATCGCGACGTCGGCAACTACTGGGCCGATGTCACCCGCGCCACGTTCCGCTTCATGCTGCCGTTGGCCCTGGTCATGTCGCTGCTGCTGACCAGCCAGGGGGTGCCGGCCACGCTCGAAGCCGGGCCGACGATCAACACGGTCGATGCCAGTGCGCAGATGCAGTCGCAGAAAATTCCGCTCGGTCCGGTGTCGCCAATGGTCGCGGTCAAGCAACTCGGCTCCAACGGCGGCGGCTGGTACGGCCCCAACAGCACGGTGCCGCTGGAAAACCCGACACCGTTCTCCAACCTGCTGGAAACCCTGGCGATCGTGCTGATCCCGATTGCGGTGATCTTCATGATCGGCCCGTTCACCCGCAGGCGCCGGCTTACCGCGATGGTGTTCGGGACCATGATGCTGATGTCGATGGCGTCCACCGGGTTGGCGCTGTGGTCCGAGGCGTACTCGGCTACCGCGGCCGATCCGGCGCTGATGGAAGGCAAGGAGGTGCGCATCGGTGCGGACGGGTCCGCGTTGTGGGCGGCCGTCACCACCCAGGTCAACAACGGTTCGGTCAACTCCATGCACGACTCGACGACGCCGCTGACCGGTGGCGTGGCAATGGTCAACATGCTGGTCAACTCGATCTGGGGCGGCATCGGGTGCGGCCTGCAGCAGTTCCTGGTGTATCTGTTGCTGGCGGTGTTCCTGGCGGGCCTGATGACCGGCCGCACGCCCGAATTGTTCGGCCGCAAGATCGAAGCGCCGGAGGTGAAGCTGCTGGCGTTGCTGGTCCTGCTGCAGCCGGTGGTGCTGCTGGGCTTCACCGCGGCCACGCTGGCGCTGCCGCAGTTCACTGGCAACTCGAATCCCGGCTTCCACGGCATCAGCCAGGTGTTCTACGAGTACACCTCGGCGTTCGCCAACAACGGCTCCGGTTTCGAGGGCCTCGGCGATGCCACCTACTGGTGGAACCTGACCTGCGCGGTGGTGTTGGCGCTGGGACGATTCCCGGCGCTGATCGTGCCGCTCGCGGTGGCCGGGCTGATGGCGCGCAAGCGTGTTGCGCCGGAAGGCAGCGGCACCTTGCACGTCGAGACGCCGACGTTCGCGCTGACCCTGATCGCGGTGATCGTGATCCTGACCCTGTTGCAGTTCATGCCGGCGTTGGTGCTGGGCCCGGTGGCCGACCACCTGTCGCTGTACGCCGCGCGTTGAGGAATTGAAGACATGATTGAACGTTCCCATAAAGACGAGCTTCGTCAAAACGAGCTCCGTCCACACCAGCTCCGTCCACACCAGCCTCACCCGCTGAAGACGCGCCGCGATCATCCGGCGCTGATCGATGCCGCCACCCTGCGCGACGCGCTGCGCGACGCCGTCGTCAAGCTGTCGCCCCGGCACCTGCTGAAAAGCCCGGTGATGGCGGTGGTGTTCGCCGGCACCGTGTTGTCGGCCCTGCTTACGCTGGCCGGCAGCGCCACGCCAGGGTTCGGCTGGAGCGTGACCGCGATCTTGCTGGTCACGGTGTTGTTCGGAAACTTCGCCGAGGCGGTCGCCGAAGCGCGCGGGCGTGGCCAGGCCGCGTCGTTGCGGCGGGCGCGCAAGGACCTGGTCGCGCGGCGACTGGCGGTCGGCGTCAAAGGCTACACGTCGGGGTTTCGCGGCGAGGAAAGCCAGGTCGCCGCGGCCGAACTGCGGCCAGGCGATCACGTGGTCGTATCCGCTGGCGAGCTGGTTCCGGCCGACGGCGAGATCGTCCACGGCCTGGCCACGATCAACGAGTCCGCGGTCACCGGCGAGTCCGCGCCGGTGTTGCGCGAGGCGGGCACCGACCGATCCGGGGTGATCGGCGGCACCAAGGTGCTGTCCGATGAGATCGTGGTGCGGGTGAGCGCCGAGCCGGGTCAGACCTTCCTCGACCGCATGATCGCGTTGGTCGAAGGCGCCAACCGCCAGAAGACCCCGAACGAGATCGCGCTGACCATGCTGCTGGCGGCGATGACGCTGACCTTCGTGATCGTCTGCGCCACCCTGCCGGCCATCGCTGCGTTCGCCGGCGCCCAACTCGACGTGATGCTGCTGATCGCGCTGCTGGTGTGCCTGATCCCGACCACGATCGGCGCGCTGTTGCCGGCGATCGGCATCGCCGGCATGAACCGGGCGCTGTCGGCCAACGTGCTGGCCAAGTCTGGCAAGGCGGTCGAGGTGGCCGGCGACGTCGACGTGCTGCTGCTCGACAAGACCGGCACCATCACCCATGGCGACCGCCAGGCGACCGCGTTCCATCCGCTCGCCGGTGTCGATGCATCGCAGCTGCGTGAGGCCGCGCTGCTGTCGTCGCTGGCCGATCCGACCCCGGAGGGCAAGTCGATCGTCAAGCTGGCGCGCGAGCAGGGCGTGGCTGTGCCCGAACCGGAGGTCGCCAACTACGTGCGGTTCAGCGCACACACGCGGATGTCGGGTGTCGATCTGCCCAGCCGCATCAGCGGCCAACCCGACCGCGCAATCCGCAAGGGCGCCGGCGCGGCGATCACCGCGCACGTGCAGGCGCTCGGCGGCCAGGCGTCGCCGGAGTTGCTGGCGCGGATCGACCAGGTCGCGCGCGGTGGCGCGACCCCGCTGGCGGTATCCGACGGCAAGCACGCACTCGGCGTGGTCGAGCTGTCGGACGTGGTCAAGCACGGGGTCAAGGAGCGTTTCGCGCGGCTGCGGGCGATGGGCGTGCGCACGGTGATGATTACCGGCGACAACCCGCTCACCGCCGCGGCGATCGCCGCCGAGGCCGGGGTCGACGACTACATCGCCGAGGCCACCCCGGAAGACAAGCTTGCCCGCATCCGCGCCGAGCAGGCCGGCGGCCGCATGATCGCGATGGTCGGCGACGGCACCAACGACGCCCCGGCGCTGGCGCAGGCCGATGTCGGGCTGGCGATGAACTCCGGCACCCAGGCGGCGAAGGAGGCCGGCAACATGGTCGACCTCGACTCCGACCCGGCCAAGTTGCTGGCGGTGGTCGAGATCGGCAAGCAGCAGTTGATCACCCGCGGTGCGCTGACCACGTTCTCGCTGGCCAACGACGTGGCGAAGTACTTCGCGATCCTGCCGGCGATCTTCGCCGCCGCGATCCCATCGGTGGCCGCGCTCGACGTGATGCATCTGTCGAGTCCGCGCAATGCGGTGCTGGCGGCGCTGATCTTCAACGCCCTGATCATCCCGGCGCTGATTCCACTGGCCCTGCGCGGGGTGCGCTTCAAGCCCGCTAGCGCGGTCTCGCTGTTGCGCCGGAACATGCTGTGGTACGGCGTGGGCGGCGTCATCCTGCCGTTCATCGGCATCAAACTGATCGACCTGCTGCTGGCAGCGGTCGTGGGAGCCTGAGATGCAACACCATTCTTCTTCGTTGGACACCGCCTGGGACTGGCGCGCCTCGATCGGCCTGTCGCTGGTCGCACTGCTGTTGATGGGATTCTTGTACTCGCTGGCTGGCGCCGGGCTGGGCCGACTGGTGTTTCCGCACCAGGCCACCGGCAGCATCATCGAGCGCGACGGCCAGGCGGTCGGCTCGGCGCTGATTCCGCAGCCGTTCGTGGCGGACGGGTATTTCCAGGCGCGGCCGAGCGGCGCCGGCTACGACCCGATGGCGGCCGCTGGCAGCAACCAGGCGCGCAGCAACCCCGATCTGCGCGCGCGCATCGCGGAGGCGCGTGCCGCGGTGGCCGCGCGCGAGGGGATCGCGCCCGCTGCGGTGCCGACCGAACTGATCACCCAGTCCGGCAGCGGCCTGGACCCGCACGTCACCCCGGCCGGGGCGTGGGTGCAGGTCGAGCGCGTGGCCCGCGCGCGTGGCCTCAACGCAGCCGACGTGTCGGCGCTGGTCGACCGGCACACCGAGTCGTCGCAGTTCGGTCTCCTCGGCCAACCGCGCGTCAACGTGCTGCGATTGAACCTGGCGCTGGATGCCGCGCGTTGATGCAGTCAGAAAGCGCGACCACGACTTGTCGTAGGGGCACAATCAGGCGATGAGCGAAACCCGCAGTTCGCAGCAACGGCAGGAGCAGAGCCGGCAGGCGCAGGCCGACGCCCTGGTCGAAGAATTGCGCCGCAACAACGCCGGCCGGCTGACGATCTTCCTCGGTGCCGCACCGGGGGTCGGCAAGACCTACGCGATGCTCAGCCGCGCGCGCGAGCTGCAACGGCGTGATGTCGACCTGGTGGTCGGCCTGGTCGAGACCCACGGCCGCGCCGAGACCGGCGCGCTGCTGGCCGGCCTGGAGGTGTTGCCGCGCAAGCAGGTCGACTACACGCCCAGCGACGGCGCCGGCCGCACACTGGAGGAGATGGACCTCGACGGCCTGCTCGCGCGCAAGCCGGCGGTCGCGCTGGTCGACGAGTTGGCCCACCGCAACGTCCCCGGCAGCCGCCACGAGCGCCGCTGGCAGGACGTGATGGAGTTGCTCGACGCCGGCATCGACGTCTACACCACCGTCAACATCCAGCACCTGGAAAGCCTCAACGACGTGGTGCACCGGATCACCGGCGTGCGCGTCAGCGAGACGGTGCCGGACGTGGTGTTCGACCGCTTGCGCGACATCGCGCTGGTCGACCTGCCGCCGCGCGAGCTGATCGAGCGGCTGCAGCAGGGCAAGGTCTACGTGCCCGAGCAGGCCGCGCACGCGTTGCAGGCGTTCTTCTCGCCGGGCAACCTGGCCGCGTTGCGCGAGTTGGCGATGCAGACCGCCGCCGACCGGGTCGACAGTGACCTGCGCGAGACGCAGGTCGCGCGCGGCCTGCCCGGGGTGCCGTTGCGGCGCCGCGTGCTGGTGGCGATCGACGGCCTCGGCCAGTCGGAGTACATGGTGCGCGTCGGCCGTCGCCTGGCCGAACGCCGCGATGCGCCTTGGACCGTGGTGACGGTGCAGGCCGGCAAGCCAGCCGGCGACCAGCAGCAGCTCGAACTGGACCGCGCTTTCGCGCTGGCGCGCCGGCTCGGCGGCGAGGCCGAAGTGCTGCACGGCGGCAGCATTGCCGATGCATTGCTCGACCACGCCGGACGCAGCGGCGCTTCGTCGATCGTGCTTGGCCGCACCCGCGAGCGCCCGTTCGCGCGCATGTTCAACCGCACCCTGACCCAGAAGCTGATCCAACGCGGCGCGCACTACGAACTCACCATCGTCAGTACGCCGGAGGCGCGGGCGAAGGCACGGCGTTCGCTGCGCGAACTCACTGGTGCGATGAGCCTTGGAGATGCCGGGCTCGCGGTGGTCGCCTCCGCGCTCGCCGTCATTGTCGGATGGATCGCGGAGCGCTGGGCCGGACTCACCGATTTGTCGCTGATCTTCATGGTCGCGGTGGTCGTGGTCGCGTCACGCACGCGCATCGCGGCGTCGGTGCTAGCCGCCGTGCTGTGCTTCCTGGCCTACAACTTTTTCTTCATTCCGCCGATCTTCACGCTGTTCATCAGCGCCCGCCAGGGCATGGCCACGGCGCTGCTGTTCCTGGTCGCGGCATTGGTCGCCGGCCGCCTCGCCGCCAAGTTGCGCATGCAGGTGGTCGCGCTGCGCGCCGCCAACGCGCACGCGACCGCGGTGCAGGCCCTGAGCCGGCAACTGGCCGGTGCTGCCGACCTCGACCAGGTGGTAGCTGCCGGCCGCGAGGCGCTCAAGCGTTCGCTCGATGGCGACGTTGTGGTCCATCTGGGCGAGCAACCCATCGACGGCGACCCGCATCTGGGTATGACCGAAAAGGACCGCGCCGCGGCCGACTGGGCGCGCAAGCACGGGCAGCCGGCCGGACGTTTTACCGACACCCTGGCCGGGTCGGCCTGGTGGTTCCTGCCGTTGGCCGACGACGCCAACAGCGACGGCGTGATCGGCTTGCGCTTGCCGGAACACACCACGCGGCTTGGCGCCGAGCAACGGCGACTGGCCGAGGCGATGGCCGCCGACATCGCCCAGGCCGTGGTCCGCACCCGGCTGGTCGCCGACCTGGAGGACGCGCGGGTCAGCGGCGAGACCGAACGGCTGCGCTCGGCGTTGCTGTCGTCGGTTTCGCACGACCTGCGCTCGCCATTGTCGGCGATCATCGGCGCCGCCAGTAGCCTCGACAACTACGCTGAGGCAATGGGCGCCGACGACCGCCACAGCCTGCTGGAGACGATCCGGATCGAAGGCGAACGGCTCGACCGCTACATCCAGAATCTGCTCGACATGACCCGGCTCGGCCACGGTGGGCTCGCCCTCAACCGCGACTGGATCGGGGTCGACGAACTGATCGGATCTTCGGTGGGACGGATGCAGCGTTACCGGCCCGACGCCCGCTTCAAGCTCGCCATTGCCGAGGGCCTGGCGCCGATCTGGGTGCATCCTGCGCTGGTCGAACAGGCGTTGTTCAACGTGATCGAGAACGCGGCGAAATTCTCGCCACCCGGCGAAGCGGTCGCGATCGAGGCGCGCAACGTCGAGGACGGCGCGTTGCAAATCGATGTGCGCGACCGCGGTCCGGGCATCCCCGAGGACGAGCGCAAGCGCATCTTCGACATGTTCTACAGCGTCGAGCGCGGCGACCGCGGCGCGCAGGGCACCGGCCTGGGTCTGGCGATCTGCCAGGGCATGGTCGGCGCCCATGGCGGCAGCGTCGAAGCGCTGCCCGGCAACGACGGGCGTGGCACCACGATCCGCATTACCCTGCCGCGTATCGAACCGCTGCCGACAGACTCTCCATGAGCGATGAGCACTCCACCGATCCAGGCGCCACGCCGTCGACGTCGACGCTGGCAGCGCGCATCCTGGTGATCGACGACGAGCCGCAGATCCGCAAGTTTCTCGACATCAGCCTGCGCGCCCAGGGCTACCGGGTGGAGACCGCCGACAGCGGTGAAGCGGGGCTTGCCGCGCTGGCGACGCACGGTGCCGATCTGGTCGTACTCGATCTCGGCCTGCCCGACCGTGACGGTCGCGACGTGCTGGCCGAGCTGCGCCAGTGGTCGCAGGTGCCGGTGATCCTGCTGACGGTGCGCGCCAGCGAAACCGAGAAGGTCAGCTTGCTCGACGCTGGCGCCAACGACTACGTGACCAAACCCTTCGGCGTGCAGGAACTGATGGCGCGCGTGCGCGCGCTGCTGCGTTCGCATGCGACGCCCGACGGGGTCGCGCCGGTGTTCGATGATGGTCGTCTGCACGTCGATCTCGCCCGCCGCGAGGTGCGATTGGACGGTGAGCCCGTCACCCTGGCGCGCAAGGAGTACGCGTTGCTGGCATTGCTGGTCCAGCACGCCGGACGGGTGGTGACCCAGCCGCAGTTGTTGCGCGAGCTTTGGGGGCCGACCCACCAGCACGACACGCACTACCTGCGGATACTGCTCGCCAAGTTGCGCCACAAACTCGGCGACGATGCGGCCGCGCCGCGCTACATCGCCACCGAGCCGGGTGTCGGCCTGCGTTTTATCGGTCGCTGCGGGTAGCACTTGGCGGATTGCGCGCCGGCCGGTGCGGTGGCCGAGCGGGTGCGTCTAGCGTGTGCAGGTGCTGCGCGCGACGATCGAGCGGATGCGTTCGAGCTCGGCGTTCGCCGCGACCGGATCGCGCGCGCGGTCGAATTCGATGATCGCCTCGGTGCGCATCAGATGGTCGTGCCAGCGCTCGCACAACGCCGCTTCGGGCACCGGCTGGCAGAAGTCGGTCACCATCATGCAGGCCGCGCCGGCGCCCATCTCCGGGTCGCCGCCGAGGCCGGTAGTCTGCATCGGCGCGCAGCGTTCGGCCGGGATCGGGTTGTCGCTGAGGTACTCCTCGCGGTTCCAGGTCTTGCAGGCGAACAACGGCGGCGGCGCGGTGCGCTCGACCAGCGGAATCGGCGCGTCGGTCGGGGACTCCGGCGGGGGTGCCTCGATGACGGTCGGTGCGGGCGGCGGCATCGTTTGGGCGGTGACCCGCGGCTCCGGCTCGGGCGGTGGCGGGGTGTAGGGCGGCGGCGCGGCGGTTTCGATCACCCGCCGCTGCTGGCGGCTGCCTTTCGGGCATGCCACGTCGTTCTGCACGGTCACCGCGCCGCTGGCGTCGGTGCAGCGGTAGATCACCACCGCGCCCTGGGCGCGGCCGGGTACCGGGGCCGCGGCGAATAGCAACACCGAGGCGGCGAGTGCGAGCGCCGGCGGCCACTCCGGGAAGGTTGGTTGCCACGATCGGCGTCGTGGCCCGCACCCGCTCAACCGACGCATTGCTGCTCCAGTTGCGCATTGATGCGGCGTTGCTCGGCGTCGATCCGCTCGCGTTCGCTCTGCAGCGCGCTGTTGTAGCGACGGCCGAGTTCCCAGTGGCGGTCGCGCAGGCGCTGGCAGACCTCGGCCGGCGGCAACGGCTGGCAGGCGTCGCGGATCCAGGTGCCCGGGGTGTAGGCCAGGCCGACCGCGGGTGGCAGTTCCGGCGCGCGTTGCGGGTCGGCCGGGGGCGGCGGGCTCGGGCGGCCGATGCCGTCGAACACCAGCTCGTTGCCGAGGTGGTCGGGACTGCCGGCCGGCCGCACCGGCAGGTCGAGCGGCGGGCGTTGCAGGACGCGGTCGGGTGGCCGGCGCGGGTAGGCGTAGGGTGGGCGCGCCGGGTAGCCCAGCGTCCACAACGGCACCCAGCGCGGATTGCCGGCCGCGCTGGCGCTGGTGTAGGTGTCGCCGTCGGCGGTGGTGCATTCGTACACCGACGGCGGGCGCTCGACCACGATCACCCGGGTGGTTTGCGGTGCCGGCGCGGGCGCGGGCGGTGGCGTGGGCGCCTTGGCCTTCGGTCGGGGCGGCGGGTCCTTGGGGCGCTGCATCTCGATGGTCTGCTGGCGCTCGCCGCTTTCGCACGGGGTGTTGCGCACGGTCAGTGCACCGTCGGCGGCGGTGCAGCGGTAGATCGTGACCTGGTCGTCCGCGGCGTCCGCCCGGCCGGGACCCAGCAGGAGCAGTGGCAGCGCGAGCGCAGGCAGCAGTGGCAGGCGGGAGCCCATGCCGCCATATTGCACCGACTTCGGTCGCTTGCCGGTGAACTCGATCTGCATGGTCGGGTGCCAGCGGCCAGTCGGTCAGAGCCGCAGGCTGGCGCCGCTGCGGGCGTCGCGGATCGGGGTGGGGCGCTGCAGCGCGCCGGTGTCGCCGTCGACGATCGCATCAATGGCGGCGCGCAGGGCCGGATCGAAGCCATCGAGCCGGCGCGGCGGTTCGGCCCCGGCCGGGTTGGCGCTGGTCGACACCAGCGGCCCGCCGAACGCGGCGCACAACCCGACCACGACCGGGTGCGCGCTGACCCGCACCGCCACCCCGTCGTGGGCGCCGGTGATCCAGCGTGGCACCCGCGCGGTGGCGGGGACGATCCAGGTGTTGGGGCCGGGCCAGGAGGCCAGCACGGCGTTGCGGCGCTCGCCCGGCAGGGCCTGCCAGTCGAGCAGGCCGTCGAGGTCGGCCGCAGCGCCCGCGATCAGGATCAGGCCCTTGTCGACCGGGCGCTGCTTGATCGCGAGCAGGCGGGTCACCGCGGTTTCATCGAACGGGTCGCAGCCCAGGCCCCAGACCGCTTCGGTCGGATAGGCGATGACGCCGCCGCGGCGCAGGGCGGCGACGGCGGTGGCGAGGTCGGATGTGGGATCACTCATCGCCAAAGCATAGCGCCGGGGGCTCTGTAGGAGCGGCTTCAGCCGCGATCGTGGAATCGGCGCGGGCGAACGATTCCACGAT
>JBOHYB010000050.1:0-20563 GCA_050737695.1 Lysobacter sp. | reverse complement strand
ATCGGGAACCAGGTGGGCGACCGACTCCCCGATCGCGGCTGAAGCCGCTCCTACAAAGGCTCCGATATCCGCACACGGCACTCGCCGCGATCGGTCTCGATCAGCCCCCCAGCACCTGCCGCAAAAACGGCACCGTGATACGGCGTTGTGCGGCCAGCGAGGCTCGGTCGAGCTTGTCCAGCAACGCGGTCAGGCCGGCCATGTCGCGCTCGACCCGCTTCAACAGCCAGTCCAGCGCGGTGTCCTCCAGCACCCAGCCGCGGCGCCGGGCGCGTTGGCGCAGCACCTCGCGGCGGCCCGGCTCGTCGAGCGGCTGCAGGTTGATCCGGCTGCACTGCGACAGCCGCGAACGCAGGTCGGGCAGGCCGATGCCCAGCGCATCGGGCATGGCGCGGGCGGCGTAGATGATCCGGCTGCCCGCGGCGCGCGCGCGGTTGTGGGCGTCGAACAGCGCGACCTCGTCGTCGCGGTCGCCGGCAATCGCCTCAAGCCCGTCCAGCGCCAGCAGGTCGTTGCCTTCCAGCGCATGCAGCGCATCGCCAAGGCGGCCGGCCGCGGCCGCCAGCGGCAAGTACGCCGCACGACGACCGGTCGCTTCGGCGGCGGCGCAGGTCGCCAGCAGCAGATGGGTCTTGCCGACGCCGCCAGGACCGGCCAGGTACAGCCAGTCATCGCTGCCGCCATCGGCCAGCGCCTGCAACTGCTCGATGGTGCCCGCGGCGGCGGCGACGAAAGTGTCCAGCCGCTGGTCCGGCGGGTAGCGCAGCGCCAACGGCAGTTGCGGCCCGGGCGACGGCGCCGCCGGCCGGGCGCCGGGGGCGGTCGGTTTCACTCGCCTTCCGGTTCGCGCGGGTAGGCGTCCACCTGTGTGCCGCCCACCACGATCGCCGACTGCTCGCCGGCGTATAGCTTGCTGTGGGTATAGCGCTCCTGGGCGTAGCGCAGCAGCACGTTGGCGACCGCCGCCACCGGCAGCGCCAGCAGCATGCCGAGGAAGCCGAACAGCTGGCCACCGGCGAGCACCGCGAAGATCACCGCGACCGGATGCAGGCCGATGCGGTCGCCGACCAGCTTCGGGGTCAGCCAGTAGCTCTCGATCACCTGGCCGATGCCGAACACCACCAGCACCGCGACCACGTGCTGCCAGTCGCCGAACTGCACCAGCGCGGCGATGCAGCCCAGGATGATGCCGCTGGCCGGGCCGAGATAGGGCACGAAGGTCAGCAGGCCGGCGATGATGCCGATCAGGATGCCCAGATCCAGACCGACGCCCCACAGGCCGACGCCATACATCACCCCCAGCACCAGCATCACCATGAACTGCCCACGCAGGAAGCCGCCGAGCACCTCGCTGGACTCGCGGGCCAGCCGACGGGTGGTGGGCAGGTGGTCGCGCGGCACCAGCGAGGCCACGCGATCGACCAACTGGTCCCAGTCGCGCAGGAAGAAGAACGTGATGATCGGCAGCAGCGCGATGTTGGCGACCAGGGTCAGCAGCGCGAAGCCCGAACGCGACATGTAGCCCAGCAACGTGGTGGCGACGCCGCCGGCGCGCTCCCAGTTGCCGCGGACCAGCTCGACCAGGCTGTTGAAGTCCAGCCAGCGGGTGATCTCCAGCCCGGTGCGGTCCTCGACCCAGGGCAGCGCGGTCTGGACGAACCAGGCCTGGTATTTCGGCAATGAGTGAACCAGGGTCTGGATCTGGCCTTCGATCGTCGGCACCAGCAACACCAGCCCCAGCAGCACCAGCAGGGCCATCGCGGTGAACACCAGGGTGACCGCGACATTGCGGGTACGGCCGGCGCGCTGCAGCCGGTCGACCAGCGGGTCGCCGAGCCAGGCCAGCATCGCCGCCAGCACGAACGGGGTCAGGATCGGCGACAGCAGCCATAGCAGCCACAGCAGGCCCAGCGCGATCGCGGTCCATTGCAGCCGTCGCAGGAACCGGGCGATGTCGTCCAGCGGATGATCGTGGTTCATCGATGCGTCCCGTCAGCGCAGTCGGTAGACCGCGCCGCGGCCTTCCGCGGGGAGGCCGGGCCGGGCTTCACCCGGGAGCGCGTCGGCGGCGGGATCCGCGGTCGGCGCGTCCCCCGGCAGTTCGATCATGTCGACCGCGCCGAGCGCCGATGCCGCGACCAGCACGTCGCCGCCGGACACCAGACGATCGAAACCCGACAGCCCCGAGACCAGGTCGAGATCGAACGCGACGGTTTCCGGCGTCGCGCTCAACGGGGTGATGCCACGCACCACCGCCAGTTGCTGCAGGTAGCCCGACAGGCGCACGTAATCGTCGGCGCTGTCGAGGCCGGTGAAGGCGACCCGATAGGTGCCGGCCGGATCGGTTGCGGGGGCCTTGGCGTAGCGCTTCATCAGCGCGTCGGCGGCGCCGTCGGCGCCGGTGGCCATGACCTGGCGCGCATTGGCGCCGCTCTCGCTCCAGCGCGACAACACCTTGCCGTTGTCGACGAAGACCCAGTCGGCCTGCCAGCCACCGTCGTTGCGGTAGAGCTTGCCGATCAGCTGCATCGGCGGGCTGTAGCGACGCGACGCACGCGCGACCGCGGCAACGTCGCCACGCCAGATCGCGCCGACCACGGCCTGCTCGGCGGCACTGCCATTGGGCAGGCCAAGCCGGTAGCCACGCGTCTTCGCCCGCTCCAGGGTCGTCTGCGCCGCCGCGGCCTTGGGCAGGCCGACCAGGCGCGGACCGCTGCCGTCGTCGATCGCCAGCCACAGCACCGGCTTGGGTCGCGGCTGCGGCCAGATCGGCAGGCCCATCGCCGCGGCCAGCGAATCGACCCTGTCCTGGTCGAAACGCACCACCAGGATGGTGTCGAAGCTCGGCGCGCCGCTGGCCGACACGCCCTCGTCCTGGCGGTAGTCGAAGCCGTCGACGTAGCGCTCGGCCCGGCGCAGTTCCTGGCCGATGCCCGGTATCGACGCCGCGTTGCGGTTGCCCGACAGCTTGCCCAGCACCTGCGCCAGCGCGCGGGCGAAGGCGGCATCGCGCTCGCCCGCGCCCTGGCTGTTGACCTCGACCTCGGCCGCATACACCCCGCGGGCGGCGGCCCGGTCGCCTTCGACCCGCTGCGCGGTGGCGGCGAAACTGGCCAGCAGCAACGCCGTCATGCAGACCGCGGTGCGGGCCATCCGCAGCCAGCGCCGGCCGGCGCTGAGTCCGGCATCCGGTTCAGCACTCGGCCTGGCATTGGGCCTGGCATTCGGCTTCAACCAGCCCTGTGTCGCGTCGATTGCCACAGCGTTTGCGCGCGCCATCGTTGTCCCTGGGTGCGAAAGGTATGGACGAAATGGTGCCCCACGCGCGCGGGTACGTCCATTGAGGCCCCCGTGGCAGGCGCCGCGACTGTTAAAATCGCGGTTTCCCCGCGCCAGCGAGCCCGCCGTGACCGCCTCGACCTCCGACTCCCCCACCCCCCTGACGTACCGCGATGCCGGCGTCGACATCGATGCGGGCAACGAGCTGGTCGAGCGGATCAAGCCGCTGGTCAAGCGCAGCTTCCGGCCCGAGGTGATGGGGGGGCTGGGCGGCTTCGGCGCGCTGTTCGACCTGTCGGGCAAGTACAAGGAGCCGGTACTGGTATCGGGCACCGACGGCGTCGGCACCAAATTGAAGTTGGCCCAGCAACTCGGCCGCCACGACACCATCGGCATCGACCTGGTCGGCATGTGCGTCAACGACGTGCTGGTGCAGGGTGCCGAGCCGCTGTTCTTCCTCGACTACTTCGCCACCGGCAAGCTCGACATCGACACCACGGTCGCCGTGGTCGGCGGCATCGCGAAAGGCTGCGAACTGTCCGGTTGCGCACTGATCGGCGGCGAGACCGCCGAGATGCCCGACATGTACGGCCCCGGCGAGTACGACCTGGCCGGCTTTACCGTCGGCGCGGTCGAGAAATCGCAACTGCGCGACGGCGCGCGGGTCGAGGCCGGCGACGTGCTGCTCGGCATCGCCTCGTCGGGCCCGCACTCCAACGGCTATTCGCTGATCCGGCGGATCTTCGACCGCGCCGGCCGCCCGGCCGATGTCGAGGTCGGCGGAGTCAAGCTGATCGACGCGTTGATGGCGCCGACCGCGCTGTACGTCAAGCCGGTGCTGGAGCTGCTGCGCGGCGCGCATGGCGAGGCGATCTACGCGATGGCGCACATCACCGGCGGCGGCCTCAGCGAGAACATCATCCGGGTGATCCCCGACGGGCTGGGCCTGCAGATCGAGGCCTCGGCGATCGTGCTGCCGCCGGTGTTCGACTGGCTGCAGCGCGAGGGCGCGGTGGCCGACGCGGAGATGTGGCGCACCTTCAACTGCGGCATCGGCTTCGTGCTGGTGGTGCCGGCGGGCGAAGTCTCCGCGGTGGAGGCCGAACTCGGACGGCTGGCGCTGGCCCATCGCCGCATCGGCGAGGTCGTCGCGGCCGCCGAGGGCGAGCGCGTGCGGATCGGTTGAGGGTGGCGCCCGCGCCAATGCGGCTGGCGGTCCTCGCCTCCGGCCGCGGCAGCAACCTGCAGGCGATCGCCGACGCGATCGCCGATGGCCACCTCGCGGCGGAACTGGTCGGGGTGTTTTCCGACAAGCCCGGCGCGTTCGCGCTCGAACGCGCGCGTCGGCTCGGCGTGCCCGCGGTGGCCGTCCGCCCGCGCGATTTCGCCACCCGCCCGGCCCACGATGAACAGCTGTTCAGCCAGATCGACGCCGTCGACCCCGATGTCATCGTCTGCGCCGGCTACATGCGCCTGCTGAGCGAACCGGCGGTCAGCGCGCGGCAGGGGCGGATCATCAACATCCATCCCTCGCTGCTGCCGGCCTTCAAGGGCCTGCACACGCACCAGCAGGCGCTCGATGCCGGCGCCAGCGTGCACGGTGCCAGCGTCCACTACGTGACCCCGGAACTCGACGGCGGACCGGTGGTCGCACAGGTTCGCGTCCCGGTGGAGCCCGGCGACGATGCCGAACGGCTGGCGCAACGCGTGCTGGCCCGGGAACACCCGCTGCTGCTGGCGACATTGCAATGGCTGGTTTCCGGCCGGGTCCGGCTGGCTGCATCGACTCACGGCTCGCGGGTCGAGCTCGACGGCCGACCGTTGCCGGCTCCGCTTCAGCTTGGCGCTGGCAATGTCTTCGCCGAATTCGCCGCGCCGTCGGCATCCACCAACCATCCGCCCCCTGTTTCCTGAAGAGATCCATGCACCGAACCCTGTTTTCCGCTTCCCTCGCCCTGCTGCTGCCTCTGGTCGCGATGGCGCAATCAAGCCCTCAACCGGCCCCTACGCCGGCAGTGGCGGTCGCGAACACGGCCGAAGCCCCGAAGCCCGCACCGGTACTGCAGCCCTTCGTTGCCAACTATGTGGTCTACAAGGCCGGCAAGCCGCTCGGCGAGGCGACCATGCAGCTGGTCCGACAACAACCGCCGCGCTGGCGCGTCGACCTGGTGATGCGCGGCACCCGCGGCCTGTTCGGCCTGGCCGGGATCAATGCCGAGCAAAGCACCGTGTTCGACCTCATTGGCGAAACTTACCGCCCGCTGACCCAGGCGACGGTCAACAAGTCGATATTCACCCGCAAGCAAACCATCGGCATCTACGATTGGCGTTCTGATGCAGCGCGCTGGCAGGGCGAGACCAAGGAACATCGCCGCGGCCCGATCGCGCTGCAGCCGGGCGACATGACCGGCTTGCTGATCAACCTGGCGGTGATCCGCGACGCCGAGCCGGGCGACACCCTGCAGTACCGGTTCGTCGATGACGGCCGCACTCGCACCCACACCTATGTGGTCGCCGACCGGCTTGAGAGCATCACCGTCGGCGACCTGTCCTACAAGGCGATGAAGGCCACCCGGGCCAAGGACGACAACGAGGAAACCGTGATCTGGGTGGCCCGCAACGTCCCCACCCCGATCCGCATCCTGCAACGCGAAAACGGCGAAGACACCTATGACTTGCGCCTGGTCGAATACAGAGGAGTTGATTGAATGCCGATGACGACGACGAACGCACGCACCCTGGACAAGCCCCGCTCGCGGCTGCACGCGCTGTTCGCGGTGACCGCGGCGGCGACGGTGCTGGCCGTGGCCAGCGCGCCGGCGCTGGCGGTCGAACCGTTCACCGCCGACTACCAGGCCAGCTACATGGGCATGCAGGCCAGCGGCAAGATGACCCTGGCCCCGGCCGGCGACGACCGCTGGCGCTACAGCCTGGACATCAGCAACTCGCTGGCGTCACTGAGCCAGAGCACCGTGTTCGAGGAACACGGCGGCCACTGGCGCCCGATCAGCAGCAAGGACTCGTCCAACGTGCTGGTCAAGAAATCCGACAAGCGCGCCGAGTACGACTGGTCGAAGGGCGTGGCCAGTTGGAGCGGCGACGTCAAGGCCGATCGCGCCGGCCCGGTCGAGCTGCAGCCCGGCGACATGGACGCACTGCTGATCAACCTGGCGCTGGTGCGCGACCTCGAAGCCGGCAAGCCGTTGACCTACCGCATGGTCGACAACGGCCGGGTCAAGCAGATGCACTACAAGGTCGCCGGCAAGGAGAGGATCAGCGTCGGCGGCGAGCAGAAGCAGGCGACCAAGCTGGTCAACACCGACGGCGACAAGCAGACCATCGCCTGGGTGGTCGACGGCATGCCGGTGCCAGCGCGGATCCTGCAGCGCAAGGATGGTGAGGACGCGATCGACCTACGGGTGAAGGCGGTGCATTGACGCGCCCCGCGCCCTGCAACGAAAAGCCCCGCGACCACGGGGCTTTTTTTGTCTTTGTAGGAGCGGCTTTAGCCGCGATCTGAAACCGGCACGGGCGAATGGGCTCCCGATCGCGGCTAAAGCCGCTCCTACAAACACCCAAACGACCGATCAGCCGATCCGGCGAATCTTCGCGCCGAGGCCCGACAGCTTTTCCTCGATGTTCTCGTAACCGCGGTCGAGGTGGTAGATGCGGTCGATCGTGGTCTCGCCCTGCGCGATCAAGCCGGCCAGGATCAGCGAGGCCGACGCACGCAGGTCGGTCGCCATCACCGGCGCGCCACTGAGTTGCTCGACCCCGCGCACCACCGCGGCGTGGCCATCGACACGGATGTCGGCGCCGAGCCGCAGCAGCTCGTTGACGTGCATGAAACGGTTCTCGAAAATCGTCTCGTTGATCACGCCGACGCCATCGGCCATGCAGTTCATCGCCATGAACTGCGCCTGCATGTCGGTCGGGAACGCCGGATGCGGGGCGGTGGTGATGTTGACCGCCTTGGGTCGTCGGCCATGCATATCGAGAGTGATGCGGTCGCCATCACAGTCGATGCTGGCCCCGGCCTCAACGAGCTTGTCGAGTACGGCACCCATCGTGTCGGGCCGGGCGCGGCGCGCGGTGATGCGGCCGCCGGTCATCGCCGCGGCGACCAGGAAGGTGCCGGTCTCGATCCGGTCGGGCACCACCGAATGGGCGCCGCCGTGCAGGCGCTCGACACCTTCGATCACGATCCGGCCGGTGCCGGCGCCCTCGATGTTGGCGCCGAGCGTCTTCAGGCATTCGGCGAGGTCGACGATCTCCGGTTCCAGTGCGGCGTTCTCCAGCACCGTCGTGCCTTCGGCGAGGGTCGCCGCCATCAGCACGTTCTCGGTGGCGCCGACGCTGACCATTTCGAACACGTGGCGCGCGCCTTTCAAGCGCTCGGCGCGGGCCTTGATGAAGCCGTTTTCAACCGTGACCTGCGCACCGAGCGATTGCAGCCCCTTGATGTGCAGGTCGACCGGCCGCGAGCCGATCGCGCAGCCGCCGGGTAGCGACACCTCGGCGTGGCCGTAACGCGCCAGCAGCGGCCCGAGCACCAGCACCGAGGCGCGCATGGTGCGCACCAGTTCGTACGGCGCGACCTGGCTGTGGACCGTGGTCGGGTCGACGGTGATGCCGTAGCGTTCGTCGATGCTGATGCCCGCGCCGATCTCGGCCAACAGCTTGGCGGTGGTGACCACGTCGTGCAGGTGCGGGACGTTGCTGATCTCGACCGGCGCATCGGCCAGCAGGGTCGCGCACAGGATCGGCAGCACCGCGTTCTTGGCGCCGGAGATCTGCACCTCGCCGGTGAGCGGCACGCCGCCCTGGACCACGATCTTCTGCATGGTCAGTTCCTGCCGGCTTCAGCCGGCGTCTGCGTCTTCAGCGCCAGCGCGTGGATCTCGCCGCCCATGCGCTCGCCAAGGGTCGCGTAGACCATGCGGTGACGGGCCAGCGGCAACTTGCCTTCAAACGCATCGCTGACCACGGTCGCCTCGAAATGTACGCCGTCGTCGCCGCGCACGTCGGCAATGGCGCCCGGCAGACCTTGTTCGATCAGGGATTTGATGGTGTCTGGGTTCACTTCGGGATATTCCACATAAATCTGCGCAAAAGAGGACGATGAACCACGCGCACCGCAACGCGGGTTTTTGCGCGGGGATACGCGTAAAATCAATCGTTCTAGCCTAGCGGAAAGCCCCCTGCTCCGAAATGGCAACATTCCCCGATACCCCAGCCGTCCAAACCGGCAACCCGATCGGCAATCTCGCCGCCACCTCCGTGGAACCCGGCAACGCCGACCTGGCCGCCAGCGGCCGCCGCGTGTTCGAGATCGAGGCGCAGGCGCTCGCCGCCGTGTCCGAGCGCCTCGACGGCGACTTCAGCGCCGCCTGCCGGCTGATGCTCGGTGCCCGCGGCCGGGTGGTCTGCACCGGCATGGGCAAGTCCGGCCATGTCGCCCGCAAGATCGCCGCGACCCTGGCCTCGACCGGCACCCCGAGCTTCTACGTGCATCCGGGCGAAGCCGGCCACGGCGACCTCGGCATGATCACCGACGCCGACGTGGTCATCGCGCTGTCGTATTCCGGCGAAAGCGACGAAGTCCTGATGCTGCTGCCGGTGCTCAAGCGCCAGGGCAACAAGCTGATCACCATGACCGGCCGGCCGAACTCGACCCTCGCCCGCGAGGCCGACGTCCACCTCGACGTCAGCGTGCCGGCCGAGGCCTGCCCGATCGACCTCGCCCCGACCTCCAGCACCACCGCCTCGCTGGCGATGGGCGACGCGCTGGCGGTCGCGCTGATGGAGGCGCGCGGCTTCACCGCCGACGACTTCGCCCGCTCGCACCCGGCCGGCGCGCTCGGCCGCCGCCTGCTGCTGCACATCGCCGACATCATGCACGGCGGCGACGACGTGCCGCGGGTCGGCCCGACCGCCACGGTCAGCGAGGCGCTGGTGGAGATGAGCCGCAAGCGCCTCGGCATGACCGCGATTGTCGACGACACCGGCAAGCTGCTCGGCCTGTACACCGACGGCGACCTGCGCCGCAGCCTCGACGACCGCAACGTCGACCTGCGCACGACCCGCATCGACGCGGTGATGACCCGCGCGCCCAAGACCATCGATTCCGATGCGCTCGCCGTCGAGGCCGCGCAGCTGATGGAAGCGCACAAGATCGGCGGCCTGCTGGTGATCGACCGCGAGCAGCGCGTGGTCGGCGCGCTCAATATCCACGACCTGCTGCGCGCGCGGGTGGTCTGAGCGATGCCCTACAACCACCACGACGACTACCCCAAGCACATTCGCGAACGCGCCGCGCGGGTCCGGCTGGCGTGCTTCGATGTCGACGGCACCCTGACCGACGGCCGCCTGCTGTTCGACAGCGAAGGCCGCGAGCTGAAGGCTTTCCACGTCCATGACGGCCTTGGCCTGGTGCTGCTGCGCAAGGCCGGGGTCGAGGTTGCCTTCATCACCGCGCGCGCCAGCACGATCGCCGAACGCCGCGCCGCCGAGTTGGGGCTGACCGAAGTCCACACCGCAGTCGCCGACAAGCTCGCCCGGGTCGGCGAGATCGCCGCGCGGCTCGGCATCGGCCTGGATGAGGTCTCGTTCATGGGCGACGACCTGCCCGACCTGCGGGTGATGTCGCAGATCGGCTTCTCGGCCGCGCCGGCCAGCGCCCACCCGTGGGTCCGCGAGCGGGTCCACTGGCGCACCGCGGCTTGCGCCGGCCAGGGCGCGGCTCGCGAATTCTGCGACCTGCTGCTGGCCGCTCAAGGCCGCGTCGAAGCCCTGCTCGACGACGTCACCCGGGTCGAGGGCGTTCGCGTCGAGGGCAACGCATGAGCGCGTCCGGCTTCGCCCTGCCGAACTGGCGGGTACTGGTATCGCTCGGTCTGCTGGCGATCGCTGCGATCAGCAGCTGGTCGTTGTGGTCCAAGCGCAACGCCCCGAGCGAAGCCGTCGCCGCCGGCGGGGGCCGCCCCGACTACGTGCTGCACGATTTCACTCTGGTCGCGCTGGATGCCCAGGGCCGCGAGACCTTCACTCTGCGCGCCCCGAAACTCGCGCGCGACCCCGACACCGAGACCATGGAGATCGCCACGCCGCTGTTCCTGATCCCGCCGCGCGAAGGCTCCAGCAATGGCGATGCCTGGCAGGTACGGGCCGAGACCGGTTGGGTCAGCGCCGAAGGCGACGAGTTGCGCCTGCGTGGCGCGGTCAAGGCCGAAAGCGACGGCAGCACCGACGTGCCGGTCACCATCACCACCGAACAACTCAGCGTGTTCCCCGAGGCCGACCGGGTGACCTCGCCGGTCGCGGTCACCATTAATCGACCCGGCTCTATACTTCGCGGCAATGGCCTGGAAGTGAACCTGGCCCGCAAGCAGTACACGCTCCAATCCGAGGTCCGCTCCCGGTATGCCCCATAAGATCACCCTCCGCCACAGCGCCAGCTGGCTGCTGATCGCGCTTGCCGTCGCCTGCAGCCCGGCGGCGCTGGCGCGCAAGTCCGACCGCAACCAGCCGATGGACATTACCGCCGGCAAGCAGCAGGGCAGCCTCGACGATGCCACCCCGACCGTATTGTCGGGCGGCGTCACCATCGACCAGGGCAGCCTGCACGCCGAGTCCAGCCGCGCCGAGATCAGTACCCGCGGCGGTGACATTTCCCGCGTGCTGTTCACCGGCAGCCCAGCGCGGCTGAAGCAGGTCCTCGACGACGGCAGCCCGATGAACGCGGTCGCCAACAAGATCGACTACAACGTCAACAACGAGACCGTGGTGTTCACCGGCGACGTGGTGATCCAGCAGCCGCGCGGCAGCCTGAGCGGCGAGCGCGTGGTCTACAACATGGTCAACGGCCAGGTCACCAGCGGTGGCGAAGGCGCCGGCCGGGTCAGGATGCGGATCCTGCCGAAGGACACCGGCGCTACCGGGGACGCCGAAGACACCGAGGCCACCGAAGGCGTGGAGTCGCCCGCGGACGAGGCCGATGGCACCGCGCCCGATGCCGCCGCATCCGATGCCGCCACAGGCACCGCTCCGGAACCGGCCGGTGATTCCGCCACGGAGGGCGGCTGATGCTGGTCGCCCAGGGCCTGCGCAAGGCCTATCGCTCACGCGAGATCGTGCGCGACTTCGGCCTGACCCTCGATGCCGGTGAGGTCGTCGGCCTGCTCGGCCCCAACGGCGCCGGCAAGACGACCTGCTTCTACATGATCGTCGGCCTGGTGCCGGCCGATGCCGGGCAGATCCTGCTCGACGGCAAGGACATCACCGGCGACCCGATGTACGTGCGCTCCAAGTACGGCGTCGGCTACCTGCCGCAGGAGCCTTCGGTGTTCCGCAAGCTGTCGGTCGCCGACAACCTGCGGGTGGTGCTGGAACTGCGCGAGGACCTCGACAAGGCCGGCCGCGAACGCGAACTCGCCTCGCTGCTGGAGGAACTGCAGATCACCCACGTCGCCGACCAGTTCGGCGCCAGCCTGTCGGGCGGCGAACGCCGCCGGGTCGAGATCGCCCGCGCGTTGGCCGGCAAGCCGCGGCTGATGCTGCTGGACGAACCGTTCGCCGGCGTCGACCCGATTTCGGTCGGCGAGATCCAGCGAATCGTGCGTCACCTCAAGAATCGCGGCATCGGTGTGCTGATCACCGACCACAACGTGCGCGAGACCCTTGGCATTTGCGACCGGGCGTATATCCTCAACGAAGGTGGCGTGCTCGCGCAGGGGGCTCCGGACGCGCTGCTGGCCAACCCCGACGTCCGTCGCGTGTATCTGGGCGAAACCTTCCGTCTGTAGCCCAAGGCGCTGCGCCTGCAGCGATCATGATGCGCCGCAGCGGCCGTCGGCCTCTCCAGCCCGCGTTTGTTCCCCATCATGAAGCCCCGCCTCCAGACCTCGCTCGGCCAACACCTGGTCATGACCCCGCAACTGCAACAGGCGATCCGCCTGCTGCAGATGTCGGCGGTCGAGCTGGAGGCCGAGCTGGTCAACGCGGTCGAAAGCAACCCGCTGCTGGACTGGACCGAAACCCCGGCCCTCGCCACCCATGACGAGCCGGCCTCGCCGCGCGACAGCGACCGTCGCGACGAAGCCCCGGACGACCGCCATGACGCCCATGGCTCCGACCTCGACACCGCGATCCCGCCCGAGGCCGACTGGAGCGGCAACGACGGCGACACCTGGTACCAGCGCGTCGGTCCCGGCGACCCCGGTGACGAGGGCTCCGCCGCCGAGCAGGTCGCCGACACCGAGACCCTGCACGACCACCTGTTGTGGCAACTGCACCTGAGCCCGTTGTCGCCGCGCGACCGCCAGATCGCGGTGGCGCTGATCGAGTCGATCGACGACAACGGCTACCTGCACGAGTCGCTGGAATCGATCGCCGCCACCCTCGGCGCCGACTTCCACGCCGGCTGCGAAGAGATCAACACCGCGCTGTGCCAGATCCAGCGCTTCGACCCGGTCGGCGTCGGCGCCCGCGACCTCGCCGAGTGCCTGCGCCTGCAACTGCAACCGCTGCACGACGACACCCCGGGCAAGACGCTGGCCTGCAAGCTCGCCAACGGCGTGCTCGAACGCTTGCCGAAGATCGGCGTCGCCGGGCTGGCCACGGAAATGAAGCTCGACCCGGCCGAGGTCGATACCGCGGTGCAACTGCTGCGTTCGCTCGACCCCCGCCCCGGCGCCCAGATCGGCGCGATCTCGACCGACACCTACGTCGCCCCCGACGTGGTGATCTGGCGCCAGCACGGCGTATGGCGGGTCGCGTTGTCGGACAGCATGCGTCCGCGGGTCGGCATCCACCGCGGCTACGAAGGGATGATCCGCCACGCCAGTGCGTCCGATGCCAGCTACCTCAAGGGCCACCTGCAGGAGGCGCGCTGGCTGCTGAAGAGCCTGGAGGCGCGCGGCGACACCCTGCTCAAAGTGACCCGCTGCCTGCTCAGCCAACAAGCCGGCTTCCTCGAATTCGGCGACAGCGCCCTGCGGCCGCTGACCCTGCGCGAGGTTGCCGCCGAGGTCGGCCTGCACGAATCCACGGTCTCGCGCGCAATCGCCCGCAAGTACGCCCGAACCCCGCGCGGCACCATCCCGCTGCGCGGCTTCTTCGCCTCCGGCATCGACACCGGCGGCGGTGGCGAAGCCTCCAGCACCGCGATCCAGTCGATGATCCGCCAGCTGATCGACGCCGAGAACCCGCGCAAGCCGCTGTCGGACGCACGCCTGGCCGAAAGCCTGAAATCCACCGGAATTCCGGTGGCCCGCCGCACCGTCGCCAAGTACCGCGAGGCCATGGGCATCGCCTCGTCGCAGGATCGGGTGCGGATGGGCTGAGCGGGCAGCCATCGTCACCGGGCTGGGCTATGCTGGACTCCCAGTCGCGACGTTAGAGGAGGTCTCCGATGCGTATCGAAACCCACGGCCAGCATGTCGAAGTCACTGCCGCCCTGCGCGACTACGTTGAAACCAAGCTTTCCCGCCTGCAGCGGCATTTCGACCAGCCGTTCGATGTCCGTACCCAACTCAGCCTCGACAAGCCCGATCACCGCGCCGAAGCGACCGTCAACTTCGCCGGCCGCACCCTCCACGCCGACGCCGCCGCAATCGACATGTATGCCGCGATCGACCTGCTCACCGACAAGCTCGACCGCCTGCTGATGAAGCACAAGGAACAGCAGGTCGACCACCACCGTGGCGAAAGCCTCGCCCGCAGCGGCGAATTCGGCTAGCCGCGATGCCCCTGCAGCAATTGCTCGATGCCGATCGCATCGCCATCCTGAACAGGCCCGATGACCGCGACGCGGTCATCGACGCCGCTGCGCGACGGTTGGCCACGGCCGCCGTCGCCGCGGTGACCATCGGCGACAGCCTGCACGCGCGCGAGCAATTGGCGAGCACCGCGATCGGCCACGGGGTGGCGATTCCGCATGGCCGGGTGGCCGGGCTCGCCGCGAGCTGCGGCGCGTTCCTGCGCCTGGCCGAGCCGGTCGACTTCGGCGCCGCCGACGGCCAGCCGGTCGACCTGGTGCTGGCGATGGCGGTGCCGGAACACTCGTTGCAGGAACACCTGCAGCAACTGGCGGAGCTGGCCGAGCATTTCGCCGACGCCGGTTTCCGTGAACGCCTGCGCGGTGCCGCCGACTTGGCCGAGTTGCGCCGCTGCCTGTTGCAGCCGTTGGCACAGTCCCTGCCCCCTCGACCCACGATGGCCTGAAGCGATGCCGATGTATGCCCGTGTCAGTGCCGGCGAGCTGTTCGAGCAGCAATGCGAGCGCCTCGACCTGCGCTGGTTCGCCGGCCAGGCCGGCGAGGACCGCTTCCTCGAAGCCGGCGAGACCCTCGCCCGGCGGCCGTCGCTGGCCGGCTACCTGAACGCGATCTACCCCAACAAGGTACAGATCCTCGGCACCGAGGAACTGGCCTGGCTGGACGCGCTCGACTCGCGCCACCGCTGGGAGACGATCGAGAAGATCATCCAGTTCCGGCCGCTGGCATTGGTGATCAGCAAGGGCCAGTCCTGCCCGGCCGACCTGATGGAGGCGGCCGAGGAATCGGGCACGCCGCTGTGGGGCTCGACCCGCCGCGGCCACGAGCTGCTCAACCTGCTGCAGTACCACCTCGCCCGCACGCTGGCGCCGCGGGTGACCCTGCATGGTGTGTTCATGGAGATCTACTCGATCGGCGTACTGATCACCGGCGACGCGGGCGCCGGCAAGAGCGAGCTCGCGCTGGAGCTGATCAGCCGCGGCCACCGACTGGTCGCCGATGATGCGCCCGAGTTCACCCAGATCGCCCCCGACGTGCTCGACGGCACCTGCCCGGAGATGCTGCAGGACTTGCTCGAAGTCCGCGGCCTGGGGGTGCTGAACATCCGCGAGATGTTCGGCGACACCGCGGTCAAGGGCAACAAGTACCTGCGCCTGATCGTCCACCTGACCCGCCCGTCCCGCGCCGGCGACCCGCCCGGCCCTGACGCGACCGGGCTGGAGCGCCTGACCGGCGAGAACAGCGCGCGCCGGGTGCTCGACCTCGACGTGCCGACGACCACCCTGCCGGTGATGCCGGGCCGCAACCTGGCGGTGCTGGCCGAAGCCGCCGCCCGCCTGCACAGCCTGCGGATGAAGGGCATGGACCCGGCCGCGGCGTTCATCGCCCGCCACAGCAACTTCCTCGAACGCGGCGACGGCTGAGCCACGATGGACACCCCTCCCGACTCCGGCACGTCCAACGCCACCCTGGTGATCGTCAGCGGCATGTCCGGTTCGGGCAAATCGGTCGCACTCAAGACCTTCGAGGACCTGGGTTACTACTGCGTCGACAACCTGCCGGCCGAGCTGTTGCCGCAGTTCGTCCGCAGCGCCACCGGCGACGGCAGCACCGCCGCCAAGCTGGCGGTCGGGATCGACGTGCGCAACAGCCACGACGACCTCAGCAGCCTGCCGTCTTGGCTGTCGGCGGTCGGCGCGCTCGGCCTCGACCCCAAGCTGATCTATTTCGAGAGCCGCGACGACATCCTGCTCAAGCGCTACGCCGACACCCGCCGGCGCCACCCGCTGAGCCAGCTCGGCCTGTCGCTGGCCGATGCGATCGCGCTGGAACGGCAGGTGCTCAAGCCGTTGCGGCAGCTGGCCGACATCGTGCTCGACACCAGCGACCTCAACGTCCACCAGATGCGTCGCCATGTCATCACCGAGTTCGGCCTGGGCGACGACGGCAGCGTGTCGCTGCTGTTCGAGTCGTTCGCCTACCGCCGCGGGGTGCCGGCCGATGCCGACTTCGTGTTCGATGCCCGCTGCCTGCCCAACCCGCACTGGGACCCGACCCTGCGGCCGCTGTCGGGCCGCGACGCCGCGGTCACCGCCTACCTCGACGCGCAGCCGGACGTGACCGCGTTCGCCTCGCAGGTCGGCCAGTTCCTCGACACCTGGCTGCCGCGGATGCACGCCGACACCAGCCGCAGCTACATCACCGTCGCCTTCGGCTGCACCGGCGGCCGCCACCGCTCGGTCTACCTGGCCGAACACATGGCCGCCTGCGCCCGCGAGCGCGGCTGGGACGAGGTGGCGGTGCACCATCGCGAGCTGGACTGACGATTTGCTGTTCCGGGATTTCACCACGGTCTGTTAACTTGATGGGATGGCCGTCGGCATCCTCCTCATCACCCACCCGGGCATCGGCAGCGCGCTGGTGACGGTGGCCACGCGCCTGCTGCGCATCCTGCCGCTGCCGATCGAGGCGCTGGAGGTGCCGTTCGACGGCGACCCCGACGCGCTGTTGCCGCAGGCCAGCGCATCGTTGCGCAAGGTCGACGGCGGCGACGGCGTGCTGGTGCTGACCGACCTCTACGGCGCCACCCCGAGCAACCTGGCGACGCGGGTCGCGCACCTGGGCACGCCGGTGCGGCGGGTGTCGGCGCTGAACCTGCCGATGCTGCTGCGGGTAATGAACTACGCCGAACTGCCGCTGGACGAACTGCCGGCGGTCGCCGCCGCCGGCGCCCGCAACGGCGTGAAACTGGACGACACCTGAGCCACCCCAACGAGACGCGCAAAAGACGGAACCGAAGGAACCTCCCCCATGATCGAACGTGAACTGACCGTCTCCAACCGCCTCGGCCTGCATGCGCGCGCCACCGCCAAGCTGGTGCAGCTGCTGTCGGGCTACCGCTGCAACGTGACGCTGATCGCCAAGGGCCGCGAGGTCAACGCCAAGAGCATCATGGGAGTGATGCTGCTGGCCGCCGGCCAGGGCACCGTGGTCAAGCTCCGGGTCGAGGGCGAAGACGAGGAAACGGTGGCCGAGGCGGTCAACACCCTGTTCGAGCGCCGCTTCGACGAAGACCAGTAGGGCGCGCCGATGCGACAGGAATTCTCCGGACATGGGGCCTCGCGCGGCAGCGCGCTCGGCCGTGCCCGGGTGCGCCTGCCGCATGTGCTCGACGTGGTCGAGGAGCGCATCGCCGCCGACGCCATCGAGGCCGAACTGCAGCGCCTGCACGATGCGATCGGGCGGGTGCGCACCGAGATGCATGTCATGCGCGAGCGCCTGCACGGCGCCCTCGCCCGCGAGGTCGGCGAGTTCCTCGACCTGCACGCGCTGCTGCTGGACGACCCGGAACTGCTGCAGGGCCTCGACGAGCTGATCCGCACCGCCCGCTACAGCGCCGACTACGCCCTACGGCTGCAGCGTGACCGCATCGCCGCGGTGTTCGAGACCATGGACGATGCCTACTTCCGCAGCCGGCTGGACGACATCGACCAGGTGATCGGCCGCGTGCATGCCGCCCTGCACCGCCGCGACGCCGGCATGGAGGGCGTCGCCGGCGAGATCCTGGTGACCGACAACGTCGCCCCGGCCGAACTGGCGCAGTTGCAGGCGCAGGGCGTGGTCGCGATCGTCACCGCCGCCGGCAGCGCGCTGTCGCACAGCGCGATCCTGGCGCGCAGCCTGCACCTGCCACTGGTGGTCGGCGTCGCCAACGTGTTGCAGCGGGTCAACGATGGCGACGCGCTGATCGTCGACGGCGGCAGCGGCCGGGTGGTGCTGGAACCGGCGCCCGACGACCTGCGCAGCCACCGCGCCCGCCAGCGCGGCTACGCCCGCGAGCTGCGCGAGCTCAACCGCCTGCGACGCGAGCCGAACCGCACGCGCGACGGCACCGAAATCGAGATCTACGCCAACGCCGAATCGCGCGAGGACGTCGCCGAGGCGCACGCGCTGGGTGCCACCGGCATCGGCCTGTACCGCACCGAGTTCCTGTTCCTGCAGCGGATGGAACTGCCCGACGAGGACGAACAGTTCCGCGCCTATCGCGACGTCGTGCTCGGCATGAGCGGGCGGCCGGTGACCCTTCGCACCCTCGACCTGGGCGCCGACAAGGCCGACCGCACCGGCCTGGCCCTGCGCGACGAACCCAATCCCGCATTGGGGCTGCGCGGCGTCCGGCTGTCGCTGGCGCGCACCGGCCTATTGGAAACCCAGTTGCGGGCGATGCTGCGCGCGTCCGGCTACGGCCCGTTGCGGATCCTGCTGCCGATGATCAGCAGCCGCGAGGAGGTGCGCACGGTGCGCGCCGAGATGATGCGGATCGCCCGCGACCTGCGCAGCGAAGGCCACGAGATCGCCGACTTCGTCGCGCTCGGCGCGATGATCGAAGTGCCGGCGGCGGCGATCGGGCTGTCGAGCTTCATCGGCGGGGTCGACTTCCTGTCGATCGGCACCAACGACCTGATCCAGTACCTGCTCGCTGCCGACCGCAACAACGAGGCGCTCGGCGACCTCTACACGGTGATGCACCCGGCGGTGCTGCGGCTGCTGCGCGACGCGATCCGCCTGGCCAACGCGCGCAACACCCCGATCGCGGTCTGCGGCGAGGTCGCCGGCGATGCGCGGTTCGCGCCACTACTGCTGGCGCTGGGGCTGGAGCAGTTCAGCCTGCACCCGACCACCCTGCTGGAGGTGCGCCGGACCATCCGCAACTGTGACCTCGACCGCCTGCGCGCGAACGCCCCGGCACTGATGCGCGCGCGCGACCGCAGCGAGATCGAGCGTTGGGTCGATTCGCAGACGGGTCATTGACCCGTGCCGTTGTCCGACTGGACTTCCTGCGGTCGTAGGAGCGGCTTCAGCCGCGATCGGATGGCAGGCCGCACGTCCGATTCCCGATCGCGGCTGAAGCCGCTCCTACAAAAGCCAGCTGGGCAGCGGCGACCGCAGCAGCGATAATGCCGCGATGAGCACCTGATTCGGTCGCACTCCGTCCCGGCACACCCGGCGACGCTGCGGCTCTCCCCCGCCCGCCCGGAGCGTCCGCATGGCCGAAGCCGTCCGCCACGACAAGACCTCGCGCCAGCTGCGGCTGCTCTCCGAGGCGCTCGACAGCGGCCGCCTCGGCCCGGTCAAGCGGCTGGTCAACACCTTGTCGCCGGCCGAGATCGGCAACCTGCTCGAATCGCTGCCGCCCGGCAAGCGCATGGTGGTGTGGGGCCTGGTCGACGCCGAGGACGACGGCGAGGTGCTGGTCCACGTCGGCGACGAGGTCCGTGAGAGCCTGCTGGCGCACATGGACCCCGACGAAATCGTCGCCGCGGTCGAAGACCTCGACATCGACGACCTCGCCGACCTGGTCGAGGACCTGCCGGGCACCGTCATCGACGAAGTGCTCAAGTCGATGGACCGCGAGAACCGCGAGCGGCTCGAACAGGTGTTGTCCTATCCCGAGGACACCGCCGGGCGCCTGATGAACCCCGACGTGGTGACGGTGCGCGCCGACACCACCGTCGACGTGGTGCTGCGCTACCTGCGCCTGCGCGGCGAACTGCCCGAGCACACCGATCATCTCTACGTGGTCAGCCGGCGCCACCAGTACCTTGGCCGGATCGCCCTCGCGGCGCTGCTGACGCATGAGGCCGGCACCCCGATCAACCAGCTGCTCGACGACGAGCAGCCGGCGATCGACGTCGAGGAATCGGCCGACGAAGTCGCCCGCCAGTTCTCCGACCACGACTGGCTCAGCGCGCCGGTGGTCGACAACAACCACACCCTGCTCGGCCGCATCACCATCGACGACGTGGTCGACATCATCCGCGAGCGGGCCGAGCACCAGGCCCTGAGCGCGGCCGGCCTCGACGAGGACGAGGACCTGTTCTCGCCGGTGCGGCGCGCGTTCCGGCGGCGGCTGATCTGGCTCGGCGTCAACCTGTGCACCGCGTTCCTGGCCGCCGGCGTGATCGGCCGCTTCGAGGGCGCGATCGAGCAGATCGTCGCACTGGCGATCCTGATGCCGATCGTCGCCGGCATGGGCGGCAACGCCGGGACCCAGGTACTGGCACTGATGATCCGAGGCCTCGCCCTGGGCCAGATCGGCTCGTCCAACGTCGGCGTGCTGCTGCGCAAGGAACTGGCGGTGGCGCTGATCAACGGCCTGTGCCTCGGCATCGGCCTCGGCCTGATCGTGCTGTGGTGGTTCGGCGACCCGATGCTGTCGCTGGTGATCGGCAGTGCCCTGACCATCAACCTGCTGACCGCTGCGGCCGGCGGCGTGATCGTGCCGATGACGCTCAAGCGGCTGGGCTTCGACCCCGCCCTTGCCGGCGGCGTGGTGTTGACCACGGTGACCGACGTGATGGGGTTCCTGAGTTTCCTCGGGTTGGCGACGCTGGTGCTGCTGCGCTGATCGAACGGCGACACCGGCTCAATCGCGATCCAGCGGACTCAGTACTCCACCCGCCCCGCGTCCGAGCACGTGCGTGTAGATCTGGGTCGTCGCCACGTCC
>JBOHYB010000049.1:0-21610 GCA_050737695.1 Lysobacter sp. | reverse complement strand
ATTCCAGATCGCGGCTGAAGCCGCTCCTACAAAAGGCTATTCGCTCAGCTGATCTGAAATGCATCCCCATCCAGCATCGCCGGGAACCGCTCGCGATGCAGCGCCAACTGGTCGGCTTGCAGCGTGGTGGTGACGACGACTTCCTCGTCGGTGCATTCGCTGGCCGGGTGACCGAGGAAATCGATCACCGCGCTGTCGCCGGAATAATGGATGCCGTTGCCGTCGGTGCCGACGCGGTTGAGGCCGGCGACGCAGCACAGGTTCTCGATCGCGCGGGCGCGCAGCAGGGTCTTCCACGGGTAGGCGCGTGCCGCCGGCCAGTTGGCGACGTACAGGGCCAGGTCGTAGTCGAGCTGGCCGGGACGTTCGACGTCGAATCGGTTGCGCGAGTACACCGGAAAGCGCAGGTCGTAACAGACCAACGGGCAGATCCGCCAACCCTTCCAGTCGAGGGTGAGGCGTTCGCGGCCGGCGGCGTAGCGCTCGTGTTCGCGGGCGTAGCGGAACAGATGGCGCTTGTCGTACTGGTGCACGGTGCCGTCGGGGGTGACGAACAGCATGCGGTTGAAGACTTTGTCCGAGAGCGGGCCGTCGCCGTCGCGAATCTGCACGCTGCCGGTGACCGCGGCACCGAGTTGGGCCGCCTGCACGCGCATCCATTCGACGGTCGGCCCGTCCATGGTCTCGGCGTTGTCGATGGCGTCGTTGCTGAAACCGCTGGTGAAAGTCTCGGGCAGGATCACCAGGTCGGTGGTGCCGTGCAGCGGTGCGATCAGCTCGCCGTAGTACTCGCGATTGCCGGCCGGATCGTGCCAGAGGGTGGCGCCCTGGACGAGGGAGATGCGCAGGTTGTTCATGGCGACACCATTCTGGGCTTGTCTATCGGGAGCGTATGTTCCTGTAGGAGCGGCTTTAGCCGCGATCTGGAGCCGGGCGCGCGACCGATTGTCCGATCGCGGCTAAAGCCGCTCCTACAAGAGCGTGGGCATCAAAGGTTCTGCAAACGGCCGATCGCCTTGTCCAGGGTCGTCTCGTTCTTGGCGAAGCACAGACGCGCCAGGCGCTGGCCCTCCGGTGGGCGGCCGCAGAACGGCGATAGCGGGATCGCGACGACGCCGTGTTCGATCGTCAGCCAGCGGCAGAACGCGGCGTCGTCGAGGTCGCTCACTTCGGAGTAGTCGACCAGTTGGAAGTAACCGCCCGGCACCGGCAACGGCTTGAGCCGGGTGGACAGCAACTGCTCGCGGAAGCGGTCGCGCTTGTCCTGGTAGAACGCGCCGAGCTGCTCGTAATGCTCCGGCTCGGCCTCGATCATCTCGGCGAACGCGAACTGCGCCGGGGTGAAGGTGCAGAAGGTGTTGTACTGGTGGACTTTGCGGAACTCGGCGCTCAGCGCCGGCGGCGCGATGCAGTAGCCGACCTTCCAGCCGGTGCAGTGGTAGGTCTTGCCGAAGCTCGAGATCACGAACGCGCGCTCGCGCAGTTCGGGATAGCGCAACGCCGATTCGTGGCGGGCGCCGTCGAACACGATGTGCTCGTAGACCTCGTCCGACAGCAGCAGGATGTCGGTATCGCGCAGCAACGCGGTCAACGCGGCGATGTCGTCCGCGCCGAACATCGCGCCCGACGGGTTGTGCGGGGTGTTGGTCATCAACAGCCGCGTCTTCGGCGTGATCGCCCGGCGCACCAGGTCCCAGTCGACCGCGAAGGTGCGCGGGTCCAGCGGCACGTGCACCGCGACGCCGCCGGCCAGTTCGATTGCCGGTTCGTAGCAGTCGTAGCAGGGGTCGAGCACGATCACCTCGTCGCCGGGGCGGACCACGGCATGGACGGCATCGAAGATCGCCTCGCTGGCGCCGGAGGTGACGGTGATCTCGGCATCGACGTCGGGCCGGTAGCCGTAGCAACGCTCGGTCTTGGCGGCGATGGCCTGCCGTAGCGGGGCCACCCCGTGCGCCGGCGAATACTGGTTGTGGCCCTCGCGCATGGCCCGGGCGAGCGCGTCGACCAGCCGCGCCGGCGCGTCGAAGTCCGGGAAGCCCTGTCCCAGGTTGACCGCGCCGTGTTCGGCGGCGAGCTGCGACATCACGGAGAAGATGGTGGTACCGACCTTCGGCAGCTTGGTCTCGGGCGTCATGGCGTGTCGGGACGTGGTGTGGATTATCGAGTGTACGAAATCGGCCGGGCGTTCCGGACGATTTCCAGCGGGTTCAATCACTTGCATCGCGCCACGGGGCATCCGACACTGGGCCATGCGTGAACTCCAGGTCGTCGACGCGTTCGAACTGGCCACCGCCTATGCCGCCGCCCGATACGCGGTCAGGCTGGACGGCGACATCCTGCCGTTGCAGGTCGGCGAACCCGCCAGCGATCTGGAAGCCTACTGCCCCGCCGACTGCTACACCTTCATCAGCGCCTGGAACCCGGCGTCGGAGCCCCATTCGGACGAGGCCAACCAGACCGCCGACGCGTTGCTGGTCGCGCAGCTCGATGCCGCCGGAGCGCAGCGACACGCGGCGTGGGCGGAGAGCCCCGACGGCGAATGGCGGGAGCCGGGCTGGATAGTGGCCGACCTCGATCACGGCATCGTCGACCGGCTGGCCCACGAGTTCGGCCAGGCCGGGGTGTTGAGCTGGCGCCGCGGGGAGCCGGTGCGCCTGCGGATGCTCGTCGAGCGCCCGCGCGACAGGCACGTGCCTGCAGCCATCGCCGGCTTCACCGATTGGGTGGGCGAGCCCGTAGCGGCGTAAAATGGGAGTTTCGTGGCCCGTGGGCCTGCCCGCCTCGCCATTTGTCCCAACGCCCAGCCGATGACCCCGACCGACCGACCCGCCCCGCCGCTGCTGCAAGCCCGCGGCTTGCGCTTCGCGCGCAACGACGAACCCGTGTTCGGCCCGCTGGATTTCAGCGTCGACGCCGGCGAGGCGTTGCTGGTGCAGGGCGACAACGGCGCCGGCAAGACCACCCTGTTGCGGGTGCTGGCCGGGCTGCTGCGCGCCGACGGTGGCGAGGTCGACATCGATGGCGAACGGGCGCGGGCCGCGCGCCGCTCGCGGGCGATTGCCTACCTCGGCCATCTGCCGGGTCTGAAGGCGGACCTGAGCGCGCTGGAGAACCTCAACTTCCTGTGCGGCCTGCAGGGCCGTCGCCGCGGCCAGTTGCCCGAGCACGCGATGACGATCGTCGGCCTGTCGGGCTACGAGGACGCGCTGGCCCGGCAACTGTCGGCCGGCCAGAAGAAGCGCCTGTCGCTGGCCCGGCTATGGCTGTCGCCGGCGCCGCTGTGGCTGCTCGACGAGCCCTACGCCAACCTCGACCTGGCCGGGATCGAACTGGTCAACCGGATGGTCCAGGCGCATCTGCGTGGCGGCGGCGCGGCGCTGGTCACTACCCACGGTGCCTACGCGGCGCCACCGGTGCGGACCCGGCTGCTGGCGCTGCAACGGCCGTCGATGGAGGCCGCCGCATGACCGCCCTCCTCCCCGGCCTGCCCGGCGCCGCCAGGGCGCTGATGCTGCGCGACCTGCGCCTGCTCTGGCGCCGCCGCGGCGATGCCTTCCAGCCGGCGTTGTTCGCGCTGCTGGTGGTGGTGCTGTTCGCCCTCGCCCTCGGCGGCGAGGCCGACACCCTGGCCAAGGTCGCCGGCGCCGTGCTGTGGCTGGCGGTGCTGCTGGCCGGGCTGCTGGCACTGGACACGCTGTTCCGCGGCGACGCCGAGGACGGCTCGCTGGAGCAGTGGATGCTGGCGCCGGTACCGCTGGGCTGGCTGGTCGCTGTACGGACGTTCATGCACTGGGCGACGACCGCACTGCCGCTGTTGCTGGCGACGCCGTTTCTGGCCGAGCTGATGCACCTGCCGCGCGGGCAATTGCCGGTGCTGATGGCCTCGCTGGCACTGGGCACGCCGCTACTGAGCCTGCTGGGCGCGGTGGTGGCGGCGCTGACCGTCGGGATGAGGCGCTCCGGTATACTTGTGGCCTTGCTTGCGCTGCCCCTGTACGTGCCCGTACTGGTGTTCGGTGCCGGCAGCGTGGCCGCCTCGGCCCAGGGACTGGACCCCGTCGGCGCCTTGCTGTTGCTGGCCGCCGGACTGGTGGTGGCGCTGGTGCTGGCACCGCTGGCGGCGGCCGCGGCCATCCGCATCGCGCTGAACTGACCGCGCTCAACCGACCCTCCATGAATCCAATCGTCCGCTGGTTCCACAAACTCGGCTCGCCCCCCTACTTCGACCGTTTCGCCGCGCGCTGGGCGCCGTGGGCGTACGCGCTCGGACTGCTGGTGATGGCGTGGGGCGCGTACGGCGCGCTGTTCGTGGTGCCGGCCGATTACCAGCAGGGCGACAGCTTCCGCATCCTCTACATCCACGTGCCGAGCGCGTGGATGAGCCTGTTCGTGTTCGGACTGATGGCGTTCTACGCCGCGATCGCGCTGGTCTGGCGGATCAAGTTGTGCGAGATCCTGGCGATGGCCTGCGCACCGATCGGCGCCGGCTTCACCCTGATCACGCTGGCCACCGGTTCGATCTGGGGCAAGCCGATGTGGGGCACCTGGTGGGACTGGGACCCGCGGCTGACCACCGAGCTGATCCTGCTGTTCCTGTACCTCGGCGTCATTGGTTTGTACAACGCGATCGACGACCGCCGCGCCGCCGCGCGCGCCGCCGGGCTGCTGGCGATCGTCGGGGTAGTGCTGCTGCCGGTGATCCGCTACTCGGTGGTGTGGTGGAACTCGCTGCACCAGGGCCAGACCATCCGCCTGTTCGGCGAGTCAAGCATGGACCCGAGCATGGTCCAGCCGCTGATCTGGATGATCGTCGGCACCAAGTTGTGGTTCATCGGCGCGCTGCTGGCGCGCGCGCGCGGCGATAACCTGCGGCGCGAGAATGGCAAGGCCTGGGTCGCCGCTCTGGCGGCCGGGAAAGCGGGTCGCGCGCCATGAGCTACCTGAACTACGTCATTGCCGCCTACGCGGTGTTCGTGCTGGTGCTGGGCTGGGATTTCATCGCCAGCCGCCTGCAGATCGGCCGCGAGTTGCGCAATGCGCGCCGCCGCGCCACCCGCCAGGCCAGCCGGCCCGCTTCAACCGATCATGACCCCGACACACAATCCCCGAGTGAACTGAACCGATGAATCCGATCCGCCGCCGCCGCCTGCTGTGGGTGGCCGCCCTCGTCGTCGCCGCCGCGATCGCCGCGACCCTGGTGGCGATGGCGCTACAGCGCAACGTCGCCTACCTGTACACGCCCAACGAAGTGATCAGCGGCGAGGCTGGCGCGGAAGTGAAGTCCGGCCAGGCCCGGTTCCGGCTTGGCGGGATGGTCGCCGAGGGCTCGATCGAACGTATCAATGGCACCCTGGAGTCGCACTTCACCGTCACCGATGGCGACGCCCTGATGCCGGTCACCTACACCGGCATCCTGCCCGACCTGTTCCGCGAGAAGCAGGCGGTGATCGCCACCGGCCGCATGGACGGCGACCGCTTCGTCGCCGAGGAAGTGCTGGCCAAGCACGACGAGACCTACATGCCGAAGGAAGTCGCCGACAAGATGGGGATGGCGCACCAGAAACATGACATCGAGGCCGGTGTCGAAGCGCCACCCGCCATGGCGCAATAAGCGATGCTGCCTGAACTCGGCCAAATCGCGCTGATCCTCGCGCTGCTGCTCGCCGCACTGCAGGCGACGCTGCCGCTGGTCGGCGCCCAGCGCGGCATCGCGCCGTGGATGGCGGTTGCCCGCCCCGCAGCGTACGCGCAACTGGTGCTACTCGGGCTGGCGTTCGCCATCCTCACCTATGGTTTTGTCGGCCAGGACTTCTCGATGCGCTACGTCGCCGAGAACTCCAATTCGCTGCTGCCGCTGGTCTACCGCTACACCGCGGTGTGGGGCGCGCACGAGGGCTCGCTGCTGCTGTGGGTGCTGGTGCTGGCGTTGTGGACGGCGGCGGTGGCGCGGTTCTCGCAGCGCCTGCCGATGTCGGTGATCGCCCGCGTGCTCGGGGTCATGGGCGTAGTCAGCGTCGGCTTCCTGGCGTTCCTGATCTTCACCAGCAACCCGTTCGAGCGGCTGCTGCCGGCAGTGGTCGAGGGTCGCGACCTCAACCCGCTGCTGCAGGACCCGGGGATGATCATCCATCCGCCGATGCTGTACTTCGGCTACGTCGGATTCTCGGTGCCGTTCGCATTCGCGATCGCCGCCTTGCTCGACGGCAAGGTCGACGCGCGCTGGCTGCGCTGGACGCGGCCGTGGACCAATGTCGCCTGGGCGTTCCTGACAGTCGGCATCGCGCTGGGCTCGTGGTGGGCGTACTACGAACTGGGCTGGGGCGGCTGGTGGTTCTGGGACCCGGTCGAGAACGCCAGCTTCATGCCGTGGCTGGCCGGCGCGGCGTTGCTGCACTCGCAGGCGGTGACCGAGAAGCGCGGCAGCTTCCGCGGTTGGACACTGTTGCTGGCGATCGCGACGTTCTCGCTGTCGCTGCTGGGCGCGTTCCTGGTGCGCTCGGGCGTGCTGACCAGCGTGCACTCGTTCGCCGCCGACCCGGCCCGCGGGATGTACATCCTGATCTTCCTCGGCATCGTCATCGGCGGCTCGCTGGTGCTGTACGCGCTGCGCGCACCGGGTGAAAACGACGGCAAGTCGTTCGAACCGTACTCGCGCGAGACCCTGCTGTTGGCCAACAACCTGCTGCTGTCGACCGCCTGCGCGATGGTCCTGCTCGGCACGTTGTACCCGCTGCTGGCCGATGCGCTGGAGCTGGGCAAGATCTCGGTTGGCCCGCCGTACTTCGCGTTGCTGTTCACCCTGCTGATGGCGCCGCTGGTGTTGCTACTGCCGTTCGGCCCGGTGACCCGCTGGCAGCGCGAACAGGTATCGAAACCGCTGGCGATGTTGCTGCCGTGGGCCGGGCTGGCGCTCGCGGCCGGCGTCCTCGCGTTCTTCTTCGCCCCGCAGGGTGCGTGGAAGGTCGCAGCCGGCGTGGTCGGCGCGGTCTGGGTCGGCGCCGGCACGCTGCGCTTCGTGTGGTCGCGTTTGCGCGGCAGAACCGGCAACCAGGGGAGCCGCTTCACCGCCGAGATGCTCGGCATGACCCTTGCCCACCTCGGCGTCGCGGTGTTCCTGGTCGGTGCGCTACTGGTCGAAGGACTCAACGTGCAGCGCGAGGTCGCGGTGAAGCCGGGGCAGACCATCGAGGTCGGCGCCTACGGTTTCCGCTTCGATGGCGTCGATCAGCGACAGGGACCGAACTACAAGGCCGACATCGGCACCGTGCAGGTGTTCGCCGACGGCGCCCCGCTGGTGCTGATGCATCCCGAAAAACGCGCCTACGCCAGCGGCGGCCAGGTGCTGACCGAGGCGGCGATCGAACGCGGCTTCACCCGCGACCTCTACGTCGCCCTGGGCGAACCGCTGGGCGGCGGCGCGTGGGCCTTGCGCGTACATATCAAGCCGTTCGTGCGCTGGATCTGGGCCGGCGCCCTGCTGATGATGCTGGGCGGGTTGGTCACCGCGACCGACCGCCGGTTCCGCCGCGTCGACAACGCCAACAAGGAGGCTGCGACATGAGCGCCAGCAAGTCACCGATGATGCGCTGGATGCCGCTGGTCGCGTTCGGCCTGCTCGCGCTGCTGCTGCTGGCCGGGGTGATCCTGAGCCGCGACGGCAACCGCGAAGCCCTGCCCTCGCCGCTGATCGGCAAGCCGGCGCCGGCGTTCGAGCTGCCGGTGCTGCACGAGGCCGGACGACTGGTGACCTCGCAGGAGTTGGCCGGCGAACCCTACCTGCTCAACGTCTGGGGCAGCTGGTGCCCGGAATGCCGGGTCGAACACCCGATCCTGACCCAGTTCGCCGAGTCCAAGCGCGTGCGCGTGATCGGCTACAACCTCAAGGACGAACACGCCGACGCGCTGCGCTGGCTGGAACAGTTCGGCAACCCGTACTGGCTGGTGCTGACCGACTACACCGGCGAGACCGCGATCGACTGGGGCATCTACGGCGCGCCGGAAACCTTCCTGGTCGACGGCGGCGGCATCATCCGCTGGAAGCACGTCGGGCCGATGAGCGAGGCGACGATCCGTGACGAGCTATTGCCGGTGCTGGCTGAGGTGGAGGCGCGATGACCTCGTCGAAGCGTCTCGTTCATACCGTCGTACTGTTGCTGGCACTGCTGGTTCCGGCGACGGCGCTCGCCCAGGCCGGTGACGCCGTGGCTCCCCCGCAGTTCACCGACCGCGCCGAGGCCAAACGCTTCCATGCGCTGACCGAAGAGCTGCGCTGCGTGAAGTGCCAGAACCAGTCACTGGCCGATTCCAACGCGCAGATCGCCCAGGACCTGCGGCAGGAAGTGTTCGAGCTGATGCGCCAGGGCAAGACCGACGCCGAGGTCAAGCACTATCTGGTGGCGCGCTACGGCGAGTTCGTGCTGTACCGCCCGCGGGTCGAGCCGACCACGTGGCTGCTGTGGTTCGGTCCGGCGGTGCTGTTGCTGGCCGGCGGCTTCGTCGTCGCCGGCATCGTGCGCAGGCGCAGCGGCAAGCGGCCATCCGTCGCTGCCGTCGACGAAGACCAGGAGTGGTGATGGCCGCGTTCGCGATCGCCAGCGCGCTGCTGGTCCTGCTGCTGCTCGCCTTCGTGCTGCGCCCGATATGGCGCGCCCGGCCCGCGGCCGGCATCGGCGTGCTCGCCACTTTGGCGATCACCACCGGCCTGCTCTACACCCTGGTCGGCACCCCGCGGGCGCTCGACCCGGCCCAGCGCAAGGCGCCAGAAACGCTATCCGAGGCGATCACCCAGCTGCGCACCGAACTACAGCGCGATCCCAACCAGACCGAAGGCTGGCGCCTGCTCGCCCGCGCCTACGACGCCGAGAGCCGCCTGCCCGAAGCCCGCGACGCCTACGCCCGCGCAGTGCAACTGGCGCCGGACGAACCGGCGCTGCTGGCCGAGGCCGCCGAAGCCCGCGCCAAGGCCGCCGAAGGGCGCCGCTTCGACGCCGAAGCCATCGACATGCTGCAACACGCGCTGCAGATCGAACCCGACCACCAGCGCGCCCGCTGGTTCCTCGGCATCGCCCAGCGCCAGGCCGGGCAGCCGGCGGAGGCCGTCACGACCTGGGAGCCGTTGCTCGGCCAGGTCGACGCCAGCACCGCCGCAAGCCTGCGCCAGCAGATCAACCTCGCCCGCGAGGACGCCGGAATGGAACCGTTGCCAGCCACCCTGGCAGCCGTCGCCAGCGCGGCGCGCATCACCGTCAGCGTCTCGCTCGACCCGGCGCTGGCGATGCAGTACCCCGATAACGCGGTCGTGTTCGTGATCGCGCGCCAGCCCGACGGCCCACCAATGCCGGTCGCGGTCGAAAAGCTGCGCGCCAGCGGCTTCCCGTTGAAGGTCACGCTCGACGACGGCGACAGCCCGATGCCGACGCTGAAGCTGTCGCAGGTCGAACAGGTCGAACTCGTCGCCCGCATCTCCGCCAGCGGCGATGCGGCCGCGCGGCCGGGCGATTTCGAATCCGCCCCGGTGCGGATCGAAACCGGCCCCGACGCCGCCGCGGCGCTGATGATCGATCGCGTCATCGAATAGGACATCCATGACCGAATTCATTCCGCCCGGCACCCGCTACATCGACCTGCCCTCGCCGTTCCCGGTGAGGCGCGGCGGCGAGCTGCATGGTGCCCGCATCGCCTACGAGACCTGGGGCACGCTGAGCGCCGCACGCGACAACGCGATCCTGATCGTCACCGGGCTGTCGCCCGACGCCCACGCCGCCGCCAACGTGGCCAACCCCGCGCTGGGCTGGTGGGAAGCGATGCTCGGCCCCGGCAAGGCGATCGACAGCGACCGCTGGTTCGTCGTCTGCGTCAACTCGCTCGGCAGTTGCAAGGGCTCGACCGGGCCGGCCTCGACCAACCCCGGCACCGGCGCGCTGTACCGCCTCGACTTCCCGCAATTGTCGATCGAGGACGGCGCCGACGCTGCCGCGCACGTGGTGCGTGAACTCGGCATCGGGCAACTGGCCTGCGTGATCGGCAACTCGATGGGCGGCATGGCCGCGCTGGCGCTGCTGGTGAAACATCCCGGCATCGCCCGCAGCCACATCAACATTTCCGGCGCTGCCAAGGCCTTGCCGTTCTCGATCGCGATCCGCTCGCTGCAGCGCGAGGCGATCAGGCTCGACCCCAACTGGAACGACGGCAACTACGACGACACCAATTATCCGGAGTCGGGCATGCGGATGGCGCGCAAGATGGGCGTCATTACTTACCGCTCGGCGCTGGAATGGGACGGCCGCTTCGGCCGCGTGCGGCTGGACTCCGAGCGCGCCGACGACGAGCCATTCGGGCTGGAATTCGAGGTCGAAAGCTACCTCGAGGGTCACGCCCGCCGCTTCGTCCGCAATTTCGACCCCAACTGCTACCTCTACCTCAGCCGCTCGATGGACTGGTTCGACCTCGGCGATTATTGCGCGCTGCGTTCCGGCGACGGCGAAGGCAACACCCGCGCCGGTCTGGCCGCGATCGAGATCGACAAGGCGTTGGCCATCGGCGCCGCGACCGACATCCTGTTCCCGCTGCAGCAGCAGCGCGAGATCGCCGACGGCCTGCGCGCAGGCGGCGCCGACGCGCAATTCCTGGCGCTGGATTCGCCGCAGGGCCACGACGCCTTCCTGGTCGATTTCGAGCGCTTCGGTCCGGCTGTCCGCGGCTTCCTCGACACCCTGTAATTCCCTATAGGAGCGGCTTTAGCCGCGATCTGGAACCGCACAGGCGGCGAAGCATCAGATCGCGGCTAAAGCCGCTCCTACAAACGCGATCCGCAATCCAGCCTCCCACCGCGATCCCGCGTAGAATCAACCCCATGAACGCCCACGCCCTGCCCGACATCGCCTTTCCCGGCCGCGACAAGCTCGTCAACGCGATCGACGCCGCCGTCGGCGCCGGCGACGAGCACGCCATCACCGCCGCCCTGCGCAACACCCTGTGCCGGATGATCCGCGACCGTGACGTCGCCCTGCCCGAGTGCGTGTTCGAACCGATCGAGGACCATTACGCCCGCCGCGAGATCTACCGCAGCCCCGAGCACGGCTACAGCGTGGTGGCGATGACCTGGGGGCCGGGCCAGGGCACGCCGGTGCACGACCATTGCGGCCTGTGGTGCGTCGAGGGCGTCTGGGACGGCGAGCTGGAGATCACCCAGTACGAGTTGCTCGACACCGACGGCGACCGTGCCCGCTTCCGCGCCGCCGGCGGCATGGTCGCCGGCCCCGGCAGCGCCGGCAGCCTGATCCCGCCGCACGAATACCACTCCATCCGCAACACCAGCAAGGACGAGTCGGCGGTGTCGGTGCATATCTACAAGGCGCAGATGGAAGAATGCTCGATGTTCGTCCCGCAGGACGGCGAGTGGTTCACCCGCGCCGCCAAGTCACTGGAAATCGACGGCGCCGACTGATCGTCAGCTTTCTGCCGCAACAACAAAAAGCCCCGGCACGCCGGGGCTTTTTGCTTGCAGACACTAGCCGTTACGGGCGGTCGAGCCAGAAGTCATAGTTGCCGCTGCCGCTGTACGACAGGATCCTCCAGTAGTAGTAACCCGACGTACCGTTGTAGGAAAGCTGCTCTTCGCTGCTGGGTCCGGCGGACCGAGCCACCCGGCCCCAGTTGGAGCCATTCCAGCGGTACAGCTCCAGGTCGAAGTCCGCGCCACCAGGCCCCGACAACCACGCTTGATGCGTGCCGGCCGCCGATTGGTAGTACGTGCCGTCGGGCTGCACGTCGGCATTGCCGCTGCCCGAAAGCGACCCGCTGTACTGGGTGCAATCCGTGCACGGGTCGCCACCGCCGCCGCCATCACCGCTGAAATTGCCTTCCAGCACCACGCCCGAGTAAGCCGTGTAACCGCGCACCATCACGTGCCAGACCCCCGCCTGCGGATTGTCGAAACTGCAGGTTTCGACGTTGCCGTTGCGGTACGGCCGGCAGTCGTAGCTGCCAGTGGTCGGCTCGGTACCGAACCGGACGTACAGGTCGGCATCGCCACTGCCGCCGCTCATGTCGAACACCAGGCTGCCCGTTCCCGCCGGCACCGTCATGGTGAAGAACTGCTCCGAGCCGGCCCCGCCCGAGAGACCCGATACCGGCACGCCATTCTCCAGCTCGCCCGGAGTCGGATCGGGATCGGGATCCGGGTCGCCGCCACCGTCGAAGATCGAGTACAGCAACTCGTTCGGCGAGCCACTGCCGACGTTGCTGATCCGTCCCGCGCTGGCGTTGTCGACGATCGCGTTCGTCACCTGGGCGGGGCTGGCGGTCGGATTGCCCGCCAGGTACAGCGCCGCGGCGCCGGCGACATGCGGCGATGCCATCGAGGTGCCGCTGATGGTGTTGGTCGCACTGTTGCTGCTGTGCCAGGCTGAGGTGATCGACGAGCCCGGCGCAAAGATGTCCAGGCACGGGCCGTAACTGGAGAAGGACGAGCGTGCGTCCGATGACGTGGTCGAGCCGACGGTGATCGCGCTCGGCGCGCGCGCCGGCGAATAGTTGCACGCGTTGTCGTTGCTGTTGCCGGCAGCGACGACGACGGTCACGCCGGCGTTAGTCATGCGCTGTACGGCGGCGTCGGTCGCGCTCGAGGCGCCGCCGCCGAGACTCATGTTCGCGACCGCGGGCTTGACGTGGTTGCCCGCGACCCAGTCCATACCGGCGATCACGCCGGAGTTGCTGCCCGAGCCGGAGCAGCTCAGCACGCGCACCGGATGCAGTCGCACGCCCTTGGCCATGCCCCAATTGCTGCCACCGACGGTGCCGGAGACATGGGTGCCATGGCCGTTGCAGTCCTCGGTGCCGCGACCGTCGTTGATCGCGGTGTAGCCGTTGCCGACGCGCCCGCCGAAGTCGTTGTGGGTCGAGCGGATGCCGGTATCGATGATGTAGGCGTGAACAGCGGCCGCGGTGGTGTCGTAGTGGTACAGATCGTCCAGCGGCAGGTCGCGCTGATCGCTGCGGTCGAGGCCCCAGGTCGGGTTCTGCTGGGTGCCCGATATGGACACCACGCCGTCTTCCTCGATATAGGCGATGCGGTCGTCCATCAGCATCCTTGCCAGCGCGTCATCGGATGCCTTCACCACGAAGCCGCGCAACGCATGCTGGAAGCTGGTCACCAGCTGGACCCGATGGTTGGCGGTGATGTTGCGGGCCATCGACGCCACGCTGGGCACCGAGGCGGTGGATTGCTCGCTACTGAGGCTGGCGACGTCCTCCTTGAGTACGACGATGTACTGGCCCTCGATGGGCTTGTCGACAAAGCGCAGTTCTGCGGCATCGGCCGGTGTCGGCCCGGCGGCGAGTATCACGGCGGCGCCGATGGCGGCGGCCAGGATGGAGGTTTTGCAGTTCACGATGGTGTCCCCGATTTGGCATTGCGTGTAGGTGCGAACGCGCGAGGACCGATGGGCCTCGCGCTCATCTGGATCGCAACCGCTTTGCCTCCCCCCGTGGCTGACGACCTGCGTCTTCAGCATCGACACGCGATCCGCGGCCGGGGCGCGCGTGCGCGACTCGGCCACCGAGTGATACGGCGGGCGTTGCCGCACGTCCAATAACGAAAACAAATGACGTTATCGGCCACGACCGTCATAAGAAAAACGAACCAACTGATCCGAAAATCGGATACACCGACGACACCTCACTCCAAGGATCTTTGCGTCGACCAGGGGCCGGTGCTATAGGTAATGTCCGATCCGCACGGGGAGCGGAGTGCCGGGGCCAGCACGGCCCCATACGCAATGCCGCCCGTGCCCGGCACTGGAATGTGCAAGGACGCCACATGACCCTGACGGAACTGCGTTGCCTGCTGGCGATCGCCGACGCCGAGCTGAACATCAGCGCCGCGGCGCAACGCGTCCATGCCACCCAACCCAGCCTGTCGCGAAACCTCAAGCAACTCGAGGACGAACTCGGCTTCCAGTTGTTCACCCGGCACGGCCGCGCGCTGGTCGACATCACCCCGGCCGGCCGGGACGTGATCGGCATGGCTCGCCGCATCGTCGGCGAAGCGGCGAGCCTGCGCGCGTACGCCGCCAACGAACGCGGCGAAACCTCCGGCGACCTGACCCTGGCCACCGCCCAGACTTATGCGCGGCATGTCCTGCCGCCGCTACTGGGGCAACTGGTCAAACAGTACCCGCGGCTCAATATCCGACTCCAGGGCCTGGGCGAAGGCGAACCGTTCGAGCGGCTGTTGCACAACGAAGTGGATATTGCACTGGTCAGCACGGCGGGAAATCGCGTGCCCGACGGCATCGCCCTGCCGCTGTTCACCTGGCAGCGCGTGGTGGTCGCCGAGCGCACGCATGCGCTGGCGCAACTTGGACGCGGCCCCACCCTGGCCGAACTGGCGGCCTGCTCACTGGTGACCTACGACGCCTCGCGTCGCCCGGAGTCGACCTTGCGCCGGGCGCTGGCCCACGCCGGCCTGGAGGCGCGTTTCGCCTGCTCCGCGCAGGACGCCGACCTGATCAAGATCTATGTCCGCGCCGGACTCGGCGTTGGCCTGATCGCGGACCTCGCCATCGAACCGCATGACCGCGAGGAGTTCGCGGTGCTGCCCGCCGACCCCGCGCTGCCCGCCTGCATCGCCTGGGCCTTGCTGCCCGCAGGACGCGTGGTGCGCGACTACACGCTGGACTTCATCCACCTGCTGGCCCCGCAGATCGACACCTGCGATATCCGTCGCGTCCTCGCGGGCGACGCGGCGCCCGCATGGCCCGAACCGCCGGAGTGGACAGGCGCGCGGGTGCCGGTGACCTGATCCAGCTTGACCGGCGGGGTCGAACGGGATTTTGGAGCACTCCATCCCGTTCGGCCGTGAACTCTCTATCTAAGATGACGGCGAACGTCGCCGCCGCGGCGTACTCTGCCGCCGAAGCCACGCACGGAACCCATGATGCTGACCGACCTGTTGCTCGCTGCATTGCACCACCTGCTGGTATTCGCCCTGGTCGCGATGCTGGTGTCGCAGGCCGTGCTGTTGCGCGGGGCGCTCGACGCCCCGACCCTGCGGCGCCTCTCCCGCCTGGACGCCGGCTACGGCGCCTGCGCCGTCATGCTGCTGATCGCCGGGCTGCTGCGCATCGGCTTCGGCATCAAGGGCCACGACTTCTACCTGCACAACCCGTGGTTCCACGCCAAGATCGGTGCCTACGTGCTGGTCGGACTGCTGTCGATCCTGCCGACCCTCAACTTCGCCCGTTGGCGCAAGGCCGTGCGCGCCGATCCCGCGTTCCTGCCGGCACCAGCCCAAGTCGCCCGCGCCCGCGGCATCATCCGTTTCGAGTTGGTGCTGATCGGCGCGATCTTCGTGCTCGCCGCGGCGATGGCCCGTTACGGCGGGTTCTGAAGGCTCAGTTCAACGCTCATAGGCACCGATGTCGGCGCGCGCTCCGTTCACCCGGTCAAACCCCGGGCCACGCTGATCGAACTCCAGTCCCGCGTTGTTGTTGCCCATGTCGACTGCCGGGCTGCCGGCCCACAGCGCATGGGTGCGGGTGCGGCCACCGTTGTCGGCCAAGGGCGAGAAGCGCGGATTGGCGGAGATGGTGTCTGGCGGCAGCGGTACGCTGGACTCCGTGATCAGGTTGTCGCTGCCGATGACTTCCAATGGCGATCCGTAATCTTGGACACCCCCGCACGGGTTCTTCGCGATGATCGTGCTCTCGACGTGGAGGAGGCCCGCAGATACAACTGCGCCGCCGCAGAAAGCGACGTCAGCCCCCCGCACGTCATTGTCCACGATCGTGCTGTTGATCAGCGATTTCTCGCTTCCGCCTAGGGTCAGGCCGCTGCGCTGATATGCCAGGTTGCCAGACACCGTGGTGTTCACGACCAGGACGGAGGGGCCCGAAAGGCCAGTCATGTCATAGGCCCAAGCCTCGTTGTCGGCGATCAGCGAACTGGTGATCGTCACGTCGCCACCCGTGGCGTTAATAGCGCCGACACGGTAGGCAAAATTGCCGGATATCTCGCTGTAGAGGGCATCCAGTCCCGCTTCGGCGACGAAGCCGCCCCCAGTGCCACCCCGCGCCGTGTTGTCGCTGACGCTGCTGCGGACGAGCGCGAGGTGGCCGTGCGCCCAGATCCCGCCGCCAAACGGATATTCGTCGTCCTCTCCGTCATCGTTGATGGTGTTGCCGAAGATATCGCTGTCGTACAGCGCGATGTCGTTACCCACGATGCCGCCCCCCCCGTTGGGCGACCAGCCTATGTTCAGCATGGCGAAGCAGTCGTGCACGCGCACGTACTCGAGTTGCAGGTCGCCGTCGGATCGGATGCAGCCACCGGAGGGTTCCCTGCCCACGGAGTAGCCGTTGGCGATCGACATCGCCCGCAGCCGCAACGTGCCGGTACCGAAATGCCTGAGCACGCGACTGGCATCGTCGCCATCGATCAGGAACGCGCGGGTGGGGCCCAGCAGAGTGAGATCATCCTGCCAGATCTTGATCTGGCCGCTGGTCAGCGCCAGCCGTCTGCATTCGAGCGAGCGCAGGTCGATGGTGTCGCCGTTGGCGGCCGAGGCCACGGCGGCGCGCAGGCTGCCGGGGCCGGAGTCGTTGCAGTTGCCGACGGTGATTGTGGCGGTCGGCGATGGAGCGGTCTGCGCGTGGACTGCGGTCGAGGCCGCGAAGGCAAGGGGAACGGCGAGCGCGAGAGGAAGGGCGACGGAACGATTGGAACGGAAGCGGGGCATGGTGATCTCCATGAGTTTTGCGGGCGCTGCATGCGTCAGCAAAACGGACCCCCTGCAGGGTGGGTCAACGCGGGCTTGGGCCGAATTCGGCCAATAGTTGCGAATAGCTGGTAGCTAGCCGACGAGCGTCCAGGATGGGTGCCCTGGGTGCACAGGACAAAGGCAATGCAGCGGCTTCACGCTTCTACATCGCCACCGCGCATCGTTCGCTCTTAATCTTGCGCGTCCGAAGACAACAAAAAACCCCGCCGGAGCGGGGTTTCGTGTCGTTTCATCAGTCGTCACTGGATCAACTTGGACTGCAACATGGTGCCGAAGGTGGGACTCGAACCCACACGCTTTTAAGGGCGGCGGATTTTGAGTCCGCTGCGTCTACCGATTCCGCCACTTCGGCCGGCCGCGCAGTATAGCCGAGTCCTTGCGCGGCGCTCCAGCGTTCTCCGCTAGGATGCCGGCATGTGCCTGATTGCCATTGCCTGGCGTTGCCACCCGCGTTACCCGCTCGCCCTGATCGCCAACCGCGACGAGCTGCATGCCCGGCCAACGGCGCCGGCCGGGCCGGACCCGGAATGGCCGCAGGTCTACGGTGGACGCGACCTGCAGCAAGGCGGCAGTTGGCTGATGGTGTCCCGGGCGCGACGGCTGGCAGCGGCGACCAACGTGCGCGTGGGCCTGGCGGGTGAGCCGAAGCCGCGCTCGCGCGGGGCCCTGGTCCGCGGCTTCGCCGGTAGCGAATTGTCGACCGACGCCTGGCTGGAACCGCTGCGAGCAGATGCCGCAGATTACGGGCCGTTCAACCTGCTGCTGTGGGACGGCGCGTCGCTGGCGTTTGTCAGCAATCATCCTGCAAGCACGCGCCATGCTGTCGCACCGGGGGTGCATGCGATGTCGAATGGCGCCTTCGATGCGCCCTGGCCCAAGAGCACGCACGCGACGCAGGCGTTGTCGGAATGGCTCGAGGCGACGCCGGCGGGTGCGGCCAAGGCCGACGTGGCGCCGCTGCTGGCGGCACTGGCCGACACCACGCCGGCGCCGGATGCAGCATTGCCCGATACCGGGGTCGGGCTGGAACTGGAGCGAAAGCTGTCGCCACCATTCGTGTGCGATCGGCGTTACGGCACGCGCTGCAGCACGGTGGTGCTGGTCGGTGCGGAGGGCGGCATCCGGTTCGTCGAGCGTCGATTCGGACCGAACGGCATGGTCACAGGCGACAGCGATGTTTGGCTGGATACCTTCAACCGAGAAACCAAATGAGAAGGCCCAGTCATTCGGACCTGCGTCCGAAGTGGCTGAGCCTTCCGTGCCAGAGCTGTTGCGTCGGGCGCGTTGCCCTTCGCTTTTTCTCTGGTGAATTGGAGCGTACGCGGACCCGCGTTACGCCACGGTAAACGCCAGGGGAGGAAGTCGATAAGCGACGCCGCTACGCCGATCGGCCTCAAGGGCCTTCGCTGACCCAGATGCGCTGGTCCTCCTCCAGCTTGCTGCCATCGATGAACACCCACCAGCCCGGCGCGCCAAGTATGACCAGCAAAACGTACTTGATTGCGTCCAGCCCCGTGAACTCGGGCGGCTTATCGCGTCGTTCGGCGGACCGGCAACGGCGGCGCAGGCCAGGGCCACCAGCCACGGCCGGTCATCGCGTAGCGATCGGCGGCGCGCTCGAAGCGGTTGCGCACGCCGACGCCGCCGCAGACCAGGTACACCGGCAGGAACAACGGCCCAAGCGCCATGTATTGGTAGACGTGCGCCCGCTCGTGGTCGGCCAGGACAACCGAAGGCTCTTCGCACAGGCCGGCGCGATGGGCGTAGGTATGGCAATGGCCGTCGAGGCTGGCGCCGGTATGCAGGATCACGTTGCCCAGGGCCAGGGCACCACCCGGGCCCCACGGCCAGCGGTGGAACACCAGCGCCAGGTCGCGCGCGCGCCAGTGCGCATGGGCGCCGAACGCAATGCCGACGGCGCCGAGCAGCAGCCCGGCCACGGTGTTGGGCGATGTCCACAATGCGCCGAGTACCATGGCGGCACGCGGAAACGCAGCTTTCCGCTCACCCGAGGGCATGGCGATGTTGCAGCCCAGTGCGCAGGTCGAAGGTTTGCATCTGTCGCGGATGACCCCGTGCGGTGTTCGAAGCGTACCGCAACGTGCCCGGTCAACTGCCCTCTTCAGGCATCAGCAGCCACAGGATCAGGTACGCCAGGATGCCGGGGAAGCCAGCCGAGGCGATCGACACCAGCACGTAGATCACCCGCAGCAGGTTCGAGTTCCAGCCGAAACGCCGGGCGATGCCGCCGACGACGCCCGCCAGCATGCGGTCGTGGCGCGACCGGACGAGGGGATGCGATGTGTGTTCCATGCAACTCGATCCAGACGGGTCCTGAAGCCGAGTCTAGCGAGGCGATGTTATGGCGGCGTGGGCTTTCTAGCGCGAGCGCTGGGCGAGCCAGTCGTGGATCGCCTGCGGCACCTCGCGCTGGGCACGGCCGGAGACATAGATGCCGATATGGCCGCCGCGGAACGACAGTTCACTGTAATCGGTGCTGCCGACCAGCCCGCCGAGCGCCTTCGACGACGACGGCGGCACCAGGTGGTCGGCTTCGGCGAACACGTTGAGCACCGGCATGTCGACGTAGCCCAGGTCGACCGCGCGGCCGCCGATGTCGATGCCGCCGTTGACGAAGCCGTTGCCCTGGTAGAACTGCTTGGCGAACTGGCGGAACGCTTCGCCGGCCTGATCGGGCGAGTCGAAGATCCACTTCTCCATGCGCAGGAAATCCTCCAGCGCGGCCTTGTCGTCGAGGATGTCGACCAGTCCGACGTACTTCTGCACGAACAGCCGCCACGGCTTGAGCGTGAGGTAGGTGAAATTCATCACGTCGGCCGGCACATTGCCGAGGGTGTCGACGAAGGCGTCGACGTCGACCCCGCGCACCCAGTTGGCCAGCATGTTGTCGTCGGTATGGAAGTCGACCGGCGTCACCATCGTCACCAGGTTGCGCACCTTGCCCGGGTTGAGCGCGCTGTAGCACAGCGAGAACGCGCCGCCCTGGCAGATGCCGAGCAGGTTGATCGCGTCGAGCCGATGCGCGTCACGCAGGTGGTCGACGGCGCCACCGAGGTAGCGCTGGATGTAATCCTCCAGTTCCAGGTAGCGGTCGGAGCGATCCGGGTAGCCCCAGTCGAGGATGTAGACGTCCTCGCCGCGCTCGAGAAGGCCGCGCACGATCGACTTGTTGGCCTGCAGGTCGACCATGTACGGCCGGTTGACCAGGGCGTAGGCGATCAGCAGCGGGACTTTCGCGGTCGGCGCTTTGTCGCCGCGGAAGCGGTACAGCACGACCTTGCCGTCGCGCCAGACTTCTTCCTTTGCAGTCGCACCGTAGTCGACGTCGTCGACCTCGCGCAGAGTGTCGAGGCCAGCGCGCAGCTTGTCCTGCGCGCGCATCGCCTCCTGCGCCAGCGCGTCGGCGCTGAAGTTGAGCGGGCCGGTGTTGAACGCGTCTTGCTTGTCCATGTCAGCGTGCCTTTCGGGCCGGCTTGGTTGCCGAAGCGCGGCTGGGTGATTTCTTCGCGGGAGCCTTTTTCGCGGCCGGAGCCTTTTTCGTCACGGCTTTCTTAGCGACAGGCTTCTTGGCTGAAGCTTTCCGGGCTTTCCCTGCATCCGCCCTCTCCGAGGCCGGCTCCCTCGCCGCGGGACGATCCGGGCGCGCGCCGGACGATGGCATCCCCGCCACCAGATCGCGCAGCCGCCGCAACTCGCGTTCCAGTTGCACGATCTTGCGATGGGCGGCATCGACCTCGGTGCGGGTCGGCATGCCGAGGGGCTCGCCCGCCTGCTCGACCTGCGCCTGCACCGCCGCGCGCAGACGCATCTGCGAGTTCACCAGCGCGCCATAGGCATCGCGGAACCGTGGCGACAGGGCGATGTCGGCATAGGCCTCCTCGGCGGCGTCGATCCACAGGTCGAACAAGGCGCGAGCCGACTCCAGTTGTTTGCCCGGCTCGCTGCGCTCGGTCAGTTTCTGCTCGAAGCGCTTGAACGCGTCCTGCGCGGCCTCGGCCATCAGGGTCTGGTAGGCCTGGCCCTGCTGCTGATAGTCGGCCTGCGCCTGCGCGAGGTGCTGCAGGCGCTCCTGGTGTTCGCGGGTGAACCCGAACGCGGGCATGCCCGACCACGCCTGACCGTCGCGCTGCAACTTCTCGATGAACGGCGCGGCTTGCGCGAACCACTGCTCGAAACCCTGCTGGCCGGGACCCTGCATGCCGCGCAGGACCTCGGCGAACGGGTTGCCGAAATCGCCGCCAAGCGCGCGCTTCCATGCGCCGGCAATGTCGGCGGCATCGGCATCCTGGCCGGCGAACTGCGCCGCCAGTTGCTGCATCTGGGCGTACCAGCCGCGCGCCTGGGCGTTGAAACGGTCGATGGTGGCATCGGCCTGGTTACCGAGTCCGTTGCCAAACCCGCCACCCAGGCCGGCATTCCCCTGGGCCAGCTTCGACCACCACGCGACGGCCTCGTTCCAGCCCGGGGTCGTCGCGGCTGCGCCGGAGATGTTGGCGCCTCCAGGAAAGCCCATGCCAGGAAGACCCGCGCCGGAGAAGTTCGCGCCCGGGAATCCCTGCGATGGCGGCGCAGCATCGGCCCCGGCGCGCAGCATCTCGCCCCAGCGACTCCAGTACTGCCGCGCCAACGCCTCGAACTCCTCGTTGCCACCGAAACCCTGATTGGCCATCTCATCCTCCAAGCGTTGCCACGATCATAGCAACGCGGATGTTGCAGGCCGATGTGTCCCTCGCGGGCTTGTCGCGGTTTTTTGTAGGAGCGGCTTCAGCCGCGATCAGGAATCGGCACGGGCGAACGATTTCCGAT
>JBOHYB010000048.1:0-25486 GCA_050737695.1 Lysobacter sp. | reverse complement strand
GGGAAACGGTGCGGGCGAACGATTCCCGATCGCGGCTAAAGCCGCTCCTACAACGTCGCTTCAGGACGACGTGACTTCGGGCATCTGTTCCGCCAACTCCGCCAGCAGGAACCGCGCCTTCTCCGCCTGTGGCTGATCCGGATACCGCTGCAGCAAACTCCTCAGCACACCCGCATGAGCGTCGGCCATGTGCCTATCGCGCCACCCCAGTGCCAGCCGAAACCACAGCTGTGCGTACTCTGCTGCCACGTCGTCCGTGATGGGCACGAGCGCCGCCTCGGCGGCATCGAGCTCACCGGCCGCCAGCCATCGCTTCACCAACGCCCGACGCTGCGCCGGTTCAAGCGCAATCCCGGCCTGGTCCAACTCGGCCAGCACCGCACGTTGCGCCTGCACATCGCCGGGATCTCGACTGTCGATCGCCAGCACTTCGACCCCGCGGCGCGCAATGGCTTGCTGGCGTTGACCGTTGCGGGCGACCCGGTACAGCGCCAGCCGGACGTCGATCCGTCCGGGCTGTTCGCGCGCCAACTCCTCAAGCAGCACCTCCGCCTCGGCCAGTTGCATCCGGCCGAGACAGACCTGAGCGCGCTGCCACCGATCGTCGCTCCGCGTGCCGGCGTCCGGATCGCGGATGAAGCCGTCACGCACCTGGCCCGTTGCGACCAACGCCGCCCCCATCAGCGCACCGCTGACGATGCCGCCAGCATGGGCATCGAAGCCGATCCCGAGCTCGTCGTTGGCCAGCAGGTTCCAGACCTCCCAGCCCAGCCACAGCGGCAGCAACCAGATCGCCGGCGCGCGCACGTAGTCGAACACCACCCCGATCCAGTAGAAAAACCGCACCGGCTGCCGCCCCCAGACCACGCAGAACGCGCCCATCAACGCCGCCACCGCACCCGAAGCGCCCAGTCCGCCGCCGGCTTCGCCCCAACGCCACAGCAGCGACGCCGCGCTGGCGCCGACCGCACCCAGCAGGTACACACCGAGGAAGCGGCCCGAGCCGATTGCGCCCTCGACCAGCAGCCCCAGCGCGAGCAGGAACAGCATGTTGCCGACCAGGTGCATCACCCCGCCATGCAGGAACGCCGCGCTCAGCATCCGCCACGCGTCGACTTCGGAGCTGCGCAGCAGGTGGCGCAGCGTGAATACCTGGTCAAGCTGGGCGTCGTACTCCGATCGCAGCGGCTGCCAGGCTTCGAAGTCGCTGCCACCATCGAACAGCTCGCCCGAACGCAGCGCCGCAGTGAACGCGACGTCGGTCAGCGTGCGCTGGGCCACGTACTCTGGCTGCGCCGACGCCGGCACCTGTTCGAATTCCTGCAGTGCGTCGACCTGGCTGCCGCGCACCAGGTGGCGCTCGTAGGCGGGAACCTCGTAGCGCCCGAGATCGGACTGCAGGTAGTGCTGCTGCGCGCGCGCCATCGCCACCTCGTCGCCGGCCTGCCAGCCGAAGAACACCAGCACGTTGACCACGATCAGCAGCGCGGTCGCCAACGGGAAGGTCGTGCGGGTCAGCGGGCGGTGCAGTGGCAGGATCAGCATGAAAAGCGACAATGGCGGGGCAGCGCGCAAGGGTCGACGATCCGGGCGTTTGCACGCAAGTTCGATTAACGGAGTCCCGATGGGCCGCTGGCGTCCCCCCGCAGAAAAGAGCACCGCGCTGATCACCCGCGACGGCTACGCCCGGCTCAAGGCCGAGCTGGACGAACTGTGGCGGGTCCGGCGACCGGACGTAGTCAAGGCGCTCGCCGCCGCCGCGGCCGAGGGCGACCGCTCGGAGAACGCCGAGTACACCTATCGCAAGAAACAACTCGGCGAGATCGACCGCCGCGTGCGCTACCTCAGCAAGCGCCTGCCGGCGTTGCGAGCGGTCGAGGCGGCGCCGTCGGATCCGGGCGCGGTGTTTTTCGGCGCGACGGTCGAAGTCGAGGATGCCAACAGTGGCGAAACCTCGCGTTATCGCATCGTCGGTCCCGACGAAACCGATGCGAAGCGCGGCTGGATCAGCATCGACTCGCCACTGGCGCGGGCGATGCTGAAGAAGCGGCTGGACGATGAATTCGAGGCGCAGCTGCCCGGCGGGCCGCGGCAGTTCGTGATCGTTGCACTCGAATATCCCCTGTAGGAGCGGCTTCAGCCGCGATGTGGGGTCGGCGCGCGCGACCGATTGTCGGATCGCGGCTGAAGCCGCTCCTACAAGGGCCGGGATCGATCCGGGCCTCGCGGCCGACCAGGCCCGCGCCGTCAATCCTCGAACGCAACCTCGCCGAACAGGTCGTGCTCGTCGCTGCCCATGATCTCGACGTCGCAGAAGTCGCCCGGCTTGAGGCCGGCGAAGTAGCCGTTCTGGATCTGCACCAGGCCGTCGATCTCCGGCGCGTCGGCCATCGAGCGCGCGATCGCCAGCTCGCCGTCGATCGCGTCGACGATGCAGCGCTGCACGCTACCGACCTTGGCCTCGAGCTTGGCGGCGGAAATTTCCGCCTGCCGCTCCATGAAACGCGCAAGCCGCTCCTGCTTGACCTCCTCCGGCACCGGGTTGGGCAACTCGTTGGCCTTCGCCCCTTCGACCGGCGAGTAGGCGAACGCGCCGACGCGGTCGAGCTGGGCCTCGTCGAGAAAATCGAGCAGTTCCTCGAACTCGGCCTCGGTCTCGCCGGGGAAGCCGACGATGAAGGTCGAGCGGATGGTGATGTCGGGCGTGATCGCGCGCCAGCGCTGGATCCGCTCCAGGGTCTTGTCGACCGCGCCGGGCCGCTTCATCAGCTTGAGCACGCGCGGGCTGGCGTGCTGGAACGGGATGTCGAGGTACGGCAGGATACTGCCGTCGGCCATCAACGGGATGATGTCGTCGACGTGCGGGTACGGGTAGACGTAGTGCAGCCGCGTCCACAGGCCGAGCTCGCCGAGCCCCTCGCACAGCGCCTTCATCCGGGTCTGGTAGGCCTTGCCGCGCCACTCGCGCTCGGCGTAGCGCACATCGACGCCGTAGGCCGAGGTGTCCTGCGAGATCACCAGCAATTCCTTGACCCCACCCATCGCCAGCTTCTCGGCCTCGCGCAGGACCTGGTCGACCGGACGCGACACCAGATCACCGCGCATCGACGGGATGATGCAGAAGCTGCAGCGGTGGTTGCAGCCCTCGGAAATCTTCAGGTAGGCGTAGTGCTTCGGCGTCAGCTTGATACCCGTGTCCGGAACGAGACTGATGAACGGATCGTGCTTCGGCGGCAGCGCCTTGTGCACCGCGCCGAGCACGCTGTCGTAGTCCTGCGGCCCGCTGATCGACAGCACCCCCGGGTGCGCCTCGCGGATCACCTCCTCGCGCTTGCCGAGGCAGCCGGTGACGATCACCTTGCCGTTCTCGGCCATCGCCTCGCCGATCGCATCCAGCGACTCGGCCACCGCCGAATCGATGAAGCCGCAGGTGTTGACCACCACCACATCGGCGGCCTCAAAGCTCGGCACCAAGTCGTAACCCTCGACCCGCAACTGGGTGAGGATGCGCTCGGAATCGACCAGCGCCTTCGGGCAGCCGAGGCTGACGAAGCCGACCCTGGGGCTCCCGCCCTTCGGTGTGGCGACCTTGGGGTTGCCGGCCTTGGCAGTCTTGGACGGAAGCGGATGCAGGGACATTGAATAACCAGGTTGCGAGGGTTTGCCGGACCACGCGCAACACGCCCGCACGCGGAGTGCGGGCCGCGGGACGGGCGGCGGGGCGCGAATTATATCGTGGGCGCTAGAATCGACCCGGAAACCCACGCGCCAAGCTGAACGGAACCATGAGCCACTGGATCGACATCGAGACCCCGCACGGACCGGTCCGCGGCTGGCGCGCCGATCCGGGCGGTCCGTCACGCGGCGCGGTGCTGGTGATTCAGGAGATCTTCGGGCTCAATCCGCATATCCGCCGGGTCACCGAGCGCTTCGCCGAGGCCGGCTTCGTCGCGCTGGCGCCGACGCTGTTCGACCCGGTCGAGCGTGGCCTCGAACTGGCCTACGACAAACCGGACTTCGAGCGCGGCCGGGCGCTGGTCAAGGCCCTGGGCACCGAGCGTGCGATCGATGTTCTGGGCAGCGCCGCCGCGCAATTGCAGCGCGAGGGCCTGCGGGTCGGCGCGGTCGGCTTCTGCTGGGGCGGCAGTCTCGCGTTGCTGTGCAACACCCGGCTCGGCCTGCCGGCGGTCAGCTATTACGGCGCGCGCAGCCTGCCGTTCCTCGACGAAGCCCCCCGCGCACCGATGATGTTCCACTTCGGCGGCCGCGACGCCAGCATCCCGTCCGAGGACATCGAACAGCACCGTCGCAAGCACCCGCACGCACGCATCCACGTCTATCCGGCGGCGGGCCACGCGTTCAACCGCGATGTCGACATCCATTCGTTCGAGCCGGCCAGCGCCGCCCTGGCCTGGCGACGCAGCATCGAGTTCCTGTCGGAGAGCCTGAGATGAGCAACCCCATTCAAGGCTGGCACCTGCACCCGCAACTGGCTGACGACACCCATCCGGTCGCGCAACTGCCGCTGTGCGAGCTGCGTCTGATGGACGATGCCAACCATCCGTGGCTGATCCTGGTGCCGCGGGTCGAAGACGCGGTGGAATGGACCGACCTCGACGAGGCCAGCCAGCTCCAGCTCAACGCCGAGATCAACCAGGCCTGCCGCGCCCTGCAAGTATTCCGCCCACACAAGCTCAACGTCGCCGCGCTCGGCAACCTGGTGCCGCAATTGCATGTACATGTGATCGCGCGTTTCGAGGACGACATCGCCTGGCCGCGCCCGGTCTGGGGCACGGCCACTGCCAAGCCCTATCCGCCGGAGTCGCTGATCGAACGGATCAAGCGCCTGCAGGCTGCGCTGGCCGACTGAACGTCGTCGTCATTCCCATCAACGGAGAACCCCATGCGTCAACTGCTGCTCGCCACCCTGTTCGCCACCTGCGCGAGCCTCGTCCCCGCCCACGCCGGCCTGTTCGACAAGAAGCCCGAGGATGCGGCTCGCGAGGCGTCACAGGCAGGGATGAGTGCGGCCACGGTGTGGGTCGATGCCAGCTGGGGGCTCCGCAACCAGGGCGCAGCCAACGACCTGAGCCGTACCCACCAGATCTTCGCCGGCTACGGCTACAAGGTGGTCGGTGTCGAGCCGTATATCGAGAACAACGACCTGCAGGGCTTCTTCGTGACCTACCAGAAGCCTTGACGAGATCTTGTAGGAGCGGCTTTAGCCGCGATCCGGAGTCGGTCGAGCGGCCAGCCATCCGATCGCGGCTAAAGCCGCTCCTACAAAGGCGCGCAGATTCGCGTGCGTGCTGTCGATCGGAACGCGCCCCTCAGGTGCGCGGCAGGGTCACGCCGCGCTGGCCCTGGTACTTGCCGCCGCGGTCCTTGTAGGAGGTCTCGCAGACGTCATCGGCGTCGGCCTGGAAGAACAGCATCTGCGCCACGCCCTCGTTGGCGTAGATGCGCGCCGGCAGCGGCGTGGTGTTGGAGAACTCCAGGGTCACGTGGCCTTCCCATTCCGGCTCCAGCGGGGTCACGTTGACGATGATCCCGCAGCGCGCGTAGGTGCTCTTGCCCAGGCACACCACCAGGGTGTCGCGCGGGATGCGGAAGAACTCCACCGTTCGCGCCAGCGCGAACGAGTTGGGCGGGATGATGCACTCGTCCGCCTCGATGTCGACGAAGCTCTTCGGGTCGAAGTGCTTGGGGTCGACGATCGTCGAGTTGATGTTGGTGAACACCTTGAACTCGCGCGAGCAGCGCACGTCGTAGCCGTAACTGCTGGTGCCGTAGCTGACGATGCGCTCGCCGTTGGATTGCTTGACCTGGCCGGCCTCGAACGGCTCGATCATGCCGTGCTGCGTGGCCATCTCGCGGATCCAGCGGTCGGACTTGATACTCATGCAGTGGTGCTCGCTCGTGGTTTGCGGGTGCCGTAGCCGCTGGATTGTAAACGCTGGCGCCGTGGCGGTACTGGACAGGCCGGCGCCCTACAGCAGCGCGGCGGAAATCGACGGGGTGACCCGCGGCCGCTGGGCCAGCCGCACCGCCAGTCGCCGCGCGGTATCGCGGTAGGCCTTCGCGGCGGCCGAACCGGGCTGCGCCAGCACCAACGGGGTGCCGGCATCGCCCTGCTCGCGGATCGCCAGCTCCAGCGGCAGGCTGCCCAGCAACGGCACGTCGTACTGGCTGGCCATGCGCTGGCCGCCGCCCTCGCCGAACACGTGCTCGCTGTGACCGCAATTCGAGCACACATGCACCGCCATGTTCTCGACCAGGCCGAGCACCGGCACCTGCACCTTCTCGAACATCTTCAGCGCCTTCCGGGCGTCCAGCGTCGCCACGTCCTGCGGGGTGGTGACGATGACCGCGCCGGCCACCGGGATCTTCTGCGCCAGGGTCAGCTGGATGTCGCCGGTGCCCGGCGGCAGGTCGACGATCAGGTAGTCGAGTTCGCCCCAACGGGTCTCGTTGAGCAACTGGGTCAGCGCCGAGGTCGCCATCGGCCCGCGCCAGATCATCGGCGTGTCCTGCTCGACCAGGAATCCGATCGACATCGCCTCGATCCCGTGCGCGCGCATCGGTTCGATGGTCTTGCCGTCGGGGCTGTCGGGCTTGCCGGTCAGGCCCAGCATCATCGGCACGCTGGGGCCGTAGACGTCGGCATCGAGCACGCCGACCTTGGCGCCGTCCGCGGCCAGTGCCAGCGCCAGGTTGACCGCGGTGGTCGACTTGCCGACTCCGCCCTTGCCCGAGCCGACCGCGATCAGGTTGCGGACATTGGCCAGTGGGCTGAGGTTGGGCTGCACCGCATGGGCGGTGATGCGCTGCTGCAGTTCCAGCCGCGCCAGGCCCAAGCCTTGCTGCTGCAACAATGTCGCCAGCGCCGCGTGCAGTTCGTCGCGCAGGCCGGCGACCGGCAGGCCAAGGGTGATCGACACCGCGACGCTGGCCTCGTCCACCGCCACGCGGACGCGCGCGCCAGTCGACTCGAGCGTGGAGTCGGTACCGGGAACGGGCAGGAGGGCAATTCGCTGTTGCAGTTGTTCGGTGGGCATGGCGACGCAATGTGTGGGGACCGCCCATTGTCGCAGTCCTGCGCGGCAACGGCCGAATGGACCCACCGCACGTCCGGGTTGCGACCCGTTTCACCACCCTGAACGGCGGTGCGGCAATGCTCTGGCCCGGATTGGCGGATACGGTATAAAGAGGCCAGCGCGCCCATCGACGGTGCGGCGCGACCACGCCTCAACCCTGGAGGGGACCATGCGCAAACTGCTTACCCTGCTCGCCCTGCCATTGCTGGCCGTATCGTTTTCCGCGTTTGCGCAGGAAACCCCGGTCGGCACCTGGACGACCATCGACGATGAAACCGGCGAGGCCAAGTCGACCGTGGAAATCTACGAGACCCGCAACGGCAGCCTCGCTGGCCGCGTGGTCGAGGTGATGAACTCCGACCAGGGCGAAAACCCGGTCTGCAAGGAGTGCGAGGGCGAACGCAAGAACCAGCCGATCGAGGGCATGGTGATCCTGTGGGGCGCGAAGCAGGATGGCGATGCCTGGAAGGGCGGCAAGATCCTCGACCCGGCCAGCGGCAAGGTCTACTCGCTGAAGATGGAGCCGGTCGAAAGCGGCGCCAAGCTCGAAGTCCGTGGCTTCATGGGCTTCTCGTTGCTGGGCCGGACCCAGACCTGGGTTCGTCAGTAACCGTTTCGCAAATCCGTACCCGCAGTCTCCGCAACGGCCCGCCTCGCGCGGGCCGTTGCCATTTGGGCACGCCGCGCGCATGCGATAATCGCCCGTTCCGCCGCCATCCCCACGCCCATGCCACGCGAGTTAGTCGTCACCTGCGCCCTGCCCTATGCCAACGGCCCGCTGCACCTGGGCCACCTGGTCGGCTACATCCAGGGCGACATCTTCGCGCGCGCGCAGCGACTGGCCGGCCACACCGCGCACTTCGTCTGCGCCGACGACACCCACGGCACCCCGATCATGCTCGCCGCCGAGAAGGCCGGGATGACCCCGGAGGCCTACATCGCCGGGATCCAGGCCAGCCATGAGCGCGACTTCGCCGACTTCGGCGTCGCCTTCGACCACTACGACTCGACCCATTCGCCGCGCAACCGCGCGCTGACCGAGGCGATCTACGCCAAGCTCGACAACAACGGCCACATCAAGCGCCGCTCGGTGGCGCAGCTGTACGACCCGGTCAAGGGCATGTTCCTGCCCGACCGCTTCGTCAAGGGTATCTGCCCCAACTGTGGCACCCCCGACCAGTACGGCGACAACTGCGAGCATTGCGGCGCGACCTACGCGCCAACCGAGCTGAAGGAGCCGCGCTCGGTGGTCAGCGGCGCCGAGCCGGAGTTGCGCGAGTCGGAACACTTTTTCTTCGAGGTCGGCGGCTTCCAGGACTTCCTGCGCGAGTGGCTGGCCGGCGACGTCGCCGCGCCGGGGGTCAAGGCCAAGCTGCACGAATGGCTGGATGCCGAGGGCGGCCTGCGCGCCTGGGACATCTCGCGCGACGCGCCGTACTTCGGCTTCGAGATCCCCGGCCATCCGGGCAAGTACCTGTACGTCTGGATCGACGCGCCGATCGGCTACCTGTCGAGCTTCCAGGCCTTGTGCGAGCGCGAGGGCCTGGACTTCTTCAGCTACCTCACCCCCGGCAGCGACGCCGAGCTGCACCACTTCATCGGCAAGGACATCGTCAACTTCCACGGGCTGTTCTGGCCGGCGGTGCTGCACGGGGCCGGCTTCCGCGCGCCGACCCGGTTGCACGTCAACGGCTACCTGACCGTCGACGGCGCCAAGATGTCGAAGTCGCGCGGCACCTTCGTGATGGCGCGCAGCTACCTCGACGCCGGGCTGGAGCCGGAAGCGCTGCGTTACTACTTCGCGACCAAGACCTCCGGCGGGGTCGACGACCTCGATCTCAACCTCGGCGATTTCGTCGCCCGGGTGAACGCCGACCTGGTCGGCAAGTTCGTCAACCTCGCCAGCCGTTGCGCCGGTTTCATCGCCAAGCGTTTCGACGGCCGACTGGCCGATGCGCTGCCGGATGCGGCGATGTATACGCGCTTCGTCGAGCAACTGGCGCCGATCGCCGCGGCCTACCAGCGCAACGAAGCCGCGACCGCGCTGCGCCTGACCATGGCGCTGGCCGACGACGCCAACCGCTATATCGACGAACACAAGCCGTGGGTGATCGCCAAGCAGGAAGGCGCCGATGCCGAACTGCAGGCGGTCTGCACCCAGGGCCTGAACCTGTTCCGCATCCTCAACGCGGCGCTGAAACCGGTGCTGCCGCGGGTGAGCGCACAGGCCGAGGTGTTCCTCGCCGCGCCGGTCGCGCACTGGGACGGCCTCGCTGCGCCGCTGCTCGCGCACCGCATCGACGCCTATGTGCCGCTGTTCACCCGGATCGACCCGAAACTGATTGAAGCCATGACCGAAGCCAGCAAGGAATCCATGAAACCGTCCGACAGCACTGCAGCCCCTGTAGGAGCGGCTTCAGCCGCGAAGCCCAGCCGTGCGGATGGCGGGGTTCCGATCGCGGCTAAAGCCGCTCCTACAAAAAGCGGGGGCGACGCGACCCCAACCATCGGCATCGACGATTTCGCCAAGCTCGACCTGCGCGTCGGCAAGGTGCTGGTTTGCGAGTTCGTCGAAGGCTCCGACAAGCTGCTGCGCTTCCAGCTCGATGCCGGCGAGCTCGGCCAGCGACAGATCTTCTCGGGTATCCGGGCGTCCTATCCGGAGCCTGGAAAACTGGTCGGCCGCAGCGTGGTGTTCATCGCCAACCTCGCCCCGCGCAAGATGCGTTTCGGCCTCAGCGAAGGGATGATCCTGTCCGCGGGCTTCGACGCCAGCGCGTTGGCCCTGCTCGACGCCGACGACGGCGCACAGGCCGGGATGCCAATACGTTAGCCTTACCGTCATTCCCGCGGGAATGACGAACCCGAAGGCGCTTAGCGCTCCCGCCATGCCCGACCTCACCGAACGCCTCGACCGCCTGCTGCCGCAGACCCAATGCGGCCAGTGCGGTTATGCGGGTTGCCGGCCCTATGCCGAGGCGATGGCGGCCGGCGAGGCTGGTGTCGATCACTGCCCGCCCGGCGGCGATGCTGGTGCCCGCGCCCTGGCCCGGTTGCTTTGCGTCGCGCCGGTACCATTCGACCGCAGCCGCGGTGAGCACAAGCCGGCGCAGGTCGCGCTGGTAGTCGAAGCCGACTGCATCGGCTGCACCAAGTGCATCCAGGCCTGCCCGGTCGACGCGATCATCGGCGGCGCCAAACACATGCACACGGTGATCGAACCGCTGTGCACCGGTTGCGAGCTGTGCGTGCCGGCGTGCCCGGTGGACTGCATCGTGCTGGTGCCGCCTGGGCGGGAGTGATTCGCCTTTCGTAGGAGCGGCTTTAGCCGCGATCGGGAATCGGCGCAGGCGAACGACTTCAGATCGCGGCTAAAGCCGCTCCTACAACGCAGCCCGCGCCGCGCATCGACGCGATCAATCGCTGTCGACGGCAACCCCGCATACCGAGCAGACCCGCTCCACCACGTACCCCCGGTCACGCAACATCGCCACCACGCCATCCCCGCCGAGCAGGTGCAGTGCACCGACCACCACCATGATGTCGTCGCCCGCGTTGTCGTCGAGCATTGCCTGCAACTTCGGCAACCAGGCTTCGTTACGCTCGACGTTGACGATCCGGTAGGTCTCCGGGGTCTCCTCCAGCATCTCCGTGCGGGTCAGCCGGTCGAGGCGCTCGACGTCGCCCTCGCGCCATGCCTGGTGGAGGTCGGCCAGCACACCGGGCATTTCCCGAGGACGGTCGATGAAGTCCTGCAGGCCGACCACCTGCTCGTCCATCGGTGTCGAGTCGAGCGCCCGCAACTGGTCGTCGAACGTCTCAAGGCCGGCGGTGGCCTTTCCGACTGCCTCGGCCCGCGCCATCAGGTGGCGGTCCAGGCCCTGTTCGGCGCTGAAGCCGAGCGACTGCGACAGGCCCATCAGCAGCGACAGGTTGACGAACCACGGCTCGTAACCCTCGACCTGGGCGATCGTGCCGCCCTGGCGCGCCATCAGCCGATGCAGCTTCTCGCGCATGCGTGGCGACAGCACGTCCGACAGGGTCTGGCCGTCGTCGTAGGCGGCCGCGTCGAGGAAGCGCTGACCGGTGGTCGGGTCGCGAAGTGCCGCCGGCGGAATCTCGAACACGACTTTTTCGGCCGCGGCGAATGCGCGGTCGATGTCGGCCGACAACGGATAGTCGCCGTCCTTGAGCAGATGGAACGAGCCGAGCAGGTAGAGCGCGTTGTCGCCGTCGGACACCCTCCACAGCAACGGCACCGGCGGCACGTGGGCGGTCGGCTCGACGACCGCGATCGACGCGGCATCGCCCTCGGGGGCGCCAACCGCGGCCGAAGCCACCGAAGACACCGCCAACAACGACGCCAGCAGCGTCTTCATCGCCTGCATCGACACGTCCTCAGCGGCCGTAGGCTTTCTCGCCGGCGGTGATCGCCAGGTCCAGGCGGTTCTCCGGCGGCGGCAGCGGACAGGTCGCGAATGCAGTGAACGCGCACGGCGGGTTGTAGGTATGGTTGAAGTCGATCAGCACGCGGCCGTCGGCATCGGGTCGCGGCACGTACAGGAAACGGCCTGCGCCGTAGCTGCCGTGGCCATTGGTACGGTCGGCGAAAACCAGGAACAGTTCTTCGCCGCCCTCGTCCAATGCCTCGATCCGATACTTGGCGCCATCGCGCTCGAACTCGATCGCGCCCGGGTTGGACACCTCATCGATGGTGCCGATGATGTTGGCGACCTCGATGGTCTGCCCCGCCGGGTTCGCCACGAAGGTGCCCGCGACCTGCCAGTCCGGCTCGGCCGGCCAGTAGTCCAGGCCGCTGAAACCGGTGCGGGTCGTCGCCTCGGCATGTCGCACGCGCAGGGCGTAGCGCTCGCCACGCTTGATCACGGTCGCCACGCCCTTGCCCGCATCGAAACCCAGCTCACTCGGACCGGCGGGATCGTCGTCGGCGCGCAACGCGGTAGCGCCGGCCAGTGGCTGGCCGTCGAGCGTCAGTGCCAGGCCGCTTTCGGGGACGAAACGCAGGGCATCGTCCGCCAGCTCCAGCATGCCCATGTGCTCGGGCCCGACGGTCAATTGCATGCCGTTGTCGGCGTCACTGCCGAGGTAATGCGCGCCGGGTCCGATCCAGTGCAGGCCGGTCAGGCTGGCCCAGCCGTCGGGCGCGAGCAGGCCGATGCGGCGCTGTTCGCGCCAGGCGTCCTGGGCGGCGTTGAAGGCGATCGTTTCGGCAGACATCGGGGCATCCTTGGTGGCGTTGGACGGATCATCGCTGCCGCAACCGGCAAGTGCGGCGGCCAGCACGGGCACGCACAGCAGCATGGAGAGGGTCTTCAACTTCGGCAGTTTCGCCATCAACGTCCTCGCAGGAACCAGCGGTCGATCTCGGGAAGGGTGAACCGCGCCCAGGTGGGGCGGCCGTGGTTGCACTGGCCGGAGCGTTCGGTCGCCTCCATTTCGCGCAGCAGGGCGTTCATTTCCGGCAGGGTCAGGCGACGGTTGGCGCGCACGGCGCCGTGACAGGCCATGGTCGACAGCAGCTCGTCGCGGGCGGCGGCCACGCGCAGCGATTCGCCGTGTTCGCGCAGGTCGGCCAGGACGTCGCGCAGCAGCGCTTCGACGTCGCCGTGGGCGAGCAACGCCGGCACGCTGCGCAGGGTCAGCGACTGCGGGCCGGAGCGGGTGAGTTCGAACCCCAATGCATCGAGGGTCGCCGCTTCGCGTTCGGCGACATCGGCCTCGCGCTCCGATACCGCGAGGGTGGCCGGCACCAGCAAGGGTTGGGTGCGCAGGCCTTCGCCATCGTGCGCGGCCTTGAGTTTCTCGTAGCCGATGCGCTCGTGGGCGGCGTGCATGTCGACCACGATCAGGCCCTCGCGCGCCTCGGCGAGGATGTAGATGCCGTGCAGTTGCGCGATCGCGTAGCCCAGTGGCGGCAGGCTGGCGTCGTCACTCTCGGGCAACGGCGGGCGCCCGGCGAGGAGGACGCCCGCATCGCCACCGTCGACGGACATGGCCGCAGTCGCACCCGCTCCGTACAGCGCCGCGTAACCGTTGCGGGTTTCGGCCACCTGCAGGCCCAACGGCGCCTGCGGCGGGGCCCAGCGGTAGCCGCTCGACGTCTCGCCCGTCGCCGGCTGGCCGTGTGCCGGCATCGGCATCGGTATCGAACCAGCGCGGGTCTCGGCCAGCGTCGCCTGCAAGGTGCGGTAGACGAAATCGTGGATCAACCGCGAATCGCGGAACCGGACCTCGTGCTTGGCCGGATGCACGTTGACATCGACCCGGCGCGGGTCGAGTTCGAGGAACAGCACGTACGCCGGCTGCCGTCCATGGAACAGCACGTCGGCATAGGCCAGCTTGACCGCGTGGGCGACGCTGCGATCGCGGATCGCGCGGCCGTTGCAGTACAGGTACTGCTGGTCGGCGCTGGCGCGGTTGTACGACGGTTGCGCGATCCAGCCATGCAGGCGCAGGCCGGCGCCCTCATGGTCGACATGCAGGGCGTTGCGGGCGAATTCCTCGCCGAGGGTCTCGTGCAGGCGCACGTCCGACAGCAGGTCGCTGTCACCCTTCCAGCGCCGCGACGGCTTGCCGTTGTGCGACATCCGCAACTCGACATCCGGCCGTGCCAGCGCGAGTTGGCGCAGCCACTCTTCGATGTGGCCGAGTTCGGTGCGCTCGGCGCGCAGGAACTTGCGTCGCGCCGGCACGTTGAAGAACAGGTCGCGGATCTCGACGGTGGTGCCCTGCGGGTGCGGCCGTGGCGCGACCTCGCCGACCCGTCCGCCTTCGACCTCCAGCGTCGCACCATGCTCGGCGTCGGCGCTGCGCGAGCTCATCGCGAAGCGGCTGACCGAGGCGATCGACGGCAACGCCTCACCGCGAAAACCGAGCGTGGCCACGCCTTCGAGGTCGTCGAGCGATGCGATCTTGCTGGTGGCGTGGCGCGAGATCGCCAGCGGCAACTGGTCGGGAGCGATGCCGGCGCCGTCATCGCGGATCCGGATCAGGCGCACCCCGCCTTCTTCCAGGTCGATGTCGATCCGCCGCGCACCGGCGTCCAGCGCGTTCTCGACCAGCTCCTTGACCACCGACGCCGGGCGCTCGACCACCTCGCCGGCGGCAATCTGGTTGATCAGGGTGTCGGGGAGTTGGCGAATCGGCACGGTGGCGTGGGGCGCATCGGCGAGGCTGGGAGGCCAGCCATCATAGCGAACTGCAGAGGCTGCCTGCGGTGGTCGGGACGGACGCGGCTCCCGGATCACGAGGCGATATGGAGGTCGCGACTCATGTCGCTCCTACAGCGACGCGCGGATGACCACGACTGGCGGCTAGGGGCTGCCGCCGGCGGCACCGCCAGTCGTCGGGTTGCCCAGCGCGGCGCGCGCGGCATACACCGTGCCCGGCGGCGGTTGCCGGGTAAAGAAGGTGTTGACCCCGTCGAGTACCGCGCCGGCGATCTTGCGCTGGAATGCCGGATCCTGCAGTCGACGCTCTTCCTCGGCATTGGAGATGAAGGCGGTCTCGACCAGCATCGCCGGCATGTCCGAAGTGCGCAGCACCGCGAAGTTGGCGCGCTCGATATGGCGCTTGTGGATGTTGCCGACCTGCATCAGGCCGTCGAGGATTTCCTCGGCGGCCTCCTCCGACGCCTTGAGCTGGCCACTCTGGGTCAGGTCGATCAGCACCGAGGCGAGGGTGTTGTTGGTCTGCTCCAGGCGCACGCCACCGACCAGGTCGGAGGCGTTTTCCTTGTTGGCCAGCCAGCGTGCGCGCTGCGACGAGGCGCCCTTGAGCGACAGCACGTAGACCGAGGAACCATCGGCGCTGCGGTTTTCGGCGGCATCGGCATGGATCGAGATGAACATGTCGGCCTTGGCCGCGCGCGCCAGCTTGGCGCGCTTGTTCAACGGGATGAACACGTCGGTATCGCGGGTCAGGTAGGCCTTGAGGCCCGGCGCGGCGTTGATCTGGCGCGCGAGCTCCTTGCTGATCTCAAGTACCACGTCTTTCTCGCGGGTGCCGTTCTTGCCGATCGCACCGGGGTCCTGACCGCCGTGGCCGGGGTCGATCGCGATGACCAGAGGTCGGTTGCCGCGTCCTTCCATCAGCTCGCGCATGGTCTTGACCGGCGGCTGGGTGGTCGCGGTCGCAGGCTGACCGGTTGCGACCCGGGTCGGCACCCCGGTCGCGATTGTCGTCGGCACTGCAGGCGTCGACACGGCCGGGGGCGTGCCGGCGGTGATCTGCGAAATCAGACGACTGGTGGCGGCGGACGAGGCCGCGGCCTGATCGTTCCAGGTCGGGGCGGATCCGGCGGGTGCCGTCGATGCCCCGGTGCCTGCAGTGGACGCGGGTGCGGACGCAGCATCAGCCACGACGGGGCGCACACCGCCATCACCCGGCCACTCGAGTACCAGGTACGGGCCGGAGGCGCCCTGCTCGATCCGCGGGGTCAGCGCGGTGACCGCCTGGCTCAGGTCGAACACGATGCGGGCGGTGCCCGGGACCGGCTGGCCGGTGCGGATCGCCTTGACCACGCCGCTGCCGGCGGGCAGCTGCACGCCGTCGGCGAACGAGGTATCGGGCAGGTCGACCACCAGCCGCTCGGGGCCGCTGAGCCGGATGATGTCGAACTCGGCGGTTGCGTCCAGGGCGATCTCGGCACGGGTGCCGGTGGCGCCGCTGCTCAGCCGCATGCCCTCGACTTCACCGGCGTGGGCCAGGTTCCAGACCAGCGCGGACAACAGCGCCAAGCCGAGCAGGACTTTCTGGAAAGTGGCGCCTTTGGCTCGCATGGGCGCTAGTCAAGCACCAGCGTGCGCGGATTGCAAGAACTTTTTTCCTTATGAATCCGGCACCTGCCGAACCTTCTTGCAGAATCGTTCAGGAGTCGGCCGCAAACGCACCCTTCGCTGCCAGCCGCTCCAACCAGTTGCGTCCGGTTGCGGTCGCGGCCGCCAGTACAGCCCGCCGGCCCTCGCCCTCCATCGCCAGCTCGATCCGCAGGTCGGCGCGCGGCAGGCTGCCCGCGCCACGCTCGGGCCATTCGACCAGCCACAACACCGCTTCATCGGCGTCGAGGCCGAGGAACTCCAGTTCGCCGGGGTCGCCGATCCGGTACAGATCCATGTGCCAGGCTTCGCCGCCGCTCGCCAGCGGGTAGCGTTCGACCAGGGTGTAGGTCGGGCTGCGGATCGTACCGGTGACACCCAGCGCTCGCAGCAGTGCCCGCGCCAGGGTCGACTTGCCGGCGCCGAGGTCGCCCAGCAGGTGGACCACCGTCTGCGGCGGGCGGGTTTCGGCCAGCCACCGGCCGAGCCGATCGGTCTGGCCGCTGTCGGCCAGCCAGGCCGACCTCATGCCACTGGGCCCGGGTTGGCGAGGCGTCGCAGCCATGGCATCAGGTCGCTTGGTAACAGCCCGCGCTCGCCATGCCCGCGGGCGGCGGCGTCGCCGGCGGCGGCATGCAGCAGCGCGCCGCAACTTGCAGCATCGAAGGCATCCAGTCCCTGCGCGCACAACGAGGCGACCACGCCGGCCAGCACGTCGCCCATACCGCCGACCGCCATCCCCGGGTTGCCGGCATCGATCAGCCGCGGCGTCCGGCCGGGTGCGGCGACGATGCTTCCGGCGCCCTTCAACACCACCACCGCATCGTGGCGTTCCACCAATTGTCGTGCGGCGTCGAAGCGGTCGCGCTGGACCTGGCCGGCGTCGATGCCGAGAAGGCGCGCGGCCTCGCCGGGGTGCGGGGTGAGGATTGCATCGGCCGGCAGCGACCGGGGTCTGACGGCCAACAGATTGAGCGCATCGGCGTCGATCACGGTCGGCTTGCCCGCCTGCAGGGCCTGATCGAGCAGCATCGCGCCCCACGCGCTCTGCCCCAGCCCCGGGCCGATCGCGACGACGTCGGCGGCGTCGATGAAATGCGCATCGAGCGCATCGGCGTCGTCGGCATGCGCATGCGCCATGGCCTCGGGGAGGCGCGCGAGCAACGCAACGACGTGCGGCAGCCGGGTCACCACGTCGACCAGCCCGGCGCCGCTGCGCAGGGCTGCTTCGGCGGCCAGCAGGATCGCACCGCCGTGTCCGTGTTCGCCACCCACGCACAGCACGCGACCGTGTTCGCCTTTGTGGCTGTCGCGGCGACGCGGCTCGAGCCAGCGTCGCAGATCTGATGGTTGCAGGCATTCGGCGCTGGCCGCGACGTCGAAGCCGGTCGGATCCAGATCGAGCGTATCGACTTGCAGAGCGCCGCACCGATCGCGCGCGACGCCGGTACGCAGCGACATCTTCGGCACGATGAACTCGACGGTGTGCTGCGCCTGTACCGCGACACCTGCGGCCGAGCCGGATGCAGCATCGACACCGCTGGGCACGTCGAGCGCGAACACCGGTGCGGGATGCCTGTTGATCGCGGCGATCAGCGCGCTCGCGGCCGGGTCCGGTGCTCGCGTCAGGCCGATGCCGAACAGTGCATCGATCACCAGGTCGGCCGGCGGCAGTTCGCCCTCGACGAACTCGACCACCCAGCCACCCGTCTCGAGATAATCGCTGCAGGCCTGCATCGCCAACTCGCCGCGCGGTGTATGCGCGGCCAGCCGCACCACCGCCACGTCGCGACCCGACTGCCGCGCAAGCCGGGCCAGCACGTAGCCATCGCCGCCGTTGTTGCCCGGCCCGCAGGCCACCAGCAGCGAACCGGCCGCCGGCCAGCGATCCAGCAGCACCCGCCAGGCGCCCTGCCCGGCCCGCCGCATCAAACCCGACGCATCGCCCGACCGTGCGGTCGCGTGCGTTTCGATCGCACGCAGCGCGGCGACGTCGTAAAGGGCGGCAGTCATGCCGGCGATTCTATACTTGCCACCATCGTGAACCTGCCCGCCCGCCCGCGCGAAACACCCGTCCCGCCCGCCACGACGACGGCCGATCTTCCGGCGCTGGCGCGGCGTGTCCGCGAATTGGCCCGCGAGTTCGGCTTCCAGCGTTGCGGCATCAGCGGCATCGAACTCGGCGCCGACGAGGCCCACCTGCGCGACTGGTTGGCGCAGGGCCTGTACGGCTCGATGGACTGGATGGCCCGCCATGGCGACATGCGCGCGCGACCGGCCGAGTTGATCCCGGGCACCCTGCGGGTGATTTCGGTCGGCCTCGACTACGGCCGTCGCGACGACGAGGAGGCCTGGCAAACCCTGGCCGACGGCGAGCGCGCTTATGTCGCCCGCTACGCCCTCGGCCGCGATTACCACAAGCTCATGCGGCAACGCCTGCAGAAACTCGCCGGACGCATCGCCGAGGTGGTCGGGCCGTTCGGCCACCGGGTGTTCGTCGATTCGGCGCCGGTGCTGGAGCGTGCCCTGGCGCGCAACGCCGGGCTCGGCTGGATCGGCAAGCACACCTGCCTGATCGACAAGGATGGCGGCAGCTGGTTCTTCCTTGGCGAGGTCTATGTCGATCTGCCGTTGCCGGTCGATGCGCCGGCGAGCGCGCATTGCGGTACGTGCACTCGCTGTATCGACATCTGCCCGACCGGTGCGATCACCGCGCCGAACCGGCTCGATGCGCGACGCTGCATCTCCTACCTGACCATCGAGCACGACGGCGCGATCCCGCTGGAATTGCGCGAGCCGATCGGCAACCGGATCTTCGGCTGCGATGACTGCCAGTTGGTGTGCCCGTGGAACAAGTTCGCCAGGCGCAGCGACGAGCCGGACTTTCGCGCCCGCAACAATCTCGACGAGGCGAGCCTGGCCGAGCTGTTCGCGTGGACCGAGGACGAGTTCCTGCAGCGCACCGAGGGCTCGGCGATCCGTCGCAGTGGTTACCGGCGCTGGTTGCGCAACATCGCGGTGGCGCTGGGGAATGCACCGACGACGGCAGAGGTGGTGGCGGCGTTGCAGTCGCGGCGCGAGATCGACGATGCGGTCGTGCGTGAGCATGTCGAGTGGGCGCTGGCTCGGCATGGCGCAGGTCGCTTTTCGTAGGAGCGGCTTCAGCCGCGATCGGGCGCTCGTTCGCTCGTGCTCATTCCACGATCGCGGCTGAAGCCGCTCCTACAAATGAGTTGTGCCTCGCTATCGGTGGCAATCAGCCGCGCAGTCTGTCGATCAATTCGCGCGTCACCGGGTCATCCGCCGCGCCTCCGCCGCGCAATGCCGGCAGCAGGCGGTCGGCGACCTGCTTGCCCAGTTCGACGCCGAACTGGTCGAACGGGTTGATGCCCCAGATCACGCCCTGCAGGAACACGCTGTGCTCGTACATCGCGAGCAATGCACCCAGCGCGCGCGGGCTGATCTCGTCGAGCAGCAGCATCGTGCTCGGCCGGTTGCCCGCATAGGCGCGGTGCGGATCGTCGCTGGCCTGGCCGTTGGCCAGCGCCTCGGCCTGCGCCAGCAAGTTGGCCAGCAGCGCCTGCGCGTTCTCGGTGACGCCGCCCTCGCCCCGCACCACTCCGACCAGGTCCATCGGCACGACCTGGGTGCCCTGGTGCAGGGCCTGGAAGAAGCTGTGCTGGCTGTCGGTGCCCACTCCGCCCCACCACACCGGCACGGTGGCCTCGTCGACGGTGGTTCCGTCGACACGGATGGACTTGCCGAGGCTTTCCATCACCAACTGCTGCAGGTACTTGGGCAACAACTGTAGGCGGTCGGCATACGGCAGCACCGCATGGGTGGACAGGTCCAGGCCATTGCGGTTCCAGATCGCGGTCAACGCATGCCAGAACGCGAGGTTCTGTCGTGGCGGCGTGCGCAGGACATGCGCGTCCATCTCGGCGGCGCCATCGAGCAGGGCCTCGAACCCGTCGCTGCCCAGCGCCAGCGCGATCGGAAAGCCGACCGCCGACCACAACGAGTAGCGCCCGCCGACCCAGTCCCACATCGGCAGGATGCGCTCGGGCGCAATCGCGAAGGCGTCGAGCGCGCGTTCGGCGTTGGCGGTGATCGCGTAGAGCCGTGCGCTAGCGCCGTCGCCCAGCCAGTCGCGCAGGATACGGCCGTTGAGCAGGGTTTCCTGGGTGCCGAAACTCTTGGACACCAGCAGCACCGCGGTGGTGGCCGGGTCCAATCCCGCGGTCACGGCGTCGGCCGCGGCGGGATCGACGTTCGACAGGAAATGCACGCGCAGGCCGGGCAATGCCGATCCGGCGAGGGCGGCGACCACCAGGCGCGGCCCAAGGTCGGAGCCGCCGATGCCGACGCTGACGACATCGGTGATGCCGGACTCGCGCAAACGGGCTTCCAGCACACGCATCGCCTGGCGTGCGGCGCGCGCCTGGGCATGAGCGTCGCGCGCGGTCGCCGATTGCGACAGGTCGCTGCGCAGCGAGGTGTGCAGCGCCGGACGTTGCTCGGTGATGTTGATCGGCTCGCCATCGAACAGCGCGCGCAGCCGACCGGTCGTACCGGCCAAGTCGGCCAGCGCGAACAGCGCATCGAGCGCTTCCCGGTCGAAACGCTGGCGGGCGAAGTTCGCGTACAGCGGGCCGGCCCGAAACGCAAAATCCCGCGCACGCGCGGGATCGTCTTCGAGCAGCGCCCGGATCGGCCGCCCGGCCAACCGGGCGGCGTGGGCACGCAATTGCCGGAGTTGGCTGGCGGCGGTCATCCGGCCGTCCCGGTCAGGCTGCCTGCGCCGGGATCGAGGTGTTGGTGTGGGTCAGCTTGTTGTCGCCGTCGACATACACCAGGGTCGGCTTGTACTTGGCCGCCTCGGCTTCGTCGAACTCGGCGTAGGCGCAAATGATCACCAGGTCCCCGGGCTGCGCGCAGTGGGCGGCGGCGCCGTTGACCGAGATGATGCCGCTGCCCTCTTCGCCGCGGATCGCGTAGGTGACGAAGCGATGGCCGCTGTTGATGTTGTAGATGTGCACCTGTTCGTATTCACGAATGCCCGAGATGTCCAGCAGGCGGCCATCGATCGCGCACGAGCCTTCATAGTGCAGTTCGGCGTGGGTGACGGTGGCGCGGTGGATCTTGGCCTTGAGCAGGTTCAGTTGCATGTCGATCGACTCCGTTCGCGGGTTGCGAGCGTTTCACAGGTGGCCAGTTTATCAGCGGATGGCGCAATGCAACATAACGCCGGCGGAACGCTGTCCTGCTAGAGACTGAACTCGAGGTTGTCGATCAGGCGTGTTCGCCCGAGCCGCGCGGCCACGAGGGCGACCCTGGCCCCGGAGACGCCGGGACCGGGTTCTCCATCGGGTTCGGTGAGGTCGGGATGGCGCACCACCACGTAATCGACTTCGAAACCGGCGGCAGCCAGGCGTTGCGCGGCCGTGGACTCCACCTCTACCCGCGGCACGCCCGCCTGGCTGGCCTCGCGCATCGCCTGCAGGCACCGCTGGATCTCGGCCGCGACCGGGCGCTCGCTCGCCGACAGGTACTGGTTGCGCGAACTCATCGCCAGGCCATCGGCTTCGCGCAGGGTCGGCGCGGCAACCAGTTCGACCGGGAACGCGAGGTCGCCGACGAGGTAGCGGATCACCGCCAGTTGCTGGTAGTCCTTGCGCCCGAACACCGCCACGTCCGGCTGGACCTGGTTGAACAGGCGCGCGACCACGGTGGCGACACCGTCGAAATGCCCCGGCCGGTGCGCCCCTTCGAGCACCTCGGTCACCCCCGGCACCCGGATCCGAACCGCCGCCTCCGGACCATGCGGATACATGACTTCGACCGAGGGCAACCACAGCAGGTCGGCGCCGGCGGCGTCGAGCCCCGCCGTGTCGGCATCCGGCGTCCGCGGATAGCGGCTGAAATCTTCGTTCGGCCCGAACTGGGTCGGGTTGACGAACACGCTGGCGACCACCCGGTCGGCACGCTCGCGCGCCAGTTCAACCAGCGAATGGTGGCCCGGGTGCAGGTTGCCCATGGTCGGCACCAGGGCGACCCCCAACCCGGCGCGTTTCCAGCCGGCGATGCGTTCACGCAGGGCGGCCAGGTCGGTGGCGGTTTCGATCATCGGGAGGCTCCGGCCTCAGGCGTACGAATGCTCGGCATCGGGGAACGAGCCGTCGCGCACGGCCTGGGCATAAGCCTGCATCGCGCCCAGCACCGAGCCGCCGTCGGCAAGGAAGTCCTTGACGAACTTGGGCCGGCGGTGGCCGCTGTTGAGGCCTAGCATGTCGTGCAACACCAGCACCTGGCCGTCGCACTGCGAACCGGCGCCGATGCCGATCGTCGGGATGTCGAGATCGGCACTGATCGCGGCGGCAACCGGGCTGGGCACGCATTCGAGCACCAGCAACTCGGCGCCCGCTTCGGCGACCGCGACGGCGTCCGCGCGCAGGCGCCGGGCGGCGTCTTCGTCGCGGCCCTGCACCTTGTAGCCGCCCAGGCGCAGCACCGACTGCGGGGTCAGGCCGAGGTGACCGCAGACCGGGATCTCGCGTTCGACCAGATGACGGATCACGTCGAGCTTGTGGCCGGCGCCTTCAATCTTGACCATGCCGGCGCCGGCTTGCAGGAACCGGGTCGAGGCGTCGATCGCGCGCGCGCTCGAAGCATCGGCCTGGAACGGCATGTCGGCGACCAGCAGCGCGCGCGACAGCCCGCGGGCGACGCAGGCGGTGTGATAGGCGATGTCCTCGACCGTCACCGGCAAGGTGCTGTCGCGGCCCTGCACGACCATGCCGAGCGAATCGCCGACCAGCACCAGGTCGACTCCGGCCGCATCGATGGTGCGGGCAAAGCCGGCGTCGTAGCAGGTCAGCATCGCCAGCTTGCGGCCGTCGACCTTGGCGGCGCGCAGCATCGGCACGGTCCAGGGCTTGTCGGACGCAGTCGATTTGGTCTTGTCGGTCGAGGTGTACATGGGGGACTCGTCAGCGCGCCACGGGCGGGTGCGGCGGAGTCGCATACGTTAGCGCCTCGACCTCGTCGCTGGCCATCGCCGTCAATGCAGTGCGCGCTGGCCCGAGACCGGGAATGACCACTTCGGGAGCGATTTCCAGCAACGGCACCAGGGCGAACGCGCGCTCGTGCAGGTGCGGGTGCGGCACCCGCAGGCCGGGTTCGTCGATGATCGCAGCGTCGTACAGCAGCAGGTCGAGGTCGAGCGTGCGCGGCCCCCAGCGGTCGCTACCGTCGTCGCGGCGCTGGCGGCCGGCCTCTCGCTCGACCTGCAGCATCGCCGCCAGCAAGGCCTGCGGCTCGAGCGCGGTTTCCAGCATCGCCACCGCGTTGATGAAATCCGGCTGTGCGGTGAGGCCCCAGGCCGGGGTGCGGTACAGGCCTGAGGCCCGCAGCAGGCGTGTGGTGTCGAGGTGGTCCAACGCGACCAGCGCCGACTGCAGGATGCCGGCGCTGTCGCCCAGGTTGCTGCCGAGGCCGACGAAGGCGACCGCGGGAACGTTCATTCGCTGGCGGCTACCGGCGGACCGCGCCGACGGCGGCGACGCTTGCGTGGCGCGTCGCCCTCGCCCGGTTCCGCATGCGGCGCGTCGACGTCCTCCGAGTCAGCCGCGACTGTGCCGAACTCCTGCTGGGCCTCGTGCCAGAACGCGACGTCGTCGGCATGCTCGTCCGAAGCGGTCAGGCGCAGGCTGAGGAAGTCGAATGCGGCGCGGAAACGCGGGTGGGCCAGCATCCGCGAGACCCGCTTGGGCTGGTGCAGCGAGAACCGCGACTGCAGCAGCCAGATCTCCTGCATCGGCAGCGAGAACCGCCGCGGCAGCGCGATCATGTTGAGTTGATGGACCGTGACCCGATCGGCGGCGCGGCGCTGGGCCTCGGTCGCATGCACGCCCTGGGCCTGCAGCGCGATCAACGCGCGGCAATACGCCGGCCACAGCAGCAGCGCGAACAGGAACGCCGGCGACACCGGTTCGTCGTTGGCCACGCGTCGATCGGTGCCGCGCAGCCCCTCCAGCACCATCCGCCGCAACGCGCCGCTACGGTTGGCCTTCATCGCCGCCGCGCTTTCCGGCAGCAGGGCCGGCAGCAGGCCATGGTGTTCCAGGCGGATGAAACTCTCGACCGCATGGCCGGACAGGAACAGCTTGAGGCACTCCTCGAACAGCCGCGCCGGCGCCGACTCCGACAGCAACGGTGCCAGCATCGGGATCGGTGCCGCGGTCGCCGCCTCGATCTCGAAGTCGAGCTTGGCCGCCAATCGCACCGCCCGCAGCATCCGCACCGGGTCCTCGCGGTAACGCGTTTCCGGGTCGCCGATCAGCCGCATCAGCCGGTTCTGCACGTCCTCGAAGCCACCGGTGTAATCGCGCACCGAGAAATCCTCGATCGCGTAGTACAGCGCGTTGGCGGTGAAGTCGCGGCGCACCGCATCGTCCTCGATCGTGCCGTAGACGTTGTCGCGAAGCAGGCGGCCGCCTTCATGGGTCTCGCGGTCGCCGCTGCCATCGTCGACGTTGGCGCGGAAGGTCGCGACTTCGATGATCTCGCGGCCGAACACCACGTGGGCCAGCCGGAAGCGCCGGCCGATCAGCCGGCAGTTGCGGAACTGTTGGCGGACCTGCTCCGGCGTGGCGTCGGTGGCGACGTCGAAGTCCTTGGGATGCCCGCCGACCAGCAGGTCGCGGACCGCGCCGCCGACCAGGTAGGCCGAAAACCCGGCATCGCGCAGGCGGTACAGCACCCTCAGCGCGTTGGGACTGATGTCCTTGCGCGAGACGTTGTGCTGGTCGCGCGGGATGATCCGGAGCACGGGGTTGGGAAGTGGGTTCTGGTCTGGCATCGAGCGGGCGTCGCCGCGTTGGATTTTTTTCAAGGATACCCGTTGCCGGGCGGAACATAGCCCCCTATACTAGCAGGCCGCGCAACGTTGAGAGTCCGACGCGGAATCTGCTCCCATCGTCTAGAGGCCTAGGACGTGGCCCTCTCAAGGCTAAAACACGAGTTCGAATCTCGTTGGGAGCACCACCATTCCGGAAGCCCGCGCAGCGATGCGCGGGCTTTCTTCTTTTCGGTCTCGCCCCCGGAATCGCTACAATCCTGCCCTGACCACCAGCGGAACCCGATCCATGCCCTTCGTCGTCACCGAGAACTGCATCAAGTGCAAGTACACCGACTGCGTCGAGGTGTGCCCGGTCGACTGTTTCCACGAAGGTCCGAACTTCCTGGTAATCGATCCCGACGAGTGCATCGACTGCACCCTGTGCGAGCCCGAATGTCCGGTCAACGCGATCTACCCCGAGGACGACGTTCCCGGCGGGCAGGAGGTGTTCGTCCAGCTCAACGCCGATCTGGCGAAGGAATGGCCGGTGATCACAGCGCGCAAGGACGCCCCGGCGGACGCGAAGGACTGGGAAGACAAGCCGGGCAAGCTGGACCTGCTGGAACGCTGAGCAATCGCCCTTGCGGGGCGTTTCCGACTGGACTTCCTTCGGTCGTAGGAGCAGCTTCAGCCGCGATCGGGAACCGTTCGCT
>JBOHYB010000047.1:0-26032 GCA_050737695.1 Lysobacter sp. | reverse complement strand
CCGCGATGGCGGCGACCCGGTCGAGAAGTTCGCGACCCCGCTGCTGTTCGTCGAGTCTCCCGACGCCATCGCGCTAACCACGCCGAACAGCGCCTTGGCCTATGCCGGCGGCAACGTCCACCTGACCAGCCAGCAGGACGCCCACCTGACCGCCGGCCACACCTTCGCCGGCGTCAGCGGCGGCCACGTGGCCCTGTTCGCCCAACACAGCCCGATCAAGGCCATCGCCGGCAACGGCCCGCTGAGCCTGCAAGCCCACGCCGGCCCATTGGAGCTACTGGCCGACCAATCCGTCACCGTCATTGCCACCGACGAGCGCATCGACGTATTGGCAAAGAGCAAGATCGTCCTGCAAGCAGGCAATACCCAGATCACCCTGGAAGGCGGCGACATCACGTTTGCCTGTCCGGGCACGTTCACGGTCAAGGCTGGCGAAGTGCCGTTCAAGGGTGGGGCGAGTGAGGCGGCAACGCTAGTGGCGTTGCCTGATGGCACGGCTGCCACGATGGAACCCAAGCATTGGATTGCACTGGACTATCGGGACGCAGAACTTGACATGCCGATGGCGGGCGCTGAGTACGAAATTCATTTCAAGGGCGGCCCGAAACTGACCGGTACTCTGGACAATCAAGGCAAGGCACGTCACGACGACGTCCCCAACAAGGACGCGGACAAGGTGGTTTACAAACCGCGACCGCCAGAGTCTGAGGAGCCCTATTCGGCTCTGGAAGACCTTCTGACCGCAACCGCATCGCAAAGGACTGCGTAGATGAGCGTTCCCAACCCGCAACTGCCAAACCAGGCTGCGCCGCTGTCGCTGGCCCAACTTCGGGAGGCACTGGCCTTCGTCACCGAGATGCACGGAAAAGCGCTCGACATGGGCGCCAGCGTGTTCGAGTGGCTGTGGGAAGCCATCCAGGGCGATTTCAACGGTGAGCGCAGCACCGGGCAAATCGTGTTCGACACCGCCATCTCGATCATTCCCGGCGTCGACCAAGTCTGCGACGTGCGCGACATCGTCGCCAACTGCAAGCAGATCAACGAGGACAAGTCCAACACCTGGGCGTGGGTGTCGCTCGGCCTGACCTTGATTGGCCTGTTCCCGTCGCTGGGATCACTGGTCAAGGGCGTGCTGAAAATCTTCTTCCTGTTCGTACGTCGTAGCGGCGGCAACGCGCTGATGAATGCCGTGGACGAGGCGATGACCTGGGTCATCACCTTCCTGCGCAAGCGCGAGGTGCAAAAGTACTGGAAGGGCCTGAAGTGGGACCGGCTGTTTCATGAACTCGCCGAAGGCGCACGGAAGGTACGGGGCAAGTTAAGCGTCAGGACACTGCTGCAGGCGTTCGACCGCGGCATTGCCTTGATGAACAACTTGCTGGGCCATGTGCGCCACATCCCGTTCGTCGGCAGCCGCGCCGAGGCCACGATCAAGATGGTGCGCGGCATCCGCCAGGATGCCAATCAGTACCTGGGCAAGGCGGTCAAGCCGCTGCAGGACGTGCTGGACAAGGTCATCCAGCGGCTGGAGATCGAGGACTTGGTGCAACGGCGCGGCATCCTCGATACCGGCAACATCCACTTTACCGGCGGGCTACCGGAAACGCGGGCCGTCACCTTGATGCGCGAGGCCGAGCCGCCGCCGAGTTGGTTGAGCAAGGGCAAGCCGACCAAGAACCCCTCGGTTGAACTGGATGACTGGCGAGACATTGTCGATGAAGCTGCGGAGGATGGCTATCCTCGATTGTCTGACCCCGAAATCGCCAGCTTCACCCACGGCATGCGTGCCGACGAACTGGTCGGACCGCAGCGCCTGTACCGGGTGGTCTCCCCCAACAACATGGCGGCCAGTGCCGATTGGGTGACGGAGGAAGTCTGGAAAAAGATCATGAACTCGCCCGATCCCAAGGCGGCCTGGCGCAAGTACATGGGCGTATGGCCGGACTGGAACCCCGATGGCCAGTTCGTGATCTACGACCTCAAACCAGGTGAGACGGTCAAGGTGTACCGCGGGCCGGCAGCGGCACAGGTGAAGAAGAAGACCCAACTTCCCAATCGCCATCTGGAAGGCGGCTGGGAACAAATCAAGTTCCACACCGGCAAGCCCAACGACGGCAAGTTCAGCGATACCGTCGGCTATTACCACAAGGAGGCCGATGGCCGACTGACGCCAACCGGCATGAGCTACGACGAATATCGGAAGTTGTCGCCAGAGGAACAGGATCGCTACCAGCTCCTGCGCGAAAAGATCAACCATCCGGCCATCCTTGGCCCGTTCGATACTGGCTGGGGCTATACCGACTTCGATGCCCAGATGATCGATGCCAAGCTGGGTCTGCCGGCGCTGCCGGGCCAGATCACCAACGTGAAGAACTGACATGCCGACCTACCTTGAACTCAACCCCTGGCATAAGCGGCAGGCCGCGCTGCTGTACCACTACGTTTCGCTGGACTACCTGAAGGGACTGCCACTGTTGATCGACGAGTGGATCGCGTTCACCGATGCGGCCCTGACAGATCGCAGTCCGCTCGATGCCACGGGTCTGGCACATGCCAATTGGCAGCCAGTGAACACCACAGCCCATTTCTCAACCTGCGCCTATGCGGCGATGGTGGAATTCAGGGAAGGTGTCCTAAAAGACATCGCGAACCGCGCGTTTGAAAAGTACGATATTGCCGGTGAATACCAGTGCGCACGCATGTTACAGGAGTACGCCGGCTATCCACGTGACATGCTGTGGGCGACCTACGAGCAGCAGGAGGCGTTCAAGGAGCGGGCGGAGAAGGCGTTCAAGTACGCGCAAAAGATTAGTTTTGTCCTTGCCCGTCCGACTACTCGCAAAGACTTTTCGTTCTGGAGTGACTGGCAGCGCGACGGCCATCTGTTCCCCAAGCTCCCCAAGCTCCGGGTCCGCACTGATGTTGTAGGTGAGACTGGGAAAACACCTCCCCGCACGGGCGTCTATGTGCCGCAGGAAGACCCCTATGCCGCGCTGCAGTTCGCATGGACGGGTGGTCACGGTGAGCTAGGCGAAACCCACACGCTGAACGAGATCGGTCATGCCGCCTTGGCGGCCGTTGGGCGCAAGGGGCTTTGGGACGATCAGCAGGGTCTGCTGGAGTTCATCAACAAGCCGGAGTATCGCAACCTAGAAAGCATTGACGACCGCAGCCGTTCCAAGGCCAAGCTGGCGCCATCGGCCGTTTCGCGCGAAGGCTTCGAGTCCAAGCCCTGCAATTGGTACTTCGTCGAGATGGTCAACGACGAGTACGAGGACTGCGATGGCACCTACGCCGGCACCGGCGAAGTGGCCCAAGCGCAGCACCGCGTTCCTGCCGGCAAGGACTGCCCACGTTCTGGCTACTGGTTCACGCCCGCCAAACAAGGTAGCCGCCGCTACTTCAAGCAGGGCGACGTGTTCCCCGAAATCGAAGGCAGTACCTATGGCGCAACATTTTGGCAATGGTCGCCTGACCAATCCGACCCGAAACTATGACCGAGACAAGCAACTCCCCGATGTCCGTCGGCAAGTCAATGATTGCAATGCTGGGTGGACTTGTCTTCCTTGGCAGCGCTGAGTACGCGGTGATACAACTGTTTCAAATTGCGCCGCTCGAGGCCAAGGTTGCCGAAATTGAGAAGAGTCGGGATGCTGCGCTTGAGCAGTTGGCGAAGTGCCAACATACGGGAGCGGCTTGCTCAAGTAGTGTGGCCAACGAACAGAAGTGCATGGACGTGCTGCCGAGCTGGAAATCTGCACTAAGCGAGTGCCGGGCGTCGCTGGACAAATACGTTGGCAACTGCGACGTGTTGCAAAGTACTGCGACGCTTCGTACTCAGGAGAAGCACATCAACGAGCGCATAGACCGGCTTACGGGGCATGGCGGTTTGATATTTGGTAGCAAGCCAGATTTGACTGCTGGCGAACAAGCGGCGCTTGCCGATTTAAGTCGGCAGCGCGAACTTGTCCATGAGCGGATTCTCAGCTTGCATACCCAACTTAAGGGTGTCAGCGAAGCCAAGTAGCATTCGCCTCAGACCACTTGCGCCATCACCGCGACGTAGTGGCAGACGCTGCCGGCGACCACGAACAGGTGCCAGATCGCGTGCGAGTACCGCAGCGACGGGCGGTGGTAGAACACCGTGCCCAGCGTGTAGCAGGCGCCGCCGGCGAACAGCCAGCCCAGCGTCCAGCCATCCAGCGCGCCCAGCAGCGGCTTCAATGCCACCAGCACCAGCCAGCCCATCGCGATGTAGATCAGCGTCGACAACCGCGAGAAGCGTCCGGTAAAGAACAGCTTGAACACCACACCGGCCAGCGCCAGCGTCCATATCGCCGCGAACAGGCCCCAGCCCCAGGGTCCGCGCAATCCGATCAGGGTGAACGGCGTGTACGTGCCGGCAATCAACAGGTAGATCGCGCAATGGTCGAACACCTTCAGCCGTGCCTTGGCCTGTGGGTACGCCACCGCGTGGTACAGCGTGGAGGCGACGTACAGCAACAGCAGGCAGGCCCCGAACACGATCGCGCCGGCCAGTTGCCAGGCGTCGCCGTGCACCGCCGCCAGGGTGATCAGCACCGCCCCGCCGGCCAGTGCGGCCACCGCACCGGCCCCATGGGTCAACGCGTTGACCCACTCCTCGCCGATGTCGGCAGGTGGGTAAAGGTTGTCGGGCTCGATACGCTGACGCATGGTCTCGATCCTACCGGGTTCGGAGGTAGCCGGCGCAATCGATGGCTGGACACGACGCCGCCCGCATGGCGCGGGCGGCGTGATCGGTGTGGCCTGGGAATCAGCCGGACGTCGGCGTCACCGCCAACTGGAACCTGAAGCCGTAGGCGGCCACGCGAGTGAACGTGGCGCCGTCCTCGGAGTAGTACGACGCGGCGCCCGGGCTGTTGCCGATGCCCAGCCCGACCAGCGGCGCGTACGCCGACGGCCCCGGGAACGGCAGACCGTCGGTCGGCAGGCGCAACACCAGGAACACGCTGTCGAACCGGTTGAACCGATACCCCAGCTCAATCCGCCGGGCCAGCGCGCGCGGGCTGCGGGCGTACAACGGCGCGAAGTCGTTGTCGGCCCCCAGGAATGGCGCCTCGCGCAGCAATGGCCGTCGCAGGTCGATGTCGACGATGTTGAGGTCCGCGTCGACCCGCCCGGTGGTCAGCATCGCCTCGGCGAAGTTCGGCACTGTCGAGGAATCGACCACCCGGGTTTCGAACAACGCCGACTGCACCGCGAAGTCGCGCCCGAAGGCCTCGATCACCGTCTCGATCGGCACCCGCACCACGTAATAGCTGCCGGGGCCGAGGTCGGTGAATCCGGAACTGAAGCGTCCGACCAGGTTGCCCGACTTGAACGTCACCTCGGTGGTGAAGTCGATATTGTTGGCGCCCCAGCGCGGCAACACCGGCACCGGCAAGGCCTGGCCCAGGACCGGCGATTGGCCGAAGCGGCTGCGCAGATTCCAGAACGCCTCGTCGAAGTTCTGCTGGCCCAGGATCGAACCGATCTGCGCGGTCAGGCTGATCGATCCGGGCGACACCGGCAGGCCGTCGAGCGGCTCGATGCCGACCGAATACAGTCCCAGCGGCACCGCGATCTCATAGTCGCCATTGGCGATCGCATCCTCGGGATCCGGGACGAACAGGCCGCCGCCGACGGGATCGAACAACACCCTCGCCCGGCCACTGAAGGCCGACGACAATCGTTCGTCGGTGAAGCGGCTGATCGCGTAGACGTTCGCTCCCGCCACCGCCGCACCGTCCGCGTCCTCGACGCTGCCACGGATCAACCCGTACACGCGGTCGAAACGCACGTCGCCCGCCTGCAATGCCCCCGGGCCACTGCTGGCCGATCCTTCCCGGTAGACCCAGGAGGTGATCGCGCGGTCATCGGTGTCCAGGGTGCGCTGTTCGCCTTCGGAATCCGGGTCGCCGGTATTGATGAAGGGGAACATGACCGCGCTGCGCGCGTCGTTGGCGCCGCGGTTGTTGGTGAGCGCGTGCGACAGCCCGTGGGAATGGCCGAACTCGTGGGTCGCCACGGTTTCCAGGTCGACCGAGATCGGGTTGGTGTCCAGCGCCCCATCACCGACGGTGAAGCGGAAACCGTTGCTCGACTTGGTGTTGAACAGCACGTCGTTGTCGAGGATCGTGCCGGCCTCGTAGCAGCCGGCCGGGAACACGTTCTGGCCGCCGATCTCGGTGACCACGGCGATCGCATCCGACACGTCGGCGGTGCCGTCACCGTTGATGTCCTCGCCATCGAGCAGGCAGGCATCGGCGATCAGGCTGACCGAAGGCGAGACGGCGATCGCGCCGAAGGTGGCCGGCGTGGTGAAGGTCAACTCGTTGACGAAGTCGAAGCCGGCCGGCGCGGCACTGCTGGTCTGGCCGACGATCTGCATGTCGATGTAGGACGTGCGCACGTCGTTCCACTGGTCGAACGAGCGCTGCATCGCGGTGCTCGCATCGGCCAGCGTCAGCACTGGCGCGCCGATCGGGTTGGGCACACCGGGTCCGGTGGAGTCGTTGACCCGGTAGCGCACCGGGATCGCACGGTCGTCCCAGCGGATGCCGACCAGTTCGGCCAGCAACAGGCCGTCGGCGTCCGGGGTCGCATTGGTGATGTCCAGTTCCTCGAGCTGGCCGCCGGCGAACGCCGCGGGGGCGGACGCGACGGCGGCGGCGAGGAGGGCGGATCGTAAGAACTTGCGCATGGGATTCTCCTCGGTCACGGGCGCGGGGGCGCCAGATAGCCCTTCAACTGGCGCCGGAACTCATCGAGCGTCCGGCGTTCGGTGCCGCCTTCGCGCAAGCCCGGCGCGCCGACGTTGCCGGCCTCGGAGGCATTGCGGGTGACGATGGTCTGGCCGCTGGGATCGCGCGCGACCACGTACTTGCCCTGCGCGTAACCGCTGACGATCAGCGCGCCCTGCCTGACGTCGCTGCGGTCCAGGAACAGCAGTACCTGCTCGTCGGGAACCAGCCTCGGCGCGCCCGGATAGGTCATCGCCACCGGCACCCGGCGGCTGGTGTCGATGCCGCCAGGCAGCACCACCTCGACCGTGGACGCGCGGCCACCTTTCAGGGTCTCGTTGACCTTGACCGTGGCAACGGTCACCAGCGTTCGTCCGACCCATTCGGACTGGGTGTCGGCGACGCGGCCGACGATGATGGATTCGGCCTGTCGGGCCATGGCCCGTTCCGACATGGAGGTATTGCTGCCGGCGACTGCCCCGCCCGCGGCGAGCGCGGCGGCGAACAGCACGGCGAGTCTGCAAAGCACGGAGTTCATGGGACTTTCCTTTCCAACGGGGGACAAGGGGCATCGCGCACGATTCAGGACGGGAAGACACCGTCGGAACATTCCGGCGGCCCGGGCGGCAAGCGCGGGCGATGTTGGGTGCAACGGTGGAACCGGGGGTCCGGCGCAACCTCGCCGGACGTACATCCTTAGCAGGCCTTGTGTTAATCCTGCGTTTATGCTTGGGCGCTCACATGCCATCAACGCCGCATGCGCGAGGATTTCGTGGCGCATTCATCCAAGGAGTCAATGACATGAGCAACCTGATCAAGAAAGCCACCATCCTGGCCTTTGCAATGACCTCGGCGCTCGCATTGACCGCGTGCAACGTCGACAAGACCCAGGAAGGCGAACTGCCGGACGTGGACGTGAGCGCCGAGGGCGGCGAGTTGCCGGCCTACGACGTGGAAGCGCCTGAAGTGGACGTCGATACCGAGACGGTGCCGGTCGCGGTGCCGGATGTCGATGTCGAGATGCCGGACGAAGACACCCCGGTGGAGGGCGAGCCGGTCGAGGATCCGCCGGTCGAGTAAGCGACTCCCCGCGCGCAGGTCCATCCGGCGCGTGGGCACCTCGTTGCCGGTTTCCGGAAGCGTATCCAGGAGGCAGGTTTCCCGAAGGAAGCCTGCCTCTTTTTGTGGGGAAGGCCACGCGCAGGACGCGGCGCGCGCTCGCCGCTCAATAGCTGAAACTGCGCTTGCACGGAATCGGCGAGACGATCGCGGCGTTGTTGTTCAGCGCATCCAGGTAGTTCTTGAGTTGCTCCTGGTAGGCGCGCTCCGGGTGGCCGGTAAACGTCTTCGGGTGATCCGCCAGGGACTGGTTGGCCAAGGCCATGAGTTCGTTGACCGTGCCGCCAAAGGAGACGAACGTTGCGTCGCCATCGACGTAGCCGGCTTCCACATTGAGCGCCATTGCCGCCAGGTGCGACGACAGCTTGTAGGCCATGTTGACGGCATTGCTGCCGCGCAGCCAGGACTTGAATCCGGCATGGCTGGACGGATCGAACGCAAGCCCGTTGGCGTCCACCAGGTTCATGGCCCCCAACAGGTCCAACTCCGGCTGCAGCGTGCCGCCGTCGCCCATCCGCCTTTCACCGTTCTTGTTGCCCCAGTAACCCGGGGTGCGGCCACCGCTGCCGACCGTGCAGTAGTTGCCGAACTTGACCCAGGCGGTCTTGCCCGGGACCGCGACGATGCCGGTCTGCGGGTTGACCGGGTCGCCGTTGGCGTCGACCGGGGCGGACTGCACCCAGTTGGTCTGGTCGGGGGTTCCCTCGCGCAACGAGTAGTCGCTGCCCGCCTTGATGCCCCAGCCGGCGACCCCGTACACGTTGGTGTTCTTGCTGGAATTGACGGACTTGCTGATCGATTCGAGCGTCATCTTCCATCCGCGCACACCAGGCTCGCCCGGGTCGTGGACGCCGTTGGCATTGGCGTCGTAGAACTTCTTGACCTTGATGGTGCTGCACCCGCACGACGCGGCCGCCGGGTCGGCGGCGACGCCGGCACCCGCAACCAGACAGCCCGACAGCAGTACCGCCGTGGCCACGGCACGCCGTGGATTTCTGCGATTGACGTCCATCCGCGCATCCTCGAGGGAATACGACTTCCGCCTCCGGCCGAATGGGCCGTACCGCATGGGAATTGAAGCCGCCATCGAGGGAACGGCGAAGCGACTCGATCGCGGTCACCCGCCGCGCGATCGCCGCCAGAACCGTCACGACGGCGTGAAAGCAGGGACTGCGGGCTGGCTTCACGCAGTTCCGGACGCCGGATTGCTAGCGTGGCATGCGCACCCGAACGCGGAGACATGCCATGCGACCCTCCCTCCCCGGCTCGATCTTTCCCGCCCTGTGCGCCCTGCTCGCCCTGACCCTGCTGGCGTCCTGCGCCACGGGTCCGCGGGTGCGCACCGACGCCGACCCCGCCGCCGATTTCTCACGCTACGCCACGTACGCGTTCTACCAGCCGCTGGCGATGGAGCAGTCCGGCTACACCAACTACCTCTCGGACCGGATCAAGCAAAGCGTGCGCCGCGAGATGGACGCGCGCGGCTACCGGTTCGACGCCGAGGATCCCGACCTGCTGGTGAACTTCCAGGGCGTGATCCGCGAGCGCTCCGACGTCTACAGCATCCCGCGCACCGACGTGCACTACTTCTACAGCTACCGCGCCCAGCGCTACTTCGCGGTACCGGTGTGGTACGACGAGGCCCGGATCAGCGAGTACACCGAGGGCACCCTGACCGTCGACCTGGTCGATGCCGGGCGCAACCACCTGGTGTGGACCGGCGATGCCATCGGCCGGGTCACCCAACGCAGCCCGCAGGAGCGCGCGGCGGCCGCCGACGAGGCGATTGCCGCGATCTTCGCGCAGTTCCCGTACATGGCGGGTTCGGCGCGACCGACGGCCACGCCGTGATCGGCGGCGGGGCGGCCCGTCGCCCGGATCAGTAGCCGCTATCGAGCGCGAAGATCGGCTTGCGGGCCTTCCAGCGCCCCTCGGTGAAATCCGGGAAGTCCAGCGTCTCGAAACCGCCGGCGATCGACTGTTCCGACAATGGCGTGATCGCGCTCCAGGTCACCGCGTCGTAGATGTCGATCGGCATCGGGTCGCCGGCCTTCAATGCCTCGACGAAACCATTGAGGACGAACCAGTCCATCCCGCCGTGGCCGGCGCCGGCGGCGGTTTCGGCGTGTTGCTTCCACAACGGGTGGTCGTACTTGTCGAACCACTCCTGCGCATCGTCCCATTTGTGTGGCGGACTCTTGCCTTCGATGTGCACGCCCTTGTTGACGTCCATCCACAGCCCCTCGGTGCCCTGCACGCGGAAGCCGAGCGAGTATGGCCGCGGCAGCGAGACATCCAGCTGCAGCAGGATGGTCTCACCGTTCTCACAGGCGATCTGGGTGGTGACCACGTCGCCGTGGGCGAACTCGAGCTTGGCATTCGGATGATCCGGGCCAGCCTTGTCGACCAGGTAGTCGTGCAGTCCGCGGGCCTTGCTGGAAAACGAGTTGATCCGGATGAACCGGTTGCCCCGGTTGACGTTGGCCAGGTGCGCGCAGGGGCCGATGCCGTGGCTGGGGTACAGGTCGCCGTTGCGCTCGATCGAGTGCCGGGTGCGCCAGCGCGCCTCCGACCAGCCCTTGTCGCCGAACTCGACGCCGCTGTCGTACGGCTCGTCGGGGTCGCCGGAATTGAACTTCACTCCGCGCAGGTCGTGCTGGTAACCGCCCTGCAGGTGGACGATCTCGCCGAACACACCCTGCCGCGCCATGTTGAGCGCGGCCATCACGTCGCGGCGGTAGCAGACGTTCTCCAGCAGCATGTACGGCGTGCCGGTCTGCTGCTGGGTCCGCAGCACGTCCCAGTGGTCCTGCAGGGTGATGCCGGCGACCACCTCGCAGCCGACCGCCACCTTGGCCTGCATCGCATCGATCGCCATCGGTGCGTGCCACTCCCACGGCGTGGCGATGATCACGCCATCGAGGTTGTCCAGCTCCAGCAATCGGCGGTAGGCATGCATGTCGCCGTCGGCGCCGAAGGTTCTCGGGGTCGACTGGCCGGCCTTTTCGACCGCTGCCACTGCCCGCCCGAGCATGATCGGCTCGATGTCGCACAGCGCGACCATCTCGACATCGCCGCGACCGAGCAGCGACCCCATCAGGCTCTGTCCGCGCAGGCCGGTGCCGATCATGCCCAGGCGCAGCTTGCTGCGCGGCCGTGCAAAAGCCGGTGTCCAGCCGTCGGCGGCGGCCAGAGTGCCGGCGGCGGCGCCGGTGATGAGGAAATCGCGACGATTCATGGGTAGTCGGTCCCGTTGTGGAGTCGACCCCCAATGTAGCGACTTCGGCCCCGGCCCTGCATGCCCGATCCGGCGGATTGCCTTCGCCGGACCGGGAGGCGCCAGCGGGTCAGAGCTGGCGCATGAAGGCCACCAGGTCCTCCTTCTCCGTTTCGGCGAGCCGTGTACCAAGCGCCAGGTTGAAGAACTCGACGGTGTCCGCCAGCGTCAGCAGGCGGCCATCGTGCAGGTACGGCGGCGAATCCTTGATGCCACGCAGCGGGAACGTCTTGATCGGCCCGTCCGCGGTGGCCATCATCCCGTTGATCATCCGAGGCTCGTAGAAGCGCTCCATCCTCAGGTTGTGCATCAGGTTGTCGGTGTAATAGGGCGGCGCGTGGCAGCTGGAGCACTTGGCCTTGCCGAAGAACAGCGCCTCGCCGCGAAGCTCCGACTCGGTCGCCAGTGCCGGGTCCAGCCGGCCCAGCACATCGAGCTTGGGCGCCGGCGGGAAGTCCAGCATCTCCTGGAACTCGGCCATGAAGTGGACCTGGCTGCCGCGCTCGAGCACGTTCACGCCCTTCTTGGCGGCAATCACGTGGTCGCCATCGAAGTACGCGCCGCGTTGCTCGAACTCGGTGAAATCCTCGACCGTCTTCAATGCGCGCTGCGAGCCGAACAGGCGCTGGATGTTGACGCCACGCAGGGTCGGCGTCTCGATGCGATGGCGGTTCTGCTGCGGCCGACCGTCACCGGCCAGGTGGAACGCACCATTGGTGTGGCCGTTGGCATGGCAGTCGAAACAGGTCACGCCACGACTCGGCTCGGCCGAACGACGGTCGATGGTCTGGTTGAACTGCTGCTGCGGAAACGGCGTCACCAGCAGCCGCAGGCCCTCCAGCTGCTTCGGGTTGAGGATGCCGTTGAACAGCTCGTGGAAGTTGTCGATCGTGACCAGTTGGCCCTTCGACACGTCGCCCAGGTCCGGCCTCGGGGTCAGGAAGATCGGCGCGGGGAACTCGGGCAGGAAGTGATCGGGCAGGACGAAATCCAGGTCGAAACGGGTCAGGTCGCGGTCTTCCTGACGGAGTATCTCGTCGATCTGGAATTGCGGGAACACCATCCCGCCCTCGGGGTGGTTGGCGTGCGGCAACGGCAGGAAGCCGGCCGGGAACAGATCGCGCTGGCGGATCTCGGCGGGGGTCATGGCCGCCAACGTGGCCCAGTCCTGCCCCTCCGGCAGGCGCGTACGGGGTCCCTGCTGGATCGGCTTGCCACCCGACATGGTCACGCCCCGGGCGGGCCGGTCCGCCAGGTCGTAGCGTTGTTCAAGCAGGCGCTGGTGGCGCTGCAGGATGCCGCGTTTGGCGGCTTCCATCCGCGACTTGATCGCCTCGAAATTTTCGGTGATCACCACTGGCATGTAACTCGATGGCGGCGTTCGCGCCTGGCCGGCGGCGAGCGCGACCCCGACGATGCCGGCGCAACCCAGCGCGACCGCGCATACCAGTGAAAGTGGCCTTGGCCACGGGGCGTTCTGCTGCTTCATGGTCCATCTCCTCTTCAACGAGTGATTGACGCTGCTGCAGGTCACCGGGACGCGGTGCCCCGCCCCGACCCTAGCCTCATCTGAACTCAAGCTGAAATTGATTGTTCATATGGGTTCGATCCACGATATCTATCGAAGGTGGAGCCTCCGCCTGTGCCGCCGGCATACTCCGGGGGATGCAAAGACCCGGGATGCTGCGAGTACTTCGCTGGATCGGCATTGGCGCGCTGGCGCTGGCTGCCATCATCGGCAGCGGCCTGCTGCTGGCCGACCGCCTGACGCCACCGGCCACCGGCGCGCCCAGCCAGGCGCTGCCGCTGCAGCCCGACCAGACCGCGATCGACCGCGAGCTGGCGCCACTGCTGGCCGCCAACCCCGGCCAGACCGGTGTGCTGCTGCTGGCGGACGGCCTGGACGCCTTCGCGGCGCGCGCGATCGCCAGCCGCAAGGCCGGCCGCAGCCTCGACCTGCAGTACTACATCTGGCACGACGACCTCACCGGGCACCTGCTCGCGCGCGAGGTTCACGCCGCCGCCGAGCGCGGGGTGCGCGTGCGCATGCTGCTCGACGATCTCAATGCCGAAGGGCTCGACCCGCAGTTGATGACGCTGGACGCCCATCCCAACATCGAGCTGCGCCTGTACAACCCGTTCCGCAACCGCACGGGTTTCGAGCGCGTGCTGGAAATGGTCCAGCGCGTCTTCAGCATCAACCACCGCATGCACAACAAGGCCTGGATCGCCGATGGCCGGGTGGCGGTGATTGGCGGACGCAACATCGGCGAGGAGTATTTCAGCGCCGACGCCGAGGTGAACTTCCGCGATCTCGACCTGCTGCTGTTCGGCCCTGCCGTAGGCCAGGCCAGCACGATCTTCGACGACTACTGGAACAGCGCCGCCGCGGTGCCGATCGCCGCACTCAACCGCCAGGGCCCGGAAGAACTGCAGGCGATGCTGGCCGGCGTCGATCAGGAAGCCCGCCAGGCCGAGGCGCAGCCGTACCTGCAGCGTGTCGCGCAGTCACAGGCCGTGCGCGCCTACCAGCAGCGCGCGCTCGACCCGCACTGGACCGCCAACGTGCAGGTCGTCGCCGACCCGCCGCTGAAATGGCGCGACGACAACCGCGGGGACTGGTTGGCCACCCGGCTCACCAACATGCTGGAGACCGCCCGCCACAAGGCGTTCGTGATCTCGCCCTACTTCGTTCCCGGCGACGAGGGTGTCGCCGGGTTCGCCGCCCTCGTCCGCCGCGGCGCCGATGTCGGCATCGTCACCAACTCGCTGGCGGCCAACGACGTGCCGGCGGTGCACAGCGGCTACGCGGGCTATCGCGAGGAACTGCTGGAACAGGGCGTGCACCTCTACGAGATGAAGGCGCGTGGCCATACCGAATCGGCCGGCGTGTTCGGCAGCAGCGGCGCAAGCCTGCACACCAAGGCGCTGGTGGTCGACGACGCCCGCGGCTTCGTCGGCTCGTTCAACCTCGACCCACGCTCGATCGACCTCAATACCGAGATGGGGGTGCTGTTCGAGGACCGCGCGATCGCCATCGCACTGCGCAACGAATACCTGCGCCTGACCAATCCCGCGCTCAGCTACTGGGTGTACCGCAACGCCGACGGCGAGCTGCGCTGGCTCGACCGCGCGCGGCAACCTCCGGTCGCGCTGACCCGTGAGCCCGATACCAACGCGTGGCAGCGTGGCCTGGTCGCCGTGCTGGGCTGGCTGCCGATCGAATCGCAGCTGTAGCCGTCAGCGCAGCTGGCTGTCCTTGCTGCCGCGCCGGTTGTAGCCGCCCGCCGTGCCCTGCTCGCGATCCTCCGCTTCCTGGCAGGCGATGCACAGGCGCACCCCGGCCACGGCCTTGCGCCGCGCCTCGGGAATCGGCGCGTCGCATTCTTCGCAGTGGGTCAGCCCCGGCCCCTCGCGCAACTGGCCACGGGCGCGCTTGATGCCGTCCTTGACGGTGGCATCGATCTGGTCCTGTACGGCGCCGTCGCCGGCCCAGCCAGTCGCCATGGGAACCTCCGCAATAGCATTCGGATCAGGCCGGCAGGATAGCGCCGCGAGGATGAACCCTGCGGCTACGCCGACGGCGTGTCTGGGCGCAGGGTGCGGCCGAACAACGCAATCGTCCGACGCCAGGCCTCCGCGGCGGCATCCTCGTCGTAACGCGGCGTGGTGTCGTTGTTGAAGCCATGCTGGGTGCCGGCCGGCTGGAACAGCGTATAGGTCACGCCGGCTTGCTTGAGCGCGGCCTCGTAGGCCGGCCAGGTGGCATTGACGCGCTCGTCGTTGGCAGCGAGCACCACCAGCAACTCGGCGTTGATCGCCTCCACGTCCTCAATCGGCGGCGCAGGGCCGTAGAACGGCGCGGCGGCATCGAGGTCCGGCAACCGGGTGGCCAGGAAGTTGGTCATGGCGCCGCCGTAGCAGAAGCCGACCGCGCCCATCTTGCCGTTGCCGCCCTCGAGCGTGCCGAGCATGCTGGCGGCAGCGAGGAAATCCGCGTGGGTCTTGTCCTGGTCGAGTTTGGCGAACAGCGCCCGGGCCGCGTCCTCGTCACCGGGGTAGCCGCCCAGCGGGAACAGCGCGTCGGGGGCGAAGGCGATGAAACCTTCCAGCGCCAACCGCCGCGTGACGTCCTCGATATGCGGGTTGAGCCCGCGGTTTTCGTGGACAACCAGCACCACCGGCAGCGGGCCGCTGGCCTTGGCCGGCTTCACCAGATAGCCGCGGCCGGTGCCGTAGCCCTTCGGTGACTCGAACTCGAAGTACCGGGTCGACAGCCGCGGATCGTCGGGCTTGACCTGCTGCGCTTCGGCGAACCGCGGTGCCAGCGCCGCCAGCAGGCCGGTCGCAGTGGCCGCGCCGACCGCGAAGCGCGCCGCGCCCGCGAGGAAGCCGCGGCGATCGATCACGCCGTGGACGTACTGATCGAACAGCCGCATGACCTCGGGATCGAAGTCGCTGGACTTGGGTCGCTTGGCGTCGGACATTTTGAACCTCCGCGATGACGATCGGTCGGTGGGCCGGGATCTGGAGCATAGCCGAGACCGGCTATCGGGTCGCGAGTGTCCCTGGAAGCGCCGTCTCCCGAGGCGCCCGCCGTCGTTATCGAGGTGTCTCGCTCGGGTCCCTGCCGGGCTGTTCCGGATCGCTGTTGGGATCCCGCAGCGGCGGTATCGTGGGGTCGATCGGCTGATCGGGGATCGGGTCGTGCGCCGGGTGCGGGGTCTGGCCCGGTGCCGGCTGCGACGGATGCTGCCCGGGGTTCGGATTCTGCTGCCTCATGACGTTTCTCCGCATCGAAGTAATCGCCCTGTTCCATGTCGAAGGACCCACATCCAAGGGTGACATCCGCGACGTATCACCGGCGTGATGCCTTGGGCTCCACTGCCGCGGCACGACCGCGGATTGATCGGTTCCGCAGCGGGCGATTTGCGCATTCGCGGGTCCGACCCCATATCGCGGTTTCCGCATCCGCCCGATCGACACGACGCATTTGAAACCTTCCGCCGCCGACCACGCTCCGCCTCCCCGCGAGTTGACCAGCAGCTTCCTCGGCGTGTTCCGCTTCAGCGGGCGCGCACTGGAACTGGTCTGGAGTACCAGCCGGAAACTGACCGTGGCGCTGGGCCTTCTGACCATCGCCGCGGGACTGCTGCCGGCAGGCGTGGCCTGGGTCGGCGCGCTGATCGTCGATGCGGTGGTCGCCGCCAGCCGCGCGGTGTCGGCCGGGGAGCCGCTGGTGCTGACGCCGGTGTATGGCCTGATCGCGCTGGAGGCCGGGCTGGTGATGGCCGTCGCCGGCGCCCAGCGCGGGATCTCGCTGTGCCAGTCGCTGTTGCGCGCGCAGCTTGGCCAGCGGGTCAACGTGATGATCCTGGAGAAGGCGCTGACCCTGCAGCTGGCGCACTTCGAGGACTCGGAGTTCTACGACAAGCTGACCCGCGCCCGCCGCGAGGCCTCGTCGCGGCCCTTGTCGCTGGTCAACCGCACCTTCGGGCTGGTCCAGAACGGCATCTCGCTGGTCAGCTACGGCGTACTGCTGGCGCAATTCTCGCCGTGGGCGGTGCTGGTGCTGGTGCTGGCCGGCCTGCCCTCGTTCATGGCCGAGACGCGGTTCTCCGGCGACGCCTTCAGCCTGTTCCGCTGGCGCTCGCCGGACACCCGGATGCAGATGTACCTGGAAACGGTGATCGCGCGCGAGGACCACGCCAAGGAGGTCAAGCTGTACGGCCTCGGCCCGCTGTTGCTGGACCGTTACCGCGGGATCTTCGGCAAGCTCTACAGCGCCGACCGCGACCTCGCGATCCGCCGCGACGGCTGGGGCTTCGTGCTCGGCCTGGTCGGCACCGTCACGCTATATCTCGCCTACGGCTGGATCGCGATGACAACGATCGTCGGGCGTATCACCCTGGGCCAGATGACGATGTACCTGATGCTGTTCCGCCAGGGTCAGGCGGCGGTGTCGGCGAGCCTGTCGGCGATCGGCGGCATGTACGAGGACAACCTGTACCTGTCGACGCTGTACGAATATCTGGAAACCCCGGTGCCGGCCGCGCGGGGCACCGCCGAGCGCGGCCCCGACCCCAGCGACGGCATCCGTTTCGAGAACGTGGGCTTCACCTACCCCGGCGCCGACACCCCGGCGCTGCAGGGCATCGACCTGCACATCCGTCCCGGCGAATCGCTGGCGCTGGTCGGCCAGAACGGGTCCGGCAAGACCACCCTGATCAAGCTGCTGACCCGGCTGTACTCGCCCGACACCGGCCGCATCCTGCTCGACGGCCGCGACCTGCAGGAGTGGGACGAGGCCACGTTGCTGCAGCGCATCGGCGTGATCTTCCAGGACTTCGCGCGCTACCAGATGCGCGTCGGCGAGAACGTCGGCGCCGGCGATGTCGAGCATTTCGAGAACCGCGAACGCTGGCAGGAAGCCGCCGACATGGGCATGGCCACGCCCTTCATCGAGACCCTGCCGGCCGGCTTCGATACCCAGCTCGGCAAGTGGTTCCGCGAAGGCCGCGAGCTGTCCGGCGGGCAATGGCAGAAGATCGCCCTGGCCCGCGCCTTCATGCGCTCGCGCGCCGACATCCTGGTGCTGGACGAGCCCACCGCGGCGATGGATGCAGCCGCCGAGGCGACGATCTTCGAGCACTTCCGCAAGCTGACCCACAACCGCATCGCGATCCTGATCTCGCACCGCTTCTCGACCGTGCGCATGGCCGACCAGATCATCGTCATCCAGGACGGTCGCATCGTCGAGCGCGGCAACCACGAGCAGCTGATCGCCGCTGACGGCCATTACGCGCACCTGTTCTCACTGCAGGCGCAGGGGTATCGCTGAGCCCCGTCGAACCAGGTCGCGGACTATCGGTTATTCCAGCCGCAAGAACTTCGCCCAACCGGCACGGTCCTCGCTGATGGCCTCCAACAGCGCCAGCGCATTGATCCAAAGCGGCACGGAAACATCCTCCTTTCCAACCAGAATCTCCAACCTGGCGCACAGCGAAGCCATGTCCGGCACGTCGTACGCCTGCGTCTCGTGCCGGTTTCGGTTCACCTCGGTGACATTGGGCTTCAGCTTGGCCGCGTCCAGGTCCGCCCAGGTAACCCCGACGAACTCGGGCTTGCCCCCGCGCCTGACCCAGCGGAAATAGCCGAGCGGACGCGTCTGTTTGTCGAACACGGGCGATTGCCCGCCGAACGATTCTTCGACGAACTCGCGCTCCATGGCCCGCACCAGGGTCTCCTTCAGGTCCGCCGACTCCCGGTCTTTCCAGTCGCAAGAGCCCGACCCCGTCGGCGCCAGCAACTTGCGCGAATGCTGCGCGGTTCCCGCCTGCTTCCAGACCGCCAGCTTGCGGTCGCGCGTCACCACCAGAGTGCTGACCCCGACATGATCCGCCATGCACGAGTCGGCAAGCGTCCGCAACTGCCAGCGGTCGTCGATGCGCGTCAGCGGGAACAACTCGCTACCCGAGAACACGATCGCCTGCTCACCGCCATCCGATACCAGGCAGCGCGCGGACGCCTCGTTGGTCAACACCGAATGGTAATAGCCGACCCGGTGAACGCCGACGATTGGCCTGTCCAGCGCAATGCCGCTGGACAGGCCGAGCTTGCTCTCGTTGAGGAATACGCGGGGCGGATCGGATCGATACGATTCGCGCGACCGGCACCGAAGCATCTTCTCCAGCGGTTCGGCGTGCTCGCGCAAGCTCTCTTCCACGGCGATCCGCTTGCCGTCGTCGACCTGGTCGTGGACATCGTGGCCACGGAACCACGCATCCACCCGGGACGAACGCACCACCGACTCGTTGATGCGTTGTGGCATTCCAAGGATCTCGAAGCCGTTGCGCACCTCCTCGCCCGATGGGTGCAACTTCGCAATCAGTTCCTGCTGGAACCGCTCGTCTTGCTCGATCAACGCCGGCGTCGAACCGAAAACCTCATCCAGCGTCGCTCGCAGTTCCCACAGGAGACTCAGGGCGCCTACCCCGAAGGACACCCAGGCGCCGGCCGCGTAGTCCGAAATGGCCAGCCCCAGCGCGGCTGCGAACAACACTATCGGAATGGCTGCCATCCACCACGTTCGCGGCTTCAGTATCCGCGATACAAACCTGTTGACGTGCAACAGGCTCCTCGCGCCAAAACGCAGCCGCCTCCAGTTTCCCATCCCGCCATTCCCCATGTGATCCAGGCACCCTGCTCACGAGTGCGCTTCGACGCCCCGGCGCAGCCGCTTCCAGATGTCCGCGGTCGCATGGCCACGGGGTTCGAGTGACGCCAGCGCCAGCAGCGCCTCGCCCTCCTCCGCCCGACCGTGCTTGCACAGCATGGCCAGCGCGGCGGCCGATCGACCGAAGCGCAGCGAACGCCCGAGCGAGTCCGGCGCCGCGCCACGCTGCTGGTCCAGCGCCTGGCAGATCCGCTCGGGCAGCGCCCACTTCTCCGCGACCCGGCGGGCGGTCGGTACCGCCCATCCGTCCAGCAGCGCCGCAATCACGCTCGCATCGGGGACGAGCTTCGGGCGCCTGGCGTACTGGTCGCGTGCGACCCGCGCCACCGTGGCCGCGCCGAGTCCCTGCATCAACCCCAGCAACTGCGCGGAAAACGCGTCGTCGCCTTCGACCAGCATCGCGTGGTCCGCGGCGGCGGCGGACGACAGAAGCGTATGGTCCCAGATGATCGTGGCCAGCCGGCCGAACGGACCTCCGCCTGCGGCACCCATCACCGGCTGCACCAGCGCGGCCGCGATCAGCTGGCGGATACCGTCGGTGCCCACCATCGCCACTGCGTGAGCGATGTTCTCGACCGGCCTGGACTGCACGCAATACAGCGCGCTGCTGGCGATGCGCAGCAGGTTGCCGGCGAGCACCGGATCTTTGGCGATGATCGCCGCCATGGCCTGGCCCGAGGCATCCGGATCGTTGACCGTCCGCATCAGTTGCGGCAGCAGATGCGGCCGGCGCGGGGTATAGCGCGGTTGCGTCTCGATCTTCGCCAGGGTCGAGACCGCGTGCGACACCACGTTCGCATGCGCGGTGCCCGCCACGACCGCATCGCGACTGAAGGCAACATCCTCGAAGGCCACCGCATAAAGGCGGTGCAGCAGGTCCTGGCCTCGCGTGTCTCCCGGATCAGAGGACTCACGGTCGCGGGATGCCGGCTGCGGTTCGCGAAGTCCTGCAGGTGCAAGCCTCGCCCTTGCCATCGGCCTGAACGGCGCATCCGTTGGGACGGGCGCGTACCGGCGGCGTATCACCCAACCGGCGATGCCCACGACAAGCAGCACCACGAGACCTGTGAGTAGAAGTGACGGTGTCGGCATCGTCAAACATCGAAACCTGGTTCGGCGGCCATCTTAGCGCCTCGGATCAACCGATCGCGCTCCGCCGCCACCGATGTCGCTGCCAGGCGGCGCTACATCAGGTGCCGCAGTTCCGGCAGGTATTTCTCGGCCGAGCCGGTATTCACCGCGACCACCCGCTCCCCGCGTGCGACCAGGCCGCGATCCAGCAGTTGCGGCAGCGCCGCCAGGCAGGCGGCGCCCTCGGGGCCGATCCACTCGGGTTTCTCGTGCCACAGACGGGTGAACTCCGCGGCGGTGTCGGCCTCGCTGACCGCAACGGCGGCGCCCTGGCTGGCGCGGATGATCTGCAGCACGCGGAAATGGCCGACGCCGCCGGGCACGTTGAGGCCGACCGCCAGCGTATGCCCGGCGGTCGCCGCGGTCGTGTCGTCGTCCCCGCTTTCGAACGCCTGCACCAGCGGCGCCGTGGCCTCGCTTTGCACGCAGATCATCCGCGGCCGACGCGCGTCGATCAGGCCCAGTGCCTGCAATTCATCCCAGGCCTTCCACATGCCGAGTACGCCGGTGCCGCCACCGGTGGGATAGATCACCGCGTCGGGCAGGGACCAACGCGTCTCGCCCGGCGCGGGCTCGGCCAGTTCCAGGCCCAGCGACTTCTTGCCCTCGATGCGCCAGCCCGGTTCCTGGAAGGTGGCGGCCGAGAACCAGCCCTGCGGGATGTACTTTTCCTTCAGCGACGCCGCGGACTCGCGAATGGTCGGCCCCGCCAGTTCCAGCCGGATGCGCTCGGGGTGCCGCAGCGCGGCGGCGGCGATGCCGCCAAGGATCGGCAACGGCGTGTCGTCCGGCATCGCCACCACCACCGACAAGCCGCCGGCCAGCGCATAGCGCACCAGCGAGTCGCCGGCGTTGCCCTGGGTGGGCACGGCCAGCCGCGACAGGCCCAGGCGCCGTGCCTGCGCGGCCACCATCGCCATGCCACGGTCCTTGAAACTCTGGGTCGGGTTGGCGCCATGGCCAGGGTGCGCCTTGCCTTCGTCCTTCAACCTCAGGGCGATGCCGGCGCGGCGGGCGACCGGATGATGGGCGTAGTCGAGCAACGGCGTGGCGCCCTCGCCCAGCGCAACGATGTGGCCGGCGTCGCCCGGATCATTGGCATCCAGCGCCATCAGCGCGCCGAAGCGCCACATGTCGCGTCGTTGCGGACGGTACCAGCCGGCATCCGGCTGCTCGGCGCGCAGCCGATCGAGGTCGAGGACCATCTCCACCGGACGGCCATCGACCGGATCCAGGTTCATCGGCAGGTCGGCGGAATATTCGACACCGGAAACCAGACCACGCAGGCAGCGTACGTAGGACATGACGACTCCATGGACAGGGGGGAATACAGGTTACGGCAGGGCGCTCAAGCGCCGCGCACGCGCAGGGTCAGACCCTTGAGAAAATTTCGCAGCAACTGGTCGCCGCACTGCCGGAAGTTCTTGTGCCCCGGCTGGCGGAACAACGCGGACAACTCCGGTTTGGAGATCGGAAATCCGGCGGCTTCGAACACCTGGTGCATGTCGACGTCCTTCAATTCGAACGCCACCCGCAACTTCTTCAGCACCACGTTGTTGTTGACGTGCTTCTCCACCGGCCGCGGCGGCAGGTTCGGGCTCCTGCCGCGGCGGTGGATCACAAGGCCATCGAGGAAGTGCGCAAGCACCGCATTGCCACATTCGACGTGGCCGTCCTCGTTGTCCTTCTTCAGGAAGGCCTCGACATCCGCCTTGTCGATCGGGAAACCGGCATCGGCCAACTGGGTGATCTCCACCACCTTGCCGTCGCTGAGGTCGAGCATGTAGCGGATGCTGCGCAATACGTCGTTGTTGATCATCGTCGGTCCGGCCTGGTGGGCGTCCGCCACGGCAAATGGGCGGCAATTGTCGCACCTGCACCGACGGCCCTCATCAATCGTCGCTCCCCGATCCCTCAAGCAGGCCGTGACGCCGGTGCCACGCCTCCAGCGACTCGCAGCTGAAACGCACCTGGCCGCAATGGCAAGACCCTTCGAGCCTGGTCATCAGTGCCGCGATTCCGGCGCGTCGGCCGACAACCGGTTATCGACGTCGGCAACCCCGGGCATCGCCACCAGCGCGGACGTCAGGTCTTCGATCTCCGCATCCGTGGCGTGGCCGCGCAGCACGACGCGTCCGCCGTTCACCTCGATATTGACCTCGCCGGGATGCGCCACCATCCGCCCCAGTCTGGTACGGATGCGCCCGTGCAACTGGCCATCGTCCACCGGCGCATGCGACGATCCCGCCCGCGCACGCGCCACCACACGGTGCGCACGGTCGATGGCGCGCTTGGACTTGGCGCGCGCGAAGTGTTCTGCATCATGGCTTGCCGACACTCCGCGGTCGCGCGCCAGCGCACGCCGGCGGCGGCCGGCGACCGGGTCCAGGTAGTACATCAGCGCCGCTCCGGCCGCGAAGGCGGCGGCGAACGCAGTGGCAAAACCGGCAACAGTCTTCATGGCGCGCTCCGATGGAAAACATGTGGCAGCCATGCTGCCGCCGCGGCCGATAAGCGGGCGCGAAGATGGCGGCAAGAAGGCATTCGGCGCGAACGGGCCTTCGCCCTGACCGGCAGTCATGTGGAGCCGTTTACGGCCAGTTGGAACATCACGCCGCACGCCAGGCCGATCACGGCCCCCACGATCAGCTCCGACACATCGTGCCGGCGCAGCGCGAGCCGCGACCACGCCACTACCAAGGTAGCCAGCAGCAATGCGGTGAACGCTGCCGGATGCGGCCAGACGATGCATGCCGCAAAGGCGGCGAACGCCACGTGCAGCGAGCTTTTGAGCCGCCCGCGCAACAGGTGGCCGGCAAGGACGATCAAGCCCGACAGGCCGATCGCGACGACGATGCCGCGGTCCGTGCCGATGGCCGCAAGCCCCGCCGCCAGCGCCAGCAATACCCACGACGCGAACCGATTGAGCTGCGAACGCTCGTGCCGTTGCGACGCATCGATGTGCGACCAGCGCCCCGAACGGGCCTGTAGCGCGCTGTAGAGCATCACCACCGCAGCCGCAGCCACGGTGGCCCCGAGCGCCTGCCACACCAATCCGGAATCCCGGTTGTTCGCGCCCGCATTCACGGCTGCCGCAACCACCATTACCGCCGCGGGATGGATCAGGATCGACGCGAGACGGGCAGCACGCTCCCTCACGGGTTACAGGTGCACAAGAATGTTGACCAGCCTGCCGAGCGGATCGATATTGGCGACGATGCGGCGCACTTTCATGGGTTTCTCCGTTGCATCACCCGGCTCGGCCGGCGCCGGTTTGACGAGACTCACAGCTTCTCCCCCAGGATGTCCTCGAATTCAGCGACCGGGTCGATGCTGTCGGAAATGAGGGTGACCGAATGCAGGTAGCCGTTGGCTTGCACGTTGTAGCGGAACCCCAACTCCTTGCCGTGCCGACTGAACACCTCTAGTTCACTGTACTCGCCTACCTCGCCGGCGTAGCTGGACAGCTCATAGCCATGCTCGTCGGCAAAATTGCTGGCCGACGCCCGCATTCCGGCCCACGTGCCGGGGTCATACCCCTCGGCCGGGGCCACGCTCAGGGTGCTGAACAACAGTGACGCGCATGAGGGTCCGTTCGACACACCGTAGACATCCATTCGTCCGATCAGCGGGACATCCATGCTCGCCGTGCGCGGAGCGACGTCGACCTCGCAACCGAGCCTCTCAAGATCAGCGATGGTGAAGTGCTTCTTCGCATCCACCGGGAACGGGGCAGTACCGACCGCCCCAGGGTCGGTGCAACCGGTTAGCGAGAAGCCGAAGGTAACCACGATCAACACTTTCCACATGCTGCAATCTCCCTTGCTACACAGCCTGTCGGGCGTGACAAGCATTTCCACCAGTGCGCGATGCAGGCTGCAGGATACGTCAGGCATTCGCATCGGTTGAGAAAGCCCATCTGCATCGCCCCGCCAACTGCGCAACCCATGTCAATCCGCCGACGCGAGGATGGCTCTGCGGCACACAGACGAGACCCACCCATGCAGCGTTCCCCGACCCGCCTCAGCCACGCCGCCCGCCTCGACCGGGTGGTGGCCTACATGGCCGAGCGGCTGGACCAGCCGCCAACGCTGGAACAGCTGGCGACAATCGGCCACTTCTCGCCCTGGCATTTCCACCGCATCTATCGCGGGCTGATGGGCGAGACGGTGGCCGGGACGCTGCGACGCATGCGCCTGCATCGCGCGGCGTCGGAACTGCTGCACGGCACGGCCAGCCTGGCCACGATCGCGCGGCGCTGCGGCTATTCGGCCACGGCGCCGTTCAACCGCGCGTTCGCCCAGGCCCACGGCATGCCACCGGGTGAGTATCGCCGCCGCGGCGGGCTGGGCATCCTCGCCCCGCCCGTCCTTCAAACCCATCCACTGGAGAACATCCGCATGAGCAGCACCGCTTACACCGTCACCGTCGAAGAGCGCCCCGCGCTCGACGTCGCTGCCCTCGCCCACCAGGGCGACTACGAGAAGATCGGCACCACCTTCGAGAAGCTCGGCGCCTGGGCCGCCGGACGCGGCATACCGGAGACCCGATCGTTCGGCGTCTACCACGACGACCCCGAGACCACCGACGAGGCCGACCTGCGCTCGCAGGCGTGCATCCAGATCGCGTCCGACGTCGAGCCCGACGGCGCGGTGCAACGTGGTCGCATCCCGGGCGGCCGCTACGCCGTGCTGGTCCACACCGGCCCCTACGCGGAACTGCCCAACCCGTACCGCTGGCTGTTCGGCGAGTGGTTGCCGGGCAGCGGCGAGGAGGCCGGCGACGGCCCGATGGTGGAGGAGTACCTCAACGACTGGCGCCACCTGCCGCCGTCGGAATGGCGCACCGCGGTATGCCTGCCGCTGAAGTAGGCATAAAACCCCCGGGATTCCCGGGGGTTTCTGGTTCAACAGGTGCAGGCGCGGCTTACCAGATCCGCACGCGATCCTCCGGCGCGATCCACAGCGGGTCGGCCTCGGTGACGTTGAACGCTTCGTACCACGCGTCGATGTTGCGCAGCGGGGCGAAGGCGCGGATCTGGCCCGGCGAGTGCGAGTCGCCCACCAGCTGCTGGCGCAGGGCGTCATCGCGGTACTGGGTGCGCCAGACCTGCGCCCAGCCCATGAACAACCGCTGCTCGCCGGTGAAGCCGTCGATCACCGGCGCGTCCTTGCCGTCGAGCGAGCGACGGTAGGCCTCCAGCGCGATGGTCAGGCCGCCGAGGTCGCCGATGTTCTCGCCCATCGAGGCGCGGCCGTTGATGTGCAGGCCCGGCAATCTCGGGAACTCGTAGGCCTCGTACTGGGCGCCGAGGCGCTCGGCCTGGACTTCGAACTGGGCGGCGTCCTCGGCCGTCCACCAGTCGCGCAGCAGGCCGCTGCCGTCGGACTTGCGGCCCTGGTCGTCGAAGCCGTGGATGATCTCGTGGCCGATCACGCCGCCGATGGCGCCGTAGTTGACCGCCGGGTCGGCGTCGGGATCGAAGAACGGCGGCTGCAGGATCGC
>JBOHYB010000046.1:0-26360 GCA_050737695.1 Lysobacter sp. | reverse complement strand
GTCCTGTCCGGGTATTGCGGAGAGTGCGCCATGGATGGCGCACGGCGGTGAGTGCGGCCATGGATGGCCGCCCGAACCGAGTAGCAATGCCCGGACAGGACGCCGCTCCCGCCCGAAGCCGAGAACCTGCCGTTGCCGTTGCTATTGCTGTTGCCGTTAACGTCACTGTAGCCACCGGCCCTGCCTAGATCTCCACCTGCGCACCCAGCTCCACAAGCCGGTTGCCCGGAATCCGGAAGAACCCGGTCGCCGGCGCCGCGTTGCGGTGCATGACCGCGAACAGCTTGTCGCGCCACACCGGCATTCCGCGATGGGCGATCGCCACCACCGTCTCGCGGCTGGCGAAATACGTCGTCTCCATCGGATCGAAATGGATCCCGCCGGCATCGCACGAACGCATCAGCGCCAGCGGCACGTCCGGGGTTTCCATGAAGCCCGCACGGATCACCACCCGGTAGAACTCGTCGCCGATCGCATCGATGCTGAGCCGCTTTCCCTTGGGCGCATACGGCACCGACAAGGTGTCCACCGTCAGGAACACGTTGCGCTCGTGCAGCACCTTGTTGTGCTTGAGGTTGTGCATCAGCGCATGCGGCACCACACCCTTGTCGGCGGTCAGGAAGATCGCCGTGCCCGGCACCCGCACCGGCGGCGCCAGCATCAGTCCCGGCAGGAAGCTGTCGATCTTGATGCCTTCCTTCTGGATTTCGTCGCGCAGCAACTCGCGCCCACGGCGCCAGGTCCGCAGCAGGGTGAACAGCACGATGCCCAGCGCCAACGGGAACCAGCCGCCCTGCAGCAGCTTGGCGCCATTGGCGATCACGAACGCGATATCGCCGATGACGAACAGCACGCACAGCGGCAGCACCCACCAGCGCCAACGCGGCCACAACGCGCGCGCGACCAGCGCCAGCAGCAGGGTGTCGATCAGCATCGTGCCCGACACCGAGATGCCGTAGGCGGTGGCCAGGTTCGACGAGCTACCGAAGCTCACCACCAGCAGGATCACGATCACCATCATCGACCAGTTGATGCCCGGGATGTAGATCTGCCCGATGGTCGAGCGCGAGGTGTGCTTGATCGTCATGCGCGGGATGTAGCCCAGTTGCATCGCCTGCCGCGTCACCGAGAAGGCGCCGGTGATCACCGCCTGCGAGGCGATCACCGTCGCCGCCGTCGCCAGCACCACCATCGGCATCCGCGCCCATTGCGGCACGCCGATGTAGAAGGGATTGCGGATCGCGGTCGGGTCTTCCAGCACCAGCGCGCCCTGCCCCAGGTAGTTCAGCATCAGCGCCGGCAGGACGAAGTAGTACCAGGCGTAGCGGATCGGCTTGGCACCGAAATGGCCCATGTCGGTGTAGATCGCCTCGCCGCCGGTCACCGCCAGTACCACGGCGCCGAGGATGAAGACACCATGCCAGGAATGGGTGGCGAAGAAGTTCATCGCCCACCACGGATTGATCGCCTGCAGCACTTCCGGCTCGTGCAGGATGTTGAGCACGCCCAGCACCGCCAGCGACAGGAACCACAGCCCGGTGATCGGTCCGAACACCTTGCCGACCTTCTCGGTGCCGAAGCGTTGGGTGGCGAACAGCGCCACCAGCACCGCTACCGTCATCGGCACGACCCACGCACCCAGCTGCGGCGCGACCACCTCCAGGCCTTCCAGCGCCGACAGCACCGAGATCGCGGGGGTGATCACGCCGTCGCCGAAGAACAGCGCCGCGCCGAACACCCCGAGGATGCCGACGCCGTAGGCCGACTTCGACCCCTTTGGCAAGGTGCGCTGGGCCAGCGCCATCAGCGCCATGATCCCGCCCTCGCCCTCGTTGTCGGCGCGCATGATGATGGTCACGTACTTCAGCGTGACCACCAGCATCAACGCCCAGAACACCAGCGACAGGATGCCGAGCACGGTGTCGTGGTTGGCGACCAGGCCATAGTGCGGGCTGAAGGCCTCCTTCAGCGTGTACAGCGGGCTGGTGCCGATGTCGCCGAACACGACGCCGATCGCGCCGACGACCAGCGCAGCCAGGCCCTGCCCGCCGTGATCATTGGAATGCGAAGCGGCGCCGGTTGGCGCGGCACGATCGGAGTTGGAGGTCATGGATGCGTCTGGCTTGGGGGCGGACGTGCCGCCGCTTGCTCAACGAAGCGCGGACTGTAGCGCCTTGCGGATGATCGTGGCGACGTCGTCACCACTGGCGGTGGCCTCGCGCGCCATGCGCACGGCCTCGGCGGGCTTGTAGCCCAGTTGCTGCAGGGCGATCACCGCCTCGGTCTGCGGGTCGGCGGGGCCGCCATTGGCGCCGACCATCGCGCCGCCACCACTGAAGTCGGCCGCGCGGTCGCGCAGCTCGACCACCATGCGCTCGGCGGTCTTCTTGCCGATGCCGGGGATCCGGGTCAGCGCCGTCACATCGCTGGACTGCACCATCCGCGCGAATTCGTCGACGCTCACGCCCGACAGCACTGCCAGCGCGATCTTCGCGCCGATGCCGGAGACCTTCTGCACGTCACGGAACAGCCGCCGCTCGACCTCGCGCAGGAAGCCGTACAGCGAGACGCTGTCTTCCTTCTGCGCGTAGTGGGTGAACAGCGAGACCTCGCGGCCGACCTCCGGCAGGTCGTAGAACGTGCTCATCGGCGCTTCCAGCTCGTAGCCGACGCCGTTGACATCGACCACCAGCCACGGCGGTTGCTTGTGGACGACGATCCCCTTCAATCGACCGATCATGTGCCACGTCTCCGCAACTGGTTTATCGCCACGCCGGTGCGGATCACCGTCGCGCTCATGTGGGCGTGGGTCAGGGCGACCGCCAGCGCATCGGCAGCATCGGCCTGCAGTTTGGCGTCCGGCAGCTTCAACAGCAGCCGCACCATGTGCTGGACCTGGGTCTTGTCGGCGGCGCCGCCACCGACCAGCGATTGCTTGATCACCCGCGGCGCGTACTCGCTGATCGCCAGCTTGCGCCGGACCACGGTCGCCAGCGCCGCGCCGCGGGCGTGGCCGAGCTTGAGCGCGGAGGTCGCCGACTTGGCCATGAATACCGTTTCGATCGCGACCTGCTGCGGCTGCCATTCGTCCAGCACCCGCTCCAGCCCCTCGCACAGCAGGCCCAGGCGCGACGGGAAGTCGGCGGCGTCGAGCAGCTTCAGCGCCTCGCAATGGACGTAACTGCAACGCCCGTCGGCGCCCACGTCGATCACGCCGATGCCGGTCCGCTGCGAACCGGGGTCAATGCCGAGGATCCTGATCACCAAGACAGCGTACGCCGATCAGGCGTAGGCATCCTCGCCGAGCTCGGCATTGGAATAGACGTTCTGCACGTCGTCCAGGTCTTCCAGCCAATCGAGCAGTTTGACCACCGCCTTGGCGGTGTCGCCATCGACCGCGACGTCGTTGTCGGCACGCCAGGTGACCTCGGCGTGACCGGGCTCCAGGCCCGCCGCGAGCATCGCCGCCTTGACCGCCTCGAAGGCATCGGGCACGGTCAGCACGTCGATCGCGCCGTCCTCCGGATACACCACCACGTCGTCGGCGCCGGCCTCGATCGCGGCCTCGGTGATAACGTCCTCGTCGGCATTGGCGGCGTAACTCAGCACCCCGACCTTGTTGAACATGAAGGCGACCGAGCCGTCGGTGCCGAGGTTGCCGCCGAACTTGCCGAACGCATGGCGCACGTCGGCGACGGTGCGGACCTTGTTGTCGGTCAGGCAATCGACGATCACCGCGATGCCGCCCGGAGCGTAGCCCTCGTAGCGAATCTCCTCGTACTCGACGCCTTCCAGCTCGCCGGTGGCCTTCTTGATCGCGCGCTCGATCACGTCCTTCGACATGTTGGCCGACAGACCCTTGTCAACCGCGGTACGCAGGCGCGGGTTCCCCCCGGGATCGCCGCCACCGGCGCGCGCGGCGACGGTGACCTCGCGGATGATCTTGGTGAAGATCTTGCCGCGCTTGGCATCGGTGGCGTTCTTGCGCCCCTCGATCGACGGACCTCGGCCCATGGGGAATTTCCGGACGGTTGCAGTGGAAGGGGCGGGATTGTACTCGCTTGCCCGGCTCACTGGTCCGGACCACTCGGCCTACCCGTTTTCGCGGGCAAACCGGCCATGGGCGAGGAAATGCGTCACCTGGCGGGCGGCGCGGGCCGACAGCAACAGGCCGGTATGGCTGGTCGGCAGCACGATGTGGTCGGCCAGACCGTCGATCCGGGTCTCGGCGACCGCCACGGTTCCGTCGCTGCGGCCGGCGAAGCGACCGAACATCTGCCCCAGGCCAATCGGCGCATCGCCGGCCACCATTCCCAGCTCCGCCGGCCCGGTCCACGGCCGGCAACCATCGCGCAACAGCGAGACGCTGCGGCCGAGCGTCCTCGCGCCCAGCGGCAACCGCGCCATGCCGGTGGCGGCGGCACTGCCGCATAACGGCGAGCCCAGGCAGACCACACGCCGCACTGGCAGGTCCGGATACTGCTGCAGTGCGTGCACGGCGACCAACCCGCCGAGGCTGTGGGCGAGGATGTCGCAGGGCTCGCGCAGCTCCTGCAGCAGTGCCGGTACCGCCGCTTCGGGCCCACCGGCCACGGTCGCGTAACTGAAGATATGCGGCGTGTGACCGGCCTTGCGCAGCTGCCGCGCATGCCAGCGCATCGACGCGCGCGGCATCCACAGGCCGTGCAGGAGGACGACGCGATGGCCGGGGTTGCTCGCCGAGGCTCGATTACTCACCGGGCCTCCCGGCGCAGGATGAACTCGTGGTCACGCACGCGGCCGACCGGGAACTCGTAGTCGCCGACGTGGACAAAGCCGTGCCGGGCGTAGAAACGTTGCGCGCCTAGGTTTTCCGACCAGACGCCGATCCACAGCGTACGCGGGCCGTCGCGCAGCAACCAGCCCAGCGCGGCGTCGAACAGGCGCCCGCCCCAGCCACCGTTTTGCCATTGCTTCAACACATATAGCCGCTTGAGTTCGCCATCGCCAGGCCCGGCATCCGCGTGCGGCAGGCCACACGGGCCGGCGGCGGCGTGGCCGACCGCCTGGCCGTCGCGCTCCAGCAGCCACACCGCGTAATCGGGATGCGCGAGGATCAGACGCTGGCGTTCGACCGCATAGTTCTCGGCGAGGAACGCCTGCAGGTCATCGGCCGGGTACAAGTGGCCGAAAGTCTCGGTAAAGGTCTGCGCGGCCAGCCGCGACAGCAACCCGGCATCGTCCGGGGTGGCGCGGCGGATGAGCGGCTCGTCGTGCACCTAACCGGCGGCGGGCTTGGCCGGCTTCGGCCGCACCGCGATATGGACTTCGGCCAGTTGAACGTCGGCGATCGGTGACGGCGCGTCGGTCATCAGGCACTGCGCGCCGGTGGTCTTGGGGAAGGCGATGACGTCGCGGATCGACTCGGTGCCGGCCATCAACGCGGCGATGCGGTCGATGCCGAATGCGATACCACCGTGCGGTGGCGCGCCGTACTTCAATGCGTCGAGCAGGAAGCCGAACTTGGCCTGGGCCTCCTCGGCGTCGATGCCGAGCAGTTCGAACACCGCCGATTGCATCGAGGAACGGTGGATACGGATCGAGCCGCCGCCGATTTCATTGCCGTTGAGGACCATGTCGTAGCCGCGGCTGACCGCGGTCATCGCGTTGGCCTTGAGGTCGGCGACATCGTCGACCGCCGGCGCAGTGAACGGGTGGTGCAGCGCGACGAAGCGGTTGGCCTCGTCGTCCCACTCGAACATCGGGAAGTCGGTGATCCACAGCGGCTTCCAACCGTCCTGCACAAGGCCGAGGTCCTTGCCGAGCTTGAGCCGCAACGCGCCCATGAAGTCCGAGGCGACCTTGTACGTCGCCGCGCCGAAGAAGATCGCGTCGCCACCTTGCGCACCGGTCGCCTCGAGGATCGCCGCCAGGGTGGCGTCGTCGAGGAATTTGGCGATCGGCGAGCTGACGCCCTCGCGACCCTTTGCCGGCTCCTCGACCTTCATCCACGCCACGCCCTTGGCGCCGTACTTGGCCGCGTGCGCGCCGAGTTCGTCGATCTGCTTGCGCGACAGCGTGGCCGCACCCGGTGCACGCAGCGCGATGACGCGGCCGTCATCCGCATTGGCCCAGTCGGTGAACACCTTGAACTCGCAGCCCTTGACTAGCGCGGCGATGTCGGTGAACTCCATCGCGATGCGCAGGTCCGGCTTGTCCGAGCCGTAGCGGCGCATCGCCTCGGCGTAGGTCATGCGCGGGAACTCGCCGAGCTCGACCTCCATCACCTCGCGGAACACCTCGCGGATCATCGCCTCGGTGGCGTCCTGCACGTCACGCTCTTCGACCCAGGCGAACTCCATGTCGAGCTGGGTGAACTCGAGCTGGCGGTCTGCGCGCAGGGCCTCGTCGCGGAAGCAGCGGGCAATCTGGTAGTAGCGATCGAAGCCCGCCATCATCAGGATCTGCTTGAACAGCTGCGGCGACTGCGGCAGCGCATAGAACTCCCCCGGATGCATCCGCGCCGGCACCAGGAAGTCGCGCGCGCCCTCGGGGGTGGCCTTGGTCAGGATCGGGGTCTCGATGTCCTGGAAGTCGCGGGCATCGAGCCAGCGCCGCAGCGCCGCGACCAGCCGGGTGCGGATGCGCATCTTGCGCTGCATCGCCGGTGTGCGCAGGTCGAGGTAGCGGTACTTGAGGCGGATGTCCTCGCCCGGGTTTTCGTGGGCGTGGAACGGCAGCGGCTCGGCCTTGTTGAGCACCTCGATGGCAGTCGCGACCACTTCGACCTGGCCGGTCTTGATCTTGTTGTTGACCGACTCGCGCTTGCGGACCACGCCGGTCACGCGCAGGCAGTCCTCGTAGCCGACCTGCGCGGCGGTGGCGATGACGGCGGCGTTGCCTTGCGCATCCGACGGCTCGGCGACGACCTGGACGATGCCTTCATGGTCGCGCAGGTCGATGAAGCACAGGCCGCCGAGGTCGCGGGCGACGTCGGCCCAGCCGCACAGGGTGACGGTCTGGCCGATCAGCGCCTCGTCGATCAGGCCGCAGAAGTGGGTACGCATGGGAGCTCCGGGAAACAACGGTCGGCAACAAGGGCCGGAAAGCCGCCTAGTTTAGCTGGCTTCGGGTAGGGCCACTTTGGCACTCGGGCTGCACGATATCGCCGGCTCGGGGCAAGCGCAGATCGTCGGCTTCGGGCGGGGCGACGCCCAGAGCGCCATTGCTCTAGTCACGACGAAGGGCTGAAACCCGGAGGGGACGTGGGTGGAGGGGGGCGAGCGGAAAGCCGGCCATGGATGGCCGGCGGCCCCGAGTCAGGGCAGGACGCCCTGACCGAGGGGAGTAGCCGCCCCCCTTCACCCGCGGCCCCGCGGCACAATTCCCGGAGCCCCTCAGCCAGCCGGCTTCGACTCGACCTTGGCTGCCGGCTTGCTCTCGGCCGGCTTCGCATCACCCTTGGACTCCGGGCTCTTGCCCGCCCCGCCCTCTCCCGCCAGGTTGCGCTTCTTGTCGCCGTCCTTCTTGAAGTCGGTCTCGTACCAGCCGCCGCCCGCGAGGCGGAACTGCGGGGCAGTCAGCTGCCGACGGATGCGCGGTTCGCCGCATTCCGGGCAATCGACCGGATCGGCATCGGACAACTTCTGCAGGCGGTCGTAACTGTGGCCGCAGGCGGCGCACTCGAAAGCGTAGATCGGCATGGACATTCACGGACGGCGACAAGCGTTGCGCGAAGTGTGGGGCCCGCGCCGCCCGAATCAAGTCGCACAGCCGTGGCGAACCCACCGAATTGCGCGACTGGCCATGCATTGATCAGCATTTTCAATGTATTACGAGTCCGCCCGCCGCGGCATCCACGCCGACCGGCACCCGCGCGGCATAGACTGGAACCACGATTCCCCCGCCGGAGCCGCCGATGGACTCACTGCGGACCTACCGCATCGATGCCTTCACCACCGAACCCGGACGCGGCAACCCCGCCGGGGTGGTCACCAACGCGCACGGACTGGACGAGACGCGGATGCAAGAGATCGCGCACGAGCTCGGGTTCTCCGAAACCGCGTTCGTGCTGCCGGCGCGCGGTGCCGACCACGACCTGCAACTGCGCTTCTTCACCCCGACCACCGAAGTGCCGGTCTGCGGCCATGCCACCGTCGGCGCCCACTACGCGCTGGCGCTGGAGAACGGAGCCGTCGGCCCCAGGCGCCAGCTCACCGGGGCCGGCGTGCAGCGGGTCGAAGTGATGCCCCGCGATGGCGATTTCGTGGTCCGGATCGAACAGGGGCCGCCGCGGTTCGAGCCGCCGCTGGCCCCGGACCTGGTCCCCGAAGTGATGGCCGCGCTCGGGGTGTCGGGCGAGGACCTCGACTTCCGCTGCCCGCTGCAGTGCGTCAGCACCGGCCACGGCAAGCTGCTGGTCGGACTGCGCAGCCGTGCCCGCCTGACCGCGTTGACACCCGACCTGGCGCGGCTGGCGGCGCTGAGCCCGGCGGTCGGCAGCAACGGCTATTTCGTATTCACCCTGGATATCGAGGACGGCGACGACGCACTGAGCCACGGTCGCATGTTCGCCCCGGCGATCGGGGTCGACGAGGACCCGGTGACCGGCAACGCCAACGGTCCACTCGGTGCCTACCTGGTCCGCTACGGCCTGCTGGCCGCCGACCGCGGATTGGCCGGGTTCCGCGGCCGCCAGCAGGCCGCGTCCGGGCGCGGCGGGTTCATCGACGTCGAGGTCCGGGTCGCGGGTGCCGAGCCGGTCGCGGTCGCCATCGTCGGCCACGCGGTGCTCGGCTCGCACATCGCCCCGCTGGTGCCGCGCCAGGCTTGAGCGCGGTCGTGCGACGGCGTCAGTCAGTCGGTGATCGACGGTGCCGGTGCCCGCGCCGTCGCGCCCTCGGCGCGCATGCGATCTTCCGGGTGCGACACCGGCCGGGTGTCCATCGGATCGACGTCGAACGGCGAATGCAGCACCAGCGATGGCAACAGCGTGTTGAGCGTGGTGTACAGGATCAACGCGCCAAACAACGTGCCGGGCAGGTCGAAGCGCGTGTACAGGATGGTCGCCAGTACCAGGGTGAACACCAGCGTCGGCGCCAGCGCGACCGAGACCTTGAGGCTCTTGCCGCGCTCCTCGCGGAACATCACCCGCCGCTGCAACCAGATCACCCCGACCCGCAGCGGCAGCACCACCAGGGTGATGACGATGCCGAGCCCGGCCGCCTCCCAGGTCAGCGCATCGCGCGAGATCAGGGTGCCGGCGTGGAAGAAGTAGAACGGCACGAAGAACGTCGCAAACAGCCGCAGCGCGTGCATGTTGTCGTCCGACGCCAGCCGCGGCATCCGCAGCCGCAGCATCCGCGCCACCAGCCCGGCGATAAACGCACCGACCAGGTAATACACGCCGAGCTTGAAGGTGATGAACGCCGCGACCATGCCGACCATCACCAGCAACGAGAACTCCGAGCCCGGCGCGTGCGGCACCACCCAGCGTCCCAGCGCGATGAACAGCAACGGCAGGCCGACGATCATCGCCGTCATCACCAGCGACGACACCCCGAGCTGCATCGGGTCGCCGGCCTGCAGCACCACGAACAGCACCGCCAACGCCATCAACTCGCCGGCGATCGCCTTGCTGGTCACCCAGAACCGCTCCTCCTCATCGAGGCCAAGCCGCTCCAGGGTGTCGAGGATGAAGCCGGTCGACGGCGTCAGCAGCGCCAGCGATACCAGCGCCGCCGCCTGCCAGCCCAGGTCGAGGTAACGCCACGCCAGCCAGGCCACGCCGACCAGCGCCGCCGTGCGGATCAGCAGATGCACCAGCAGCCGCCCCAGGCCCTTGCGCAACGCCTGCAGGTCCACTTCGAGGCCGGCGAACAGGAACAGCGACGAGATTCCCAGCGTCGACAACAGCACGATCACCGGGTCGTGGACCCGCTCGCCAAACGTCAGCATCGCGCCGACGCCGAGAATCAGGCAGGTGATCGGCGCCGGAACCTTGAAGCGTTGCAGCGCGCGCGGGATGACCAGCAGGCCGAAGATCAGCAGCAGGTAGATCAGCTCATTGCTCATGCGCGGTCCGGCCGGTGGGTTGAGCGCATGGTCGATGCATTGCGCGAGGCAGGCAAGCACGTTGTGTGCGTGACAACATGACTGCGTCCCGCCCCGGCTCCCGGTGGCCGGGGCGCGACACCAACTGAATCACTCCCCTTCAATGCACGACACACAAAGGAATGACCAATGAGCGATGGTTGCTGGGTACAGTTTTGGGATCACGATGGCTTCCAGGCCCCATCCACGGAAGCAAATCCAAACCCGCCTCAGAATCCGACCCTGAGGATCGATGCCAGGGACGGTTCGATCGCCGTCAACAATCTGGACGACCATCTGCAATCCGATGGCGACAAGGAAGGCGACGAGCCGGATTCGCTGAAAACCGGTTCACGCTCGTGGCTGGTGGTCTACAAGGACAAGGATTTCAAGGGGCGCAATGCCAGCTTCGGCCCCAACTCGGAGATCAGCGATCTCGACGAGTACGACATGGGTGGAAACATCAGCAGTTTCGAACTTTTTGACCACCGGCCACCGTCATTCGTCGAATCGCGCAAGACATCCGCTCCGACGGCGATCGAAATCGACAACAGCCCGGTCAGCGCCCAGACGGTCAACAACATCTTCCGCACCACCGTAGCGGCAAGCATCAACCTCATCCCCGTCGTAGGGGGTGCGCTGGGCACCATGATTGGCGGGCTGTGGCCCGACATCAACAACCGCGACCAGGTCTGGGCCAGTTACCAGAACTACCTGAACCAGGCCATCGCCGGGGTCTATTGGCAGATCACCTACGAGTCGCTCAACAACACGCTCGAGTCGCTTTACAAGGCCGCGGACACCTATGCCCACACGCCCAACGAAGATCGCACGCTCAAGACACTGAACTTCCGAAATCTCTACGATTTCGTCAACAACACGGAATCGTATTTCGTCAATGAAGACGTCCCCGAGAAGCGATACATGTTCCTGGCCCCGTACGCCAGCTTGCGCCTGGCAACGCTGCGGGAAAATCTGGAGCACTTCGACTTCTACTACGGCAAGGAGCCGGAGGACGAAACACGAAGGCAACTGACGGAAGAACTCCGAAGCTCCATCGACCTGTACAGAAGGCTGCTGACGGAGTCGCGCGACCGGATCCTCCACGCCCGCAGGCAGAAGATCATCCTCACCGAGGTCGGCATTTCGAACACCCAATACTTGGTCGACCAATACAACGGGCATGTCGAAAGGGTTGACGGGAGCGATCGGGAATACAGGAAGGCGCAGTACACGGACGGGGTCATCAACCGGCTCGCGCTCGCCCTCGATGAACACAACGCCATCGGCCAGCTTTGGGAATTTTTTGATCCCCAGGTGACGGACCCCGTGCGCCCCCCCACTCTGAGCTACGCCAACGGCCCCTACGGCTGGTACCAGAACGTCGAACAGTTCAGCCAGGTGGCGACAAACGGCAAGATCACCGACCTCGCGTTGTGGACTGGCACCCTGGTCGACGCTCTGGAACTGTCCATCGACGGCGTGGCCCAGGGCCGCGTCGGTTCGGACGGAGGTGGTGGGCTCGGAGTCCTGAAGCTGGCGGAAGATGAAACAATCGTGTCGGCCAGCGGCTATCAAACCGGACTCATCAACGCCCTGAGATTCACCTCGAGCAAGGGTAACGTGCTGGAAGGCGGCCAGGACGGCGGCGTCGAATCCCGCCGGTTCGAAGTACAGCCGCTGGAGGGAAGCCTCAATACCCGCCTGATCGGACTGACAGGCTATGCCGGCGTGGGCTCCGCGGGAGACGACAACGTCAAGGCCATCACCTTCTGCTGGAGTTGTGAACTGCCGATCGATTTACCCGAGGACCAGGGGAACGGCTGAACCCAGTATAGGTTCTGGATTCCCACGCAACCGGAATCCGGTCCGCGAGGACCGGATTCTTTATCTTTTGCCAGCCACCCATGCGCGGGCCATCTGCACGCGCTACCCTGCCGTCAGCGCCCCTGCCAGGATGTCTCCGTGTCCATCTCGCCCCGCCTTGGCCTTGCTACCTTGTTCGCCGCCGCCCTGCTCGCGGTCGGCTTCGCCCTCGCCGGCTGGTTCGCCGCGCAGGGCATGGCGCGGCTGAAGACCGCCGACCGCTACGTCACCGTCAAGGGCTCGGCCGAGAAGATCGTCGAGGCCGACCGGGTGGTCTGGCCGCTGCCGCATACCGTCGGCGGCAACGATCTGGCGCAGGTGCAGCGACAGCTGGATGCCAACACCGCGGCCATCCGCAAGTTCTTCGTCGATGCCGGCTTCAAGGCCGACGAGATCGTGGTCTCGCCGCCGCGGCTGGAGGATCGCTGGGCCTACGCCTACGGCGACAGCCGGCCGCCGGAGCGCTACCGCTACTCGACCACCGTCAGCCTGCGCACCACCGACGTCGCCAAGGCGCTGAGCGTGCTGCGCCGCAGCGGTGAGCTGGTCGCCCAGGGCGTGATGATCGGCGAAGGCAGCGCCCCGGATTTCGATTACACCAAGCTCAATGACATCAAGCCGGCCCTGATCGCCGAGGCTACCGCCGCCGCGCGCGACTCGGCGGTGCAGTTCGCCAAGGACTCTGACTCGCGCCTGGGCGGCATCCGCAGCGCCAACCAGGGCGTGGTGACGATCAGCGACCGCGACCAGAGCAGCCCGCAGGTCAAGCGGGTGCGGGTGGTGACGACCGTGGAGTATTTTTTGCGCGATTGAGGCGGATCGCGCGTCAACTGTAGGAGCGGCTTTAGCCGCGATCTGGAACTGTTCGCCCGCGCCGACTCCAGGTCGCGGCTAAAGCCGCTCCTACAAGAGCCCCGAACTTGCATGGCGACGACGCGCCGGTCTATGCCGCGTCGGCTTCGTACAGCGTCAGCAACTCGGCTTCGGCCTGTTCGAGTTCGACGCGCAACGTCGCCTGCTGCTTGCCCAGTTCGGTGCTGCGCGCGCCGCCGTCGGCGTAGACCGATGGGTCGGCGAGCTGCGCCTCGATCGTCGCCAGTTGCGCTTCCAGTTCCGCCACCCGCGCCTCGACCTTGGCCAGCTTGTGCGGGTTGGCCTTGCCGCGGCGCGGCTTGGCCGGCGCCGCGGCGGGCGCGGCCTCGGCCGCCTTGGCCGCCGGCCGGCCCTTGCCGTCGTTGGAGTTGTCGCGCGAACGCAGCCAGCTGGCGTAGGCATCGAGGTCGCCATCGAACGGCTGGGCGACACCATCGGCGACCCGCCAGAACGTGTCGCAAACCAGGCCGATCAAATGCCGGTCGTGCGAGACCAGCACGATCGCGCCATCGAACTGGGCCAGCGCCTCTGCCAATGCCTCGCGCATGTCGAGGTCGAGGTGGTTGGTCGGCTCGTCGAGCAGCAGCACGTTGGGCTGGCGCCAGGCGATCAGCGCCAGCGCCAGCCGCGCGCGCTCGCCACCGGAGAACACGTCGACGGATTCAAACGCGCGGTCGCCGGGGAAATTCCACTTGCCGAGGAAGTCGCGCAGCTGCTGGGTCGCCACGCCGGGGGCGATGTCGGCGAGGTGGTCGATCGCGCTGGTGCCGGCGCGCAGCGACTCGACGGTGTGTTGGGCGAAGTAGCCGATCCGCAGGTCGGGGTGGCCGCCGCGCTCGCCGGCCAGCAACGGCAGCTCGCCGACCAGTGACTTGACCAGGGTCGACTTGCCCGCACCGTTGGGACCGAGCAGGGCGACGCGGTCGCCGGCTTCGAGGATGAAACCGACGTTGTGGAGGATCGTGGTGGCGCCCCCCTCTCCCGCATAACCGCAATCGGCGTGCTCCAGGCGCAACAACGCATGTGGCAGCTTGGCCGGCGCGGGAAACTCGATCCGCAGCGCGCGCTCGACCCGCACCGCTTCGGTGCCCTGCATCTTGGCCAGCCGCTTGACCCGCGACTGCGCCTGCTTGGCCTTGGCGGCGCTGGCGCTGAAGCGGTCGATGAAGCTCTGCAGATGGGCGCGCTCGGCCTGCGCCTTCTCGTGGGTGATCTGCTGCAGCCGCAGGTGCTCGGCGCGCTGTCGCTCGAACGCCGTGTAGTCGCCCGAGTACAGCTTGGCCTTGCCGTCGTGCAGGTGCAGGGTGTGGGTGGTGACCTCGTCGAGGAACTCGCGGTCGTGGCTGATCAGCAGCAGGGTGCCGGGGTATTTCAACAGCCACTGCTCCAGCCACAGCACCGCGTCGAGGTCGAGGTGGTTGGTCGGCTCGTCGAGCAGCAGCAGGTCCGAAGGCGTCATCAGCGCCCGGGCCAGGTTCAGCCGCACCCGCCAACCGCCGGAAAAACTGCTGACTGCGCGCTGGTGGGTGTCGGCGGCGAACCCCAGGCCGTGCAGCAACTTGCCGGCACGCGCGCTGGCGTCGTACCCGTTGAGTTCCTCCAGCCGGTGGTGGGCCTCCGCGACCGCCTCCCAGTCCTCGTTGGCGAACGCGTTGGCCTCGGCCTGGATCGCTGCATGCACCGCGACGTCGCCCGACAGCACGAAATCCAGCGCCGGGTCCGACAGCGACGGGGTTTCCTGGGCGACGCTGGCGATCCGCACCTTGTTGGGAATGCCCAGATCGCCCTTGTCGGCCTCCAGTTGGCCCTGCACCGCGGCGAACAGCGAGGACTTGCCGGTGCCGTTGCGGCCGATCACGCCGACCCGCCAGCCGGTCTGCAGGACCAGGTCGACGTTGGACAGGAGCAGGCGTTCGCCACGCCGCAGGGCGAAATTCTTGAAAGCAATCATGCCGTCATTGTACGTGTGCGAGCCTGCCGCTCCGAGGCCGTGCTTGCATCCGGCCGGGGCGCCCCACATTCTGGAAAGTCGAATCCAATGGAATGCCGATGCCGCACGAAACGTCCCTGATCACCATCCTCGTCGCCGGCTTCGTGCTCGCGTTCATCTTCGGTACGCTGGCGCAGCGGCTGAAGTTATCGCCATTGGTGGGTTATCTGGTGGCAGGGATCGTGGCGGGGCCGTTCACCCCGGGTTTCGTCGGCGACATGGCGCTGGCGCCGCAACTGGCCGAGATCGGCGTGATCCTGCTGATGTTCGGCGTCGGCCTGCACTTCTCCTGGCGCGACCTGATGTCGGTCAAGGGCATCGCCGTGCCCGGCGCGATCGCCCAGATCACCGTCGCCACCGTGCTCGGCTGGGGTTTGGCGCGCTGGTTGGGCTGGTCGAACGGCGCCGGGGTGGTGTTCGGGCTGTCGTTGTCGGTGGCCAGCACGGTGGTGTTATTGCGGGCGCTGGAGGAACGACGACTGGTGGAGACCCAGCGCGGCCGGATCGCGGTCGGCTGGCTGATCGTGGAGGACCTCGCCACGGTGCTGGCACTGGTGATGCTGCCGGCATTGGCCGGCCTGCTGACCGGCGAGGCCGCCGATGCCACCTCGGTGCTGACCGCCCTGTTCACCACCTTCCTCAAGGTCGGCGCGTTCATGGCGTTGATGTTGATCGTCGGCAGCCGGGTGATCCCGTGGATCCTCGAGCGCGTCGCCGGCGCCGGCTCGCGCGAGCTGTTCACCCTGTGCGTGCTGGCGATCGCGCTGGGGGTGGCGTTCGGCTCGGCGGCGCTGTTCGGGGTCTCGTTCGCGCTGGGTGCGTTCTTCGCCGGCATGCTGCTCAACGAGTCCGAGTTCAGCCACCAGGCGGCGAGCGAGACCCTGCCGTTGCGTGACGCGTTCGCGGTGCTGTTCTTCGTCTCGGTCGGCATGCTGTTCGACCCGATGATCCTGATCGAACACCCGACCGAAGTGCTGGCGACGTTCCTGATCATCGTGCTCGGCAAATCAGTCGCCGCCTACGTGATCATGCGCATGCTGGGCAAGCCCAAGGGCTCGGCGCTGCTGATCTCGGCCAGCCTGGCGCAGATCGGCGAGTTCTCCTTCATCCTCGCCGGCCTCGGCCTGGCGCTGGGAGTGCTGCCGCAGGAAGGCCAGGACCTGATCCTCGCCGGCGCGCTGTTGTCGATCATCACCAATCCGTTGCTGTTCGCCTGGCTCGACCGCCGCGAGAAGCGCTCCGAGCAGCCCGAGCCGGTGGTCCACACCGCGCAGCCGCCGATCCCGGAGGACCTGCGCGACCACGTGATCCTGGTCGGCTTCGGCCGCGTCGGCAGCGAGCTGGGCCGGTTGCTGCACGAGCGCGGCATCCCGCTGGTGGTGGTCGACGACGAGGAGTTGCTGATCGACCGCGCCCGCGCCGCCGGTATCCCGGCGATCCGCGGCAACGCGGTCAACGAGCGGGTGCTGGCCGAAGCCCTACCCGAGACCGCGCACACCGCGATGCTGGCGATCCCGAACACGCTGGAGGCCGGCGAGGTCATCGCCAAACTGCGCGAGGTCAACCCGTCGCTGACGATCGTCGCCCGCGCCCACTCCGACGCCGAGGTCAAGCATTTGCTCGAACATGGCGCCGATGCCGCGGTGATGGCCGAGCGCGAGCTGGCGCACAGCCTGGCCGAAATGGTGATGGCGACCCCGCCGTACCGCGGCGACCACCATTTGCCGCCGGCGGTGGCGTAACACTCGCGATGTCGGTGCTGTAGTAGGAGCGGCTTTAGCCGCGATCTGGAGTCGGACGAGCGATCAACCATCCGATCGCGGCTAAAGCCGCTCCTACAACCGCAGGGAGGCCAGTCGGACACAAGCCCGGAACACCGCAGCGCCTCGTTTCAACCCTTGCGGAACACCAGCGCCCCGCCTTCGGCATCGACCTGCACGGCATCGCCGCTACCGAACTCGCCCGACAGGATCCGCTGCGCCAGCGGGTTCTCCAGTTGCTGCTGGATCGCACGCTTGAGCGGCCGCGCGCCGTAGACCGGGTCGAAGCCGACGTTGGCGAGCAATGCCAACGCCGCGTCCGACAGGTCCAGCTTCAGCCCGCGCTCGGCGAGACGACGCTCCAGCCCGGTCATCTGGATCTTCGCGATCTCGCGGATCTGCGCCTTGTCGAGCGGATGGAACACGACGATGTCGTCGAGCCGGTTGATGAACTCAGGCCGGAAGTGGCTTTGCACCACGCCCATCACCGCAGCCTTCATCTGGGTGTAGGTCTCGGGCGTGTCGGCGTCCATCTCCTGGATCATCTGCGAGCCGAGATTGCTGGTCATCACGATCACGGTGTTGCGGAAGTCGACCGTGCGGCCCTGGCCGTCGGTCAGACGACCGTCGTCGAGCACCTGCAGCAGGATGTTGAACACATCCGGATGCGCCTTCTCGACCTCGTCGAGCAGGATCACGCTGTACGGCCGGCGCCGCACCGCTTCGGTCAGGTAGCCGCCCTCCTCGTAGCCGACGTAGCCCGGTGGCGCGCCGACCAGGCGGCTGACCGCGTGCTTCTCCATGAATTCGCTCATGTCGATGCGCACCATGGCGTCGCTGCTGTCGAACAGGAACTCGGCCAGCGCCTTGCACAGCTCGGTTTTGCCGACGCCGGTCGGGCCGAGGAACAGGAAAGAGCCGGACGGCCGGTTCGGGTCCGACAGTCCCGCGCGCGAACGCCGCACCGCATCGGAGACCACCTTGATCGCCTCGTCCTGGCCGACCACGCGCGCGTGCAACTGCTCCTCCATCTTCAGCAGCTTCTCGCGCTCGCCTTCAAGCATCTTCGACACCGGAATGCCGGTCCAGCGTGCGACCACCTCGGCGATTTCCTCGGCGGTGACTCGGTCCTGCAACAGGGTGAAGCCCTGGGTCTCGGCCTCCTGCGCGGCCTTCAATTGCGTCTCCAATTGCGGCAGCTGGCCGTACTGGATCTCGCTCATGCGCGCATAGTCCTGTTTGCGCTGGGCCGCTTCCAGTTCGAGCTTGGCGGCCTCGATCTGCTCCTTGATCCTGGTCGCGCCCTGCAACGTCGCCTTCTCGGCCTTCCAGATTTCCTCGAGGTCGTTGAACTCGCGCTCCAAGGTGTCGATCTCGGCCTGCAGGTCGGCCAGGCGCTTCTTCGACTCGGCGTCCTTCTCCTTCTTCAGCGCCTCGCGCTGGATCTTCAGCTGGATCAGCCGGCGTTCCTTGCGATCCAACTCCTCGGGCTTGGAGTCGATCTCCATGCGGATTCGCGAGGCCGCCTCGTCCATAAGATCGATCGCCTTGTCGGGCAGCTGGCGGTCGGCGATGTATCTATGCGACAGCGTGGCGGCGGCGACGATCGCCGGGTCGGTGATCTCCACGCCGTGGTGCACCGCGTACTTCTCCTTGAGCCCGCGCAGGATCGCGATGGTGTCCTCGACCGACGGCTCGCCGACGAACACCTTCTGGAAGCGCCGCTCCAGCGCGGCATCTTTCTCGACGTACTTGCGATACTCATCGAGCGTGGTCGCGCCGATGCAGTGCAGCTCGCCGCGGGCGAGCGCGGGCTTGAGCATGTTGCCGGCGTCCATCGAGCCTTCGGCCTTGCCTGCGCCGACCATCGTGTGCAACTCGTCGATGAACAGGATGATCTGGCCCTCGTTCTTTGACAGATCGTTGAGCACGCCCTTCAGACGCTCCTCGAACTCGCCGCGGAACTTGGCGCCGGCGATCAGTGCGCCCATGTCGAGGCTCAGCAAGCGCTTGCCGCGCAGGCCCTCGGGCACCTCGTTGTTGATGATGCGCTGGGCCAGCCCCTCGACGATGGCCGTTTTACCAACACCTGGCTCGCCAATCAGCACCGGGTTGTTCTTGGTTCGCCGCTGCAGCACCTGGATCGTGCGGCGGATCTCCTCGTCGCGACCGATCACCGGATCGAGCTTGCCGGACTCCGCACGCGCGGTCATGTCGATCGTGAACTTCTCCAGCGCCTGGCGCTGGTCTTCGGCGTTCTCCGACTGCACGCTCTCGCCGCCGCGGACCTTGTCGATCGCGGCCTCGATGCGCGCCTTGTCGGCCCCGGCGGCCTTGAGCGCGCGACCCAGTTCGCCACCGTCGTCGAGCGCAGCCAGCACGAACAATTCGGAAGCGATGAACGCGTCGCCACGCTGCTGCGCGAGCTTGTCGGTGACGTTGAGCAGGCGTGCCAGGTCGTTGCCGACGCTGACGTTGCCGGCCTGGCCGCTGACCTTGGGCAGTTTCTCCAGCGCCTCGCCGAGCCGCTCGCGCAGCAGCGGCACGTTGACGCCGGCCTGCGACAGCAGCGGCCGGGTGCTGCCGTCGGACTGGTCGACCAGCGCGGTCATCAGATGGGCGGGTTCGATCACGCTATGGTCGCGCCCGACCGCGAGCGATTGCGCGTCGGCAAGTGCCTGCTGGAAGCGTGAAGTCAGCTTGTCCATTCGCATGGCTGGAGTTCCTCGGTAGTGGGCGACGCCTGCACGCCGCGATGTCCCGGAAATGCGGCCGCCAGTGGCATCGTTCAAGTCGCGCTCGGGGGCGTCCACCCCATCCTTACATCCGCCTCTTCACAATCGCGTGCATGGATGCCCCCGCCCATCTGCCGCCCCCCCCGGCGATTGCCGACGACTGGGCGGTGTTCCTCGATGTCGACGGCACTTTGCTGGCGATCGCCGGCACGCCGGACGCGGTGCGGGTGCCGCCCGGCCTGGTCGATGCGCTCGCCTCGCTGCAACACCGTCTCGACGGCGCGCTGGCGCTGGTCAGCGGACGGCGGCTGGCGCAACTGGACGCGTTGTTCGCGCCGCTGAAGTTGCCCGCCGCCGGCCTGCACGGGCTGGAGCGACGCCACGCCGACAACCACATCGACCCGCCGACGCCGCCCTCGTTGCTGGCGGTGTTCCACCGCAAGGCCGAACTGGTGGCCGAGCGCTTTCCCGGCGCGCTGGTGGAGGACAAGGACTCGACCATCGCCCTGCACTGGCGCGGCAACCCGCACGCCGAGCAGCCCTTGCGCGAACTCTCCGAAGCCGCCCTGCCGTGGCTGCACGACTACCGGTTGCAACCCGGCGACGGCGTGATCGAGGTTCGTCCGGTCGGCACCGACAAGGGCGATGCGATTGCCGCGTTGCTCGACGAGGCGCCGTTCGATGGCCGCCGCCCGGTGTTCGTCGGCGACGACCTGACCGACGAGCATGGCTTCGAGGTGGTACTCGACCGTGGCGGCGTGGCGGTGCTGGTCGGCAATCGCCAGCCCAGCCGCGCCCGCCATCGCCTGCGGGACCCGGCCGGGGTGCTCGCGTGGTTGTCGGCAGGCGCATGAGTTCCGCCCCCGACAACACGCCCGCTGACAGCCTGGCCCATGGCGCGCAGACGCTCGACCTTGGCATGGTCGGCAACGGCAGCTTCGCCGCCTTGCTGGATGCGCGCGCGCGGGTGGTCTGGGGCTGCGTGCCGGCGTTCGACGGCGACCCGACCTTCTGCGCGCTGATGCAACCGACCGCCCACCCCGGCGGCGACTTCGCGATCGAACTGGAGGATTTCGCCAGCGCCGAGCAGCACTACCTGACCAACACCGCGGTGCTGCGCACGGTGCTGCGCGACGTCCACGGCGGTGCGGTCGAGATCCTCGATTTCGTCCCGCGCTGGTACCAGCACGACCGTTTCTACCGTCCGGTGATGCTGGTGCGGCGGCTGCGGCCGCTGGCCGGCAGCCCACGCGTCCGGATCCGTCTGCGGCCGCTGGCCGACTACGGCGCGCAGCAACCCGACACCACCTCGGGCAGCAACCACATCCGCTACCTGGTGCCCGGCTTCACCCTGCGCCTGACCACCGACGCACCGGTGCGGCTGGTGCGCGAGCAGCAGCCGTTCGTGCTCGACCGCAAGTGCCACCTGATCCTCGGCCCCGACGAAACCCTGACCCAGTCGATCGGCGATTTCGTCCACAACGCCCAGCAACGCACCATCGCCTACTGGCGCGACTGGGTGCGCTCGCTGTCGATCCCGCTGGACTGGCAGGAGGCGGTGATCCGCAGCGCGATCACCCTCAAGCTGTGCCAGTACGAGGAGACCGGCGCGGTGGTCGCGGCGATGACCACTTCGATTCCCGAGGCGTCGCACAGCCAGCGCAACTGGGACTACCGCTACTGCTGGCTGCGCGACGCCGCGTTCGTGGTACGCGCGCTCAACCGGCTCGGCGCGACCCGGACGATGGAAGGCTACCTGCGCTACGTCTTCAACATCGCCACCGAGGACGCTGAGCTGCAACCGCTGTACGGCATCGGCTTCGAGGCCGAACTGGCCGAGGACGAGCTCGACAGCCTCGCCGGCTACCGCGGCATGGGTCCGGTGCGGCGCGGCAACCTGGCCTGGTTGCAGAAGCAACACGACGTCTACGGCAGCGTGGTGCTGGCCTCGACCCAGTTGTTCTTCGACCGGCGGCTGGAGCATCCCGGCGACGCGGCGATGTTCGCGCGACTGGAGCCACTGGGCGAGCGCGCGTTCGCGCTGCATGACCAGCCCGACGCCGGGTTGTGGGAGTTCCGCGGCCGCGCCGAGGTACACACCTATTCCAGCGTGATGTGCTGGGCGGCCTGCGACCGGCTGGCGCGGATCGCCGTGCACCTGCGCCTGCCCGAGCGCGTGCGCCATTGGCGCGAGCGCGCCGATGCGATCCATGCGCGGATCATCGGCGAGGGCTTCGACGCGGGACGCGGGCACTTCGTCGACGCGTTTGGCGGCGAGCGACTCGACGCCTCGTTGCTGCTGCTGGCCGACTTCGGCTTCGTCAAGGCCGACGACCCGCGCTTCATCGGCACGGTCGAGGCGATCGGGCGCGAACTCAAGCGCGGCCACGGGCTGTTCCGCTACATCGCGCCGGACGACTTCGGCGTGCCCGAGACCAGCTTCACCATCTGCACTTTCTGGTATATCGACGCGCTTGCCGCGATCGGTCGGATGGACGAGGCGCGCGAGCTGTTCGAGAAGATGCTGGACCGGCGCAATCCGTTGGGGCTGCTGTCGGAGGACCTCGCCTTCGAGGACGGCGAGGCGTGGGGCAATTTCCCGCAGACCTACTCGCACGTCGGCCTGATCATCGCCGCGATGCGCCTGAGCCGCTCCTGGCAGGAAGCGACATGAGCCGGCTGGTGGTGGTCTCCAACCGCGTCGCCCTGCCCGACCAGCCCCAGTCCGGTGGCCTCGCGGTCGCCCTGCAGGCCGCGCTGGAGGACAGCACCGTCCAACAGCGGGGCGGCCTGTGGTTCGGCTGGAGCGGCCGGATCGCCCACGGGAAATCCGGCGAGTTGCACGAACAAAGCCGCGGCGACATCGACTACATCACCCTCGACCTGTCGCAGCGCGACCACGACGACTACTACAACGGCTTCGCCAACCGCACGCTGTGGCCGCTGCTGCACTTCCGGGTCGACCTGGTCGACTACAGCCGCGAGACCTACGCCGCCTACCGCCGGGTCAACGCGCTGTTCGCCGAGAAGCTGGCGCCGTTGCTGCGCGACGACGACATCGTCTGGATCCACGACTACCACCTGATCCCGCTGGGCGCGCTGCTGCGCGAACACGGCGTGCGCTGCAAGCTCGGCTTCTTCCTGCACGTGCCGATGCCGTCGTCGGACCTGCTGGCGGCGCTGCCGCACCACAAGCGGCTATTCGAGGGCTTGTCCGCGCACGACCTGGTCGGCTTCCAGACCGAGCGCGACCTGGAGCGGTTCCAGGACTACGTGCGTCTGTTCGGTCGTGGCAGGGTGATCGAAAGCGGCATGCTGGAAACGCCCGGCGGCCGGCTGCTGCATGCCGGCGCATTCCCGATCAGCATCGATACCGCGCACATCGCCGACCAGGCCGCCGCAGCAGTCGGCAAGCCGAGTTTCCAGCGTCTGGCGCGCAGCATGTCGGGCCGCGCGCTGGCGATCGGCGTCGACCGGCTCGACTACTCCAAGGGCCTGCCGGAACGCTTCCGCGCGTTCGACCGCTTCCTGCAGCAATACCCCGACCACCTCGGCAAGCTGACCTACCTGCAGATCGCGCCGGTGTCGCGCGGCGACGTGCTCGAGTACCAGAGCCTGCGCAGCGAACTGGAGCGGCTGTCCGGCCACATCAACGGCGGCCACGCCGAGCCCGAGTGGACGCCGATGCGCTACGTCAACCGCAACTTTCCACATGCCTCGCTGACCGGCTTCTACCGGCTGGCCGAGATCGGCCTGGTGACCCCGCTGCGCGACGGCATGAACCTGGTCGCCAAGGAATACGTCGCCGCGCAGGACCCGGACGACCCCGGCGTGCTGGTGCTGTCGACCTTCGCCGGCGCCGCCCGCGAACTGGGCGGCGCGCTGCTGGTCAATCCCTACGACCTGGACGGCGTCGCCGCCGCGATCGCGCAGGCGATCACCATGCCGCTGGAGGAGCGCCGCGAACGCTGGCAGCCGATGATGGCCCGCCTGCACGAGTACGACATCACCGCCTGGCGCCGCAGCTTCCTGGAAGCGTTGCGCGCGGCGTAGCTTGCACTTGTAGGAGCGGCTTCAGCCGCGATCCGGAATCGGCGCGGGCGAACGATTCCATGATCGCGGCTGAAGCCGCTCCTACAAAAGCCCGCCGCGAATGCCCCGTCGGATCAAATCTCCGGCTCGATCCACACCAGCGACACCATCCGTCCCGTGCGCTGGTCACGGCGGTGCGAGTAGAACCGCTGGGCATCGCCAATGGTGTCCAGGCCGCCGCCGTGGATGCAGCCTGCATTGACCCCGGCACCTTGTAGTCGCCGCCGGGCCAGCGCGTAGAGGTCGACCTTCCAGTGATGTGGCCGGGTGCTGGTAAACGCGCGGCCGGCGGCCCACTCCTGCGCGACAAAGGCATCGTAAACCTCGACTCCGACCTCGTAGCTTGCCGGCCCGGCGGCCGGGCCAAGCCAGGCCAGCAGTCGTTGCGGCGGCGTGCGCATCGCCGCAACCGTAGCCTCGAGTACGCCCGCGGCCAAGCCGCGCCAGCCGGCGTGGGCGGCGGCGACCTCGCTGCCGTCGTCGGCGCAGAACAGCACCGGCAGGCAGTCGGCGGTGAGGATGGCCAGGACGGTTCCAGGCGTGGCGGTCACCGCTGCATCGGCTTCCGGCTCGCTGCCGCTCGCGCCAGCGCGAAATACCTGAGTCCCATGCACCTGCCGCAACCAAACCGGCGCCGACGGCAGTCGGCCGATCTCGACCAGTTGCGCGCGATTGCGCACCACCGCCGCGGCCGCGTCGCCACAGCGCGTACCCAGGTTGAAATCATTGAACAGCGCCTCCGAGACCCCGGCGCCGTGACGCAGGCTGGTGAACGCCCGCACCCCGCGCGGCGCGGGCCAGTCGGCCGGCATCAGCGCCGACGCCATCGCTCAGCGCCCCCGTTCCGCGAACGCGATGCTGTCGTCCTGTAACGCCTTGACCAACGCCTGCATGTCGGCCGGCATCGGCGCGCTGCAGCGCACCGGCTCGCCGCTGGCCGGGTGCACGAACTCCAGCGTCTCCGCGTGCAGCGCCTGCCGCCTGAACCCGCGCAACGCCGCCACCAGTTCGTCGGACGCGCCACGCGGCAGCTTCAGCGACCCGCCGTACAGCGGGTCACCGATGATCGGATGCTTCAAGTGCGCCATGTGGACACGGATCTGGTGGGTGCGGCCCGTCTCGAGCCGGCATTCCAGCAAGGTGTGGGCGCGGAAGCGCTCGCGCAGGCGGAAGTGGGTGATCGCATCGCGACCGTCCTCGCGCACCGCCATGCGGATGCGGTCGCGCGGGTGGCGGTCGATCGCGGCATCGGCGGTGCCGCCGGAGACCAGCGAACCGGCGACCACCGCCAGGTATTGCCGATGCACCTCGCGCGCCGACAATTGGGCGACCAGCGCGGTATGCGCCACCAGCGTGCGCGCCACCACCATGACCCCGGAGGTGTCCTTGTCGAGGCGGTGGACGATGCCGGCGCGCGGCAGCGCATTCAGGCCCGGATCGCGATGCAGCAGCGCGTTGACCAGGGTGCCGGTCGGGTTGCCCGCGCCCGGATGCACCACCAGCCCGGCCGGCTTGTCGATCACGATCACGTGTTCGTCCTCGAACCGCACGTCGAGCGCGATGTCCTCGGGCTCCGAACGGGTCTGCACCTCCAGCACCACGTTCAGGCTGACCGCCTCGCCGCCGCGTACCGGGTCGCGCGGGCGCACCTCGCGACCGTCCAGCCGGGCATCGCCGGACTTGATCCAGGCCGACAGCCGGGAGCGCGAGTAGTCCGGGAACAGTTCGGCCAGCACCGCGTCGAAACGGCGGCCGGCGGCGGTATCGGGGACCACGGCGTGGAGGGCAACGGCGGGTTCGGTCATGTCAGGCCTGGTGGTGGGCGCGGGCTGGGGCGCGGTTAAGGGCACGCGGCGCGGGACTGCTATTATCGGCGCTTCGTGCCCCCGGCGCCCGTTGACCTCGACCATGACCCATCGCTCCGCCCCGCTGCGCCCGTTCCTGCGCACCTTCGTCCTGCTGCTGGCCCTGCTCGTCTTCGCCAGCGGTTGCGCCCGCATGAGCAAGATGTTCAAGGACGAGAACGCCAACGAAGGCGTGCCGGTGGAGGAGTTGTACGACAAGGCCCACACTGCGATGACCAAGGGCAACTGGGCCAACGCCGAGAACACCTTCAAGCGCCTGGTCGCGCAGTACCCCTACGGCCCCTACACCGAGCAGGCGCTGGTCGAGACCGCCTACGCCCAACACAAGGCCGGCAAGCACGAGGAGGCGATCAGCAGCATCGACCGCTTCCTGCGTACCTACCCGACCCACCGGCTGGCCTCGTACATGTATTACCTGCGCGGCCTGGTGAACTCCAACCGCGATACCGTGTTCCTGCAGAAGGTCTGGAAGCTGGACGCCAGCCGCCGCGACCTGTCGACGCCGACCCAGGCCCACAACGACTTCTCGATCGTGATCGATCGTTACCCGAACAGCCGCTACGCCGCCGATGCGCGCGAGCGCATGGCCGAACTGCGCGACCTGTTCGCCCGCCACGAGCTTGAGACCGCGCTGTATTACCTGCGTCGCACCGCCTACGTGGCGGCCGCCGACCGCGCCACCTACCTGCTGGAAACCTACCCCCAGAGCCGCTACCAGAACGACGCCGTCGCGCTGCTGGCCGCGGCCTACGAAGGCCTGGGCAATGAGACCCTCGCTGCCGACGCCCGCCGCGTGCTGCAGCAGAACGAGCCCGACCATCCGTACCTGGCCGGCGACTGGCCGGACTACCCCAGCAACCTGCGCAAGCTCAACCCGTTTGCCGGCGGCAAGTCGGCGCTGGACAACGAGGAGTAGGTCGTTTTCGCATCGCAGAACGCAAACGCCGCCTCCGGGCGGCGTTTTTCATGCTGGAACGGGCGAGCTTTTGTAGGAGCAACTGTCTTCTTCAAATCGGCTGCGGGACCCAAGGTGCGCCATCGCGGATCATGGCGTTCAGTCGTCCCAGGAAAGAGCGCATGCAGGCGACCAGGGCCACCTTGGCGCACT
>JBOHYB010000045.1:0-26418 GCA_050737695.1 Lysobacter sp. | reverse complement strand
GGCTGAAGCCGCTCCTACATAGGCGTGCGGGCGACGACGATCAGGTGGCGTTCGGCGTCGAGCCCGGGCACCCGTAGCGGGTGCGAGCCGGTCACCGTCCAGCCGGCGGGCAATGCGGCCACCTCGTCGTGCGGGTAGGTGCCCTTCATCGCCAGCAGCCGGCCGGTGGGCTTGAGCAGGTGGCCGCCGAGTTCGACGATCAGCGGCAGGGTCGCCAGCGCGCGCGCGGTGATCGCGTCATAGGCGCCGGGTTCGGCGAGTGCCTCGATCCGCGATTCGGCCACGCGCACGTCTTTCAGGCCGAGCTTGCGCACCGCCTCGCGCATGAACCGCGCCTTCTTGCCATTGCTCTCGACCAGCGTCACCCGCAGGCCGGGGGTGGCGATCGCCAGCGGGATCCCGGGCAGGCCGGCGCCGGTGCCGAGGTCGGCCAGCGCGCCGCCGGCGGCGGCGATATCGGCCACGTGGGGCTGCATCGCCAGCGAGTCGAGCAGGTGCTTGTCGACCATCTCCAGCGGTTCGCGCACCGCGGTCAGGTTGTAGGTGCGGTTCCAGCGCAGCAGCAGGGCGAGGTAGTCGAGCAGCGGCGAGGCGAGGGCGCGGTCGAGCCCGAGGACGTCGAGGCCGGCTTCGAGCCGCGCGCGCGCGGCGGGGGACGGAGCGGGGGGCGGGGCGGGCAGGGTCATGGGCGGGAATTATCACCCGCTGGCGCGTTCTCGCCTGCGGCGGGCCGGGGCAACGGGGCATCGCGGCGGTCTTCGACCAGGCCCGCGCGCCACGCCAGTGCCCCCAAGTAGCCCGGGGCGGGCGCCAGCTCCCGCACGCTCCATTCGGATGGCCGCCCCAGCGCCGGATCGCAATCGACCAGCCGCAGGCCGGCATCGGCGTCGGTATCGACGCCGACAAACGCCAGCCGGTCCAGCCCGAACGCCAGGCCGCGGCCGTGCGCTTTCAGCACCGCTTCCTTGGCGCACCACAGGCGCAGGAACGCGCGCTCGCGCCCGGCGTCGGCGAGTCCCGCCAGCCATTCGGCCTCGGCACGGGTGAAGAAGCGCCGCGCCAGTTCCAGCGCGCGCGGCCGCGGTCGTTGCCATTCGAGGTCGATCCCGACCCGTTGGCGGCGGCCCAGCGCGACCAGCAGACCGGCGCCGCTGTGGGTCCAGTTGCCGTCCCAATCGCTGAACGGTTCACCCAGCCGAGGCCGCCCGTGGGGGTCGCGACCGATCGGCAGCGCGTCCGCGGCGCAGCCCAGCAACGGCGCCATCCAGGCGCGCGCGAGCGGTTCGGCCGGGGCGCCGGGCGGCAGCGGCAGCCAGGTCCAGCGCGGGTTCATCGCCGCGGCCGCAGAAAGGGGCATCGCACGAGACGGTTGAGCCTGAAATTGTCGAGCATCGGGTTGTCGAGCATGGCGTCGTCGAGAATGCGGTTGCCGTAGGGTTGGCCTCGGACACGCGCGCCAGCGTAAGCTAACCGGAGGGGAGCGGCCCGGCCGCGATAGAAACAACGACATGTCTGCGGTAATCGACACCACTGCCACGCGAGGCGCTGCCGTGGGCAGCGTCCGCCGGGCGCTGACAACGGGCACCGGCGCGCGCGCGATCGCTTTCGATGCGCAGGGCGACATCGACCTGGCACGGTTCCGCCGCGAGGTCCGCGCGGTCGCCGCGACCCTGCCCGCGGCCACCCACGCGATCAACCTGTGCGAAGACCGCTACCGGTTCCTGGTCGCCTTCTGCGCGGCCGCAGTGCGCGGCCAGACCACCTTGCTGCCGTCCTCGCGCGCCGCGGCGGTGGTCGACGAGGTGCTCGCCGCCCATCCGGGCAGCTACTGCCTGGGCGACCGCCCGCTGTTGCCGCAACCACCGCACTACCGCTGCCTGCCGGCGATCCTGCCGCAGGTCGACGGCGACCCGCTGACGATCGAGGCCGATGCGCTGGTCGCTATCGGCTTCACCTCCGGCAGCACCGGCCAGCCGCGCGCCAACCCCAAGCACTGGCGCGCATTCGAGGCCAGCACCGCGCAGAACCTCGCTGCGCTGGCCGACCTGCTCGATCGCCACGGCAGCACCCACCTGGTGGCGACGGTGCCGCCGCAACACATGTACGGGATGGAGATGTCGGTGTTGCTGCCGCTGCTCGGCCCGGTCGCGGTGCACGGCGCGCGGCCGTTCTTCCCCGACGACATCGCCCGCGCGCTGGCCGAGGCGATCACCCCGCCATTGCTGGTCACCACCCCGGTCCACCTGCGCGCGCTGCTGCGCTCGGGCGTGGCGCTGCCGCCGTTGGCCGGGATCGTCTCGGCCACCGCGCCGCTGCCGGCCGAGCTGGCCTCGGCGGCCGAGGCACGCTACCGCTGCGAGGTCCGCGAGGTGTTCGGCTCGACCGAGACCTGCGTGATCGCGCGTCGCCGCACCGCGGTCGAGACCGCCTGGACGCCGCTACCCGGCGTACGCCTGTCGCCGCAGCCCGACGGCACCGCGGTGCACGCACCGCACCTGTCCGAGCCGGTGGTGCTGGCCGACCTGGTCGAGGTGGCCGCCGACGGCCGCTTCGAACTGCGTGGCCGCAGCGCCGACCTGCTGGAAATCGCCGGCAAGCGCGCCTCGCTCGGCGACCTGACCCGCAAGCTGCTGGCGGTGCCGGGGGTGGTCGATGGCGTGGTCCTGCAACTGGAGGCCTGCGACGGCCCCGGGATCGGCCGGATCGCCGCGCTGGTGGTCGCTCCCGGGCTGGATCCGGCGGCGATTCTTGCTGCGCTGCGCAAACAGGTCGACCCGGTATTCCTGCCGCGGCGGCTGCGTTGCGTCGATGGCCTGCCGCGCAACGACACCGGCAAACTGCCGCGCGCGGCGCTGCTCGCCCTGCTCCACGACTGAGCCCGAATCGCTGACATCCCCGTCACGCAGGCCTATACAGACTGCGATGGCCCCCACGCAGGGGAGCGTTATTCACCCTCTGAATGGACCAAGGAGTACGAATCATGATGGGTATCATCATTTGGCTGATCGTTGGCGGCATCATCGGTTGGATCGCCAGCATGATCATGAAGACCGATGGTCAACAGGGCATCTTCCTGAACATCATCGTCGGCATCATCGGCGCGTTCCTCGGCGGTTGGCTCGGCGGACTGCTGGGTCTGGGCGGCGACATCAACAGCGGCGATTTCAGTATCTCGGGGCTGTTGCTGTCACTGATCGGAGCGATCATCCTGCTGGCGATCGTCAACCTGTTCCGTCGCGGCCGCGTGCGCTGACAACTGCCGGCCGGGAGAACCCCACCGGGGAACTCAAGGGACGAGCCATGAAAAGGCCTGGCGGTGCGAACCGTCGGGCCTTTGAGTTGGCGATCGCCGCCAGTGGCGGCAGGCAACCGGGCTGGGAGATACCGGGCGCTGCGGCGATCAGTCCGACGACTCCGCGCCGTCGCCGACATCGAGCATTTCTTCCATCTGCGACAGGGTGTCGCCGTCCTTGATGACCCGCTTGAGCCACACGTGCAGCGGCATCTCGCCCCACCGCGCGGCCTTGTCGGCCAGGTAGGCCACCGGGCTGTGCGGTTCGGTGCGGCGGAAGAACTCGGCAACCCGCCGCAACTGCGCGATCGCCTCCTTGCGGGTGGTGATCGCGCCATTGGACGGCGCCGACGCCCCGACCGGGCCGGCCGCGGTGGCATCGGGTGCCTCGTCGATGGCCGCGGCCACGTCGCCGTCGATCAACACCCCGGCCTCGCGGGCAAAACGATTGGCGACATCGCGCAGGTGGTCGAGCTGCTCGCGCAGCGCGGTGAAACTCGGCCCGTCCTGGCCGAGCCGGGCGTCGACCGTCCGCTCCAGCTCCGACAGCGCCTCGCGGCAATCCGGCAGCACCTCGGTCAGGCGCATGTAGAACTCGTGCGGGGTGTCGCGGCGGGCGCGTTCAACGGTTTCCAGCGAGGGCTCCTCGCCGTCGTCGCCACGGCGCGCGCGCGCGGCCTCGAAGTCGGCCAGGCCGAAGCGGCCCTGCGGCGCCTGGGTCAGCGGCAGTTGCCGCAACCACTGGGTCGAATGGCTGATCAACCAGCCGAGGTTGCCGATGCGCTGTTCGAGGTCGCCGTCCTCGACCTGCGGATGGACGTCGTCCCAGAAGTGCTCGCACAGGCCGGCGACCAGCCGGTAACCGCTGGCCAGCCCATCGAAGCCGTGGTTGCGGGTCTGCGCCTCGGCCCACCACACCGCCAGGCGCAGGTCCTTGCTGCGTTGCTGCAGCAACTGGCTGCTTTGCTTCGCGACCGCCGGCCAGTCGGCCGTCTTGATCTCGGTGACCCACTCGCCCTGCTCCAGCGACGGATCGTCGGCGCGTCGCGCCTCTTGGATGGCGTCGTACTCCAGCGAGAACGACAGGTCCTCGCCGCTGGGCTGGGCGTCGGAGATCGGGGACAGCAGTGGGTCCAGTTCCAGCATGGGCATTCCGTGGCGGTGGTGTGGTGCGGCGTCGCCGCAGCCTCAGGGCAGGGTGATGGTGAGGTGGGCGGTGCGGCCCGGCAGCTGCACGACCTCCTGGTAGCCGGCCAACTGCTCCTGCGTGTGGCCGCCGAGCAGCGCGTTCAGGCCGAAGTAGCCGAGCAGGCCGACCACCGCCAGCACCGCCGCCGGTGCCCACAACGGCACGACCCGGCGCAGCGCGTGGGCGACCTTGTCCGGCGGCGCCCAGTGCGGGGCGAAGCCGGTGCGCCTGCCCTTGAGGTAGACGATCTCGTCACCGAGCCGGGCGATCAGGTAGCCGAGTTTCTCCGGCCCTTCGAGCCGGTACTTGCCCTCGAAACCCAGCAGCAGGCAGTAGTGGTAGACCTCCAGCGACGGCAGCCGCGGCGCGCCCTGCGCGCGCAGTTGTTCGAGCCGGTCGAAGAAGTGCTCGCCGGCCAGGTGCTCTCCGAACAGTCGCAACTGCAGCGGATTGCATTCCCAGTCGTCGCGCAGCGTCGAGGGCTGGCTCAGCATCGCTTCGTCGACCGCGGCGCAGAACGCGTACTTGGCCGCGTAGACGTCTTCGGACGGGATGTTGAGCTTGCTCGCGCCGCGTTCGACGTTGTCGAGGAAGCGCTGCACCGAGTCGACGAAGGCGCTGCCGCTGGCCGGCAGCTGGCCGCGCTTGAGCAGCATCAGCAGGTAAAAGCCGTCGGCCATCAGGTCGAGCAGGCTGCGCGGATTGGCGCCGCCGCTCGGCAGCGGCATGGCGTGCGCCGGCGACAGCGACGGCATCTCCTGCGGAACGGGGGTGTTGGTGTAGTTCATGGCTTCCTGCCGGGTGGCTCAGCGGGGATGAATGGGGTCAGGACGTCAGCGCGATCAGTTCGAGCTTGAGCTCGCGCAGGCCCGAGGGGACATAGATCATCAGCGACTGCGATTTCAGCATCCGCTCGTACAGCGGACCGCGCGGCTCGATCGCGAAATACTGGCAGCCCGGTCGCACCGGGATCGCCGCCGGGACCTGCGCGGCGTGGGTCAGTTTGACCCCGGGCAGTGCCGACAGCACGCATTTGTCGACGTCGTCGGGCGCGCCGACCTTGAACCGCACCGGCACCGTCTGCACCAGTTCCGGTCCCGGCATGTCGGCGCCGACGCCGAGGTAGAACGCGCAGCTGTCGTCGATTTTCTGCGAGTCGAGCCGACCGAGGTGGAACGACGGCTTGGTCTCGTTGAGGGCGATCGCGAAGTAGCGTGCCGAGATCACCGTGCCCAGCAGTTCGCGGACCATCTCGAACAGGCGACCGAAGCCGGCTTCGGGCTGCGCATGCTGGTAGGCGGGCAGGTCGGCCAGGGTGTAGCTCTTGGAGAACGTCAACAGCCCGCCGGCCAGCCGCAGCAGCTCCTGGTGCAGGCGCTCGGGGTGCAGCCCGGGGTGGCGGAACAGGTGCGACAGCGCGGCGAATGCGGCATTGGCGGTATGCAGCAGCCAGAACGAGGCGATGTCGCCGGAGCGGAACTCGATCACCGACTGCGACGGCTCGCGGTGCAGGCCGTACAGCGCATCGGTCTTGGCCTGCAGGTTGTCGAGCAGGCGTCGCAGTTCGGCCTGCAGCTGCGGCGCGGCGGCCAGACTCAGGCTGGGCGCCAGGAAGCTGTCGTCGAACTCGAAGCCGCCGGTCGAGGTGCGCCGCACCCGCGCCACAGGCACGCTGACGTAGGGATCGCGCGGCTCGTCGTCGGTCAGCAGTCGCACGGTCTTGCGCAGGTAGCCCAGTTCGGCTTCGCCGGCATCGGTGTAGAGGTCGGCGGTGGCACGGGTGGCCTGCAGGTAGCGGGTCGCGCCAGTGCCGTCGGCGTCACTGCCGCAGTTGCCACCGTGGTCCTTCAGCAACGGCAGGGCGAGGTGGATCGTGGTCGACTGCATCCCGGCAGGCAGCTTGCCCAGCGCCAGTGCCTCGGGCAGCTCGTCGTCGCCGGGCGCGCTGTAGATCTCGCCGTCGGGGAAGATCGCCGACAGCTGCTGCGCGCGCAGGGTGCCGCTGGCCAGTGCCTGCACGTCGAAACGCGCCTGCCGCACGCCCCAGGCGTAGGGATGGACAGTGGTGGCGAACTCCTGCAGCCGCGCCTCGTGGTAGGCGTCCTGGCGCTGGAAGTGTTGAGGGCGCAGGAACAGGCCCTCGCCCCAGAAAACCTTCGACATCCGACTCATGCTGCTGCTCAATCCCTTGATGGTCGACGCGTGGCGCGCCGGCGAAGCTCCGTATCCCCGGGCCGTGGACGCGCGGGGCTGCAGGGTACTACAAGTCGCGGCCGCGGCCGCCGCCGGTTCAGCCCGCGGGCGGCGAGCAGTTGCTCGAGGCGAGGCTGTGCGACGGGCCCGCCAGCGGGGTCTCCAGGGCCGGGCTCGGGGTCGTCATCGCGCAGGCATGCAGGCCCACGGTGATGCCGTCGTCGGCGGCTTCTTCGGCATCGAACGCAAAGCGCCAGCGGGTCTGCGCCGGCGCGCGGAACAGCGCGACCACGCCGACATGCTTGCCCTCGGCCGGCAACCGCTCCAGCACCTCGTGGCGCTGGCCGGGCGCGAGCAGGATCTCGGTGACGCCGAGCAGGTCGTCGCCGAGCACGTCGCGCTCGCGTTGCTGGTCGAGGAACACGTCGAACGGCGCCTTCTCGAAGCGCTCCAGATTGCGCAACTGGTACACCCGTACCACCAGCGACAGCGCGCGCTTGCCGTCGCCGGCGTTGAGGTTGTCGCCGGCGTACAGCCGCAGCGGCACCTCGTGCTGTTGCGCCGACGCGTTGCCGAGGCCGACGGCCTGCAAGGTCTTGCCGAAGGCCTGCTTGATGCCGCCCTGGCTGCTGCAGCCGGCAGCGAGGAGCAGCGACGCGATCAACAGCGCACGCAGCACTGCATGCGGGCGGGCGCGCACGGCGCAAGCATCGGAAAAGTCCGGGGTCGGGAGACCGTCCATAGCGTGTCGCTCCATCGGGAAAAGGCCACAAGGCCGGTGGCGCAGGCTCGCCAATTGCGGGCCTGGCGCCGGTGGTGAACAATGATTTTCGCCGGCGACTTCTTGACGACGGCGATTTAAGGCTACTATATCCGCCTCTGGTGCCTTCAAGTGTGATCACTTGAACATGGAGTTTTCGCCGCACTCGCACCGTGCGCGCCCACAAGGAGAGTGTCGAATGCGTTGCATTTCCGTACCCGCAAGCCGTTTCTTCGTCGCCACCGTGCTGGTCGCGATGCTCGGCGCATGCGCCACCACGTCGAGCAAGGGCGGTGATTACGCCACCCTGCTGGGCCAGGCCGAAGACGACGTCTCGGCCGGCAAGGTCGAGTCGGCGCTGGTCGCCTTCGACCAGGCCGCCAAGGCCGACCCGACCCGCAAGGAGCCATGGGTGCGCAGCGCCCAGTTGCAGTTCGACGCCGGCAACTACGGCCGCGCGATCGTCGCCGCCGAGGAAGTGTTGCAGCGTGACCCGACCGACCAGGTCGCCGACAGCGTGCTGACCGTGGCCGGCCTGCGGGTGGCCTCCGAGTCGCTCATGCGCCTGCAGGGCAACGGCGCGCTCGCCTCCGACACCGCTCGTGCCGAAGCCGAGCGCCTGGCCGCGACCATGCGCGCGACGATGGGCGAGGGCATCCTCGATTCCGGCGACGAGCCCAAGGCCCGCCGCACCACGCGCCGTCGTCCGGCCACGCGCCGCGCCGCGCCCAAGGTCGAGAGCAAGCCGGCGACAGCCAATCCGTTCGAAGTGTTGGGTGGCGGCTGAGCGCAGCCGGCCCCCGTTCGCGAATTCGTCAGGGAGACGATGTGATGTCGAAGAAGGAAAGTATCCAGAAGCGGCTGGAGAAGGTTCGTCCGCCGCGCGTCCAGCTCACCTATGACGTCGAGAAGGGCGACGCGATCGAACAGAAGGAAATTCCGTTCGTGGTCGGCGTGCTCGGCGATTTCAGCGGCCAGCCCGAACAGGCGCTGCCGCGGATCAAGGACCGCAAGTTCGTCAACGTCGACCTCGACAACTTCGACGAGGTGATGGAAGGCATGGCGCCGCGCGCGGCCTACCGGGCCAAGAACACCCTGACTGGCGACGGCGAGATCGCGGTGGAGATGACGTTCAAGTCGATCGACGACTTCCGTCCCGAGGCCGTGGTCGAGCAGGTCGAGCCGCTGCGCAAGCTGCTGGAGGCGCGCACCAAGCTGGCCGACCTGCGCAACAAGGTCGCCGGCAACGAGAAGCTCGAGGACCTGCTCAACGACGTCCTCGCCAACACCGAGCAGCTCAAGCAGCTCGGCCAGAAAGATCCGGCCGGTCAGGAGTAAGCCATGAACGCACAGGCAAGTGCAGCGCCCGCCATCGCCGGCGTGGCCGAGGTCGGCCTGCTCGACCAGATCGTCGAGCAGAGCAAGGTCGCCAAGTCCGCCAGCGAGCACGCGCGCGCCAAGGACATCATTTCCGAGCTCGCCCGCGAAGTGCTGCAGGGCACCGTGGTGATCTCGGAAAACCTCAACCTGACCCTCGATGCGCGCGTCGCCGAGCTCGACCGGATGATCTCCGAGCAGCTCACCGCGGTGATGCACGCGCCGGAGTTCCAGCAACTGGAGAGCACCTGGCGTGGCCTGCACTACCTGTGCGGCCAGACCTCGACCGGCACCCAGCTCAAGATCAAGGTGCTCAACGCCTCCAAGAAAGACGTGGTCAAGGACTTCAAGTCGGCGATCGACTTCGACCAGAGCGCGTTGTTCAAGAAGGTCTACGAGGAAGAGTTCGGCACCTTCGGTGGCTCGCCGTTCGGCGCGCTGCTGGGCGACTACAACATCGGCCGCCAGCCGGAGGACATGTACTTCATCGAGCAGATGTCGCATGTTGCCGCCGCTGCCCACGCGCCGTTCATCTCGGCCGCCAGCGAGGACATGTTCGGTCTCGAGAGTTTCACCGAGATGGGCAAGCCGCGCGACCTGGCCAAGGTGTTCGACACTGTCGAGTACGCCAAGTGGAAGTCGTTCCGCGATTCGGAGGACAGTCGCTACGTCGGCCTGACCCTGCCGCGCTTCCTCGGCCGCTTGCCGTACAACCCGAAGGACGGCACCACCGTCGAGGGCTTCAACTACGTCGAGGACGTGGACGGCAACGACCACTCCAGCTATCTGTGGTGCAACACCGCCTACGCCTTCGGCGCGCGCCTGACCAAGGCATTCGAGGACTTCGGCTGGTGCGCGGCGATCCGTGGCGTCGAGGGCGGCGGCCTGGTCGAGGAGCTGCCGACCCACACCTTCCGCACCGATGACGGCGAGGTCGCGCTGAAGTGCCCGACCGAGGTCGCGATCACCGATCGTCGCGAGAAGGAGCTGTCGGACCTGGGCTTCATCCCGCTGGTGCATTGCAAGAACACCGACTACGCGGCGTTCTTCGGCGCGCAGTCGGCGCAGAAGGCCAAGAAGTACAACACCGACGCGGCCAACGCCAATGCGTCGCTGTCGGCCCAGCTGCAGTACATTTTTGCCGTTTCGCGCGTCGCCCATTACCTCAAGGCGATGATGCGGGAGAAGATCGGCAGCTTCGCCTCGGCAGGGAACGTCGAGGATTTCCTCAACCGGTGGATTGCCCAGTACGTGTTGTTGGACGACAACGCGACGCAGGAAGCGAAGGCGCAATTTCCGCTGCGAGAGGCTTCGATCCAGGTGTCGGAAGTCCCCGGCAAGCCTGGCGTTTACCGGGCGGTGTCGTTCCTGCGCCCGCACTTCCAGCTCGACGAGCTGTCGGTTTCGTTGCGACTTGTGGCCGAGCTTCCGGCCAGCTCCAAGTAACGACGGGTGGTGGCAACAAACGCCCGGGCGACCGGGCGTGATCGACGGGACGCAGATCCCGACAGTGGTGAGCAGTTAGCAATCCAGCTGTAAACCGCGCCGGAGCGGGCCATCGACGGCCTGCGTCGGCATCAATCTCACGGAAGAACGGAACAAAGGAAAACCAGACCATGCAACACGCATTTCTCAGCATCGACACCATCAAGGGTGAATCCAAGGACTCCGAGCACAAGGATTGGATCGAGATCGAATCCTTCAACCAGGACGTCCTGCAGCCGCGTTCGGCGACCGCTTCGGGTGCAGGTGGCACCACCGCCGCCCGCGTCGAGATGACCCCGATCGAGGTCAACAAGCGCATCGACCTGTCGTCGACCGCGCTGTTCCAGGCCTGTTCCAACGGCACCACGTTCCCGAAGGCCCGCATCGAGTTCATGCGCGCCGACAAGGACGGCAAAGCGATCAACTACTACACGATCGAACTGCTGAACGTGCTGGTCCACCGTGTCTCGACCGCCCTGGGCCATGACGGCATGCCGTCGGAGCAGGTCTCGTTGAGCTTCGGTGCCATCAAGTGGTCGTACACCCAGCAGAAGCAGGGTGGCGGCGTCGGTGGCAAGACCGTCGCGCAGTGGAGCAACACCAACAACAAGCCGACCTACACGGTCTCTTGATGTGTTGATGCGGTGGCGGCTTCGGCTGCCACCGCATTGCTAGTGGAGATCGGCTCGGAGTCACTGCATGGAAGCCGCTACCGGCCAGAGAAGACGACGAATTCGCGCGAAGAGGCAAGAGGATGGCACTTGGGTCGTCCACCACAGGTTGACTCCTGCCTCCCAGAAAGACGTGGTGGAAATCGTGCTGGGCGACTGCCCCGAGCACTGCAAGACCGAGGTCTACGAGCTGACGACCAGCGTGGGCACCTACCGCGTTTCCCAAGAGTCGTTCGAGTACATTTTGCAGACCGAGCGCTACATGGCGCATCCCTATGTTCCCGGCGGTAACACAGACAGCGGGATTACGATTGGTTATGGGTACGACCTTGGGCATCAAAGCGCGTGGCAGGTTCGACACGAGTTGCGCGATCTGCTGAATGAGCAAGAGCTGCAAGCTTTGCTGCAAGTTGTAGGCCTCCAGGGAGAGCAGGCCAAGGCGGCCGTGGCCAAAGTGACTCAGGTGGAGTTGGGACCAGGTGAGGCGCTGGAGTTGGCGAAGCGCATGAAAGCCCGATACGCACAGCGTGTAGTCGATATCTATCCGCAGTCGGTCGAGCTGCATCCCCTCTGCCAGGGAGCATTGTTGTCGCTGGTAATCAACCGAGGCGCGTCGTTGAGCAGCAGGGATTCACGCCGAGAAATGCGAGAGATCCAAGTCGACTTGGCCTCCGATCACGCCGAGCGTGTGCCGGAGCGGTTGCGTTCGATGAAACGTCTATGGGAAGGCAAAGGATTGACTGGCTTGTTGCTGCGGCGGGACAAAGAGGCGGAGTTCTTTGAGCGGGGAGTGAAATGCGATTGCTGGGAATAATTGCGGCCTTTGTCCTCGCCGGGTGCGCGTTTGCCGGTGAAACCGCAGGCTCTGCACCGGACTGCGCGAGCCCCAGTCAGCAGGAACTGCTGGTCTGTATCAGCGCCCGCGTGGATTTGGCAGAGAAGCGGTTGCAACAGAGCTACGCGCAAACAAGCTCCCGCGTCGATGCCGCGCATCGCCAAGAGTTGAACAGCGGTCAGGAGCACTGGCAGCAGTTTCGCAATAGATATTGTCAGTCGGTGTACGACGAAATCAGTCCCGGCCGAGAGGCGCCGATTGAAAAGTTGGCCTGCCGTGAACAGCTGGCCATCGATCGCACCGCCGAACTTGACTACATTCTGGCAGGTCCGTCCTCGGAAGGGTTTGCGGAACTCCTGAGCGCGCTGGATCGCGTCGGTTACGCACGAGATGAAGTTGTGGCCCGGCTTGGCGCCATGTATGCCCATGAAGAGGATTGGGTTAAATACCTGAGCGCACATTGCGAGCTGTTGGCAAGCGTTACTGCAGCGAACATACGGGTATGCCGTGCCCGCGTGAACATCGAACGCGGCTATTGAACGCCATTGTATTGGACTGACCATGAAAGGATTCGAGCCCAGCCTGCTGGAAAAGCTGTTCGACGACGAGCCCCGTGCGACTGCCGCCAGCGGCATCTTCAAGTCGATCTCGCTCGACCAGTACAAGGAGTCGGTCGCGCGCGACCTCGAAGGTCTGCTCAACAGCCGCGCCGCGTTCACCGAGGACACGCTCAAGGCGTTCCCCAACTGCCAGAAGTCGTTGATGACCTACGGCCTGCGCGACTTCTCCAGCAAGAGCCTGGCCAACGGCCATGACCGCGCCGCGATCTGCCGCTCGCTGGAGCAGGCGATCGCGCGCCACGAATCTCGCCTGCATAACGTCCGGGTCAGCCTGGAAAGCAACGGTCGTGCGGTCGGCGGCCTGCACTTCTCGATCCACGCCCTGCTTGACGTGCAGCCGGCGCGCGAACCGATCAGCTTCGACGCGATGCTGCAGCCGAGCACATTGCAATACTCGGTCAGCCGCCTGCGCCGTGCCGCGGTCGCCGCGTGAGCGACCGATGACGAGCGCCTGAGATGGAAGACCTGCTGCCCTACTACGAGCGCGAACTGGCGTTTCTGCGCCGCTACGGCAAGGAGTTCGGCGAGCGCTATCCGAAGATCGCCGGGCGCCTGCTGCTGTCGGCCGACGGCAGCCAGGATCCGCACGTAGAGCGCCTGATCGAGTCATTCGCGCTGCTCAGCGCGCGCACCAACAAGAAGATCGAGGACGACTACCCGGAGTTCACCGAGGCGCTGCTGGAGGTGATGTACCCGCATTACCTGCGGCCGTTCCCGTCGTGCTCGATCGCCCGCTTCGACATGGGCCCGGCGCTGGCTCAGCTCAGCGCGCCGGTGACCATCGAGCGCGACACCCTGCTGCATTCGCGCAGCGTGCGAGGGGTCAATTGCCGCTTCCGCAGCGCCTACGACGTCACCCTGGCGTCGATCAAGGTGCGCGAGGCGCGTTACCGCAGCATCGCCGAGGCGCCATTGGCGACCAGCCTGCCGTCGGGCAGCGGTGGCCAGATCACCTTGTCGTTTGAGCTGATCGGCGAACAGCAAAACCTCGCTGCGCTCGGCCTCGACCGTCTGCGCCTGTTCACCGATGGCGAGCCGTCGTTCTGCGCGGCCCTGCGCGACGCCCTTGGCTTCGGCGTGCGTGCCGCCTACCTGGAGCCGGCCGGCAGCGGCCGCTGGATCGCGCTGCCGAAGTCGCCATTGCGCCAGGTCGGGTTCGCCGACGACGAGGCGCTGATCGATTTCCCCGAGCGCTCGCATCCGGCCTACCGGTTGCTGACCGAACTGTTCGCGTTCCCGGAAAAATTCGGCTTCTTCGACCTCGACCTCACGGCCCTGCGCGGCCACGCCGGCGCCAGTTTCAGCGTGCACCTGGTGCTCGACGCGCAGCCGGCCGACCACCCGACCGCGCGCACCCTGGAGGCGCTCGGCCGCGACAACATCCAGCTCGGCTGCACGCCGGTGGTCAACCTGTTCGCCCAGCACGGCGAGCCGATCCGGGTCAGCCACCGCAGCACCAGCTACCCGGTGGTCGCCGACGCCCGTCGCGCGTTCGCCTACGAGGTGGTCTCGATCGACTCGGTCAAGCGCGTGCGGCAGACCCCGCAAGGCGAGAAGATCACCGAGTTCCGACCGTTCTACTCGCTGCACCACGGCGAGAGCCCGGACAGCACCGGCCATTACTGGCTGGCCCACCGCGACGAGCGCGTCGCCCGCAGCAGCCCGGGGTTCGAGACCGAGCTGTCGTTCGTCGACCTCGATTTCAACCCGGTGCAGCCGCAGACCGACGTGGTCAGCCTTGAGCTGACCTGTAGCAACCGCGACCTGCCCAGCCACCTCGCCTACGGCGTGCAGGGCGGCGATTTGACGATGGAAGGCGGCGGTGTCGCCCGTTCGATCGCGTTGCTGCGCAAGCCGAGCCGGCCGCTGCGCTTCGAGCGCGGCCGCGGCGCGCAGTGGCGCCTGATCTCGCACCTGGCGCTGAACCACCTGTCGCTGACCCAGAGCGGGCTGCCGGCGCTGAAGGAAATGCTGCGGCTGTACGACATCGCCCGCTCCAGCGTGTCGGGGCGGCAGATCGAGGGCATCGTCGCGCTCGACCACCGCCCCACCAGCGCCTGGTTGCCGGGCAAGCATTTTGCCAGCGTGGTGCGCGGCATCGAGATCCGCCTGACCATCGACGAGGCCGCGTTCGTCGGCCACGGCATCGCCGCGTTCGCGCGCGTGCTCGACCACTTCTTCGGCCTGTACGTGCATGCCAACAGCTTCACCCAACTGACCCTGCTGTCGTCCGAGCACGGCGAGGAACTGATCCGATGCGAACCCCGCAGCGGCGAATCGATCCTGGTGTAGCGCAGCAGCTGCTCGCCAAGCCGCATCGCTTCGAGTTCTTCCAGGCGCTGCGGATCCTCGAGCGGCTGTTCGTGCGTCAGGGCGTCAAACCGGCCGACGTGGTGCCGCACCGGCTACGCTTCGGCAACTCGATGTCACTGGGCTTCCCGGCCAGCGAGATCGAGTCGGCACAGGCGTTCTCCGCCGACGGCACCGCGCTGGACCGCGATGCCGCGGTCGAACACGCGGTGACCATGGAGGACCTCGGCGAAGTCCGCCTGACGCCGGCGTTCATGGGCCTGCTCGGCAGCCACGGCGTACTGCCGCTGCATTACACCGAGACCCTTGCCGGTCGCGAGCTGTACCAGCGCGACCGCACCGCGCGCGCTTTCCTCGACATCTTCAGCAACCGCGCGGTGGCGCTGCACTACGCCGCGTGGAAGAAGCACCGCCTGGCCTTGCAGTACGAACTCGACAGCAACGAACGCTTCATGCCGCTGGTGCTGTCGCTGTCGGGGCTCGGCATGAAGAGCCTGCGCGGGCGCATGCACGACGGCGATGGCGACGTGTTCGACCAGGCGGTCGCGCACTACGCCGGCGCGATCCGCCAGCACCCGGTGTCGGCGCGGATGCTGCAGCAGATCTTGCGCGACTACTTCGCGGTGCCGCTGCGGGTCGAGCAGTTCGTCGGTGCGTGGTACCCGGTGCCCGAGTCGCAGCGCACCCGACTCGGCATGGGTAACGCCGCGCTCGGCAGCACCGCGCTGGCCGGCGACCGGGTCTGGCAGCGCGACCTGCGCATGCGCCTGTGGGTCGGTCCGCTCGATCGCGAACAGTTCGACGACTTCCTGCCCGGCGGCCGCGCGGCCAAGGGCTTGGCCAAATGGCTGACCCTGCTGACCGGCTCGTGCCTGGAGTACGAGATCTGCCTGAGCCTGAAGCCCGAACACGTGCGCGGGGTCGGCCTCAGCAAGGACGGCGGCGCGCGGCTGGGCTTCGACAGCTTCGTCTGCTCGCGGCCGCCGACCGAGCCGCGCTCGGATACCCGCTATGGCATCCACACCCTGCAATAGTCCCATTCCCCAATTTCACCGCATGGAACGCACCGCATGAGCATCAACCTCAAGACCCTGATCGGAAAACTCAACGACCACTGCCGCACGGCCGCCGAGCGCGCCGCCAACCTGTGCCTGAGTCGCGGCCACTACGAGGTCGATCTGGAACACCTGTTTCTGGCGCTGTTGGAGAACCCCAAGGGCGACTTTGCCCTGATCGCCCAGCGCAGCGGCATCGGCCTGGACAGCCTGCGCAAGGACCTGGAAACCGAGCTCGGTCGCTTCAAGGCCGGCAATACCCGCACCCCGGTGTTCTCGCCGCACCTGCCGACCCTGTTCGAGCACGCCTGGCTGCTGGCCTCGCTGGACAGCCAGACCACCCGCATCCGCAGCGGCCACCTGCTGCTGGCGCTGCTGACCGAGCCGGACCTGTCGCAGCTGGCCTATCGTGGCTCGGCGCAGTTCGCCAGGATCAAGCGCGACGAGCTCAAGCACAACTTCGCCAAGCTGACCGAGGGCTCCAGCGAGGGCGGCGACGTGCGCTTTGCCGACGCCGATGCGCCGGTCGACGGCGATGACGCCCAGCAAACCGCCGATCCCGGCCTGTCCAAGACCCCGGCGCTCGACCAGTACACCACCAACCTGACCGGCCGCGCCCGCGACGGCCATCTCGACCCGGTGATCGGCCGCGACGCCGAGATTCGGCAGATGGTCGACATCCTGCTGCGCCGCCGCCAGAACAACCCGATCCTCACCGGTGAGGCCGGCGTCGGCAAGACCGCGGTGGTCGAAGGTCTGGCACTGCGCATCGCCGACGGCGACGTGCCCGAGGTGCTGCGCGGCGTCGAGCTGCACACCCTCGACATGGGCCTGTTGCAGGCCGGCGCCAGCGTCAAGGGCGAGTTCGAGAACCGCCTCAAGAACGTGATCGACGAGGTCAAGAAGAGTCCGCACCCGATCGTGCTGTTTATCGACGAGGCCCACACCATGATCGGCGCCGGCGGCCAGGCCGGCCAGAACGATGCCGCCAACCTGCTCAAGCCGGCACTGGCGCGCGGCGAGCTGCGCACGATCGCCGCGACCACCTGGGCCGAATACAAGAAGTACTTCGAGAAGGACGCGGCGCTGGCGCGGCGTTTCCAGGTGGTCAAGGTCGAGGAGCCGTCCGAAGTGCTGTGCGCGGCGATGCTGCGCGGCATGGTGCCGCTGATGGAGAAGCACTTCGGCATCCGGGTCATGGACGAGGCGATCACCGAGGCGGTGCGGCTGTCGCACCGCTACATCAGCGGCCGCCAGCTGCCCGACAAGGCGGTCAGCGTGCTCGACACCGCCTGCGCCAAGGTCGCGTTGGGCCAGAGCGCGACCCCGGCGATCATCGAGGACACCCGCAAGCATCTCGACCGGCTGGATGCCGAGCTGGCGGCTCTGCGCCGCGAAGCCGCGGGCGGCCACGACCACGACGAGCGCGTCGCCGAACTGATCGCGCAGCAGGCGCAGGCGCGGCAGGTGCTGGCCGACAACCAGAATCGGCTCAAGACCGAAACCGAAATGGCGCAGAAGATCCAGACCCTGCGCGCCGACCTCGAAGTCGATGCGGCTTCTGCTCCCTCTCCCACTGCAGCGGGAGAGGGCCGGGGTGAGGGCAAGCCCGAAGCCGAGGAAGCCGACGTCGCGGTCGCCACCAAACCGAAGGCGAGCAAATCCAAGTCGAGCAAGACCGTAGCCAAGGCCCTCAGCCCCAAGCTCGCCGAACTCGACCTGCTGCTCGCCGAACTGCGCGCCCTGCAGGGCGAAACCCCGATGGTCCCGCTGCAGGTCGACGGTGGCGTAGTCGCCGAGATCGTCAGCGCCTGGACCGGCGTGCCGCTGGGCCGGATGGTCAAGGACGAGATCCGCACCGTGCGCAACCTCAGCCCGCTGCTGGCCGAACGCGTGATCGGCCAGGACCACGCCCTCGACGCGGTCGCCCAGCGCGTGCGTACCGCCTCGGCCAAGCTCGAAGACCCGAACAAGCCGCGCGGCGTCTTCATGTTCGTCGGCCCCTCCGGCGTCGGCAAGACCGAGACCGCGCTGGCGCTGGCCGACATCCTCTACGGCGGCGAGCGCAAGCTGATCACCATCAACATGAGCGAGTACCAGGAGGCGCACAGCGTCTCCGGCCTCAAGGGCTCGCCCCCGGGCTACGTCGGTTACGGCGAGGGCGGGGTGCTGACCGAGGCGGTGCGCCGCAACCCGTACAGCGTGGTGTTGCTCGATGAAGTCGAGAAGGCCCACCCGGACGTGCTGGAGATGTTCTTCCAGGTGTTCGACAAGGGCCAGATGGACGATGCCGAAGGCCGCGAGATCGACTTCCGCAACACCCTCATCATCCTCACCAGCAACATCGGTTCCAGCCAGATCATGCAGGCCTGCCTCAACAAGCCGGCCGAGGAACTGCCGGGCGCCGACGCGCTCGCCGAAGCGCTGCGGCCGGTGCTGATGAAGTCGTTCAAGCCAGCCTTCCTCGGTCGCCTCAAAGTGGTGCCGTACTACCCGATCAGCGACGACGTGCTGGCCAACATCATCACCCTCAAGCTCGGTCGCATCCGCGACCGCGTGCAAGCCAACCACAAGGCCGCGTTCGAATGGGATGCCAGCCTGGTCGACGCGGTGCTCGCGCGCTGTACCGAGGTCGATTCCGGCGCCCGCAACGTCGACCACATCCTCAATGGCACCCTGCTGCCGGAAATCGCCGAATCGGTGCTGGCGAAGATGGCCGAAGGTGACAGGATCGAGAAGATCAAGGTCGGCGCCGACAAGAAGGGCGCGTTCAAGTACAAGATCGGCTGATCGGGCATTCCCCTTTCGGTGACCGCTCGCAGGTATCATCTGCACGACGAATGATCCCCCCACATGGACGTGTGGGCCGCCCGCGCGGCGGCCCCGCGAAATCGCAAGGAGGCGAATGCCATGGATGTCCTCACTACCGTCCTGAGTACGCTGGCCGGCGGGCCGAAGCAGGTCGACAGGCTGCTGCACCTGCACACCCCGCTTGGGCCCGACGTACTGGTCGCCGAGAGCCTCGACGGCGTCGAAGCACTGGCGCCGTCGATCGACGCGACCGCCGGCTTTCGGCTGCATCTGACCGCACTGTCGGTCGACGCCCACCTCGACCTGGCCGCGCTGCTCGGTCAACCGGTACTGCTGGAGCTGCAGACCGCCACCGCCTTCGACGTTCCGCGTCCGCTGCACGGCCACGTCACCGGGTTCGAGCGGCTCGGCAGCAACGGCGGGCTGGCGCGCTACCGGCTGGTGATCGAGCCGTGGCTGGCGCTGCTGCGCGACCGCGTCGACAGTTATGTTTTCCAGGACATGAGCGTGGTCGAGATCGTCGAGTCGGTGTTCGCCGACTACGCCGACCAGGGTCGGCTGGTGCCGACCTGGCGCTGCGACCTCAAGGACCCGGCGGCCTACCGCAAGCGCAGCCTGACCACCCAATTTGAAGAGTCCGACCTGGCCTTCATCGAACGCCTGCTCGCCGACGAGGGCCTGTTCTACTGGTTCGAGCACAGCGGTGATGCCAGCGGGGACAGCCTCGGCAGCCACACCCTGGTGCTGGCCGACCACAACGACGCCTTCGCCGACCTCGGCGCCGTGCGCTTCCACCGCAGCGACGCCACCGAGCGCGACGACAGCGTCCAGCAGTTTGCCGCCCGCCGCCGCTGGCAGACCGGCCGGCTACAGCGCGCCAGCTGGGATTACCGCCAGCTCGATGCCCGTGCCACCGAAGTCGACATCGATGCGCCCGGCGCCGTCATCGCCACCGATGCCGACACCGCCGGCCCCTACGCCTGGCCCGACCGCGCCACCGGCGAGCGTTTCGCCCGCCAGCAACTGGAAGCGCTGCAGGTCACCCGCGACAGCATCGACGGCGCCGGCAGCTGGCGCCAGTTGCAGGTCGGCGGTCGCTTTGCCCTGACCCAGCACCCGGGTTACGGCGTCGATGCCGACGGCCAGCCGAGCAACCAGTTCCACTGCCTGCGCCTGCAGCACCGCGCCCGCAACAACCTCGGCGCCGAGATCCTCGCCCAGGTCGAACAACACCTCGGCGTCGCCAACTTGCCGCCCCCCGCGCTCCCGGCCGCCTTTCGTTCCCTCTCCCGCACCACGGGAGAGGGTTGGGGTGAGGGCTCGCGCCACCACAACGCCGACAATCCAGCCCCGTCAGCCGACGCCCCACCCGTCGACTTCTACCAGAACGCCTTCACCGCGCTGCCGACCGCCGTCCCCTACCGCGCCCAGACCACCGACGGCCACGGCCTGCGCCTGCACCCCAAGCCGACTGTCGCCGGCACCCAGACCGCGATCGTCGTCACCGACGGCGCGCCGCTGCAGACCGACCGTGACCACCGCATCAAGGTGCAGTTCCCGTGGCAGCGCGGCGGCAACGCCAGCCACCGCCAACCGCATCCCGCCGGCGACGACAACGCCCCCGGCACCGACGGCGCCTGGACTTGGGTCCGCGTGTCGGCCGCCTGGGCCGGCGACAACTGGGGCAGCGTGCTGTTGCCGCGCAAGGGCCAGGAGGTGGTGGTCGCGTTCCTGGAAGGCGACATCGACCGCCCGGTGATCACCGGCAGCACCTACAACGGCGCCGGCCAGTCGGACGCCGCTCACAACCAGGTCACCGGTGGCAATGCCGGCGCCACCGGCAACGCCCCGGCGTGGTTCGACGGCAACAGCCACAACGCGGTGTTCACCGGGTTCAAGTCGCAGGCACTGTCGGCCAGCCAGAGCGGCAGCGGCGGCTACCAGCAACTGCGGCTGGACGACACCCCCGGCCAGGGCCGTGCCCAGGCCAGCACCACCCAGCACAACAGCACGTTGACCCTGGGCCACCTCAAGGGCGGCCGCGACAACGTGCGCGGCGACGAGCGCGGCTTCGGTGCCGAACTGTCGACCGCCGCCAGTGGCGCGATCCGTGCCGGCGCCGGCTTGTTGTTGAGCACCGAGCGCGGCCGCGACCAACTCGACGCCAGCGGCGCGCAAGCGCAGCTGGCGCAGGGCGAGCAGCTGCTTGCCAGCCTTGGCGAGGTGGCCAAGGCGCAGGGCGCCAAGTTGCCGGGCGAAGTCACCGAACTACCGGCCCAGCAGGCGCTCAAGACCGTACAGGCCAGCCTCAATGCCAGCGGTACCGGCAGTGCCTCGGGCAACGGCATCAGCGGCGGCGAAGGCGACGTACCCGCGTGGTCGAGCCCCACGCTGATCGCCAGCGGCGTCGACGGCATCGCCAGCGTCACCCCGGCCGACCAGATCTGGGTGTCGGGCACCCAAACCACCCTCAGCGCCGACAAGGACCTGCAGTGGCTGAGCCAGGGCGGCAGCGTGATTGCCGCCGAAAAGGGCATAGCCCTGTACGCCCACGGCACAAAACCGCCGGTGGGCAAGCCGAATCAGGAAACTGGCATTGCGCTGCATGCCGCGCAAGGGTCGGTCAGTGCAAGGGCGCACAGAAATATCGCCAGCGTGGCCGCGCAGACCAGCGTCACCATCGCGAGCACGACCGCCGATGTGAATATGGCTGCAAGCAAGCATCTGCTCGCGACCGTCGCCGGCGCCTACATCCGGCTGGAAGGCGACAACATCGAACTGGGCGCGCCCGGCACGATCGAGTTCAAGGCCGCAAAGAAGGAGTGGACGACCGCGCAAAGCGGTTCATTGGAAGACGTTGAACTCCCCACGAAAAAGCTCCGACTTAATGATGAGCAGTTCGTGCTGAAGGACAAGATATCGGGTGAGGTTCTGCCCTTCGTGCCGTATCGCGTTTTGTTGGAAGACGGTACCGAGTTCAGCGGTGTGACGGATGCCGACGGCGCCACTCAGCGCATCCACACGGGCAGCAAAAAGCAAGCCTTGCAGCTGTTTCTTGACGACGAATAAAGGCGGTCAGAGGCATGGACGCACCAAGCAATGAGACCGCGCTGGCTGACGCCAGCTCCAATCCTCGCGATCGCAGCCAGGTCGATGCGTTTGTGGCTCCCGCGCCGCTGATTTTCTACGAACCGCAAACCGGCGAGCTGTGGGTAGTGCCCGCTGAGCATGCTGCGGCTGTCGAAAAAGAATGCCGGCAGATGGACAAGCTCGTCTATGACCTCAATGAGGCGAAAGAAGCCTATCTGGTTGCCAAAGACGAGCTGCTGAAGGCCGAGCGCGCGGCCGGTGCGCCGGACCGGGCCGCTCCCCAGCATCCGCAGGCGGTGTTGAAAGCCGAGCAAAAATTGGCGCAGGCGGAAAAGAACTTGCAGAAGGCCCAAAAGGCCATCGAAGACGAGTTCAAACCGTTGGGCAAGCTGGATGAAACCGGCGGCAAAATTACTGAGCTGATCCCCATCCGTCAGCGCAGCAAGCGCAACGCGGGCGCGAAGACAAAGCCGGAAAAAAATGGCTACACCTGGGCGCGCAACTGGTCGTATGTGCGCAACGACAAGGTCAAGGAAAAACGCCGCAAGTATCCGCTGAACAAGGGCGAGCAAGCCAAGTATCAGGGGCAGTCGGGCTCGTTCGTGAAAGACGGCAAAATCGACACGGCAAAACTTGGAAAGCAGTTGACTGAACTTGAAACCTCGGCCAGTTGGAAAGCCGAGGTGGGGGTTCAAGGCGCATTTCTGGAGGATGTGAACCGTTCCATCGACAGCACGCTCAAGGGATGGGCGGACGGCATCAATGCCGATCCCAACCAAAGAATTGAGGTCGGCGCGGAGGCTCAGTTGCTGCGCTACTTTGCCGGCGCCGGGTTGTCGGCCAACTGGAATCCGAAAAAAGGCAACGTTGCCGTGCGGGCCGACGCTCGCGCGGAGTTCTCGCTCGCCGAAGGAAAGTTCACCGCCGCCGGCTATTGGCCAGCGCACGGCGGTCATATGATCAGCATGGTGGGGCCCAAGAGCGGCAAGACCTACGAGGCCGGACAGATCCGCTTGGGTCTTCAGCTGGAGCTGCTCGGCACGGCCGGCGCCAGCGCGTGCGGACAGCTTGGGTTGGAGGTTGACTACTCCAGCCTGACAGGCACGAGCAAAGCGGGTTTGCGTGGCCGGCCAAGCAAGAAGCCGCTGTCGGCGAAAGGCCTGAAGCTGGGCCGGGGAGTGCGAGACGGCGCACAAGTCGAAGCCGCCGCCGACCTGTTTGCCGGCGCCCGCGCCAGCGGCGAGATCAAGGGTCTGATCGAATGGAACGATCCGGAAAACAAGAAGTTCGAAGCCCTGTGCAAGATCGGCCCGGGCGGACAGGTGCAGGCCGGCGCCGGTATCGGTGGGCAGTTCCGTATCGACTACAACAACGGCAAGTTCCGCCTATTGGTTGCCGGCTCGGTGTGTCTGGGCGTCGGCGCCGGCGGCAGGCTTGAGTTCGAGGTCGATGCCAAGCAGACGTTCGGGTTCAGTCGCTACCTAGCGTACATGCTGTACTCGGTCGGCTACGAGTTTGTGGAAATATTCGCCGATGAAGCATTTGATGCGTGGAAGACCTATTCGCTGTGGGCGGTCCAGAATGGCAAGGACATCGTTGAGGCTATAGATAGATTTGAGGACAACATCGCAAAAGCAGCGATTGAAATCGTCGACCAACTCGAAGACGAGGCTGAGCGAGTCCAGCTAATGAATCGTGTATTGGCGAATCCACAAGTCTTGGAGTATGCGCCTCCCGAGACCAAGGGCATGATCCTGTATCAGCTTACGCGGCATTCCATGCTGACAAAGACAGTGTTCCTGCCGCAAAACCAAGGCATTGTGCCGGCCCTAGTCGAGACGCTGGATCGCCGCAAGGAATCTGTACTCACGGTAATCCGCAAGGCGCGTAGCAAAGCCGAGTACCGCAACATCCTGCAACACATGACCGTTGACGGCAGCAAGGAAGCCCGCGATTGGAAAGCCGTCGAGACCCAAGTCCAGGAATTTTTGGATATGGGTATGGACATGAAAGGGATGGATGAGCAGATGCTGGACCATGGGCGCAGCCTGGCCGCGATCTACAACACCTTGTACAACCAACCGATACTGGGCCACCCGTTCATGGATAACGATCAAAAGCGCTATCTAGCCAATGCCATGCGCGGGGACCATGACGGCTATCGGGTGGCCGGAGGCTACAGTCCCGGCCCCTCGATGCCCACGTTTGAGCGCATGGGTTATGGCGAAGATGCAGATGTTCGTTATGCCTAGAGCGACTTGATTTGATCAGGACTTTGCACCGCGCAGCGGAAGCCGAAAAGGTAAGTGCTCTGGTCTTTATCAGCCGCAGGCTCAGGCGTTTTGGATCGGCGGCTCATTGTCTTTGCGGCGCCGCTGTTGGAGGTCGGCCAGCTGCGCTGCACTTTCTCGGTGCCCGTCGTAGGTCCCGTGGGATTTTCCGTCGCGCTGACCGTGTAGTAATCGGCGGCGTACCAGTCTTGTACCCAGTCCATTGAGTTGATCGCCAAGTCATACATGCCAATCGGACTGGGGGGGAACAGCGCAATTGCCAGCGGAGAGGACCCCCATAGACTGCCATTGACGGCATCGCCAAGTTTGCTGCCAGGCACGTTTACATTCCATTCCAACTTGCCATTGTTGGTGGGATAAACGATGAACCGACCCCGATCCCGGGCCGCGTATTCCCACTGCGCCTCGGTGGGCAAGTCAAACGGCAACTTGGTGAGTTCTCCGAGCCATTGGCAGTACGCCTTGGCTTGCGGCCAAGTTGTTCCTGCGGGTTTGTCCGGCGTGCGATATCGTGGCATTCCGGCAACCGACTTGGTGTAGATGTCTTCGGTCTGTACCGAAGGCACATCGTTTGCCTCCGCATACAGATCGAACTCGGCCAGCGTGACCTTGTACTTGCTGATCGAGTAGCTATCGAGCGTGACCTCGTGCAACGGGCTGCTGTGCGACCGGCTGTCCCACGGCAACTTTTCTTCACTCTGAAGTCGACCGAAATCGCCCATCTGGAAGGTGCCGCCTTCAACGAATATCTGATCGCGTCTGGACTTGTCGGCCAGAGCCGCCAGCCGTTCTTCGAGGCTGCCCTCCTGGATCGCCTTGAGGTCGGCCACCAGACTCGCCGGCTGTGTGAACTGCGACAGATCGTCGGGCATCGGATGCTCAATCACATCCGGATAAATGCCATCAGTGAGTACCTGCTCCGGCGATTCGGCCAGTGCTGCGCAAGCTGGAAGGAGCATGGCAACGAGCAACGAAACAGACGACGTGCGGAGCTTCCGGTGCATGAGGTATCCCTACCTAGAGTCGAGTCAAGCAGCAATTATGCACAGCCTGCGTCTCGCTTGGGTCGTGCTTCGCAGGTGCGATTCAGCTATCTGGGGGTGTTCAACAGTGCAAGTCGCCGCAATGACCGGCTAGGGTCGAACCCGATCACCAGATACTAGGCAACGACCCGCGCCGCTGGGAGGGGCGCAGCTACTTGGGCGAGTTTGACGAGCGGCCCAGCGCGATGAAGCGTGACCTTAGGACGCATACATCAAGCAGCGAACCCAACCGAGGCTTTAGTTGCCGTCGACCGGCTTCGGTTCTGACCTCGTAGCGGATGGGCAGGCGAAAACGGCGACAATACCGGCCTTCACTTTCGCCTTTCCGTCGATGCCCTTGCCACTCCCTGACTACCCCTTCACTCCGCACCGCTTCAATGTCCGCCCGGGCATCGCGATGAGCTACCTCGACGAGGGTCTGCGCGATGGTGGGCGCGCGGCGCCGGAGATCATCGTCATGCTCCACGGCAATCCGTCGTGGAGCTTCTACTGGCGGCACCTCGTGGCCGGACTGTCGGATCGCTACCGCTGCATCGTGCCCGACCACGTCGGCATGGGTCTGTCGGACAAGCCCGATGATGCGCCCGACGCGTCGCCGCGCTACGACTACACGCTGCAATCGCGGGTCGACGACCTCGAGGCGCTGCTCGACCACCTCGGCATCACCGGGCCGGTGACGCTGGCAGTGCACGATTGGGGCGGGATGATCGGCTTCGGCTGGGCGCTGCGGCACATGGCGCGGGTGCGGCGGCTGGTGGTGTTGAACACGGCGGCGTTTCCGTTGCCGGCGGCCAAGCCGATGCCGTGGCGGTTGTCGCTGGGGCGCGATTCGAAGCTCGGTGGCTGGTTGATCCGCCGCTTCAACCTGTTCGCGCGCGGGGCGGCGTGGTTTGGAACGCAGCGCTCGCTGCCGGCGGACGTGCGCCGTGGCTACATCGCGCCGTACAACGGCTGGGCCAACGCTATCAGCACTCTGCGCTTCATGCAGGACATTCCGCTCGGCGAGGGCGATGCGGCGTGGCCGCTGGTGGTCGAGTCGGGGCGGCGGTTGCCGGAGTACGCGGACCGGCCGGTGTTCATCGGCTGGGGGCTGCGTGACTTCGTGTTCGACAAGCACTTCCTGAAGGGGTTCACCGAGGCGCTGCCGGGGGCGCAGGTGCAGGCGTTCGAGGATGCGGGGCATTACGTGCTGGAGGATCGGCACGAGGCGTTGGTGCCGGCGATCCGGACGTTCCTGGATTCGAATCCGTTGGGGTGACGCGGGTCTTTGTGTAGGAGCAACTGTCTTCTTCAAATCGGCTGCGGGACCCAAGGTGCGCCATCGCGGATCATGGCGTTCAGTCGTCCCAGGAAAGAGCGCATGCAGGCGACCAGGGCCACCTTGGCGCACTTGCCG
>JBOHYB010000044.1:0-26768 GCA_050737695.1 Lysobacter sp. | reverse complement strand
GATCTGGAGTCGGCGCGGGCGAACGATTCCAGATCGCGGCTAAAGCCGCTCCTACAGAAAAGCGGGCGAGCGAGAACCGCCCGACCACGATCAGCCGTTGGCGACCGCGCGCGCCTCGCGCTGGTCCGGCAGCGACACCGAGATGTCCAGCACCTTGTTGTCGCCATCGCCCATCAGGTCGACCTTGACCGCCTCGGCATCGACGCTGACGTACTTGCGGATCACCTCCAGCAACTCGCGCTGCAACATCGGCAGGTAGTCCGGGCCGCCGCGGGTGGCGCGCTCGTGGGCCACGATGATCCGCAGCCGGTCCTTGGCGACCGACGCGGTCTGCTTCTTGGCCAGCAGGAAATCGAACATGCCCATCGCTTAACCTCCGAACATCTTGCTGAAGAAGCCCTTTTTATCGGGCATCACGAAGCGCATCGGGCGGGTGTCGCCGAGCAGGCGGGCGACGGCATCGTCGTAGGCCTGGGCGGCGTCGGACTCGGCGTCGAGGATCACAGGTTCGCCCTTGTTGGAGGCGTGCAGCACGTCGGTGGATTCGGGGATCACGCCGACGGTCTTGAGGCCGAGGATCTCCTCGACATCGCCGACGCTGAGCATCTCGCCCGATTCCACCCGCTTGGGACTGTAGCGGGTCAGCAGCAGGTGTTCCTTGACCCGCTCGCCGTTCTCGGCGCGGCGGGTCTTGGATGCCAGCAGGCCAAGGATGCGGTCGGAGTCGCGCACCGAGGAGACCTCCGGATTGACCACCACGACGGCCTGGTCGGCGAAGTACATGGCGAGGAACGCGCCCTTTTCGATACCGGCCGGGGAATCGCAGACGATGTAGTCGAAGCCGTCGGCGGCGAGGTCGTCGAGCACCTTCTGCACGCCCTCGGTGGTCAACGCGTCCTTGTCGCGGGTCTGCGAGGCGGCCAGCACGTAGAGGTTCTCGAAGCGCTTGTCCTTGATCAGCGACTGCTTGAGGTTGGCCTCGCCGTTGACCACGTTGACGAAGTCGTACACCACGCGGCGCTCGCAACCCATGATCAGGTCGAGGTTGCGAAGGCCGACGTCGAAGTCGATGACGGCCACCTTGTGGCCACGGCGGGCGAGGCCGCAGGCAAGGGAGGCGCTGGTCGTGGTCTTGCCGACGCCGCCCTTGCCCGAGGTGACTACGATGATTTCGGCCAAGTTCAGATCCTCCGGATATTTGAGGTAGTGCCGCGCTCGCGGGGGCGGCGCGGCGGGACAGGCGACAGCATGCCCGGTTTCTTGCTCACGGTGTGTCCAGCGCGGCGATATGCAGTTGCTCGTCCTGCAGCCAGACCTGCACCGCCTTGCCACGCAGTTCGCGGGGGATGTCCTCGAGCACCTTGTAGTGGCCGGCGATCGCAACCAGCTCGGCGTGGAACTCGCGGCAGAAGATGCGTGCCTGCTCGTTGCCCTGGGCGCCGGCAAGGGCGCGGCCACGCAATGGGCCGTAGATGTGCACCGAGCCGTCGGCGATCACCTCGGCGCCGGCGCCGACCGCGGTGAGCACGGTCAGGTCGCGGTTGTCGGCGTAGATCTGCTGGCCGGAGCGCACCAGCGCGGCGTGGATCATGCCGGGGTTGCCGTTCGCCGCCGCGCGGGCGGGCGCGCTGCGCGCGGGCGCCGTGTCGGGTGTGGCCTCGCGAGGCCTCGGCGGTGGCGGGGCGGGCTGGGTGGAGGCAGTTTCGGGCGCAGCACCGTCGGCGCGCTCGTACTGTGCACGGAACTTGGCCAGCAGCGGCAAGCCGAGGGCCTCGGCCAGGGGCTCGGTGTCGCTGGAGCCGTAGGCCAGCGCGACCGGCAACACCCCGGCGTCGCGCAGCCCATCGAGCAGAGCCCGCGCGGTGTCGGCGTCGGGAGCATTCGCCAGGCCGCCGAAATCGATGACCACCGCGGCCCGCAGGAACAGCTTGGGCGCGCGCTGCACTCGGCCGCGCATCTCCTCGACCAGCTTGCCGACGTCCAGGGTGCGGATGCGCAGGTTGGCGATGCCGACCTGGCCGATCTTCAGCTCCCCGGCCGGCTCGTAGTCCATTGCCGCCGCGCTCATTCGGCGGTTCCGGTCGAACGTGGCGGCTGCAGCGGATCGCGGACGCGGGCGATCCACGGCACGTCCGGCAGGGCCTTGCCATAGGTCTCATCGACCCAGGCGTGGCTGCAAAGCTCCTTCATCAGCATCGCCGCGCGCGTGCCATTGCGGACCAGCACGCGCTGGCCGATTTCGCGGAAGCCGAAGCTGCCGTGGAACAGCAGCACCGGGTCGGTAATGCCCTCCAGGAACACCTCGCACGCCATCTGCGGGTAGCGCAGCTCGGCATAGCTCTGGGCGTCGGCGTAGAACGCCCGGCCGACACCACCGCCCCGCCGGCGGCTGGCGACGACGATTCGGTCTATATAGAAGAATTCAGCGTAGCGCTCGCGGAACCACTTGAAATTGCGGCTGTCGTGGTCGGCACCGCTGCCCATGCCGATCAGGAACCCGACCAGGTTGCCTTCGCGCTCGGCAATGCGGAAATACTCGGCGGTCTCGAAGAAATGCCGCACCCGCGCCGCGTCCAGCGGCAGGATGGCAGGGCCAGCGGCATTGTTGAGGGCAAGGACGGAATCCAGCTCGTGCTCTCGCACGTCGCGGACAACGATCGACATTCCGGGCTCCAAAGGCTTTTTCGTGCGTCGCGCGGGATTCCGCGGCAGCCGCGATTATCGCACGTGGCCCGGCCACCGGCGACCGGCGGAGCGGTTCATGCGGTGCTCGCGAGGCGCATTCAGGCATGACTTTCGGGGGCCACGGCGGGGCGTCGATGCCGGTAGCATGCGGGGATGCTAGCTCGCCTGAACCATAGCCGACTGTTGCGCTACGCCGGTCTCTTTACCTGGGCCATGGTCGGCTGCTGGCTGGTCAATGTCGTGCTCAACGTCCGCCTTGATCCTGCCCAGGTCCAGGCGCTGCCCGGCGGGGCGGAGTACCCGATCGAACTGCTGATCGCGCGCTGGGTGGCGGTGTACCTCAGCTTCGGCGCGGTCTACTGGTGGATCACCCGCGACCTCGGCCAGCGTCGGCCGGACTATGTCGATCACGCTCTGCTGCTGGTGCTGACGGTCTGCGCGATCGGGGTCAGCTTCTTCTCCGGCACCGGCCTGGGCAGCGTGCTGCTGATGGTGATGGCCGGCCTGCTGCCATGGCTGCTGCCGCTGCGGATCGGGGTGCTGTGGCTGTTGGGCGGCAACCTGGCGATCATCCCGGTGTTCGTGGCGTTGCTGAACTTCCCGGTGGTGCTGGCGGTGGTGCAGTCGCTGCTGTACGCGGGGTTCTCGATCTTCGTGTTCGTCACCGCGCTGGTGGCGATGCAGCAGGCGCAGGCGCGCGAGGAGCAACGTCGGCTCAACGCCGAACTGCGTGCGACCCGGCTGCTGCTGGCCGAGAGCGCGCGGATCAACGAGCGCACCCGGATATCCCGTGAGCTGCACGACCTGCTCGGCCACCACCTGACCGCGCTGAGCCTGAACCTGGAGGTCGCCGGCCACCTCGCCGACGGCCGCGCCAAGGAGCACGTCAGCCAGGCCCACACCCTGGCCCGGTTGCTGCTGACCGACGTCCGCGAAGCGGTCAGCCAGCTGCGCGAGAACGGTGCGATCGACCTCGCCGCGGCGCTGCAGCCGCTGGCCGAGAACGTCCCGGCGCTCGACATCCACATGGATATCGACGGCCCGCTGACCCTGGATGACCCCGAACGCGCCCACGTGCTGTTGCGCTGCACCCAGGAGATCATCACCAATGTCGTGCGCCACGCCGGCGCCGACAACCTGTGGATCCAGGCCCGGCGCGAGCACGGCCGGATCGTCATGACCGCCCGCGACGACGGCCGCGGCGCGGAAAAGCTCGCCGCCGGCAACGGCCTGCGCGGCATGCGTGAACGATTGGCCCAGTACGGCGGTCAACTGGATATCGAAACCCGGCCGCAGGCAGGCTTCCGCCTGCACCTGACGTTGCCGGCCACGGCGGCCGCAGCCGCTGCCAGCGAAGGAGTCACACCATGAGTTCCGCTCCGATCCGCGTCCTCCTCGTCGACGACCAGACCCTGGTCCGGCAAGGGGTACGTTCGTTGTTGGCCCTGGCCGACGGCATAGAAGTGGTGGCCGAGGCCAGCGACGGCCGGCAGGCGGTCGAGGTCATCCCGCAGGTCAATCCGGACGTGGTCCTGATGGACATGCGGATGCCGGTGATGTCGGGCCTGGAGGCCCTGCAGGCGTTGGCCCGGCTCGGCAACCTGCCGCCGACCATCATCCTGACCACCTTCGACGACGACCAGCTGGTGCTGGCCGGGATCAAGGCCGGGGCCAAGGGCTACCTGCTCAAGGACGTGTCGCTGGAGCAACTGGTCGACGCGATCCAGACCGTCGCCGCCGGCGGCTCGCTGATGCAGCCGGCGATGACCCAGCGCCTGCTGTCGGGGCTGGAGCACATGCGCAACGATTTCGTCAGCCTCGACCGGCCCGACCCGCTGACCGAGCGCGAGACCGAGATCCTGCGGCTGATGGCCGGCGGCTTCTCCAACAAGGAGATCGCCAACTCGCTGGGCGTGGCCGAAGGCACGATCAAGAACCACGTGTCCAACATCCTCAGCAAGCTTGGCGTGCGCGACCGTACCCGGGCGGTGCTCAAGGCGTTCGAGCTGCAACTGGTGTGACGGTGCGCTGCGAGTTTGCAAAATCCGGGGCATCGGCCCGCCCAGCCCCGGTATCCGTCACGATTTTTGATCGAAGGAGGCTGCGCCGGGCGCGGCTTCCTTGCTAGGATTACCGGTCTGCGCCCAGTCCCGCCCCGGGCCCGGCCCTGGAGAACCTGAATGACCCGTCTGATCGAGCTCCTGATTTCACTGGCGATCGTCTTCGCCCTGTTCCTGGTCGTCGGCTTCCTGCTGCCGTCGAGTCGCCACTCCCAGACCTCGGTGGAGACCAACCGCAAGATGACGATCGTGTACGACACGTTGAACAGCCTGCGCCGTTTCGACGAGTGGAACGCGCTGGTCGCGCGCGATCCCCGCATGGACACCAAGCTGGTCGGCCCGGCCGAGGGCGTCGGTGCGCGGCTGGAGTACAGCTCCGACGAGCGTGGCATCGGCGACGGCGCCTGGGAGATCACCGGTACCCAGAAGAACCGCAGCGTGACCTACTCGATCACCAACGAGCGTCGCGGCAACAACAAGCGCACCAGTTTCATCCTCGAGCCGACCGGTCGCAACGATCGCAACGTCAAGATCACCCAGATCTACGACGTCGACTACGGCTGGAACCTGCTCGGCCGCTACGCCGGCATGTACGTGAGCAGCAACATGGGCCAGGACATGGAGCTGAGCCTGTCGCGCCTGAGCAACATGCTGGCGGCGGTGCCGAACTACGACTACGCCGAACTGAGCAAGGACGACCCGTCGCGGGCGCCGAGCCTGGCCGAGCGTCCGGCGCAGAACCTGCTGGTGGTGGGCGCGGCGGTGGAGCGCAACAACGACGTCGTCAAGCGCACCATGAACAACAACATGCAGTGGATCGAGAAGGTCATGAAGGCCAACGGCCTGGTCGCCGACGGTCCGGTGCAGATCATCACCAACGAATTCGGCGCCGAGACCTACTCGTTCGAAGTCGCCCAGCCGGTCCGCAAGGCCGATGGCGCGTCCGACGAGGACAGCGACAACGAAGTCGCGGCCGAGGGTGAAGACGAGGCGGCTGCGGAAGAGGCGACCGAGGTGGCCGTGGAAGCGGCGCCGGCCGGCAAGCTCGACATCGAACTGCAGGGCCCGGTGGAGCACGTGTACCGCGAGGCCAGCAAGGTCGCCACTGTGCCGTTCAAGGGTCACATGGCCAATCTGTCGAACGTGCGCGATGCCCTGCGTGGCTGGTCGATGACCCGCGGCTACCAGACCATCGAACGCCCGTACGAAGCGTGGAATGCCGGTATCGACGACAGCTTCACCGAAGAAGGCGAGTTCGTCGTGTACTGGGCGATCAAGTAAGCCCGGCACGGCAACGCCAAGCCATCGAAACGCGCCGCGGCCTCCGCGGCGCGTTTTTTTGTGGGCGGTTCCGTCGCCCTGATATCGTGCCGTACCTGCCGCCAACCGGTGCCTGATGAACGCCACGCCCCTTACCGATCCGGATCGCCCCGACCGTCCGGGTCGCTTCTCCTCGCCATCGCGCACGCTGGCCGCCAGCGGCGGTGTGCTGGCGGCCGCTTCGGTCGCGCTGTTCGCTTATGCCGCCCACGCCGCCCACGCCGCCCACGCCGCGGAACCGCAGGTGCAGGCCAGCCTGCATTCGGCCGCGCTGTTCGCGTTCGGGCACGGCATCGCCCTGGCGGCACTGGCGCCGCGGGCACGGCGCCGGCTGGCCGTGGCCGCGCTCGGCGGCCTGCTGCTGGGGACGCTGCTGTTTTCGGGCAGCCTCGCGGGCGCCCGGTTCTTTGGCACGCCGACGACGCTGGCACCGCTGGGTGGCGGCCTGATGATTCTTGCCTGGCTGCTGTGGGCGGCCGATGCGGTGAGGCGCTGAGATGCCACGCCACTCCCGCGGATTCGACACCGACGCGGCCCACGCCCATCTGGCCCGACGCGACCGCAAGCTCGGCACCTGGATGCGCCGGATCGGCGCGATCGATGCCGACCCACGCTGGCGCAAGCCATTCGATCCGGTCGATGCGCTGGCCCGCGCGATCCTCTATCAGCAACTCAGCGGCAAGGCCGCGGCGACGATCGTCGGCCGGGTCGAGGCCGCGATCGACAGCGACGGTTTCCATTGCGACACCCTCGGCCGTTGCGACGATGCGACCCTGCGCGGTTGCGGGGTGTCGGGCAACAAGCTGCTGGCGTTGCGCGACCTGGCCCTGCGCGAGGCGGCCGGCGAGATCCCGACCCTGCGGCGGATGGCGACGATGGACAACGACGCCATCGTCGCCGCGCTGGTGCCGGTGCGCGGGATCGGTCGCTGGACGGTGGAAATGATGCTGATGTTCCGCCTCGGCCGGCCCGACGTGTTGCCGATCGACGACCTCGGCATCCGCAAGGGCGCGCAGATCGTCGACAAGCTCGACGCGATGCCGACGCCGAAGCAACTGGCGCAGCTTGGCGAGCGCTGGGGGCCGTACCGCAGCTACGCCAGTTTCTATCTGTGGCGGATCGCCGATTTCGCGTCGGAGGCGAAGGCGCCGACCAAGCGTTCGCAGGACTGAGTCGGCATGACGGTTCGTTTAGCCCGGGCTCTTGTAGGAGCGGCTTCAGCCGCGATCGGATGATGGGTCGCTCGCGCCGGCTCCACGCTCGCGGCTGAAGCCGCTCCTACAGAAGCCCCGACATCAGGTCCCTAGCGCGCTGCGTCGGCAGGGCCCCAACGCCAATGCCACGGCTCGTAGACGATGCCGTGGGGGTTGTCGCGCGGGTAGCTCATGGCGAAGCCGTAGCCGCCGGCGTTGGCGATCAGCCAGTCGAACGCGGGCGTCTGTTCGAACGTCTCCTCGGCCGGTAGCTCGCCGGGGGTGCCGATGTCGAGGGCGAGGCCGGAATGGTGCTCGCTGTAGCCCGGCGCGGCGTTGACCGCGAGGATCTCGTCGACACCGAGACCGCGTGCGAGCTTCCGCTCGAAGATCCCGAGCTGGTAGTCGTGGCTGCGGTAGCCGGAGATCGCCTCCAGCACCACGCCGTCGCCCAACGCGGCGGTTTGCAGGTGCTTCCACGCGCGCGCGGCGTTGACGTGCAGCCACAGCGGGCGGCGGTAGCGGTCGAAGCCGGCGAGCGCGAGCCAGTCGGGCTCGGCGACCAATGGCAGGCCGGTGCGCTCGGCGTAGTCGCCATCGATGCCGAGCTGGTCGAGGCGTTCCTGCAGCCGGTCCAGCGGCAGTTCGCCGACCCGCTCGATCCCGGGACGGCGACGCGCGGGGTGCAGTTCGAGGGCGTCCAGTGCGGCATCGATGCCAGGCTCATGCATCAGCCGGTGGACCAGCGGCAGCACGCCTTCGGGCAGGTCGACCGCGAGGTAACGGCCATCGCGCTTGCGCCGCAGCACGTGGCGCGCGCGCGACAGGGCACGCGCGTCGTGATTGCTGCGCGCGTGCAGCAGGCCGTGGGGCCAGAGTTCGATCTCCGGCGTATTGATCAGGATGTCGGGCTGGCCGCGCATGCGCTCAGGTTAGCCGCAGCCGGCCGATCACGCCACGCGGTCGAAGCGGGTCAGATGGTGCAGGCTGTCAGACCTGCTTCTTGAGGATCAGCCGCACCTGGTCGAACGGATTGACCTGGTTGGCCGAGACCAGTTCCCAGCCGTCGCGGCCGAGGCGGTCGAGTTCCTCGCGCAGGCGTTCGGCCATCGATGGGCCGAGCATGTTGGGGCTCAGTTCGACCACTTCATAAATCCATCGGCTACTCATGGCGTGTCGTCCTTCCTGGGGGGCGGGCGGGGGGCGCCGGGCAGGCGCCCGGCCTTGCGCAAGGCATCGCGCAGCACATATTCGATCTGCGCGTTGAGGCTGCGCAACTCGTCGTCGGCCCAGCGCTGCGCCGCGGCGAGGACCTCGGCGTTGATGCGCAGCGGATAGGCTTTCTTTTCGCTCATGAATCCTTCGTTCCTGTAGGAGCGGCTTCAGCCGCGATCTGGGATCGGTCGCGCGATCAGGCATCCGATCGCGGCTGAAGCCGCTCCTACAAAAGGGCTGTCAGTACAGCGAACCGGTGTTGACGATCGGCTGGGTCGCGCGGTCGCTGCACAGCACCACCAGCAGGTTGCTGACCATCGCCGCCTTGCGCTCCTCGTCGAGTTGGACGATGTCGTTCTTCTGCAGCTCCTCCAGCGCCATCTCGACCATGCCGACCGCGCCGGCGACGATCCGGGTGCGCGCGGCGATCACCGCGTTGGCCTGCTGCCGCTGCAGCATCGCGCCGGCGATTTCCGGGGCGTAGGCGAGGTGGCTGATGCGGGCGTCGATGACGTCGACGCCGGCGGTGGTCAGCCGCTCGTCGAGCTGCTGCTTGAGGTGCTCGGAGATCTCGACCGGGTGGCTGCGCAGCGAGACCTGGTCCTCGTGGCTGTCGTACGGATAGCTGGTGGCCATCGCCCGCAACGCGGCCTCGGACTGGATGGTGACGAAACTCTCGTAGTCGTCGACGTTGAACACCGCCTCGGCCGAGTCGACCACCTTCCACACGATCACCGCGGCGATCTCGATCGGGCTGCCTTCGAGCTCGTTGACCTTGAGCTTGCCGCTTTCGAAGTTGCGCACCCGCAGCGAGACCTTGCGCTTGACGTAGAAGGGGTTGTTCCAGCGCAGGCCGCTGTCGGTGACGGTGCCGACGTACTTGCCGAACAGGCTCAGCACCGCCGACTGGTTGGGCTCGACCATGTACAGGCCGACCAGGCAGAAGATCGCGATCGCGGCGATGACCGCGGCGGCGATGATCGGGGTGATGCTGGCGTCGCGGGCGCCGCTGAAGAACAGCCAGGCCGCACCGAGCAGGGCGAGGATCAGCACCAGCAGCAGCGGGATGCCGGGCAGCGAACGGATCGGGTTCTCTTTCATGGCGGGTCCTTGCGGTCAGTTGCGATTATTTGATATCAAAATGATATCAAATGCAAACGCGAGATCCGGTCAAGGGGTAATCCGGTACAGCGGCGCCGGGATGAACTCGCCGGTCGCATACAGGCTGCGGCCGTCGGCGGCCCAGCCCAGCGCCTCGGCCTGTGGCAGCCACGGCAGGACGCTGACCTGGGGCGGCTGCGCGACCGCGTCGGCCCAGTTGGCGCCTTCGGCACGCGGATACAGCAGCAGGTGGCGGTAGCTCATCACCGCGAGGGTGCGCCCATCGGGCGACAGCGATGCGGCGGTGACCTGGCCGTCGATCCGGGCCCGCTTGGGCGCGCGCTTGAGCCGCTCAGGATCTGGCGCCGGCATGCCGCTGAGGGTGCCGAGGCGCTGGGCGGTCAACAACTCGCCGGCCGGCGGGCGCAGCGGCAGCGAGAACAGTTCCGGCGGCTGGCGCTTCTTCGACACCAGCAGGATCTCGCCGCGCCGTGCGTCGACCGCCACCGCCTCGCAATCGCGGGCGCCGTCGGGCCAGCGGAACGCAATCGACCAGGCCGGCTCCAGTCGCGCGTTCTCGAGCGTCGCCGGCTCCTCGACCACGTGCAGTTGCAGGGTCCGGCGCAGTCCGCCGTTGTCACCGGTGTCGGCGATCAGCAGGTAGCGCTTGCCGTCGAACTCGAACGCGGCGATGTCTTCCCAGTCGGTCTTGGTCACGCCTTCGACGCGGAAGGTCGCCAGCCGGCCGCCACGGTTGTTGACCGCGAACAGGCGCGGCGGGTTGCCGCCGTCGTCGTGCAGCCACAGCACGTCGTCATGCCGGTGCGAGGCGGCCAGGCCGCTGATCTCGTTGAGCTGCAGGTCCAGCAACACCCCGGACAATTCGGTTTCCGGTTGGCCGTTGTCCGCCGCGTTGTCGGGGCGGGCGCAGCCGCTGGCGACCAGCGTCGACGCGACCAGCATCGCGGCGGCGACAGCGGATCGGGACAGCGTGGCGGGCGGGCATCGGCGCATCGACGAAGCATCGCATGCGGCCCGCCGCGCCCGAAACCTCGGCGCCGATCCCGTTGGTCCGGAAGTTAGACTAGGCAACGACTTCGAACATCGATTGGAAACTGCATGACCACCCTCGGCACGCCACTGTCCCCGCATGCGTTTCGCGTCCTGCTGCTCGGCTCCGGCGAGCTTGGCAAGGAGGTCGCGATCGAGTTGCAGCGCTTCGGCGCCGAGGTCATCGCGGCCGACCGCTACGCCGACGCCCCGGCGATGCAGGTCGCCCACCGCAGCCACGTCATCGACATGCTCGACGGCGCCGCGATCCGCGCGCTGGTGGCACACGAACGCCCACAACTGATCGTGCCGGAGATCGAGGCGATCCACACCGAGACCCTGGTCGAGTTGGAGTGCGAATTCGCCGAGCGCGGCAGCGAGGCCCGGGTGATCCCGACCGCCCGCGCCGCGCGGCTGACGATGGATCGCGAGGGCATCCGCCGGCTCGCCGCCGAGACGCTGGGGCTGCCGACCTCGCCGTATCGCTTCGTCGATACGCTCGATGATTACCGCGCCGCCGTCGCCGAGATCGGGCTGCCGTGCGTGATCAAGCCGGTGATGTCGTCCTCGGGCAAGGGCCAGTCGCTGGTGCGCACCGAAGCGGACATCGACACCGCTTGGGAGTACGCCCAGACCGGCGGCCGCGCCGGTGCCGGGCGGGTGATCGTCGAGGGCTTCGTCGATTTCGACTATGAGATCACCCTGCTGACCGTGCGCCACGCCGGCGGCACCAGTTTCTGTGCGCCGATCGGCCACACCCAGGTACACGGCGATTACCGCGAGAGCTGGCAACCGCAGCCGATGTCTGCGCTGGCGCTGGAGCGCGCACAGCAGGTCGCGCGTGCGGTCAGCGACGACCTCGGCGGCTGGGGCGTGTTCGGCATGGAGTTCTTCATCAAGGGCGACGAGGTCTGGTTCAGCGAGGTCTCGCCGCGGCCGCACGACACCGGGCTGGTGACGCTCATCGGCCAGGACCTCAGCGAATTCGCCCTGCATGCGCGGGCGATCCTGGGCCTGCCGATCCCGGTGATCCGCACTCATGGCGGCGGCTCGGCCTCCTGCGCGGTGCTGGCCGAGGGCCATGGGGTGCCGGTGTTCTCCGGCGTCGATGCCGCACTGGCCCAGCCCGACACCCAGTTGCGCCTGTTCGGCAAGCCGCGGGTCGAGGGACAGCGCCGGGTCGCGGTGACGCTGGCGTTGGGCGAGGATGTCGGGCAGGCCCGCGACAAGGCTTGTCGCGCCGCTGCCGAACTGAAAATCGAACTGCGCTGAAAGGCGTCCACCCGTTTTGCCAACCGAAGGAACCACGATGGGCGACAACAATGGCTACGCCGTCTTCTTCTATCCCAAGGCGCTCGAGGCGCTGGGCGAGGGGATCAAGCCCTACCTGCAGGACGGCCCCGCCGGCGTGCACATCGTCTGCCGCGAGGTCGATACCGGTGGCGCGCTGGTCAAGATGACGCTCGACGCGCGCACCACCGCCGGCGACACCATCCAGTTGGAGCTGCTGGTGCCGACCAGCATGGTGTTGATGATCGTGTCGGCAAGGACCGACGAGGCCTTCGGATTCGGGCCGCGGATCGCGGTGGAGGCGGCCCGTGCGACCGGCGAGGGCTCCGGTGCGCAGGTCGAGGTGAAGGCCGCCGCCGCGAGCCCAGTGGCAGGCAAGGCTGCGAAGAAGCCATCGAAAAAGGCGGCCGCGAAGGCACTGAAGAAAGCGAAACCGGCCAAGTCGAAACCCGCCGCCGCGCCGCGCAAGCGCTCGAAGAAGTAGGGCGTCCCGGCGGCTCAGCGCACCGGCGCGACGAGGTCGAGCCAGACCAGGTGGTGGTCGCTGGCGCCGGCGATTGCCGCGTCTGGATCGCTTTCGCCGGGCCAGAACACGCCGCCGTGGCGTACCCGCAGGTTGGCGGACGGCAGCACGTAATCCAGCCGCAGGGTGCCACCCTTGGGGCCGAAGTCGCCGGTGTGGGTGCCGACGTCGCCATCGCGCGGAAGCCCGCGCTCGGCCGCGCGTTCGACGGCACCGGCGCTGCGCGGGATGAAGCCGGCATTGACCCGTGGATGCTCGAGCAATTGCGCGATCGCCCCGGGCATGCCGTCCCCATCATCCGGGTCGGCGTTGTAATCGCCGGCGATCACGAACCGCGCCTCGGTCGGCAAGCCACCGCAGTGGCCGTCATCGTCGCATAGCCAGGGCTTGGCGCCGGGGCTGATGTACTCGGCCCACAGCCGGATCTCGTCGAAGTTGCGCAAGCCGTTGCGGTTCTCGGCGCCGTCGAACACCGGCGGGGTCGGGTGCGCCGCGAGCAGGTGGACGATGCCCAGCGGCGTCACCACCGGCACGTCCCAGTGCGACTTCGACGACAGCCGCACTTGCGACCACACCCGTGGCGGATACCACGGCGCATCGGTCGTCGGGTCGCGCGGTTGCCGCGCGTCCGGCAGTGAACTCCACTTGAGGTGCTGGAAGGTGCGTACCCCGGCGCGGTCGATGGGATAGCGCGACAGCACCAGCATCCCGTACTGGCCCGGGTGCAGGCCGTAGCCCCAGGCGTCGTTGCCGCGGCTGCGGCCATTGCCGCCGGCGCTGCCGTTGCGGTCGAGGTCGAGCCCGCTGGGCACGCCGGTGTTGACCGGGGCGAGGTAGCGGTACGGATAGTGCAGCGGATCGCCGCCACCGGGCTGCGCGACCTCGAGGTAGTCGCGCTGGAACAGTTCGGCGGCGCGCCCGTGCGGGTCGTAGTCGAACTCGTTGAGCAGGACCACGTCGGGCCGCACCCGCTGCAGCACCGCGGCGATCTGGCGGGCGTCGGGATCGCCGGCCTGCAGCTGCGTCACCAGGCCGCCGTCGGCGTCGTCGTACAGCGAGGTGTTGTAGGTGGCGATGCGCAACGGCGGGATCAGGTTCATCGATTCGGCCATGCGGTCGGCCCAGGCTTCGGGGTCGCCCTGGACGTTGATCCGCACGCAGCCGGTCAGGGCGGTCGCGGCCAGTACGGCGATGGTGGCCGCGACGGCGGCGAAACGGGTGCACGAACGCAGCAGGGTCAAACCGAGTCTCCGACATCGAGGTCGCGCCAGTTGCGACCGTCAAACGCTTCCAGCGGACGGAACCGCCGTTTGTAGTCCATCTTGCGGTGGCCGTCGATCCAATAACCCAGGTACAGGTGCTGGCGGCCCTCGCGGCGGGCCCATTCGAGCTGCTTGAGGATCGCCAGGGTACCGAGTCCGCGGGGGGCGGCATCGGGATCGTAGAAGGTATACACCGCCGACAGCGCGGTTTCGATGACATCGGTGACCGCGACCGCGAGCAGGCGGCCGCCGCGGCCGGCCGGCTCGCGCAATTCGATGAACCGGCCCTCGCTCCAGCGCCCGATCAGGAACTGCTCGAACTCGTTGGCGCCATGGCCGTCCATGCCGCCGCCCGGATGCCGCGCAGCGAGATAGCGGCGGTATAGCGCCAACTGCTCGTCGGTGCGCTCGGTCGGCAATACCCGCAGGACGAGGTCGGCATTGCGGGCCAGGCAGCGGCGCTGGCTGCGGTCGGGAACGAAGCGGGCGACCGGGATGCGTACCGCCACACAGGCCCGGCAGCCATGGCAGTGCGGCCGGTAGACGATGTCGCCGGACCGGCGGAAACCCCAGCCCAGCGCCAGCGGGTACCAGTGCGCCAGGCGCGGGTCGCGCGGGTCGAGAACGAGGTCGCGGGCAAGACGATCCGGCCAGTAGCCGCACGGGTGCTCGCCGGTGTGGAACAGGCGCAGGTCGTCGAGGTCTTGGCCGGGGTCGGTGCCCATGGCGCCAGCATAGCGCCGCCGGTCGTGATGCCGGCGCGTGCGGGCGGTCACTGCCTGTCAACCGAGCCGTCGCTCCCGCGTTTCCCTTTGCAACGGCAGCACCCACCCCTCTGACCCGTGCCATCGATCTCCGAGGCACGGGTCCTTTTTTCGGCGGTACTAGTCGATTCGGCAGCCGTGGCGCCACGCCCACCAGGTATTGAGCGAAGCCACCAGCATCGCGTTCACAGCCGCCCTGAACTGACCAGCCCGAACAGCAGCCCACCAAAACCGGCCACGAATCCGATCGAAGCGCCGAGCCAGCAGGTCCAGCGCTCGCGACGCCGCCGCGCAGCCGCGGCCACCGGGTCGCGTTGGGCTTCCAGAGCGTGCCGACGGCGCAGGATGCGCGGCTGCGCCACCATGGCCTGGTGGAAAATGGTCGCCATGAACGCCAGTGTCAGCAGCGTCGCCGCGGCCCAGCCATCGTCATAACGCACGATCACGATCATCCCGATCATGAAGCCGACCGACGCCAGCGCCGAAATCACCGAACTGCGGACCAGCGCGAACCGTTCGGCGTCGTCGATCGCGCCCTTGAGCTGGCTGCGCAGGCCGAGCCAGACCCCGGCGAGCGCAGCCACCAGGCCGATGCCGATACTGCCGGCGGCGCCGACCAGGATCTTGCCGAGGGTACTGCCGCCGCCGGCTGCCGCGGCGCTGCCGAAGATGCCGGCGGCCGCGGCCGGCGGGCTGGCCACGGCAAGCGCACCGGCGATCATGGTGGTGAAGCCGACCGACGGCGCAGAGGCGCGGGCGAACTCACCGAATCGCGCCAGCAACTCCTCGCGCACCGTCGCCCGCGCCCGCGACAGGCGCTTGCGCACGGCGGCATCGGACAGGCCGAGCAGGTCGGCGACCTGCTGCGAGCGCTGGCCTTCGCGGTAGTACAGCAGCAGAGCTTCGCGGCTGTCGGTGGGCAGCGCCGAGATCAGCTCGCTGGCGACGATGGCGCGCTCGTGTTCGATCAATCGCTCGAACGGTGGCGGCTGCGGGTCGGCGGCGGCCTCGATCAGCGCATCGGCATCGCGCACCTCGCGCGGCAGGCGCTGGCGTTGGCGCAGGTGGTCGCGGGCGAGGTTGCGGGTGATCTGCCGCAGCCACGGCAGGAAACTGGCCGGGTTCTGCAGTCGCCGCAGGTTCTGCCAGGCGCTCAGGAACGCCTCCTGGGCGATGTCCTCGCTGGCCGGCACGTCGCGCACGATCGCCAGCGCGATCGCGGTGACCGGGCTCTGGCAGGCCTCGACGATCCGTCCGTAGGCATCGTGGTCGCCATTGGCGGCGGCCGGCAGCAGACCGTCGATCAGGCATTCCAGCGGTGGCCGGTCGAGCGCGACGGATTCGGCGGTGGCGGTGTTCATGGCATTCGGCTTCCGGTGCGCGGCAGGGCATCCATCGATCGGGACGCCGCCGCGGGAGGAATGTGACCGATGCTGCCGGCACAGGCGCGCGGGCGCAAACGCGCTGGCTAGAAACCGATTCCGCGGCTGCGCACGTGCTTGATCACGTCCACCACCTGCCAGGTCCCGTCGACCCGCGCCACTTCCAGGGTCTTGTAGCTGGCCCACATGCGGTGGTGGTAGGCGCTGTATTCAATCGTGCCGCGATTCGGTGCCGAGGGTTTGAAGCCGCGGACAGTGACGATCATCGCCGGCTGTCCGGTGCGGCGGTGATGGCTGCCGCGGTCTTCATCGGCCAGCTCGATGCATGCGGATCCCTGCACAAGCTTCGACTGCAACGTCGGCAGGGCATCCTGCAACGACTGGATCAACTCGATCGAGGCATCGCTGTCGTCGATGCCGAGGCAGGCCACCTCGGTATCCACCTCGCCCAGTTCGCTGGCGAATACCGCCTGCGCGACCGGCAACAGGGTTGCCGCGACCGAGCCGTCGAACGGCGGCGCCGCCACCTGCGGCACCGGCGAGGGGGCATTGAGGCTGCGCCACATCGCGACCCCGGCGACGGCGACGATCAGCACGATCAGGCCGAGCTTGAACCGCCGCGCACGTTTCTGCGCCGGCGAACGATCGCCGGCCACGGAGTCCGGCTGGAAGCGGAAATTCGCGCTGGCATAGCCTTCTTCGGGTCGGGTCGAGTCCAGCAACCCGGCCTCGCGCAGCAACTCGCGTGCCTCGACCTGCTGCTCCGAGCGCACCACCCACACCGCCGGCATCGGCTTGTTGCCGCGGTCGCTGTAGCTGAAGGCGCCGCGACGGTTGCCGTGGTAGGAGCGGCCGTCGGTGATGCGCACCTCGATCCCGGCGTCACCCAGCAGCTTGGCCACGCCTTCGACGTTCTCCAGGCGCTGGCTGCTGAAGACCTTGCGCACCGGTCAGGCCTTCGACGGCACGTGGGCGGCGGCGCGGGCGTCGTCGACCACCCGGATCAGGCCTTCCTGCGCGGTGCTGGCGACCAGTCGGCCCTCGCGGTCGTAGATCTGGCCCCGGGCGAGGCCGCGCGAGCCCTGCGCGCTTGGGCTGTCCATCGAATAGAGCAGCCAGTCGTCGGCGCGGAACGGACGATGGAACCACATCGCATGGTCGAGCGAGGCCATCTGTACGTTCGGCTGGTAATAGCTGATGCCGTGCGGGAAGGTCGCGGTGCCGAGCAGGTGGAAGTCGGAGGCATAGGCGAGCAGGGCGCGGTGCAGCTCCGGCGCATCGCCGACACGCTCGTTGAGGCGGAACCAGAACTGCTGGTATGGCGGCCGCTTGGGCGGCTTTAGCTCGTCGCGCGGGTAGACGTGGCGGAACTCGAACGGACCTTCCTTCGACAGCCAGCGCTGGATCTTCTCCGGCAGCTCGGCCATCACCCTGTCCGGCACCGCGTGGCCCGGCTCGATGTCTTCCGGTTGCGGCACCTCGGGCATCGACAACTGGTGCTCGGCGCCATCCTCGTCGCGCTGGAACGAAGCGGCGAGGAAAAAGATCGGCTGGCCGTGCTGGATCGCGGTCACCCGCCGCACCGAGAAGCTGCCGCCGTCGCGGGTGCGGTCGACCTGGTAGACCACCGGCGCGGCGATGTCGCCGGCCTTGAGGAAGTAGGCATGCAGCGAGTGCGCGGTGCGCGCTTCCTTCAGCGTCGCCTGCGCCGCCGATAGCGCTTGCCCGAGCACCTGCCCGCCGAACACGTATTTGGTGCCGATGTCGCGGCTTTGGCCGCGGAACAGGTTGTCCTCGAGGCGTTCGAGCGAGAGCAGTTCGATCAGCTCGGAGACGGGGCTACTCATGCGCGGGGATGGTCGATGCGGGCAGGCTGGCGATTATAGCGGGGCGCATGTGGCAGGACGGCGGCGGCACGCTGAAGCTCCGGGGGTTTTTGTAGGAGCGGCTTCAGCCGCGATCGGGGGTCGGTACGATCGGACGATTCCACGATCGCGGCTGAAGCCGCTCCTACACGGGCAGGCGTTGCAGATCGACCGCCACCAAAACCTGCGACCAGGGAAACCGCGGTCCCGGATCGCGCTTGCGCCGGACCTGTACCTTCGGATCGTCGCTGGCGTCGACCTCGGTCGTATCCAGATCCTCGTGCCCCGCAATGAACCGCAGCGACGGCAGCCCGGCCTGCAGGTGTCGCAGCAACGCCTCCAGCGCGACCATCTGCGCCTCGGTATACGGCGCGTCCATCCCCTGCCGGCGCGAATCCAGCCAGTCCGGGTAACGGCCGGTATTGACCAGCTCGATTCCGATCGAGCGCGCGTTGTAGTCGCGGACGTGGTGGGCGACGCGGTCGAGGCCGACCCAGCAATGCACGCTGCCGTCGCGGTCGATATAGAAGTGACCGCTGTTACCGGTGCCGCCGCTGCCGTCGGCGCGGGCTTCGTACAGCACCCGCTCGCCGTACTCGCGCGCGGTGGCCAGGTCGGGCAATTCTGTGCAGTGGATCACCACCAGGTCCACCTGTGCCAGCGGGCGGGCTTCGAGCCGGGCCTCATAGGGCAGCGGCTCGACCCGGATGGCGGGCGGGGCAAACGGTGACGGCGACTCGGGCGGCATGGCGCGGATGCTAGCATCGCGCGCATTCCCCACTGCGCGACGCGCGTGATGCGCCTCCGTGGCGCACCGGCGTCGCGCGCATCCTCCAGCGGACACCCTGCATGCGCGGACACTGCATCCTCTCCCACGGCTTCGAAAGCGGCCCCGACGCGACCAAGGTCACCGCCTTGGCCGAGGTCGCCGAGCGCCTCGGCTGGAGCTGCGAGCGGCCCGACTACACCGACCTGGACGGCAGGCGCGAGGTCAGCGAGTTGGGCGACGTGCCTGCGCGGCTGCAACGCCTGCAGGGGCTAGCCGATGCCGCAGCCGCGCGCGGACCGCTGGTGCTGGCGGGCTCCAGCCTGGGCGCCTACGTCTCCGGCCTGGTGTCGTTGCAGGTGGTGGTCGCCGGCCTGTTCCTGATGGCGCCGCCGATCCGCATGGGCGAGGCCCATCCGTTCGACGCGGCCGGAGTGCCGACCAGCATCATCCACGGCTGGGACGACGAATTGTGCCCGGGCACGGAGGTCATCGAGTGGGCCCGCGCGCGCCGCGCCCGGCTGCTGCTGGTCGCCGACGGCCATCGCTTGTCGGACCACGTTGTCGCCAGTGCCGGCGCCTTCGAACAACTGCTGGCGGGTCTCTGAGATGAAATTCTTCGCAAGCTGCGGCAAGGGCCTGGAATACCTACTGGCCGACGAACTGCTCGCGCTGGGCTGCGCGCGCGCCACCGCGACCATGGCCGGGGTCAACGTCGAGGGCAGCTTGACCGACGCCCAGCGCGCGGTGCTGTGGTCGCGGCTGGCCAGCCGGGTGCTGTGGCCGGTCGCCGAATTCGACTGCGCCGACGAGCAGGCGCTGTACGCCGGCGTCGCCGCGCTGCCGTGGCCACAGCACCTCGCCGACGGCGACACCATCGCGGTCGACGCGCATGTCTCCGGCACCGCGCTGACCCACGCGCGTTTCGCCGCGCAGCGGGTCAAGGACGCGGTGGTCGACGTCATGCGCGACGCCACCGGCACGCGACCCGACGTCGATGTCGACACCCCGGACCTGCGCATCAACCTGGTCGTGCGCAAGGACCGCGCGATCGTCTCGATCGATCTCGGCGGCGGCCCGATGCACCGCCGCGGCTGGCGCCAGCAGCAGGGCGAGGCGCCGTTGAAGGAGAACCTCGCCGCCGCAGTGCTGTTGCGTGGGCGCTGGCCGCAGGTCTACGCCGACGGCGGCGGCCTGCTCGATCCGATGTGCGGCAGCGGCACCCTGTTGATCGAGGGCGCGCTGATCGCGGCCGATGTCGCGCCGGGGCTGTTGCGTCATGGCGGCTTCCTGCCGACGCGCTGGAAGGGTTTCGATGAGGCCGGTTGGCAGGCGCTGCTGGACGAGGCCCGCGCCCGCGAAGTCGTCGGCCGCGCCGCCTTGCGACCGGTGTTCTTCGGCCGCGACCTCGACCCGCATGCGATCGGCTCGACCCGCGACAACGAGGTCATGGCCGGGCTCGCCGGGGTGATCGACCTCAAAGCGGCCGGGATCGAAGTGCTGCAACCCGACGGGCTGCCCGAGCGCGGTCTGGTCGTGTGCAACCCGCCCTACGACATCCGCCTCGCCGCCGACCCGGCGCTGTACTGCGGCCTCGGCGACGCGCTCAAACGCGCGGTGCCGCAATGGCGCGCCAGCCTGCTGTGCGGCGACGCCGAACTCGCCCACGCCACCGGCCTGCGCGCGCAGAAGAAGTACCAGTTGTTCAACGGCGCGATCGAATGCAGCCTGATCGTCGCCGACCCGGTCGCACCGCCGCAGCGCGAGCGCAGTGAGCAGCCGCAGGCCCTGGGCGAGGGCGCGCAGATGGTCGCCAATCGCCTGCGCAAGAATCTGCGCAAGCTCAAGGCCTGGCGACGGCAAGAGGGCATCATCTGCTTCCGCGCCTACGATGCCGACCTGCCCGAGTATTCGGCGGCGATCGACGTCTACGAAACCGACGAGGCGACCCCGCGCCGGTTCCTGCACGTGCAGGAATATGCCGCCCCCGACGAGATCCCGGAGGCGACCCAGCGCCGCCGCCTCAACGAGTTGCTGGCAGCGGCCCGCGAAGTGTTCGAGGTCGCCCACGAGCAGGTCGCGCTAAAAACCCGCGCGCGGGGCAAGGGCGGCTCCAAGTACGGTCGCTTCGACCAGCGCGGTGAGTTCATTGTCGTCCGCGAAGGCGACGCCCGGCTGCGGGTCAACCTGTTCGACTACCTCGACACCGGCCTGTTCCTCGACCACCGGCCGATGCGCCTGCGGATCGCCGCCGAAGCCGAAGACGCGCGCTTCCTCAACCTGTTCGGCTACACCGGCGCGGCGACCGTGCATGCCGCGGTCGGCCGCGCCCGCGCGACCACCACCGTCGACCTGTCGGCGACCTACCTGCAATGGTGCGCCGACAACCTCGCCGAGAATGGAATTGCCGGCACCCGCCACAGGCTGGTGCAGGCCGACGCGGTGTCGTGGCTGGCCGCCGACCGCGGCGAGTACGACCTGATCTTCTGCGACCCGCCGACGTTCTCCAACTCCAAGCGCGCCGACGACTTCGACATGCAGGGCGGCCACGTGGCGTTGCTGCGCGCCGCGGTGGCGCGGCTGTCGGTCGACGGCGTGCTGTACTTCTCCAACAACTTCCGCCGCTTCCGCCTCGACCAGGACGCGGTGGCCGGGTTCGCCCGTTGCGAGGAAATCAGCGCGCAGACGATCCCGCCGGACTTCGCCCGCGACGCCCGCATCCACCGCTGCTGGCGCCTGATGCGGAACTGAATCGGAGGCAGGTCGGCGACCGTTCCTGGCCTTGTGGCTGGGCTGGGAAACCCTGTGGCGGCGTGCCGACGCAGCATAGGCGCTGCAACGAGGGCACACGGACGCCACGAGCCCGGATCGGGTCACGGCGCCGGAGTTTACTGGCCGGCGGCGACCTGGCGGTCCGGACTGAAACGCAGCTGCCGGGTCAGGTCGAGCGCTTTGTCGAGTTGCTCGCCCGAAGGCGCCTGCAGCCAGATATGCGCGACTCGGCCGTCGTCGAGTTCGACCAACGTCTCGCGCGCTTCGATGTCCGGCTTGGTCACCAGTTCGGCGCGATACCACTGGACTTCGCGACCGTCGACCACGCCGGCTTCCTCGCGGTTGCCGCGCTTGGGCTCGAACGGTGAGTCGTTGGCGATGTAGACCCCGAACGCCTCGGTGCCGTCGATGCGCAGCGCGCGGCAAAAGTCGGAGTCGTTGGTATTGCGATGTTCCCAGATAAGGTCGGTGCCTGCCGGCAGTTGCGGGCACCCCGGAGTCGCCTGCGCGTGGGCCGCGGACGCGGCGAGCAGCAGGAATGGCAGGCAAAAAGCCGTCTTGTGCATTGGAATCCCCCTATATGCGGCCGTTCCCATACGGCTGCGAATCCGACCATAATCGAGATTCGAGGGATTGACAAATCGGCGGAAATCCCGTTTGCCTGAACAGGGACGCCGGGACGGGGTAGTCGTGGCGATGGGCTCAATCGGCCGGATCGACCTGCACCGTCGCGGCGGGCGCGTCGCCGAACTCCAGCGATAACAGCCGCAACTGCCACTCGCCGACCGCCGCGGCCGGCGATTCGGGAATATTGACGTTGACCGCGACCGGCGCGCCGCCGGCGGGAGTGAACTCGAAGGCGACATCGGCATCGCCGGCGCGAATGCACTGCACCCCGGGCGGGCAGCGCGAGTCGGCGGTGACCCCGACGTAGCGCAGCGCGGCGTCGCCGGGCAGGCTGACGCGCTCGCCGACCGGCAAGGACATCGGCTCGCCCAAGGTGGCGGTGCGCACGTCGCCGCTGGCGCAACCGGGCATGGTGCCGGCGGCGCAGGAGACCAGACAGGCGAGGGCGAGGGATCGGGTCATGGGCGGTTCCATCCGTGTGGCGACGCGGGGTGCGACCGGTCGAGCCTAGCGCCGCGGGCGTGAACGGTCGATGCGAGTCAGGGGGGCGGCTGTGGCGCAGTCAGCAGGGTGATGTCGCCGTCGCCATCGATGTGGACGGTCATCCGGCGGTCGTATTCGGCCTCGGTCATCGGCTCGACCTCGCAGCCGCACAGCGCGGAAGCAATAGCCGGTGCGGTGTTGCTGTGGCCGACCACCAGTACGGTGCCGGCCGGGTGCGCCTGTCGCAGTTGCGCCGCGAACGCTTCGGCCGGCTGGCCGCCGTCGTACAGCGCCACCGACAGGCCGTGGGCCAGCGCAGTCGGTTCGGCGGTCTCGTGGGTGCGGCGGGTATCGGTCGAATACACCGCGACCACGTCGGCGTCGGCCAGCCAGTCGGCGATCGCGCGCGCACGGGCCTGGCCGGCGGCGGTCAGCGCCGGGTCCTTGGAACCGTCGAGCACCTTCTCGGCGTGGCGCACGATCACGAAGTCGCTCGAATCGTCCACGCCCGGCCAACTGGCGCAGGCAGCGAGCAGGGCCAACGCGGCCGCCGTGGCGACACGCGGTAGCCAGCGGATCGAGCGCCGGATCGAGAAGCGGATCGAGGGCATCGGGCAACTCCGGTGGAAACGACCTGCGCGATAGTGCGCCGTGTCCACCGGACTTTGCCAGCCGCGCCGCAGCAAAAGCGGTGCGCGGCGTCAGCCCGGCGCCAGCGCGATCATCAGGCCGCGCGCCGCCGCCAGCCGCGCGGCGGCATCGGCCAGGTCGAGCTTGAGCCGCAACTTGTTCGGCCCGTCCATCCGGTAGAGGTTGGGCTGGCCCTGGATCAGCTTGATGATCGCCATCGGGTCGACGTTGGGTTTCTCGACGAACTGCACGCGGCCGCCCTTCTCGCCGAGGTCGAGCTTGCCGATGCCCAGCGCGGTGGCCTGCAGCTTCAGCTCGGCAACCGCGAACAGGTGCTTGGCCGGGTCCGGCAGCAGGCCGAAGCGGTCGATCATCTCGACCTGCAACTCGCGCATGTCCTCGCTGTTGCGGGCGCCGGAGATGCGTTTGTACAGGGTCAGTCGGGTGTGGACGTCGGGCAGGTAGTCGTCCGGGATCAGCGCCGGCACGTGCAACTCGACCTCGGCACCGCGGGCGCTCTGGCCGTCGACGTCGGGCAGCTCGCCGCGCTTGATCGAGCGCACCGCGCGCTCCAGCAACTCGGTGTAGAGGCTGAAGCCGACCTCGGCCATCTGCCCGCTCTGGTCTTCGCCGAGCAATTCGCCGGCGCCGCGGATCTCGAGGTCGTGGGTGGCCAGGGTGAAGCCGGCGCCCAGTTCGTCCATTGCCGCGATCGCATCCAGCCGCTTCTTCGCATCGCTGGTGATCGAACGCTGGTCGGGCACGACGAGATACGCATAGGCGCGGTGGTGCGAACGGCCGACGCGGCCGCGCAACTGGTGCAACTGCGCGAGGCCGAACTTGTCGGCGCGGTTCATGATGATGGTGTTGGCGTTGGGGATATCGATCCCCGACTCGATGATCGTCGTGCACAGCAGCACGTTGAAGCGCTGCTTGTGGAAGTCGAGCATCACCCGCTCCAGCTCGCGCTCGGGCATCTGCCCGTGGGCGATGCCGATGCGCGCTTCCGGCACCAGTTCCTGCAGCTCGCGCTGCATCCGGCCGATGCTCTCGACGTCGTTGTGCAGGAAGTAGACCTGGCCGCCGCGCGAGATCTCGCGCTGGAACGCCTCGCGCAACTGGCTGTCGTCCCACGGCACCACGAAGGTCTGCACCGCCATCCGGTGCGCCGGCGCCGTTGCAATAATCGACAGGTCGCGCAGTCCGGCCATCGCCATGTTGAGCGTGCGCGGGATCGGGGTCGCGGTCAGGGTCAGCAGGTGGACGTTGGCGCGCAGGGCTTTCAGCGCCTCCTTTTGGCGCACGCCGAAACGCTGCTCCTCGTCGACGATCACCAGCCCCAGGTCTTTGAAGCGCACGTCCTTCTGCAGCAGCCGGTGGGTGCCGACGATGACGTCGATCTGGCCCTCGGCGGCCTTCTCCAGCTCGGCCTTGATCTCCTTGGCGGTCTTGAAGCGCGACAGCACCTCGACCTTGAGCGGCCAGTCGGCGAAGCGGTCGCGAAAGTTGCGGTAGTGCTGCTCGGCCAGCAGCGTGGTCGGCACCAGCACCGCGACCTGCTTGCCGGCGGCGGCGGCGGCGAACGCGGCGCGTACGGCGACCTCGGTCTTGCCGAAGCCGACGTCGCCGCAGACCACCCGGTCCATTGGCTGGCTGGACTGCAGGTCGCGCACCACCGCCTCGATCGCGGCGAGCTGGTCGGGGGTTTCCTCGAACGGGAAGCCGGCCGCGAACGGCTCGTACATCGCCCGGTCCAAATCGATGGCGAGGCCGGCGCGGGCCTGGCGTTTGGCCTGGATCTCCAACAACTCGGCGGCGACATCGCGGACTTTTTCCTGCGCCTTGCGCTTGGCCTTGCTCCACTGCTCGCCGCCGAGTGAATGCAGCGGCGCGGTCTCGACCGAGGCGCCGGAATAGCGGTTGATCAGGTGCAGTTGCGCGACCGGCACGTACAGGCGGTCGCCCTTGGCGTACTCGATCTCGACGTATTCGTTCTTCTCGCCGCCGGCCTCCAGCGTGATCAGCCCGCGGTAGCGGCCGACGCCGTGGTCTTCGTGGACGATCGGCGCGCCTTCGGACAGCTCACCGAGGTCGCGGATGATCGCCTCGGGTTCGCGGCCGACCCGCTTGCGCCGGCGCGGCTGGCTGGCGCGCTCGGGGAACAGCTGGCGTTCGGTCAGCGTGGTCAGCGCGGGCTCGGTGAGGGCGAAACCGTTGTCGAGCGGGGCGACCGCGATCGCGAAGCGCGATTGCGCCGACGCGAACGCCGGCCAGTCCGGCAGCACCTCCGGTTGCAACGACGCGCCCTGCAGAATCTCCAGCAGCGCCTCGCGCCGCCCTGGCGAATCAGCCGCGACCAGCACCCGGCCCGGGTAGCTGCCGAGGAAGGACTTCAGCGCTTCGGCCGGGACGTGGTCGCGCGCGGTGATCGGCAGGTCCGGCGCCGGCTGGCTGGCCAGCGCGTGGGCACGCTCGCGCTGCGGATGGCCTTCGCCGCAGACCTCGATCCGGTCGCCGTGGTTGAGTCGCTCGCGCAGCGCATCCGGCGACAGGTACAGCGCGTCGGGCGACAGCAGCGGGCGTTCGAGGTCGTGGCGGCGCTGCTCGTAGCGGTCGCCGGTATTCGTCCAGAACTGCTCGGCCGCCTCCAGCGCGCCCTCGCCGAGCAGCGGCAGGGTGGTGTCATCGAGGTAGTCGAACAGGGTCGCGGTCTGCTCGAAGAACAGCGGCAGGTAGTACTCGATGCCCGCCGGCGCGGTGCCGGCCTTGAGGTCCTGGTACAGCGCGCTGCGGCGGGTGTCGAGGTCGAAGCGCTCACGCAGCGCGTCGAGCGCGCGCTTCAACGAGGCTTCGTCCAGTGGCAGTTCGCGACCGGGCAGCAGATGCACCGCATCGATCTTGTCGAACGAGCGCTGGGTCTCCGGGTCGAAACCGCGGATGGTGTCGATCTCGTCGTCCAGCAACTCGACCCGGAACGGCTGGTCGGCGCCCATCGGGTAGACGTCGAGCAAGCCGCCGCGCACCGCGAAGTCGCCCGGATCGAGCACCTGGGGGACGTTGCGGTAGCCGGCCGATTCGAGGCGACGTTTCTCGGCATCGAGATCGAGCCGCTGGCCGACCTGCACGTCGAAACTGCCGCCGACCACGTGGCGCAGTGGCGCCAGGCGTTGCAGCAGGGTCTGCACCGGCACCACCACGATGCCGCGCTTGAGCGAAGGCAGCCGGTGCAACGCCGATAGCCGCTGGCTGACGATGTCCGGGTGCGGACTGAAATGGTCGTAGGGCAGGGTTTCCCAATCCGGGAAGGGCAGCACCGGAATGGCGCCCGTGGCAGCGGCAGTCTCGCCGAGCAGGGTGCGCAGGTCCGATTCGAGCTGGTGCGCGGCGTGGTTGTCGCGCGCGATCGCCAGCAACGGGCCGTCGTGGCTGGCGGCAGCGCGGGCGACATGGAAGGCGAGGGCCGAAGGCGAGACCGGCGCACGCCACCAGGCGCGCTGCCGGCCCGCTTGCGGCAGCGGCGGAGTGGGGAAGGTGGGGGAAGGCATCAGCCGGCGATTTTAGCCGATGCGGGGGCGGCGGGCCGGTTGCGTTTTGTCCGACGGGTCGCCCTGCGGTTGTAGGAGCGGCTTCAGCCGCGATCTGGAATCGGCGCGGGCGAACGGTTCCCGATCGCGGCTGAAGCTGCTCCTACGACCGAAGGAAGTCCAGTCGGAAACGCCCCGCAAGGGCGATTGCTCAGCGTTCCAGCAGGTCCAGCTTGCCCGGCTTGTCTTCCCAGTC
>JBOHYB010000043.1:0-27663 GCA_050737695.1 Lysobacter sp. | reverse complement strand
CGCGAACGATTTCCGATCGCGGCTGAAGCCGCTCCTACAGGCGTCATGACGGTCTCGTCACTTCGGCTCGATAAGGTTCGCGCATGGTTTCGACCTTGCTCGCACTGGCGCTGCTTGCACCATCCCCGGCGCCCGCAGCGGCTGACTACGACGTGCCGGCATTCAATCGCTGCGTCGACCGGTTGGGGCGACTGGCCTCGGCCCAAGGCGTGAACGAGGCCGTGCTCGACCTCCACGTGCGCCCGGTGACTCCCGACACCTCGGTATTGCGGTTGCTCGATGCCCAGCCGGAGTTCAAGACGCCGATCTGGGACTACCTCGCCGGACTGGTCGACGACGAGCGCGTTGCCGACGGGCGGACGATGCTGCAACGACACGTCGCGATATTGGCGCGGGTGCAGGCCGAGTACGGGGTCGATCCGGCGACGGTGGTGGCGGTGTGGGGCGTGGAAAGCGATTTCGGCCGGATCTCCGGCAGCCGTCCGCTGCTGCAGTCGCTGACCACGCTGTCGTGCATGGGCCGGCGCCAGGAGTTCTTTCGCGGCGAGTTGATTGCCACTCTGCAGATCATCCAGGCCGGGCACGTCACCGCCGACAAGCTGGTCGGCTCCTGGGCCGGCGCGTTCGGGCAGACCCAGTTCATGCCTTCGACCTTCCAGCGCATCGCGGTGGACTTTGACGGCGACGGCCGGCGCGATCTCGTGGACAGCGTGGCCGATGCGCTGGCCTCGACCGCCAACTACCTGGATCGCGCCGGTTGGCGCAGTGGCGAACCGTGGGGGTTCGAGGTGCGATTGCCGCAGGACTTCGACCTGTCGGTCAGCGGCCGGACCGAGCGGCGGCCGTTGTCGTACTGGATCGGTCGTGGTGTCGTCCATGCCGACGGTCGTCCGATCGCCCCGGCATCGACGACGCGCTCGGCGCTGCTGCTGCCGGCGGGGCGCAACGGACCGGCGTTCCTGGTGTTCAAGAATTTCGACGCGATCTACGCCTACAACGCCGCCGAGAGTTACGCACTGGCGATCGCCCACCTGTCCGATCGCCTGCGCGGGCAGGGCGGATTCGTGCAGGCGTGGCCGACCGACGACCCCGGTTTGTCGCGACGCCAGCGGCGCGAACTGCAAACGCTGCTGCTGCAGCGCGGGCACGACATCGGCGAGGTCGACGGCATCATCGGCAGCAACAGCCGTGCGGCGATCCGGCTGGAACAGCAGCGGCTGGGGTTGGCCAGCGATGGACGCGCGAGCCAGGGCCTGCTGCGTGCGCTGCGGTCGCGCACCACGGCCACCGCGGAGGACCCCGCCGCACGCTAGCGGGTGCCGTCGTCACTTGTCGTCGCGGTTGCGGTCGCGGCTGCCATGGCGTTGTCCGGCGGGTATCCTCGAGCACAGGAACGAAAGATCGGGAGTCTGCATGTCGCGTTACGCGCTCTACATCCTCTGCATCGCCTTCGCACTGGTCTCGGCGGTGATGACCCTGTGGCTGGACCGCGGGTGGTTGTGGGCGCTGGTGGTGTCCGGTGCGCTGGTCGCGTTGGGAACCTGGGACCTGTTGCAGAAGCGCAGCACCTTGCGCAGCAACTATCCGATCCTCGCGCACTTCCGCTACGGGCTGGAATCGATCGGGCCGGAGATGCGGCAGTACTTCATCCAGGCCGACACCGCCGAAGTGCCGTTCTCGCGGCTGCAGCGGGCGCTGGTCTACCAGCGCGCCAAATCGGTCATCGACACGCGCCCCTTCGGCACCCTGCAGGACGTTTACGCGGTGGACTACGAGTGGATCAACCACTCGATGGTGCCGGCCCCGCACGGCGACTCCGACTTCCGGGTCGTGATCGGCGAGAAGAGCGCGCAGCCGTACTCGGCCAGCGTGTTCAACATCTCGGCGATGAGTTGGGGCTCGCTGTCGGCCAACGCGATCCGCGCGCTCAACAAGGGTGCCAAGGCCGGCGGTTTCTACCATGACACCGGCGAAGGCTCGATTTCGCCCTACCACCGCGAACACGGCGGCGACCTTTGTTGGGAAATCGGTTCCGGCTACTTCGGCTGCCGCGACGAGCACGGCAACTTCAGCGTCGAGCGCTTCGTCGCCAACGCCGGCGACCCGCAGGTCAAGCTGATCGAGATCAAGCTGTCGCAGGGGGCCAAGCCCGGCCACGGTGGCGTGCTGCCGGCACCCAAGGTGACCGAGGAGGTTGCCGCCACCCGCGGCGTGCTGCCGTGGGTCGATTGCGTATCACCGGCCCAGCACAGCGCGTTCTCCACGCCGGTCGAACTGCTCGAGTTCGTCGTCGAACTGCGGCGCCTGTCGGGCGGCAAGCCGACCGGCTTCAAGCTCGCCATCGGCCATCCCTGGGAATGGTTCGGGATCGCCAAGGCAATGAAGGAGACCGGCCTGCTGCCGGACTTCATCGTGGTCGACGGTGCCGAAGGCGGCACCGGTGCGGCGCCGGCGGAGTTCATCGACCATGTCGGCCTGCCGATGCACGAGGCGCTGATGCTGGTCCACAACACCCTGGTCGGGCTCGGCTTGCGCGACGACCTGCGCATTGGCGCCGCCGGCAAGGTGGTCAGCGCGTTCGACCTGGCCCGCACCCTGGCGATGGGGGCGGACTGGTGCAATGCCGGGCGCGGCTTCATGTTCGCGGTGGGTTGCATCCAGGCCCAGAGCTGCCACACCGGCCATTGCCCGACCGGAGTGGCGACCCAGGACCCGCACCGCTGGAAGCACCTCGACGTGGTGGACAAGGGCACCCGGGTCCACAACTTCCACGACAACACCGTGCGTGCCCTGCGCGACCTGCTGTGCGCGGCGGGTCTCAGTCATCCGAGCGAGATCGGGCCGGAACACATCCTGCGCCGGGTATCGCCGTTCGAGGTGCGCTCGTTGGCGGCGCTGTACCGGTTCCTGCAACCGGGCGAACTGTTGACGGGGATTCCCGACCACGCCGTGTTCCAGTCGTTCTGGGCGAGTGCGCGCAGCGACTCGTTCACCGCGCCGGCGAAGGCGCAGCGGATGCGGGAGAGCAAGTCGTTCTAGGGCAGGGCGGCGGTGCGGGCCCTGCTCAACCCAGCAGTTCGAGCACCCGCTCGGGTGGGCGACCGACGACGGCACGGCCGGCATGGACGAAGATCGGGCGTTCGATCAGGCGCGGGTGGGTCGTCATCGCCTCGACCAGTTGCTCCTCGGACTTGCCAGTGTCGGCAAGGCCCAGGTCCGCGTATTCGGGTTCCCCGGTTCGCAGCAACTCGCGGGCAGGGATTCCCAGCATCGCCAGCAGGGCGCGAAACTCGTCGGCGGTCGGCGGGGTGTCGAGGTAGCTGACGATCATCGGCTCGATGCCGCGTTCGCGCAGCAGTTCGAGGGCGCCGCGCGACTTGGAGCAGCGCGGGTTGTGGTACAGGCGGGTGTCGTTCATCACGGCGTCCTCGGCGGAGGCGGAAACAATAAGTCGGGTCGGCGGCGGTACGTTGCGTTGGTGCCAGCGGACTACCAGGCGAGCGCGTAGCCGACGCCGCGTACCGTAGTCAGTGGCAATGGCTGATCGTCCTTGTCCACGCACTTCCTGCGCAGCCGGTACACCAGCATCTCCAGGCGGTGCGGATCGAAATCGTGGATGTTGTCGACCAGGTTCGCAATCAGCATCTCGCGGCGCACCGGCATGCCATCCGCCGCAGCCAGCAATACGACAACCTGACGCTCGGCCAGGTTCAGCGCGATCTTGTGGCCGGATGGCGACTCCAAGCGCCACCCGCTTTCGTCGAGCCTCCAGCGCCCCGGCCGGCGATCGGCTGTCATCGATTCACCGGCGACCCGGCGCGCCAGGTTCCGCAGCGTTGCCACGACCTCGGACATGTCGGCCGGCTTGGTCAGATAGGCATCCGCACCGACCGCAAGGCCAGCCACGCGATCCGTCGGTGCGCTGTAGCCGGTGAGGATCACGATCCCCAGCGTTGGCGACAGGCTTCGCAAACGCTTCGCGATTTGCAGACCATCGTCATCCGGCAGGTCGACGTCCAGCAGGACCAGGTCGTAGTGCGTGTCCAGCATGGACCGGTAAAGCTCCAGCGCGGTTCCCATGCCGGTCACTTCGAATCCGGCGTCGAGCAACTCCGGCAGCAACACGCCTTCGCGCAGTTCGTCGTTGTCTTCGACGACAGCCAATCGTGAAGCCCGCCCCGAATGGATCCGACTGGTGATGTTCATCGTCATTGCCTGATCCAACCCCAGAACCGAAGCAGGCAAAAGCATACATGACGGTCGAGGCGATCGAGGCTGCCCACCGATCGTTTTTTTCTGATGGAAATGCGACGAGCCGGAGGCACGCGAGATGGTGTGATGCATGGCGATCCTAAAAATCACCTCGCGTGAGAAAACGGAATGTGGGGTGCGTGTATCCGCGACAGGTGCCCCCTAGAGTCACCTCCCGTCGAAGCCGGAAGGCGGATGAATCTGCAGTTGGCGCGTGCGCATCGCACTGCCGGCTTCCAACGTGCCCATTGCGTAAAGCGGGCAGCAGCAAGGGGATAACCAGGTGTCGCGGAAACTTCCAGGAATCGCAGTCGCGTCGCATCGCCTGCTTGCGGGCACGATGCTTTCGCTAGTCTTCGCCTTCGTCCCGCTTGTGCCCGCAGTCGCACAGGACTCGCTGACCAACACGGTCACGGTGACGCCGTCGTCGTCGGTCGTCGACGGCACGCCAGGCAACAACACTGCGTCGGCGATCGTCGATGTCAGTGCGGCGGCCGATTACAACTTCTGCCCTGCGGGCGGGACGATGTTCGCCATCGAGGGTTTGCAGTTAACCCAGCGCGTCCCGCACGCCGCGATTCCGGAACTCACCGACAGCGCGCTCGATCCGGCCGTCTTCAGCGGCAATGCACTGATGATCGACCCGGTACGTAACCGTCTGCTGTACGTGGCGCGGGGCGGCGGGCAAACCCTGTTGAGGGCGTACGACTACAACTTGGCGGGTTGGTACACCGCCGCGACGCTGCCGGCGGCGCTGGACCCGAAGGCGGGCGCGATGACGGTCGATGGCGTTGGATACCTGCTGGAAGGCGGGGCTTCGCCGGCGGTCTGGCGGGTCGATCTGGCTCCGAACGGAAACGACTACGTCGTTACCGCCGCCGGCAGCCTCGCCTACGACCATGATCCCGCTGGCGGCGATCCCGCCGACATCGCTTTCGACGCTGGTGGCGTTGCCTGGCTGGTGGTTGGCGACGACATGTACACCGTCGACCTGGGCGCCGGCAGCGTCGCGACCCGCAGGCAAGCGACGTTGACCACCTATGGCAGCGCGTTCGAGAGCCTCGCGTTCTCCGCCGGCAACCAGCTGTACATGTTTCCCGGCGGGGCTGCGATAGCGCATGGCGCCTATAATCCCGCGGCCGGCAACCAAACGACCGAACCCGTCCCCCAGAGCGGCGGTTCTGACGGCGCGTCCTGCGCGCTTCCCGTGCTCGCACCGGCGGACCTGGCGGTCACCAAGACGCTGGCGGAGGTCAACGGCGCGCCCTATGCCGCCGGTTCGGCGATCGCGCCCGGCGACACGCTGGCCTACAACATTCGCATCTCCAACAGCGGCGGCATCGTGCGCACGATGTGGGCCGGTGATGTCGTCGAAACGCTGCCGCAGAACACGACTCCGGTCGCAGCCGGCAACGACTTCGCCTGCGCCGGTACGTCCTGCCCCAACACCACGGTGGGCAACGCGGTTGCGGGCGGCAACCTCGACATGCGCTTCCTGGTCCAGGTGGACAGTCCACTGCCGGTGGGCACCAGCTCGATCGACAACGCGGTCGAAGTGGCCACGGTCGACTGCGCGGCGACGGGCAACGACTGCATCGAGGTCACCCCGCTGGCGCCCTCGATCATCGTGTCCAAGGCGTCCGATGTCGGCGACGGCACGCCGGTGGCGGCAGGCGACACCATCACGTACACGATCACCGTCGCGGTCGCCAACAGCGCCACCGGCGCGCCGGTCCAGGTAACCGACACGCTGGGCAGCGGCCTGGCGTTCGGCTCGATCACGTCCTCCCCCGGTTTCACCTGCGGCAGCACGCCCACCGGGCTGCAGTGCACGCTGCCAACGGGTGCGGAGATGGGCAACCACGACGTGGTGTACACGGCGACGGTCGAAACCGACGCCACCACGTCGGTCAGCAACAGCGTCACCACCGATACCGGCACTTGCGCGAGCTGCACCACGACCAATCCGTTGCTGGCCGCGACCTCGGTGGTGAAGGCCTCCGATCCCGCGACGGGCACGGCCGTGCTGCCGACCTCCACGATCGAGTACACGCTGACGGTCACCGTTGCCAACGCGGCCCTCGGCGAGGACCTGGTGCTGGAAGACACGCTCGGCGCCGGCCTCGAGTTCGGCAACGTGATTGACCCCGGCAGCTTCACCTGCAGTGGCGAACTGAGCTGCACCCTGCCGGCCGGCACTGGGATCGGCACCTACGCGGTGACCTACATCGCGACGGTCGAGTCTGGCGCCACCGGTTCGGTCGCCAACAGCGTGGAGGCGGGCAATGCGCCGGGCGGCGATCCCGATCCGACCTGCACCACGTGCGCGACCACGCATCCGATCGTGCCGGCGGACATCCTGGTGACCAAGAGCGCCAATCCCGCGGCCGGCACCACGGTCGCTCCGATGGAGGCCATCGAGTACACCTTGACCGTCACGGTCACGAACTCGGCCCTGACCCAGGACCTGGTGCTCGAGGACACGCTGGGCGCCGGGCTCGAGTTCGACGCGGTGACCAGCCCCGGCAGCTTCATCTGCACGGGCACGCTGATCTGCACCCTGCCGGCCGCCACCACGGGTGTCGGCACTCACTCGATCACCTACCGCGCGATCGTCGACGCCGATGCGACCGGTTCGGTCGCCAACAGCGTGGTCGCGAGCAATGCCCCGGGCGGCGATCCGGATCCGTCCTGCGCGACCTGCTCGATCTCGCACCCGATAGTGCCGACCGAGACCACAGTGACCAAGACCGCCGATCCGGCGACCGGCGAGACCGTGCTGCCCGGCGACATCATCGAGTACACGCTCACGGTGGATGTTGCCGGCTCGACCACCAGCGAGGATATCGTCCTGGTCGACACCCTGGGCGCGGGCCTGACGTTCGGCGCGATCACCAGCACCGGCGCCTTCACCTGCACCGGAGCGTTGGCGTGCGCGTTGCCCGCAGGCGCTGGCATCGGCAGCTACTCGCTTACCTATACCGCCACGGTCGACCCCGGCGCGACCGGCACCGTGGCCAACACCGTGGTCGCAAGCAATCCGCCCGGAGGCGATCCGGACCCGACCTGCGCGAGCTGCACGACCGAACACAACATCGAGCCGGTCGCCATCACGGTGGTCAAGTCGGCCGATCCGGCCGCGGGCACCGAGGTAAGAGTTGGCGACACCATCGGCTACACGGTGGCGGTTACCGTCGCCAACTCGGCCACCAGCGAGCCCTTCACGCTGACCGATACGCTCGGCCCGGGCCTGGATTTCGGCGATGTCACCGATGCGGGTGCGTTCACCTGCTCGGGCACGCTCGAATGCGAGCTTCCGGCCGGGACGCTGCCGGGACTCTATGAAGTGGCCTACACCGCCACCGTGGGCGCGGACGCGGAACAGCAGGTCCGCAACCTGGTGGCCGCGGAAGGTGGCGGTGGCGACACGCCGGACTGCAGCAGCTGCAGCGTCGAGCACCTGCTGGCCGACCCCAAGATCACCATCTCGAAATCGTCCAATCCCGCGTCCGGCGCGGAAGTGCGGGTCGGCGACGCCATCGAGTACACGCTGACCGCGCTGGTGGAGAACGCCTCCACGCTTGACGACGCGTTCCTCGTCGACGACCCGGGCGTGGGGCTGGACATCGAGACACTGCCGGCCGGATGCACGCGGTCGGGCAATGGGTTCCGCTGCGCGTTGCCTGCGGGCACGGCCCCGGGCACGTCCACCTTCACCTACACCGCAATCGTCAACGCGGACGCCGGCGACATCGTGGTCAACCTGCTCACCGGCGAGTCCCAGGGCCAGGTGCCGGAGTGCGAGGTGTGCGAAATCACGCACAAGGTCATCGACGAGACGTCGCTGCGGATCACCAAGGCGGTCAGTTCGCGCACCACCAGGATCGGCGACATCCTGCGCTACACGCTGACGATCGAGAACGTCGGTGCGCGCAACTTCGTCGGCGGAACGGTGCTCGACACCCCGCCCGCCGGTTTCAGCTACGTCGAGGGCTCGATGTCGGTGGCCGACGGTGACGGCGCGTTCAACCTTGCGCCGGCCCAGTCTCCGTTGCGCATCGGCGGCCTGGACATTCCGGTCGGCGAGCACGCCACCGTGGCCTATCTGCTGCGCGTGGGTGCCGGCGTCCGCCAGGGCGTGTATGTCAACGAGGCCGTCGCGGTCAACAGCAATGAGGAGACGGTCTCCAACGTCGCGACCGCACAGGTGCTGGTCGACTCCGATCCGTTGCTCGACGACAGCCTGGTGTTCGGCACCGTCTTCGACGATCGCGATGCCGACGGCTGGCAGGACAGCGCCGGGCTCGATGGCGTGCACGCGCGGGGCGGCTTCAATCCGGAGGCCTACATTCCGGGCACGACCACGGTCGACCGCGGGCAGGGACCCGTGCCGCAGGCCGATGCCAGTGCGCCGCTGCTGCACGGCATCGATATCGGCGCGATCGCCGGCCGCGAATCCATCGCGGACACCGGGGCCATGCGCCAGGTCGTCATCCGCCAGCGCCTGCACGCGCCGACGTTCACCGACGACTTCGTCCTGACCAGCGACCAGGGCCTGACCCTGCGCATGGATGCCGAGGGCAACACCTCGATCGAACGCGACGGGGACGCCGCCAAGGGGATCGGCGCCGGCGAGCCGGTGGTCGAGCGCAGCGTCGCGCGCGTCGAGGACGGCTACGAGGTCGCCTACACCGTCGGCAACACCGGCATCGACGAACGCGGCATTCCGGGCGTGCGGCTGGCGTCGGTGGAAGGGTTGCTGATCGAGACCGACCACTACGGCCGTTACCACCTCGCCGACGTTCAGGGTGGCGAGGGCGCGCACGGCCGCAACTTCATCCTCAAGGTCGATCCGGCCACGCTGCCGGCGCAGACCGTGTTCACCACCGACAACCCGATCGTACGGCGGATCACGCCCGGGATGCCGGTGCGCCTGGGCTTCGGCGTGCAGTTGCCGGTGCAGGAGATCCCGGGTTCGACCGAAGTGCTCGAACTGCAACTCGGCGAAGTCTTCTTCGCGCCGAACAGCGCGGAGTTGCGGCCCGAGTACCTGCCGGCGATCGCGAAGATGGCCGAGCAGGTCGACGCACATGGCGGCGGCGAAGTGGTCATCACCGCGGAAGGCGGCAACGAGCCGTTGGCCTTCGCCCGCGCCGAGGCGGTGCGCGATGCGCTCGTCGCCAGCACGGGCGAAGGCGCGGCCGCGGCCCTGACCGTGGCGCTTCGCACCCGGGTGGACGACCCGCATTCGATGGTCGCGATGCTGGGCGACAGCGAAACGCTGTTGGCAACGGTGCTGTTCGACACCGACCGTTCCACGATCCGGCCCGAGTTCGAGGGTCTGCTCGACAGCGTCGCCAAGCGGCTTGAAGAAATGGGAGGAGGCGTGGTCGGGATCGTGGGGCATACCGACGTGCGCGCATCACACGCATACAACACGGCACTCGGGCTCAGGCGCGCGCAATCGGTCTTCGATGCGCTCGTGAAGCGGCTGGGTCCGACGGCACGTGCGCACCTGCGCGTGGAATCCAGCAACGATCCCAACGCCCCCCTCGGGACGGAACAAAAGTGAGGGCCGGCGTGAAAATGAAGATGAAGCTGCTCGACTGCACCCTGATCGGCCTGCTGGCCGGGATGGCGACCCCCGCGCTGGGCCAGGATGCTGCCGAGGCCATCGCAAGCGATGCTGCGATTCCGTCGTCGGAAGAAGCCGATGCGGCCGCGGCCGCATCGGGGATCGACTGCAACGCCGATGTCTGCAACAGCGACGAAGGCCTGCTGTTCAAGCTGCGGACCCGGAGCTACGACGAGCCGGTGACCAGCGGGACCACCGAGGTATCGTCCTCCGAGGCATTGCAGCCCGACCGGCGCGTCAGCATCGGCCTGGAAGGTCCCGGCCGTGCGGAGGTGGTCGGCAATTTCCTGGTGCATCTGTCCGGTGGGGGGGTGATCTGGGCGACCGAGGATCCCGCCCTGGGTCAACCCGAACTCTCGGTGTCGGCGCCTTCGATGGTCGGCTTCGACGGCAAGGCGATCACCGAACCGGTGCGCTTCTTCGTGCGCGGCAACTATCCGGCCTTCATCGACCGGATGGAGATCGCGCTGTTCCGTGCGACCGACGGCGATCTGATCGATCCGATCGCGCGCTTGCCGGTGGACGTTGCCGCGGTGTCCGAGTCCGAGTGGAGCGGAGTACTGCCGGCCACGCATCCGTTCCGCACCGGCGACGAACTGGTCTATGTACTGCGCGCGTGGGATGCCGAAGGCAACTTCGACGAGACTGCGCCGCGCAAGCTGCAACTGGTGCGTCCGGAGGAAGCCGAACGCGGCACGCTGCAACTGCGCGACAGCGTGGAGAAGTCCCTGGGCACCTCGCTCGGCGTCGACCAGGCGCTGAGCCAGAGCCTGATCGATGATGCGTTCTCCGAAAACGGCCTGCGCCAGCAGAACATTCCGATCCGCGGTTCGCGCGTGCGGGTGCAGGGCCGCAACCTGCCCGAGGGGCGCGGACTGCGCATCAACGGCGAGAGCTACCCCGTCGACCTGGAGCGGAAGTTCGTTGCCGAGTACCTGGAACCGATCGGCACGCACCGTTACGAAATCGAACTGGCCGGACGCGATGACGAACCAGCGGCCCGCCATGCGCTCGAAGTCGATGTCACCGGCCGCTATTTCTTCGGCGTCGGCATTGCCGACGTGACCGTCTACGAGAACAGCGCCAGCGGTGCCGGCAAGGACCTCGCGATGGGTGGCCGCGAGGACGACATCCTCAGCGACGGACGCCTGGCGTTCTATGTGAAGGCCAAGACCGGCGGCAAATACCTGGTGACCGCGCAGGCGGACACCCAGGAGCGGCCGCTCGAGGACCTGTTCGACGGCTTCACCCAGGCCGACCCGCAGGACATCTTCCGCCGCGTGGACCCGGACCTGTACTACCCGACCTACGGCGACGACTCCACCACGTTCCGCGACGTCGACACCATGGGCCGCTTCTACGTGCGCATGGACTGGGACAAGAACGAAGCGCTGTGGGGCAACTTCGCCACCGGCATCACCGGGACCGAGTACGGCCAGTACTCGCGCTCGCTCTACGGTGCCGCGTTGAACTGGCGTTCGCGTGGTGCCAATGCATGGGGCGCACCGACGACCGAACTGCGTACGTTCGCTTCCGAGGCCCAGACCGCACCCGGGCACAGTGAATTCATCGGCACCGGCGGCAGTCTCTACTACCTCCGGCATACAGACGTGTTGCCCGGCTCCGATCACGTCGTGCTGGAAGTCCGCGACGCCGCCACCGGCCGCGTCGAACGCCGGATCGAAATGCTGCGCGGCGCCGATTACGAAATCGACGAACTGCAAGGGCGGATCCTTCTGACTCGGCCGCTGGCGCAGCTGACCCGGGAGAACATGCCGACGATCACCCGCGATGCGCCGCTGGACGGCTTCGAGCAGCGCCTGATCGCGGACTACGAATGGGTGCCGACCGAGTTCGACGCAGATGAAGTCGCCGCGGGCATGCGCGGCAAGCACTGGTTCGGCGACCACGTCGGCGTCGGCCTCACCTACGTCGACGAGAACCGCGCCGGCGAGGACTACACCCTGGCTGCCGCCGACCTGACACTCCAGGCCGGCAAGGGCACTTATCTCAAGCTGGAACACGCGCAGACCGAGTCGACAAGCGCACCGGTGTTCTTCTCGGACAACGGTGGCCTGAGCTTCACCCGGCTCAACCCCGCCGGCGTGCGCGAAGGCGAAGCCAGCTCCCTCGAGGCGCGGGCCAACTTCCGCGAGCTCGGCTGGACCGACCGCGACATGAGCGCCGCGGCGTGGTGGCGCCAGGTTGGCACCGGCTATTCCATCTCGCGCTACGACACCGGCCAGGCGATCGAGGAATACGGCGCCGAGATGCTCGGGCAGCTGACGACCGACCTGGGCATGTACGCGCGCTACAGCCGCGCCGAACGTGGCGGCGAGATGCTGACCCAGGCGCAGGCGACGCTGGAATGGCGGCTTGCCGAGGCCAACGCGCTGACCGCGGAGGTCCGCCGCGTCGAGGAGAAGCGGGCGTCCTCGCAATCGGCAGGTACCCTCGGGGCGCTGCGGTATACCCATCGCGTCGGCACGGCGCTGGACCTGTACGGCACCGCGCAAGTCACGCTGGACGACGATGACGGCGCCTATGCCGACAACGACGCCTACACCGTGGGTGGGCGCTACAACTTCGCCAACCTGTCGACGGTGGGCGCCGAGCTGACCGATGGCGATCGCGGCCATGCGGCGCAGGTGAACGCCGAGTACCGGATGTCGCCCCAGCACAGCTTCTACAGCAACTACACCTACTCGACCGACACCACCCGCTACGACCCGCTGTTCAACCCGTCCGCACGCAACGGCTGGACCCTGGGCCAACGCTGGCGGTTGTCCGACCAGGTCAATGTGTTCAACGAGAGCCAGTTCCTGAAGGAGCGTGCCGAGTCCGGCCTGGCCCACACCTTCGGGATGGACTTCTTCCCGGGCCTGGGCTGGAACGCGGGTTTCACCCTGAGTGATGGCGAGCTGACCAACACGAGCGGCGGCCAGGTGGATCGCCAGGCGATCAGCGTCAACGCCGGACGCACCTCGCCGGGGACCGACTGGAACAGCAAGCTGGAGTGGCGCCGCGACAGTGGTGCCGAGCGCCGGACCCAGTGGGTGTCCATCAACCGGCTGACCCACAAGCTCAACGAAAGCTGGCGTATCGCCGCGCGCATCAACTACGCCGACACCGACGACGAGATCAATCCGGCGGCCGGCGCCAGGTTCGTCGAAGGCAATTTCGGCTTCGCATACCGACCGTGGAACAGCGACCGGTGGGGCCTGTTCGGCCGTTACAGCTACCTGTACGACCTCGCCACGCTGGGCCAGGTCGGTGGCGCGAACTACGACCAGAAGACCCAGGTGCTCTCGCTCGAAGGCATCTACCGCCTCGACCACTCGTGGGAGGTGGCCGGCAAGCTGGCACGGCGCGAGGGCGAGGTGCGCTACGGGCGCGGCACGGGCGCGTGGTTCGATTCGGCCACCACCTTCGCCGCCGCGCAGCTGCGCTACGACCTGCCACGGCAATGGCATGCGCTGGCCGAATACCGCTGGCTCGATGTCGACGACGGCGGTACCCGCGCCGGCTGGATGCTGGGGCTGGATCGCGACATCACCCGGAACCTGCGGCTGGGCGTCGGCTACAACTTCACCGAGTTCAGCGATGACCTGACCGATTTCGATTACGACCACCGCGGGTGGTTCATCAACTTCGTTGGAAGCTACTGACATGGGGACGGCACAAGTGGACATGAAACCGACGGTGCGATTCGAGCCCGGTGAACCAGGGGCGGCGAAGCGCCCGTGCGAGGGCGGCGGCCTGTTCGCGGCGCGTGCCATTGCCGCTCTCGTGCTGTTGTCCTCGGCGCTGCTGGCCGCATGGCCGGCGCATGCGCAGGAGCGCGAGTTCGAAGTGCGCTTTCACAGCACCCAGCCCGGCGACATCGTCACGATCGGAAACGTCAACCTGAACTGCCGCGCTTACAACGATAATTCGGATCTGCCCTGCAACAGCACGCGCACGCACGCGTCTCCTAATGGCGGCAGCGACAACAACGACTTCACGATGCGATACGTGAAGGTCGACCCCAGCAGTCCCGGCGACAACAACAGCAGCGCGAACCTGTCGATACCGGACGATGCGACTGTGCTGTTCGCTGGCCTTTACTGGTCCGGCGTGCGGCTTATCACCGATCCCCCGGGCGGCAGGGTGAGTTTGCGAGTGCCCGGCCAGACCGCGTACGTGCGGGTGAACGCCTCGCAAGAGGACTTCAGGAGCGCCGGCGGCAACATTGCCTACCAATCCTTCGCCAACGTGACCAGCATCGTGGCCAACGCGGGTAGCGGTGATTACTACGTGGGCGACATCCAGACTCTCAGCCAACAGGTAAACATCTGGGCCGGGTGGAGCCTGGTGGTGGCCTACAGCCGGCCGGGGATGCCGCTGCGTGACCTGGCGGTGTTCGACGGTTGGCGGTATGCAGCGACATCGGGTGCGCCGATGGATGTCACGGTGGACGGCTTCACTACGCCATTGAGCGGGCCGGTGACCTCGCGGCTCGGCGTGCTCGCCTGGGACGGCGATCGCCCCGATACGGAGAGCGGCTCCAGCCTGGAGTTCGGTCCCGACACAGGCAACCTGAGCTCGGTATCCAATGCGGTCAACTCCGCGAGCAACTTCTGGAACAGCACCATCAGCACCAACGGGGTGCTGGTCGGGTCCGGCATGGACCCCAACTATCTCAACACCCTGGGCATGGACCTGGACGTGGTGACCCCCGCCATACCGCTTCCCAACGGGGCAACCTCGGCAGTCGCGCGCCTGCGCGGTGGCGGCGACGAGTCGGTCTACATCGGCATGGTGAGCCTGGTCAACGACGCCTATCTGCCATCTCTGGAGGACCGCCTGAAGGCGTCGGAGATCGAAGACCCATCCGGGAACCTCTATCCGGGCGGCGTGCTCACCTACACGGTCAACGCGACCAACACCGGCACCGCCAATGCCACCGGCACCGTGGTGTCCGACGAAATTCCCGAGGGGACGACCTATGTGCCTGGCAGCTTGGAGATACTCAGCGGCGGCGGCGCCACCGGCAGCATGAGCGATGCCGGTGGCGATGACCAGGCCGAGTACGACAGCGTCAACGCGCGCGTGGCGTTTCGGGTGGGCGCAGGCGCGGGTATCAATGCGGGTCAAGGCGGAGCGATTGCACCCGGTGCCACGCTCCAGGTCCGGTTCCAGGTACGCGTGGACGATGACACCGATGTCGGCACCCTCGTCAGCAACCAGGCGCAGTACGACTACTTCGCCGAGCAGTTGCAGACCGACATGCACGACGAGAGCGACAGTGATCCGACCACCGATGGCAACCAGCCCACCATCGACGAGGTCGTGGGCCGCGACGCCGATCTGGCGATCACCAAGACCGCCTCGACGAGTTCGATGGGCAACGGCGGAACGGTGGAATACACCATCGTCGTCAGCAACAACGGCCCGGAAGCAGGTGACAACGCCGTGGTCCACGATCCGGCAGTGACGGGGATCGACTGCGCTACAGCCACGCTGTCCTGCGCGGCCGCGGACGGGGCCGCCTGTCCCGCGGACCCGACCGTAGCCCAGCTGCAGGCGGCCCCTGGCCTGGTCATCCCGACGCTGCCCGATGGTGGCCAGGTCACGCTCCGCATGACTTGCACGCTGAGCGTCCCGTAGCGTCCCTGTCACCCGGCGTCCATGCCGGGTGACAGCTGGTTAGTGAGAAGGGGGTCTCAGGTGAATCGCAACCCACGCGGCAGAATGATGTGGGGCGGATTCACGGGGACGACCATTCGATGCGGCTGATCTTCCTGATCGTCGGCATGCTCACGGCGTGCGGTGTTGCATCGGCGTCGGACCCGGTGCAACCCCGCCACACCATGGTGCCGACCGCGTTCACAGGCGACGACGGTCTTCCACAGGCAGGAGTCACCTCTATCCTCCAGGCCCGTGACGGGTACCTCTGGGTTGGGACCTTCGGTGGACTGGCGCGCTTTGACGGGTCGGCATTCAAGATCTTCAGGGATTCCCCGAACCAGGATTCGCGGGACCCGGAGGGCACGTCGCGTGGAGGCCCGTCCAGTAATCGCGTCCTGACCCTGTACGAGGACGATCAGGCGCGGCTTTGGGTCGGGACGCAAGATGCCGGCCTGAGCGTGTTCGAGCAGGGCGCGTTCCGGCATCTGTCGATGTGCGACGGTACCTGCCAGGTCAGCGCCATCCTGCAGGCGGCGGACCGGGCGATATGGATCGCAAGCAGCGCTGGTATCTACAGGTTCCCGCCGGATGCGGAGCATGCCGTCCTGTTCGAGCCGCCTAGCGCCACCGGTTACGACTATCTGGCCGATGGCAGCGATGGCCGCATCTACGTTGGCGGACATGGAGGCCTGGATGTCGTGGTTGGAAGCCGGCTTCGCGCCATTCCGCTCCCCGGTGGCAGCAGGAAGGTGCGCATCCTGAAGCGCGACGGCGAAGCCCTGCTGGTGGGAACCGAGCACAGGTTGTACCGGTACCGTCCCAAGGACGGTACATGGACACCACTGGATGTGGAGCAACCCGGCTATGCCAGCCGGGATGGGGATGGCCGATGGTGGGTGTCCCGAGGCACTTGGGTCCTCATGCGCGAGAACGAAGCGGGCGCTTGGGAGGAGGTGTCGGAGTTGTCCGGCATCGGCATTACCGCCCTGTTTCACGACGACGAAGGCAACCTGTGGGTCGGCACCTCCAGCAAGGGATTGCTACGTCTGCGCCGGCCGTTGTTCAGGCAGATGTCGGCGTTGCAACTGGAGTCCAGTGAAGCCGGCCGGGCAGTGATCGACGACGGCCATGGCGGCCTGTGGTTCGGACTGTCGTGCGGGGCGCTGCGCCATTGGCAACACAATGGCAGCATGCAGACGCTGCCAATCAGGTTGGGGGCCGGTAACGATTGTGTTTCCAGCTTGTCGCTCGACCACGCAGGCGTGCTCTGGGTCGGGACGGCAGCGGGCGCGCTGGTGAGGATCAAGGAAGGTGAACTGCAACGAATCGCCGTCTGGCCCGGAGCGCAATCGGTCAACATCTGGCAGAACGGGGATGGGCGCTACCTGGTCAGCGTGCGGCGTTCGAGCTACCTGCTCGACATAGGCGCCGAGGGACGCATTTCCCGGCGCCAACGCATCGAAGCGCTGGAAGGCATGCGCATCAATCGCGTGGTTGCCGCCGCTCGCGGGGGGAGGTGGTTTGTCGGTGATCAGGGCGTGCTGAGGATGGTCGACGGCAAGATCGTCGAACAGTGGACGCCACGGGAGGGTTTGTCCTCACGCTTCGCCCGGGCTCTGTACGAAGACAAGGCCGCGAACGTGCTCTGGGTTGGCACCTACGGCGGTGGCCTCAATCGCATACAGAACGGACAGGTGAGTCGCTATACCACCAGCAATGGTCTGTCGGATGACACGGTGTCGTGCATCCTGGCCGATGATCGCGGCCGCTTGTGGCTGGGGGGCAACCAGGGTGTGTCCTTGCTGCCGACACCAGGGAATGCGGTCGCCGAGATCGAATCCGTGGGATATGCCGCGAATGATGGGCTGGTGCCCTCCGAGGTCAACGGAGGGGCGTCGACCTCCTGTCATCGCGATGCACGAGGCAGGCTCTGGTTCTCAATGGTGGAAGGTTTTGCGGTCGTAGATTCCGCGGAGGTGCCGGATGTCCGGCCTGCGCAGTTACGACCCTACATAGAACAGGTGGGCGTCTCCGGGACAACGCAGGAAATCACCGGGTCGGCACTGACGCTGCAGCCATTTTCGCGGAACCTGGACATCCACTACACCGCGATCAACCTCAGCCGCCCGCGGGAAACCCGCTTCCGTTTCCGTCTTTCCGGGTTCGACCGCGACTGGGTCGAGGCCGGACAGAACCGCAGCATTCTCTACCCCACGATTCCTTGGGGAGAGCACCTGTTCGAAGTCCAGGCCCGCACCGCAGGTGGTCCCTGGTCGCCGGTGCCAGCGAGCCTGACGATCATCCATCCGCAGCCGTGGTACCTGCGGCCGTGGATATGGACGCTGGCGACATTGATGGGCCTGGCGGTGCTGGTCGGGAGCACCCAACTGGAAGAGCGCCAACAGCGCTCGAAGAGAGACGTTGCGGCGCGCTGGGCCCGGTCGAACGCCCGGTCGATGCTTCCCCGCGCGATTCGGATCAGACTGTGGCGCGCGGTGCGTCGCGGTCGGCCTTGGCGACCCGCAGTATCTCCACCAGTTGCTCGCCCATGACCGCCTTGTGCAGTCGCTGGATGCGTGGGTCGTCCAGGTCGTCGGAGGCGTGTTCGGAGAGCAGCGCCAGACGTGCCTCTGGAAGCATCCTGCCGATTTCGCGGAGCAGGGCCGTTGCGTCGGCACCGGGCACGACGTGGTTCGTGACCACCACGTCGAAGGCCGCCGATTGAAGCGCGTGGGAGATGGCTTCGTCGGCATCCGCGGCCTGGACCAGCCCATAACCCTGCGCCGAAGCCAGTTGCGTCGCCAATTGCGAAAGCTCTGGATCGCCGCCGACCAGCAGGATCCGCAACGCTTGCACCCCTGTCCCCGGCAGGGGCATGCCCTGTGTCGCCAGGGGTAGCTGGATCCGGATGTGCGTTCCCTGGCCGGGTGCGCTGTCGATGTTCATTTCGCCGCCGCTGTCGGCAACGAAGCGGTGCACGATCGCCATGCCGATACCGGTTCCCTTTTCCTTCGGCTTGGTCGTGAAGAACGGTTCGAACACGCGGGCCAGTACCTCTGGCGTCATGCCGACGCCGGTGTCCTCGATATCGATCAACGCGTGGTCGCCACTGGATTTGATGGACAGGCCGAACCGACCGCCCTTGGGCATGGCATCGCAGGCGTTGCCGATGATGTTCAGCAGGCTCAGTTCCAGTTCATCGCGGTCTGCCGTAACCAGCGGGCCAGGCTGGGGAATGTCCAGCCGCACTTCAATACTGCGACCGAACATCGGCAAGATCAGCGTCCTTGCTTCATCGATGGCAGCAGCAAGGTCGAACGTCGATACATGGCGGACCTGGGTGCGGCTGAAGCTCAGCAGGCGACGGGTGATCACCGCGCCACGACGCGCCGCCTGGCGGATGCCAGGCAGGATGGCATCGATGGAACCACCGTGCCTGCTGGAGGTGGCGAGGCCCAGGATCACACTCAGGATGTTGTTGAAGTCGTGGGCGACACCGGTCGAAAGCCGGCCGATGGCTTCCATCCGCTGCGTCTGCAACAGGCGTGTGAAGGCAAGCTCTTTCTGCTCGATCTCGATTTCCAGCTCCGCGCTGCGCTGGATCGCCCGTTGCGACGACAGGATCAGGCGATCCAGGATCACCGCCAGGACGAGGAAGTTCATAGCGGACAGGAACAGGCTGGGCAGCACGGCGGATGCGGCGACAGCGTTTGTCGCGTGCGCCATGTCGACCCACGCGCCGATCACCAGCGCGATGCCATTGGCCAAGGCCGTCCACCACACCGCGGATCTTCCCAGCAGCAACCCGGCGAACAGCAGCGGCATCAGATGCGTCATCTGCAGGCTGGATTGAGCCTGCAAACCGTAGGACGCATAGCTGAGCCAGATCAACGCCAGGCCACCGACGACGGTGAGGCTGGCCGCGAGCCGGAAGTATCCACGGCGCGACAACAGGACGCTGGACCACGCAAAGGTTGCGATCGCCAACGCGCCCAGGGTGGCGGCGCGACCCGCAGGCCCTGCGGTGACGTGGGACACGACCGCCATCGACAAGCCAGCGACGCCGGCGATGAAGAGCATCGTCTCGAGCATCAAGGCATTGCGCCGATCCTGCGATGTAACGAAGGGTCTCCGTTGCACCCAGTGGAGAATGCGTTGCCACGACAATGGCGGCGCTTCACCAGCGATCATCCGCATGGGTAACGGTCGTGGTGACGGTGCCACGGGGCTTCGCCGTGGCGATCATCGGAACCCAGTTTTGCCAGGGCGCGGGATCGTCGCGGATCCGCTGACGCCCGCGTCCGCCCGGGGTTTTCCGTCACTTACTGCCCCTTCATGAGCTTCCGAAACCGCCCGCTGAGTATTCTCACGCCTGGTGATCTTAGTGAGTATTGGTGCGTTTCATACGGGACACCTGTCCCATGTCGGATCTCGGACTCCCATTTGCGTGCCCAAGCTTGCGGACACCCATCCATACAACGAAAAAGCCACCTCAAAAGAGGTGGCTTTGTCGCGTTGATAGGCTTATCTATCAGCGCCTGTACTGGTGGGCGGTGCAGGGATCGAACCTGCGACCCTTGCCGTGTGAAGGCAATGCTCTACCGCTGAGCTAACCGCCCGGATAACGCTGGCCGCGCAGTTTACTGGGCGGCTGGCGCGCCGGCAAGCCTCTCAGGTGCGAAACTGGTCGACCAGTTCGACGTAGCGGCGCATCGCTTCCTCACGGTCGGTGCCGGCCAGCTTTTCCCAGGCCTCGTACTTGGCGGTGCCGACGAAGTCGAAGAAGCCGGGCCTGTCGCCGCTGACGTCGCCTTCGGTGGCCTGCTTGTAGAGCGCGTACAGGCGCAGCAGGGTTTCGTTGTCGGGTCGCTCTGGCAGGTCCTGCACATCCCGCGTGGCCTGTTCGAAAGCGGTCTTCAGGTCCGGCATGGCAAGCTCCCGGGAGGCGTTGCGGGTGGTCATGACAGCACGCAGCCACGGGCCGGTCAACATGACCGGGAGGCCAGCCGCGGCGTCAGAACGTCCTGCACTGCATGAAACGCACCGGCTTGTCGCTGCCGGCCGCCGGTTGCAGTTGCACGCGCGAGGCGCGCAGCGCGACGCTGCGTTCGAGGACGGTGCAGATGGCGTCGATTTGGGGTTCGGTCGCCTCGGGCAGCAGCTGGACCAGCAGTGTCGAGCGGGTCGCCCAGGATGCGCGTTCGATGCCCGGCAGGATCGATGCGTCGCGCTCGACCCGGGCGCGTTGCTCATCCTCGTCCAGCACGGTTTCGGACGGCGGCTCGGAAGGAGCGGCGGTGGCGGAAGGTGCCGGTGTGGCGATCGGCGTCGCGACGGGGGCCGGGGCAGGGGGCTGTCCGGTGTTGTCGGGCACCAGCATGGCCACAGCAGCGCCCAGCGCGAGCGCACCCACCCACGCCAGCACGGTGATCCGCAAGGTACGGGTCCGCGCCTGTGCGACCAGGTCGCGGTGCAGACTCGGTGGCAACAACGGGTCGATCAGCGGCCACAGGGTGGCGCCATCCAGCAGCTCGATCCCCTGGTTGAGCTTGCGCGCCTCCGGCTCGACCCGGCCCAGGGTGGCGAGGATGCCGCCCCGGGCATTGCTGCCGCGGACGGCGCGCGCGATCTCGTCGACCATGCCGGTGGTGATCCGGTAGTTGACTCCCTGCTTGCAGCTCAGCAGCCAGGTCTGGCCGTCGCGATTGAGCAACAGGTCGGCCTGCTGCCCCCGTTGGGCATCGGGTTCGATCCGGCTGGCCTCGAAGCCTTGCGCCTGCAATGCCTCGATGACGAAGCGGGAGAACTCGCGCCAGCGCATCGCGGCCAGCGCCCGCAGGCCGCCGGCGGCGACCAGTTGCTTGCAGTACGCGGTCCACAGCCACGCGGTGAGCGCACCCCCGACCACGAGGGCGACCACGAGGGCGATCGTCACGGATGAAGCTGTCAGCATGCGTCTTGCCTGTACACGACGGGGTGGAAAAATTTGCCCGCAATATACGCGGGCAGATGCGACAAATAGGTGAGCCGGCGCACGTCTGCCGGGACAGCACCCGCTTGGACGGGCGTCAGGAGAAGCGCTCCTCCAGCACCCGGCGGATCTCGGCCTCGATCGGGCCCTTCATCGCGCCGAACAGGAAGCCCAGTTGCGCGCTTACGTGCAACTGCTCCGGCAACAGCGCGATACGGCCATCGATGCCGCTGCGGGTGAAATCGAGGATGTCGCCGTTCCACCGGTACTCCACGCCGAAGCGTTCGGCCAGCTTGTCGGCGATGTCCTGCATGGCCTGGCGCGCGTGTGCCGGATTCATCGAATGGGGGTGCTGGATGTCGATGCTGGCCATGGGGCTCTCCTGGTTCCGGCCTCCATTGTGCGGTGCGCGGCGGCCGCGGCAAAATTCGTGGGCGGGGTTGCGATGCCGTGCTAGATTGCCGCGGCGTGGATGCCCTCAGACTGCGATTCCCCAACCGTGAACGTGACGACCTGGTCCTGGGGCCGGGCGTACACGCGCTCGGCCACGCGTCCGACGGCCGTCCCTGCCTGGTCGACCATCCCGACGATGCGCTCGTGCAGTTCTGCATCGACCGCCGCGGCACGTGGCTGCAGTTGCGCGACAGCGCTCCCGGGCTGCACGTCAACGGCCGGCCGGTGCGGCGGATGGCGATGCTGCGTGCCGGCGACAGCGTGCATATCGACGGCATCGAGCTGACCCTGGTCGGCGCCGATCCGCTGCCGATGCCGTCGACCGTACCGGACCTGGCTGCGAGCGACAGCCGGATCGTCCTTCGCGGGGTGGGCGGGGTGCATCACGGGCGCTGCTTCAAGCTCGACCGTTCTCGCGAGATCGGTCGTTCGCCCGAGTGCGACATCCGGATCAACGAACCGACATTTGCCGACCGCCACGCACGGCTGGAACCGCATCAGGACGGCGTGGTGCTGCGCGCCCTGTCGGCCGATGCCGGCACCGTGGTCAACGGCCATCCGGTGCGCGATGCGCTGCTGCAACCGGGGGACCAACTGGTCTTCGGCACCCAGCACCGGTTCGTGCTGGAGTCGCCGCTGCAGGGTCCGCTCCCGGAACTCTCGGCGGTGCCGGCCGTCGAGGTCGAAGCGGAGCCGTCGAACGGGCCGGCACGCTCGCCGGTGGCGTCCTCGTTGCGACGCCTGCCCTGGCTGCTGCTGGCCGCGTTGCTGCTGGCGGGGGCGCTGACGTTGCTGCTGATATACGGCGTCCGCTGAAGTCTCACAGTGACGAAACGGTTGCCCGCGAAACCATGGCGCCGCGCCGTGGTGCACTGCGGCATACTGCGGGGCCCGGCCGGCCCAGGCCGCCCAACTTGCTCCCGGAGCGATCCATGTCCCGCGCGTTCAACTTCAGTGCCGGTCCCGCGACCCTGCCCGAAACCGTGTTGCAGCAGGCCCGCGAGGAGTTGCTGGAGTTTCCCGGCGCCGGTGCCTCGATCGTCGAGTTGAGCCACCGCGGCCCCGAGTTCATGCAGGTCGCGGCCGAGGCCGAAGCTGACCTGCGGACCCTGCTGTCGATCCCCGACGACTATGCCGTGCTGTTCCTGCAGGGTGGGGCGACCACCCAGCAGGCGCTGATCGCACTGAACTTCGCTGCGCCGGGGCAGGTCGCCGACTACGTGGTCACCGGCCACTGGGGCAAGACCGCGTTGAAGCAGGTGCAGCCGTATGTCAGCGCGCATCGCGCCGCCGATGGCGAGGCCGGTGGCTTCCGCGACATTCCGCCGCGCGGCGACTGGCAGTTGTCGGCTGACGCCGCGTACGTGCATTACACCGCCAACGAAACCATCCACGGCGTTGAGTTCCGCGAGGTGCCCGACGTCGGCGACGTGCCGCTGATCGCCGACTTCAGCTCCAGCATCGCTTCCGAGCCGCTGGATGTGTCGAAGTTCGGAATGATCTACGCCGGCGCGCAGAAGAACCTCGGCCCCGTCGGGGTCAGCGTGGTGATCGTCCGCCGCGACTTGCTGCAGCGCGCCGGTCAACCGCGCGCACCGATCCTCGACTACACCGCCCACCTGCAGGGCGAGTCAATGCTCAACACCCCGCCGACCTACAACTGGTACCTCGCCGGGCTGGTGTTCAAGTGGATGCTGGCCGAAGGCGGCGTCGCCGAGTTCGCCCGGCGCAACGCGCGCAAGGCGGCGGCGCTGTACGCGGTGATCGACGGCTCCGGCGGGTTCTATCGCAACGAGGTCGCGGCCGCCGTGCGCTCGCGGATGAACGTGCCGTTCTTCCTGCACGACGAGGCGCTGGACGCGGTGTTCGTCGACGAGGCCCGTGCGGCCGGGTTGATCACGCTCAAGGGCCATCGAGCGCTGGGCGGCATGCGCGCGTCGATCTACAACGCGATGCCGGAGGCGGGCGTGCAGGCGCTGGCGGCGTTCATGGGCGATTTCCAGCAGCGGTATGGCTGATCGTTCGCAACTTCCGGATACCCCAATGACCATCTCCAGCAAAATCAGTCCCGACGACCTCGCCAGCCTGCGCGAGCGCATCGACGGCATCGACCGCACCATCCAGGAGCTGATCGCCGAACGCGCGCAGTTCGCCGGCCAGGTCGGCCGGGCCAAGGGCAAGCTCGCCGCCGCGGTCGACTACTACCGGCCCGAGCGCGAGGCCCAGGTGCTGCGACGGGTGGTCGACCGCAACGATGGCCCGCTCGGCGACGAGGTGCTGGTGCGGCTGTTCCGCGAAATCATGTCGGCTTGCCTGGCCCAGCAGGAGCCGCTGAAGATCGGCTTCCTCGGTCCGGAGGGCACGCATTCGCAGCAGGCGGTGTACAAGCACTTCGGCCACTCGATCCACGGCCTGCCGCTGGGCAGCATCGACGAGGTGTTCGGCGAGGTCGAATCCGGCGCCGCCGACTTCGGCGTGGTGCCGGTGGAGAACTCCACCCAGGGCACGATCCAGTCGACCCTCGACATGTTCCTCAGCTCGCAGGTCAAGATCTGCGGCGAGGTCGAGTTGCGCGTGCATCAGCACCTGTTGTCGCGCAGTGGCCGGATCGAGGACATCGAGCGGGTCTATTCGCACCCGCAGTCGTTCGCCCAGTGCAAGGCGTGGCTGCGGCAATACCTGCCGGACGCCGAAAAAATCCCGCTGGCGAGCAACGCCGAGGCCGCGCGTCGGGCCCGCAGTGCCGATGACGCCGCCGCGATCGCCGGCATCAGCGCCGCCAATGTCTATGGGCTCAAGGCCGTGGCCGGGCCGATCGAGGACCGGCCCGACAACACCACGCGGTTCCTGGTGCTGGGACGCGAGCTGTTCCCGTCGTCGGGCAACGACCGCACCTCGCTGTTGATCTTCATCAAGGACCAGCCCGGCGCGCTGCACCATGTGCTGGCGCCGTTCGCGCGGCACGGGTTGAGCATGAACCGCATCGAGTCGCGGCCCGGCCATACCGGACGCTGGCAGTACGCGTTCTTCGTCGACATTGGCGGCCATGTCGAGGAAGAGGCGGTGCGCGGCGCACTCGACGAACTCGCCGAGTTTGCGCAGGAGGTCAAGGTGCTCGGCTCGTATCCGGTGGCGATTACGTGACCACCAGATCGGCGGGCGACAACCAGCAAGCGCAACGGCACGACGAAGGTTGGTTCTCGCAACGAGCCCAACCCGGCATCCAACGCCTGCGCGCGTACGATCCCGGCCACGACCTTGTCGCCCTGCGTCGCCGCTTCGATGCGCAACTGCTCGAACTGGGCTCCAACGAGAGCCCCTACGGCCCGTCGCCCGCAGCACGCGATGCCGTCGTTGCACAGTTGGATGCCCTGCATCGCTATCCCGATCCGCTGGGCGCCGACCTCAAGCGCGCGCTTGCGGCGGTCCATGGCGTCGATGCGACGCAGATCCTGCTCGGCAACGGCTCGCACGAACTGCTGATGCAGCTGGCGCAGGCCTTTGCCGGCCCCGGACTAGACGTGGTGTTCTCCCGCTACGGCTTCGCGGTGTTCGCGTTGGCGACCCGGGCCGCTGGTGCGACCGCTCGTGTCGCCGAGGCCTTGCCGCGCACTGCGGTGATGCCACTCGGCCACGATCTCGACGCAATCGCTGCTGCCATCACCCCGACCACCCGACTGGTCTACCTGGCCAATCCCAACAATCCGACCGGCACCTGGTTCGACCATGCGGCGCTGGCCGCCTTCATGGCCCGGGTGCCGCCGGACGTCATCGTGGTGATGGACGAGGCTTACGCCGAGATGGCCGACGCCAGCGCCGATGCCGCCAGCGCGTTGCCGCTGCTGCCGGCGCATCCGAACCTGCTGCTGACCCGCACCTTCAGCAAGGCCTATGGGCTTGCTGGGCTGCGGGTCGGCTACCTGATCGGCGCGCCGGGGCTAGTCGCGGTGATGGACCGCATCCGCGAGAGCTTCAACGTCAACGGCCCGGCGCTGGCCGCCTGCGAGGCCGCGCTCGATGATACCGAACACCTGCAGTGGGCCTGCGCGCGCAATGCCGAACAACGCTTGACATTGACCGACGCGCTGCGCGCGCGCGGGCTGACGGTGCTGCCGTCGCAGACCAACTTCGTGCTGGTCGAATTCGGTTCGGACACCGCCGCCATCGAAATCGCGTTGGTCGAGCGCGGCGTGGTATTGCGACCGATGGCCGGCTACGGCCTGCCGCACTGGCTGCGGATCACCGTCGGCACCGCCGAGGAAAATCGCCGCCTGCTGTCCGTTCTCGACGCGGTGCTGGCATGAGCGGCACACGTCATGACTGGATCGCCGCGACTGGTGCGCCGTTGCGTGGGCGCCTACGGGTGCCGGGCGACAAGTCGATCTCGCATCGCGCGGTCATGCTGGGGGCGCTCGCCGAGGGCGTCACCCGGATCAGTGGCTTCCTTGAAGGCGAGGACACCCGGGCGACCGCACGGGTGTTCGAGCAGCTTGGGGTGCGTATCGAACACCCGGGGCACGGCGAATGCATCGTCCATGGCGTCGGCCTGCATGGCCTGCGCGGCAGCGACCGCGTACTCGATTGCGGCAACGCCGGCACCGGCATGCGGTTGCTCGCGGGCGTGCTCGCTGGCCAGTCGTTCGACAGCGTGCTGGCTGGCGATGCCTCGCTGTCGAAGCGACCGATGCGGCGCGTCACCGAACCGTTGGCGACCATGGGCGCGCGCATCGATACCGGCGCCGGCGGGGTGCCGCCGTTGCATATCCACGGCGGGCAGCGGTTGCGGGGCATCGACTACGCACTGCCCGTCGCCAGCGCCCAGGTGAAGTCGGCGTTGCTGCTGGCCGGCCTGTACGCCGATGGCGAGACCACCCTCAGCGAGCCGCACCCGACCCGCGACTACACCGAACGCATGCTGGCCGCATTCGGCTGGCCGATCGAGTTCGGCCCCGGCCACGCGCGCCTGCTAGGGGGCCATCGACTGCACGCGACCGATATCGACGTGCCGGCGGATTTCTCCTCGGCCGCGTTCTTCCTCGTTGCCGCCAGCGTGGTGCCGGGGTCCGAACTGTGCATCGAGGCGGTCGGCATCAACCCGCGTCGCACCGGCTTGCTGCAGGCGCTGCGGCTGATGGGCGCCGACATCCGCGAGGAGAATCCCCGTGAGCACGGTGGCGAACCGGTCGTCGACCTGGTCGTCCGCCATGGCGCCCTGCACGGCATCGAAGTGCCCGAGGCGCTGGTGCCGGACATGATCGACGAGTTCCCGACGCTGTTCATTGCCGCCGCCTGTGCCCACGGCCGCACCGTGGTACGCGGCGCCGGCGAACTGCGGGTCAAGGAGTCCGATCGCATCGCGACCATGGCCGAAGGCCTGCGCGCGCTTGGCGTTGCGATCGAGGAAGCGCCGGACGGCGCGGTGATCGACGGCCGGGCAGGGACGGGCAACCCGTTCGACGGTGGCGTCGTCGACAGTCACGGCGACCATCGCATCGCGATGAGCTTCGCGGTCGCGGCGCAGATCGCGCTGGGTGAGGTGCGCATTCGCGACATCGCCAATGTGGCGACTTCGTTCCCGGGCTTCGAGGGACTAGCCACACAAGCGGGAATGTCAGTACAGACAACGCCCTTGTAGGAGCGGCTTTAGCCGCGATCGGGAATCGGACGAGCGACCGATTATCCG
>JBOHYB010000042.1:0-28190 GCA_050737695.1 Lysobacter sp. | reverse complement strand
GCGAAGGGGCCGCCGCCAACGTCCACCTCGATGCGTTGGCGGCGGCGCACCCGGCCAGTCGCGCGTTGGCCGCGGCCGAACTCGCACTGGCGCGCGACCGCGCCGATGAAGCGCTGATCGCGCTCGACGCCGCCAACGTGCAGCCCCTGCCGCCGCGCGGCCTGTTGCTGCGCGCCCAGGCGCTGGCCGCGAGCGGGCGCAGCGGCGAGGCCTACGGCCTGCTCGGGCCGATGCGCCAGCAACAGGCGCTGCCCGCGGCCCGGCTCGACGCGCTGGAAGCGCAATGGGCCGAAGCTGCGCTGCGCGAGGCCGGCGACGCCAACGTCCTGGCCGACCGCTGGGAAGCGCTGCCCAAGCCGCTGCGCAGCGAACCGGCGGCGGTCGCCGCCTACGCCGAACGCGCCGCCGCTCTGCGCTGGGAGGAAGCCTCGGCCAGGAGCGTCGAACAGGCGCTGGACGCGCGCTGGGACGAATCCCTGGCCGGCCTCTACGGACGCCTGCCGATCGGCCGCATCGAGGCCCGCCGCGAGCGCGCCGAGGGCTGGCTCGACGCCCACCCGGCCAGCCCCGGCCTGCTGCTGACGCTGGCCCGGCTCAGCCGCGCCCAAGGCCAGTGGCCACAAGCGGAAACCTACCTGCACCGTGCCCTCGCCCAAGGCGCCAACGCCGAGGCATGGGAGGAACTCGGCCACGGCTTCGCCCAGGCCGGCGACGAACCGCGCGCGCGGCTGAGCTACGCCAACGCCCTGCGCGCGACCCGCGGCGAAGCGATCACCGACCTGCCCGGCCGCGACCTGCGCGCGCGGATCTTTGATCAGGCGGTGACTGAGGAGCGCGACGAACACGGCATGCCGCGGCTGCGGGAATAACAACGCGGGCGGCCGCGCGATCGATCATGTAGGAGCGACGCAAGTCGCGACCCACTGACACCGCGCCGATACGTCGCCGAACGCGTCGGCGCACTCTGTAGGAGCGGCTTTAGCCGCGATCGGCAATCGTTCACCGCGCCGGTTTCAGATCGCGGCTAAAGCCGCTCCTACAAGAGCCCGGACATCATCGCCCGGGCATTGCTGGTCGACCTCAACGCTCCAATATCGCCACCACGCCCATGCCGCCGGCGGTGCAGATCGACAGCAGGCAGCGGCCGCCGCCGCGCGCCTTCAACTCCTTGGCCGCGGTCGCCACCAGTCGCGCGCCGGTCGCCGCGAACGGGTGACCGGTAGCCAGCGACGAGCCGTTGACGTTGATCTTGTCGGGGTCGATCCGCCCCAGCGGTGCGTCCAGCCCGAGCCGGCTCTTGCAGTACTCCTCGCTCTCCCACGCCCGCAACGTGCACAGCACCTGCGCGGCGAACGCCTCGTGGATCTCATAGAAGTCAAAGTCCTGCAGGCTCAAGCCGTTGCGCGCCAGCATCTGCGGCACCGCCACCGTCGGCGCCATCAACAACCCCTCGCCGTGGACGAAGTCGACCGCGGCCACTTGCGCGTCGCGCAGGTAGCACAGCGGCTCGTGGCCGTGCGCCTGCGCCCATTCGTCGGACGCCAGCAGGCAGGCGGCGGCGCCGTCGGTCAGCGGGGTCGAGTTGGCCGCGGTCAGGGTGCCGCGGCCGGAAGTCCTGTCGAACGCCGGCTTCAGCGTCGCCAGCTTCTCCAGGCTGCTATCGGGACGCAGGTTGTTGTCGCGCGAGACGCCACGGAAGCTGACCACCAGGTCATCGAAGAAGCCGCGCTCGTAGGCGGCGGCGAGCTTGAGGTGCGAGGCCAACGCGAACTCGTCCTGCGAATCGCGCGAGATGTTCCACTGCTTGGCCATGTCCTCGCAGTGGTCGCCCATCGACTTGCCGGTGCGTGGCTCGGCGACGCCGGGGAAGTCGGGCTTGAGCTCGCCCAGCGAGAAGCCCTTGAACGCCGCCAGCTTGCCCTTGAAGTCCTTGGCCGCATTGGCCGCCAGCAGGCGCCGGCGCAGCGACTTGCCGTAGACGATCGGCACGTCGGAGGTGGTATCGCTGCCGCCGCCGATGCCGGCCTCGATCTGGCCGGTGGCGATCTTGTTGCCGACGGTGATGATCGAGTCCAGCGAGGTGCCGCAGGCGCGCTGCAGGGTGATGCCCGGGGTCAGCGCCGACAGCCCGGACGACAGCGCCGCCTCACGGCCGAGGTTCCAGTCCGAGGAGTGCTTGATCACCGCACCCATCGCCACCTCGCCGAGCACCTGGCCATGCAACCCGTATTTCTCGACGAGGGCGCCGAGCGTGCGCACCGACATGCCGAGGTTGCCGACGTCGGCATAGGCGGTGTTCTGGCGGCAGAACGGGATTCGCACACCGCCGAGCACGGCTACGGGACGGGCTGGACGCATCGGGTCACCTCTCAGTGCAAAACTCATGGTCGCCGACCGGTCCGCGCGGGGCTCGCGTGGGCTTGCGGGCATAATGGCCGCAGTGTAGCGCCGCCCCCCGCAGCAACCAAACGCCTGCGTATCCTCGGCGCGCATCCTCAGCAAGGGACTCCATGACCGCGACCTCCGGCACCGCCCCCGACCTGCACGTGCTCGGCGCGCTCGCGCTGGAACTCCACGGCGACGCGCCGATCGGCCGCGAGGTCCTCGCCCAGGCCGAGGTCGGCGCTCTCGCGGGGCGAATCGCGCGTGACCTCGCCGGCTTCTGCGCCGAGGCGGCGACACTGGAACTGGTGGCCGTCGGCGCCCTTTACGACCCGGTCGAGTTGCTGCGCCCCGGCTGGCCGCTGCACCGCGAGCTGGACCAGCTGGCCGCGCGCGCGCCGCGCGGTGCAATGAGCGGCAGCGACGGCCGCATCATCGCCTTCGGCGCCCACGACGGCCGCCTGCCGGGCGCGCTCGCGCCCTCGCCCGATTACGCCGGCGGGCCATTGCGGTTGTTGCCGTTCGTGCTGACCGGCCATGCCGATGCGGTGTCGCGGGTCGGAGATGCCTTCGAACGCGAACTGATCGAGCGCGGCATGGCCGGCGCCGATACCGCGCTGGCGGCGCAGGACGCGTTCGGCCTGCGCATCGAGCACGCGCGCTACCTGACCGTGCACGACCTCGCCGCGATGACCGCGCTGCAGTACGAGCACGCCGGCCTGGCCGCGTTGTGGCCGCTGCTGGAAACCGCGTTGCTGCAACCCGGCGGCGAAGCCTGGCTCGACCAAGCGCCGGAGCCGTTGCTGCACTATGTCGATGGCGAGGCGCGGATCGCGCTGTTCTCGCCGTCCGCCTGGCACGCGCGCTATGCCGCGCAGGTCACCGATGACAGCGGCGACGCACGCGCGCGGTTGCAGCGTCAGCACCAGCATTTCGAAGCGCGGCAGCGGCAGATCGCCGCGGTGCTCGGCGCCCACGGGGTGCCGGTGAACTTCGTGCATTGCGAGCGCGACGCGGATTGTCGCAACGTTTTGAGCTGACGGAACCGGCACGCTCTTGTAGGAGCGGCTTCAGCCGCGATCTGGCATCGGGGCGAGCGGACGATCTTCCGATCGCGGCTGAAGCCGCTCCTACAGACAGCGGTTACCCGGAAGCGCCGAACTCCGCTTCGTAGATCCGGTAGCCCGCGTCCTTCATCCCCAGCGACGCGTAGGTCTCCTGCGCATCCGTATTCGCGCGCTCGACATACAAGCGCAGGCCGATCACGCCGTCGCTGGCGTGCGCCAGTTGCCCGACGTGGCGGTACAGCGCGGCGAACACACCTTGCCGGCGATGGTTTTCGTCGACGTAGACGCTCTGGATCCACCACCACTCGCCGTTGCGCCAGTCGCTCCACTCGCGCGTCAGCATCAGGGTGCCGACCGGTTCGGCCAGGGTCTCGCGGCCGGCGGCGAGCGCCTCGCGCATGGCGATGAAGTAGCGCGCCCGCTCCGCATCGGCGATGCCGGCCGCGACCCCGGCGCGGACGGTGCCGGGGTCGAGCGCCTTGTGCTCGGTTTCCTGCGCCATCGCGAGGTTCCAGCGCGTCAGCAGGTCGGCGTCGGCGGGTTGGGCCTCGCGGATGCGCAGAGTCATGGCGCGGGACGCGATGGGGCGCGATGGTCGGCGATCAGCCGGCGCTGATCACGCCACAGGCGACCCGCGCGCCGGCGTTGCCGGACGGCTGGCTGGTGTAGTCGTCGGGGTCGGCGTGGACGATCACCGCCTTGCCGACCGCGTCGTTGGCCGCGCCGCCGCCGAGCACCGGGCCGCTGGCGTGGACGTCGACCTGGGCGACGCCGTCGGCGTTGGCGACGATGTTGTTCATGTCGCCGCCGTGGTGGGTCGCGGTGTCGACCTTGCCGTGCGCCTCGCCGGTCGGATTGAAGTGGCCGCCGGCGGAGCTGGCGTCGGCGGCGCTGCAGTCGCCGGTCTCGTGGATGTGGATCGCGTGGTTGCTGCCCGGCGCCAGTCCGCCGATTTCGCCCTGCAGGTGCAAGCCACCGCCCATCGGCATCAGGGTCAGCTTGCCGCTGACCAGGCTGCCCGACGCGGCGGCGAGGTTGACCGTGGCGCTCGACAGGGTCGACTCGGTGGGCAGGCTGGTCTGCACGCTGGTGGACGCCGCGGCGTCGGCGCCGCTGGTGGAGGGCGGGGTCGAGGTGCAGGCGGCAAGGACCAGGGCGCTGGCGGCGGCAAGCAGGGCGGTTTTCATCGGGGGGACTCCTGGGATGGGAAGGAATGTGGTCGCATGGCCCGCGCGGACTTCGACGGCGTTCACCGCGGGCTTTTGTAGGAGCGGCTTCAGCCGCGATCCGGAGTCGGGACGAATGGAACGATTTTCCGATCGCGGCTGAAGCCGCTCCTACAACAGCCCCATCATGCACAACAGCGTACCGGCGGCGGACGGGTGCGGCGACACGTTAACGCCGCGCGGGTTCACTGCCGGTGAATCCGCGAACACGGGCGATGACAGATTCATGACGAACCCGGCTTGAGCTTGCGGGTCAGGGTATTGCGGCCGACGCCGAGGCGGGCGGCGGCTTCGGCGCGGCGACCGCCGGTGTGTTCGAGCGCGGCCTGCAGCAGCACCTGGTCGAGACGCTCGCGGGCGCGGGCGTGGACGTCGGCGGTGCCGGCGTCGAGTTGGCTGCGCGCCCACGTCGCCAATTGCGCATCCCAGCCAGCGCTCGCGGCGGACTCGCGATGGCCACCCAGGGCGGCGTCGATGTCGTCGCGACCGATGTTGTCGCTTGGCGCCAACGCGGCCAGCCGCCAGCACAGGTTTTCCAGCTCGCGCACGTTGCCGGGCCAACCGTGCGCGCGCAGGCGCTCGACCGCGGCCGGCGCCAGCCGCTTGGCCGGCGCGTCGAACTTGCGCGCGGCGATCGCGAGGAAGCGCTCGGCCAGCGGCGCCACGTCGGCCAGCCGCTCGCGCAGCGGCGGCAGCCGCAGCCGCACCACGTCGAGCCGGTGCAGTAGGTCGGCGCGGAAGCGGCCGGCGGCAACCAGGGCATCGAGGTCCTGGTGGGTCGCGGCGATCACCCGCACGTCGACCCGGATCAGCTCGCGGCCGCCGACCCGGAAGAACTCGTTCTCGGCCAGCACCCGCAGCAGCCGGGTCTGCAGCGACAGCGGCATGTCGCCGATCTCGTCGAGGAACAGGGTGCCGCGGTCGGCCTGTTCGAAGCGCCCCGGGTGGCGCTTGTGGGCACCGGTGAACGCGCCGGCCTCGTGGCCGAACAGTTCCGACTCCAGCAACTCCGACGGGATCGCCGCGGTGTTGAGGGCAACGAACGGGTGCGCCGCGCGCGGCGATTCGCGATGCAGCGCGCGCGCGACCAGTTCCTTGCCGGTGCCGGTCTCGCCGGTGACCAGCACCGACAGCGGCGCCTGCGCGAGCCGGCCGATCGCGCGGAACAGTTCGCGCATCGGCGGCGAGTGGCCGACCAGCAGCGGCTCGACGTCCCTGGTGGCGGTGACCCGCGGGTTGTCATCGCCCGCCCCGCCGTCACGCCCGGCCAGCGTGCGCGCCGCCAGGGCGACCGCGTCGTCGAGGTCGAACGGCTTGGACAGGAACTCGTGGGCGCCGCCGCGGAACGCGCCGGCGGTGCTGGCGATGTCGGTGTAGGCGCTCATTACGATCACCGGCAACTGCGGTGCGCGGGTCTTGAGCTTGTCGAGCAGGACCAGGCCGTCGTCGCCGGGCATGCGCACGTCGGTGAACAACAGGTCGGGGGCGCCGTCGCGGGCCAGAGCGGCGAGCGCGGCGACGGCGTGTTCGAACTCGCAGACGTGGTGGCCGGCGTCGCGCAGCGCGGTGGCCAGCACGAAGCGCACGCCGCGGTCGTCGTCGACGATCCAGACATTCTCGTTGCGAGCCGGCGCGCTCATGCGGTGTGCTCCGGGGCGGGCACGGATGGGGTTTCGATGCCGGTGTTGGTGTCGGCCTCGACCACCGGCATCGGCAACAGCAAGGTGAAAACGGTATGCCCCGGCCGCGAGCGGTACGCCAGCGAACCGCGGTGCTCGCGCGCGACCTGCTGGGCCAATGCCAGGCCGAGACCGCTGCCTTCGGCGCGGCCCGACACCAGCGGCAGGAACACCCGCTCGGCCAGTTCCTCGGGCACGCCGCAGCCGTCGTCGACGATCTCCAGCCGCAGCGTGATCGGATGCGCCTGCTCGCCGATCCGCAGGCCGTGTTCGGCGCGGGTGCGCAGGCTGACGCTGCCGGCGCCGGCCTCGATCGCGTTGCGCACCAGGTTCCACAACGCCTGGGTCAGGCGGTCGGCGTCACCATTGAACTCGGGCAGGCTGGGGTCGTAATCGCGCAGCAGTTTGACCGCCCAGCCGGCATCGCTCTCGGCGAGCCGCAGCACGCGTTCGAGCACAGCGTGGATGTTCAGCGGCGCGTGCGGCCGCGGCGGCGCCGGCACCAGCAGTTGGTCGAGCAGCGCGGCCAAGCGCGCGATTTCGCTGTCGATCAGCGCCAACAATTCCTTCGAATCGCCGCCGGGGTCGCCACCACTGTCGAGCCGCCGCGCCAGCAACTGCGCTGCGCCCTTGAGGCCGGCCAACGGGTTGCGCAGTTCGTGGGCGAGGCCTTTCAGCGAGGCCGCCAGCGCCGCCGGCAGCAGCAACGCCGGGTCATCGCCGGGGAACTCGTCGACCGGATGCGCCTCGACCAGCACCCCACCGCCGTCGCGCTCGCTCAGCCACAGGTCGGCGAAGCGCTCGTCGGCATCGGGGTGGCGCAGGTGCACGCGGCGCAGGCGCAATGGCGCGGCATCGGCGTCGAGCCGGGCAAGGGCGTCGCGCAGGCGCTCGGGTTGTTCGGGATCGAGGGCGATCAGCGGGCGACCGATGACGCGGCGCGCGCCGACCCCGAGCCAGCGGGCGAACGCCTGATTGCAACCGGCGATGGCGCCGTCGGCGTCGGTCCACGCCAGCGGCGTGGTCAGGGCGTCGAACTCGGGCGCGCTGGTGGGCATCGCACCATCTTAGTGCGTCGGCGCTCATTCGCCTTTTTCCAGCCACCACGCCGAGCCGGCATGCGGCGCGGCGATGGCCACCGCTTCGCCCATGCGCGGCGTGGTGATCGCCACCTGCTTTTCGGCCGCCAACGCGGTGATGCGGTCGAAAGGCTGGTGCCAGCTGTGCAGGGCGAGGTCGAACGTGCCGTTGTGGATCGGCAGCAACCACTTGCCGCGCAGGTCCAGGTGCGCCTGCAAGGTCTGCTCCGGCTGCATGTGGACGTCCGGCCATTGCGGATCGTAGGCGCCGGTTTCCATCAGGGTCAGGTCGAACGGGCCGTACTTGTCGCCGATGGCCTTGAAGCCGTTGAAGTAGCCCGAGTCGCCGCTGAAGAACACCCTCAGGTCGTCGTCCAGGATCGTCCACGAGGCCCACAGCGTCTTGTTGCCATCGCCCAGCCCGCGCCCGGAGAAATGCTGCGCCGGCGTGGCCACGAAACGGATGCCGTCGACCGTGGTCGACTGCCACCAGTCCAGCTGCTGCACCTTGGCCGCGTCCACGCCCCAGGCGATCAACTGGTCGCCCACGCCCAACGGCGCGAGGAAATGTTCGGTCTTGCCGGCCAATTGCAGGATCGCGGCATGGTCCAGGTGGTCGTAATGGTTGTGCGACAGGATCACGCCCTTGATCGGCGGCAGTTCGTCGATGCCGATCGGCGGGGCATGGAAGCGCTTGGGTCCGGCCCACTGCACCGGCGAGGCGCGCTCGGAGAACACCGGGTCTGTCAGCCAGAACTCGTCGCGCAGTTTCAACAGTACGGTGGAATGACCGAGACGGAACACGCTGCGGTCCGGGGCGGCCAGCAACCGGGCGCGGGTCAGCGCGAGCACCGGGAGCGCCCGGTCGGGCACGGTGTCGGCCGGCTTGTCGAAGAGGAACACCCAGGCCAGTTTCAGGGTCTTCCACAGGCCCGGCTGCGGGGTCGGCACCGGGTTGAGGAACTTGCCGGCGCGCTGCTGCGGCGAGTCCGGATAGATGGGGGCGGTAGCAGAGATGCAGGCGGTATGGGCCGTCACGGCGAAGACTCCAAGCAGGAGGATCAGGAAAAGGCGTTTCATGGGTGCGCCCGATTGATTACACTGCACAGTGTAGTTTCCAGTTTTTGGAAAGTAAACCGGTGAGTGTAAAATGTGACGCCTCCCCGCAAACCGCCCTGTCCATGACCCAACCGCAACGCCTGACAGACCGCAAGCGCCAGGACATCCTGCAGGCCGCCACCGAGGAATTCCGCGCCAGCGGCTTCGAGGCGACCAGCATGGATCGCATCGCCGCCAGCGCGGGCGTGTCCAAGCGCACGGTCTACAACCATTTCCCCAGCAAGGAAGTGCTGTTCGCCGAGATCATGCTGCAACTGTGGGAACGCAGCATGGCCCAGGTCGACCTGGCCTACAGCGCCGACAAGCCACTGCGCGATCAATTGCGGCAGTTGCTGCGGCAGAAGCTCGACATGCTCGCCGACACCAGCTTCATCGACCTGGCCCGGGTGGCCATCGCCGAAACCATCCACTCGCCGGAACGCGCGCGCGACATGGTCGCCAAACTCGGCGACAAGGAGGAAGGGGTGACCGCGTGGATCCGCGCCGCGCTGGCCGACGGCAGGCTGAAAGACGTGGATCCGGTCTTCGCCGCGCATCAATTGCAGGGACTGGTGAAGAGCTTCGCGTTCTGGCCGCAGGTCACCATGGGCGCGCCGCCACTGACCATGGCGATGCGGCAGCAGGTGCTGGATTCGGCGGTGGAGATGTTCCTGGGCGTGTACGCGCGGTAGGCAAACGACGACGGCCCGGAAATTCCGGGCCGTCGTATCGTTCGCGGGTCGGTCGCGCCGACTAGATCGCGTAGTACATCTGGTACTCCAGCGGGTGGGTCGCGGCGCGGAAGGCGGTGACTTCCTTCATCTTCAGCGCGATGTAGGCGTCGATGAAGTCGTCGGTGAACACGCCGCCGGCCTTGAGGAAGTCGCGGTCCTTGTCGAGGCACTCCAGCGCCTGGTCGAGGCTGTGGCACACGGTCGGGATGTTCTTCTCCTCCTCCGGCGGCAGGTCGTACAGGTCCTTGTCGCTCGGCGCACCCGGGTCGATCTGGTTCTTGATGCCGTCGAGGCCGGCCATCATCAGCGCGGTGAAGATCAGGTAGCCGGAGTTCATCGGGTCGGGGAAGCGCATCTCGATCCGGCGCGCCTTCGGGTTGGCGACGTACGGGATGCGGCAGCTGGCCGAACGGTTGCTTGCGGAGTACGCCAGCATCACCGGCGCCTCGAAGCCCGGCACCAGTCGCTTGTAGCTGTTGGTGGTGGAGTTGGCGAAGGCGTTGATCGCGCGCGCGTGTTTGAAGATGCCGCCGATGTACCACAGCGCCATCTGCGACAGGCCGCCGTAGCCGTCGCCGGAGAACAGGTTGTTGCCACCCTTGGCGAGGCTCTGGTGCACGTGCATGCCGCTGCCGTTGTCGCCGACGATGGGCTTGGGCATGAAGGTCGCGGTCTTGCCGTTGCGGTGGGCGACGTTCTTGATGACGTACTTCATCGTCAGCAGTTCGTCGCCCTTCTTGACCAGCGAGTTGAACTTGGTGCCGATCTCGCACTGGCCGGCGTTGGCGACCTCGTGGTGGTGGACCTCGACCTCGATGCCGAGCGCGGTCAGGGTCTTGCACATCTCGGCGCGGATGTCGTGCAGGCTGTCCAGCGGCGCGACCGGGAAGTAGCCGCCCTTCACCCCCGGGCGGTAGCCGGTGTTGCCGCCTTCGTACTCGCGGCCGGAGTTCCACGCGGCCTCCTCGGAGTCGACGTGGAAGAAGGTGTGACCCATCTCGTTGGCGTAGCGGACGCTGTCGAAGATGAAGAATTCGGGTTCGGGGCCGAAGAACGCCTGGTCGGCGATGCCGCTGGACTTGAGGTAGGCCTCGGCGCGCTTGGCGATCCCGCGCGGGTCACGGGTGTAGGCCTGCATCGTCGCCGGGTCGAGGATGTCGCAGGTCAGCACCAGCGTCGGATCGGCGGTGAACGGGTCGAGGAACGCGGTGCTGGCGTCGGGCAGCAGCACCATGTCGGAGTCCTGGATGCCCTTCCAGCCGTGGATCGAGGAACCGTCGAACATCTTGCCGTCCTCGAACAGCGAGTCGTCGGCGATCGAGGCCGGGAACGTCACGTGGTGCTGCACGCCGCGCATGTCGGTAAAGCGCAAATCGATGAATTCGACCTTGTGGTCGCTGATGAGTTTTTCGACGGACTCGAGGGACATGGGCTGGGCTCGCTGGGTGAGGATGGAGGGCTCAGCTAGAGTAAGAGCAAGGTGCGTGCCAACTTCGGGTGGCGCGCAAGCGCTTGATTTGTCACAAGGCATGGCGAGCGGTCGTGGCTACGAAGCGCCAAATTGGTGCGTCGGCGTTGTATGCGCACCAACAGGGTGCTTCTCGGCAAACGGGTATTCTCCTCCGGCAATCCGCCCGTTCCGCTCCTCCCTCCAGGCCCATCCAGCCATGTCCGACCTGCTCGCCGCGCTGCTGCTTGGCATCATCGAAGGCATCACCGAATTCCTGCCGATCTCCAGCACCGGCCACCTGCTGATCGCCCAGCACTGGCTCGGGGCGCGCAGCGCGCTGTTCAACATCGCGATCCAGGCCGGCGCGATCGGCGCGGTGGTGCTGATCTACCGCAAGCGGTTGTGGGGCATGGCGGTCGCGTTCGCCGGCCACGACGCGCCCGCCGAATACGATCCGCTGGGGATCACCGCGACGCCGGCGCAGTCACGCGATTACGCCTTCAAGCTGCTGGCGGCGTTCGCGGTGACCGCCGTCGGCGGCCTGCTGGTCAAGGCGCTGGGCTGGGAGTTGCCGACGCAGATCGCGCCGATCGCGTGGGCGCTGGTGATCGGCGCGGTGTGGATGCTGGTCGCCGAGCAGCTGGCCGCTCGCCGCGCCGAGCGGCTCGGCGAGCGCACCGCGATCAGCTGGACGGTGGCAGTGCTGGTCGGCATCGCCCAGGTCGTGGCCGGGGTGTTCCCGGGCACCTCGCGTTCGGCGGCGACGATCTTCGTGGCGCTGCTGGCCGGCACCACCAATCGCGCCGCGGCCACCGAATTCGCGTTCCTGGTCGGCATTCCGACGATGTTCGCCGCGACCGGCTACGAGGTGCTGGCGCTGTACCTGGACGATGGCCTCGGCACGGTGAACTGGACCGAATTGTCGATCGCGTTCGTGGCCTCGGCGGTGACCGCGTTCGTCGCGGTGAAATGGCTGCTGCGCTACATCCAGAGCCACCGTTTCACCGCGTTCGCGGTGTATCGGCTGGCGCTGGGCGTGGCGTTGCTGCTGTGGTTGCCGGGCGGCGGCTGAGGCATCGACCCCGTCTGCACGGCTGGTACGTTCCCATTAGGCTTCCCAAGGAGATTCCGATGGACATTCGCCCGATGAACACCCGCCGCACCACCGCCGTCACCCTGGCCCTGCTGCTGCCGCTGGCGCTCGTCGCCTGCGCCGGCGGTGATCGCGCGCCGTCGTCCGAGCCGGCGGCCCCGATGCCGCCACCGGCGAGCAACGACAGCGCCGGCCCCGGTCCGGGCACCCGCATGCTCGGCGGCCAGAAATGGCGTCTGGTCGCGGCGACCGATGCCCAGGGCCGGCGCATCGACGCGTTGTTCCCGGCCGACGACCGGCCGCTGACGCTGGAGTTCGAGGACCGCCGCGTCGGTGTGTCCGGCGGCTGCAACCGGATCGGCGGCAGCTACGAGGTCGACGCCCAGGGCCGGCTGCAGGTCGGCCGGCTGGTGTCGACGATGATGGCCTGCGACGAGGCGCTAATGCAGGCCGACAAGGCGATCGGTGCGTTGCTGTCGCAACCGCTGCTGCCGCGGATCGAGGAAACCGCGCCGCCGCGGCTGAAGCTGGAAGCGGCCGACGGCGGTAGTTCGACCTGGGTCGGCGAGGCGACCGCGGAAACCCGCTTCGGCGGTCCCGGCGAGACCGTGTTCCTGGAGGTCGCGCCGCAGCGGGTGGCCTGCAATCATCCGCTGATCCCCGACTACCAGTGCCTGCAGGTGCGCGAGATCCGCTACGGCGACAACGGCGTCAAGCAGTCGCCGCCGGGCGAATGGCAACCGCTGTACGAGGGGATCGAGGGTTTCGAGTTCGTCGCCGGCGAGCGCAAGGTGCTGCGCCTGAAGAAGTTCGAGCGCGATCCGGCGCCGGCGGACGCCTCGTCGGTCGTCTACGTGCTCGACATGGTGGTCGAGTCGGAGATCGTGCCGGCGCAGTAGACCTCGCGCCGCGTTGCCGCGTTGCCGCTGGGCCGGCGCTCCGGCTCAGCGAGCGACCGCGGGGTGCAGCGAATAGTCGCCCTGCACCAGCGCCTCGGCCAGCACGTGGCCGTGGATCGCGCGCAGCACGTCGCTGGCGCTGAAACGGTCGGGCACGTCGAGATGCTCGACATCGAGTGCGAACAGACGAAAGAAATAGCGATGCAGCCGCAGGTCGTTCGGCGGCGGGAACGGGCCATCAAAGCCGAACCAGTCGCCGGCCAGTGCGTCGTCGCCGGCGAACCAGCCGCTGTAGTCGTTCAGGCCCTGGCGCGCCCCGGCGGGCCCGGCCGGGGCGCGCTTGCCGTGCGCGGTGACGCCGTCGCTGCAGCTGCCGGCCGCGATCTCGCGCAGATCCGCGGCGATGTCGACCATCGCCCAGTGGCAGAACTCGGTGCGCGGCTGGTCGACCGGGATCTCGACGCCGTCCTTGTTGACCATCTCCGCGACGGTCGGGGCGTCGGTGTCGATGCACAACAGCGCGAACGAACGGGTGCCGTCGGGCACCTCGTCCCAGCCCAGTTGCGGATTGCGGTTGCGGCCGAAACCGACCGCGTCGCCGTCGCGCACGCCGAGGGCGAACTCGGTCGGGATCGCGCCGCGGGGTGCGAAGCTGTCGCTGTGGATGCGCATCGGGAGACTCCGTGTGGGATCCACGGAGTCTGCCAGATGCGCCGCGCTCGCTCAGGCCTCGCCGTAACCGAGGCGACGGGCGACCGGTTCCAGCAATGCGAACGCCTCGCCCAGCGGTTCGGCGAATGCACGCCAATGGCCGGCCGGGAAGCGGCCGGGACCGAGGCGCTCGTGCGAGACCGCGGGCAGACGGGTGCCCAGGGCGCCGGTGAGCGCGGTGGCGATGCCGGCGGGGTCGTCGGCGATTCTGTCCATGCGCACCAGCCGGTGCGGGAACAGGTCGCCCTCGTGCAGGTCTGCCACTTGCTCGAGCACCTGCGCCAGCCATTGCGCGCCGGCCTCGGGCGACTCCAGCGCGAACGGAGCCGGGGCGCCGAACGCGAGCCAGTCGAGCAGCATGTCGCGCGGGTCGCGCACGGCGATCATCAGCATCGCCTCGGGCAGGTGCGGGCGCAAGGCCAGCAGCGCGGCGTTGTCCCACCACAGCAGCCAGTCGAATACCTGGCCGTCGTTGATGCCGCGGGCCGGCAGCGCGGCGCGCCATTCGGCCACCAGCGCGGCCGGGTCGGCCGAGCCGCTGGCCAGAGCATCGATGGTCAGGTAGCGCTGGAACAGGTCGCTCGGCGGTTGCGGGCCGAAGCGATCGGCACGCAGCGGCGCGCCGGCGCCGTCGAGGGTGGTGGCCAGGCGTTCGACCAGCGAACCCGGCGCTCCCCACAGCAGCAGCACCGCCGGCGCCGGCTGCTCGAGCGTGGCCCGTTCCGGCCATTCGTCGCGACGGCCGCTGGGCTGCGGCAGCGGCAAGCGCTGCGACACCACTTCGGCGTGCAACTCGGCCCAGGTCGCGGCGGCGGTGGCGGGTTGGCCGGCGGCGTCGAAGGTGCGACCCAGCAACTGCCGCAGGTTGCGCTTGGCGGCGTCATCGTCGGCCTGCGCGAGCAGGTTCTCGACATGGGCGATCGCGGCGTCGGAGTCGCGCTTGAGCAGTGCGTCGATGATCCGCAGCTCGGCGCGCGCATGGCCGGGCCGAAGCTCGATGATCCGACGCGCGAGCGCCTCGGCCTGGTCGGACTCGCCGGCGACATCGTGGACGGTGACCTGGGCTTCCAGGGCGGGTACCGACTCGGGCATCGCCGCGCGCCAGCGCGCGACCACCGCGGCCGCGGCGTCGCCGGCGAACTGCTCGAACAGCAGGCGCGCGCGCCACAGGTCGTCGTGCTGCGGGTGGGCCTCGAGCAGCGGATCGAGCGTGGCGCGGGCACCGTCGGCGTCATTGAGCCGGCGCCAGGCCTCGGCCATGGCGAGGACGGTGCGGCGGTCGCCGGGCTGGGCGGCCAGTGCCTCGCGCAGCAGCTCGCGGGCGCGTTCGTTGCGGCCGGCCTGCAGTTCCATTTCACCGAGCATGCGGCGCAATGCCGGCGTCACGTCGGGGCCGTCGAGCAACGGCGACAGTTCGTCGGCGGCGTCGGCCGGGCGGCCCTGCCGGCGCAACAGGTCGGCGATCAGCGCACGCAACGGCATCGAGTCGGGCTGGCCTTCGCGCAACTTGCGGAACGCCTGCTCGGCAAACGCAAGGTGGCCCTTGGCGAGGTAGGCGAAAGCCAGCGCATGGCCCAGGGTCGGCTCGTCGGGGAAGCGCTCGGCGGCGTGGCTGAGGATCGCCAACGCGCGGTCGGCATCGCCGCCACGCAGCGCCAGGGTGCCTTCGAGGGCGGCGATCTGCGGGTGTTCCGGAGCGATGCGGGCGGCGGTGCGGGTCAGCCGGCCGGCCTCGTCGAGCTCGCCACGGCCGAGCGCCAGCTGGGCCTGCAGGATGTAGGCGGGGAACTGGTTGGGGTCGAGGCCGGTGCTGCGGGCGAGCGCGGCTTCGGCCTCGTCGAGTTGGCGCTCCTGCAGCAGCAGGCCGGCGCGCTCCAGGTGCAGGTTGGCGTCGTCCGGAGCCAGTGCGATCGCCTGGTCGATCGTCGCGATCGCGCCATCGCGGTCGCCGTCCAGGCGCAGCGCGGCAGCCAGCAGGCGGTGCGCGGCCGCATCCTGCGGTTGCACGGCGACGGCCTCGCGGGCGGCGGCCAGGGCTTCGTCGGCTGCGCCGCGGCGCAGGGCGTCGATGATCGGTTCGTACATGGACAGCTCGGGGTGGAAGAAAGTTGCGCATTGTAGCGGCTGCCCCGCCCCGACCCGTTTCGCGGGCAGCGCTTCGGTATGATCGCGATGATGAATCCGCCGCCTTCCCCCGCAGGCGCCAGCGCCCCTTCGGCGCAACTGGCGCGCGGTCTCCGCTACCTGTACCGGGTGCCGATGCTGCTGTGGCACCTGCTGATCGACCTGCCGGTGGTGCTGCTGCTGATGCCGCTGAGCCACGGCCGGATGGTCGGTGGCGAGCGCCTCGACCATCGCCTGATCCGGGCCTGGTCGTCGGGGTTGATGCGGGTGTTCGGCTTCCGCATGCGCCGGGTCGGCACGCCGTTGCCGGGGGCGGCGATGTTCGTCGCCAACCACGTCAGCTGGATCGACATCGAGGCGCTGCACAGCCAGCGGATGATGGGCTTCGTCGCCAAGCGCGAGATCCAGCGCTGGCCGGTGATCGGCTGGATGGCCGGGCGCGCCGAGACGATCTTCCACGCCCGCGGCAGCACCGAGTCGCTCGGCGGGGTGCTGCACGAGATGCTCGGGCGGCTGCGCAACGGCCGCTCGGTCGGGGTGTTCCCCGAGGGCGGCACCCGCGGCGGCGGCGAGATCGGGCCGTTCCATGCGCGGATCTTCCTGGCCGCGGTCGAGGCCGGGGTGCCGGTGCAACCGGTCGCGCTGCGCTATGGCGCGGGCGGATCGGCGCAGACGGTGGTCGCGTTCGCCCGCGGTGAGGGTTTCGTCGGCAACTTCGTGCGTCTGCTCGGCGAGCCGGCGCGGATCGCCGAGGTGCATTTCCTCGACCCGATCAATCCGGGCGAGGCCGAGGGCCGGCGCCGCATCGCCGAACTGGCGCGCAGCCGCATCATCGAGGCCATGGCCCGGTGAACGCCGACGGCGCCGGCGGGGGGTTGGACAGCCCGGGGTTGGCCAGCGCGGGGCTGAGCGCCGCCGACTATCGCCCGCCGCGCTGGTTGCGCAATCCGCACCTGCAGTCGGCGTTGGGTTCCAGCGGGATGCGCCGGCGTATCGGCGAGCGCCAGCTGGCGGCGCTGCACGCGACCACCACCGCGCACCTGGTCGATGGCGGCGACGGCGTGCGCCTGCAGGGCCTGCACAGCGCGATGCCGGCAGCAGCGCCGCGCGGCCTGGCGCTGCTGCTGCACGGCTGGGAAGGCAGCGTCGAGTCGAGCTACATGCGCCTCACCGCGGCGCGGTTGCTGGCGCGCGGGTTCGAAGTGTTCCGGCTCAACTTCCGCGACCACGGCGACACCCACCACCTCAACGAGGAGATCTTCCACTCGTGCCGGATCGACGAGGTCGTGCTGGCGGCGAAGGATGTTGCCCGGCGCTTCCCGCAGCGGCCGATGGTGGTGGCCGGCTACTCGCTGGGCGGCAACTTCGCCTTGCGGTTGGCGTTGCGCGCACCGGCCGCGGGACTGGCGCTGGCGCACGTCGCCGCGGTCTGCCCGGTGATCGACCCGGCGCGCACGATGGCCGCGATGGAGGCGGGGCTGCCGGTCTACCTGTGGCATTTCGAGCGCAAGTGGCGACGCTCGCTTGCCCGTAAAAGAGCACTGTTCCCGGGCCGTCACGACTTCGACGACCGCGTGCTCGGCCAGCGCATGCGGCCGCTGACCCAATGGCTGGTCGAGCGCCACACCGACTTCGGCACGCTGGACCGCTACTTCGATGGCTATTCCATCGCCGGCGAGCGGCTGGCCGGGCTGCAGGTGCCGGCCAGCATCCTGATGGCGGCCGACGACCCGGTGATCCCGTTCGACGACTTCGCCGCGCTGCAGCTGCCGGCGTCGGCGCGGCTGGACGTGTCGCCGTGGGGCGGCCATTGCGGCTTCATCGAGAACGCCCGGCTGGACGGCTTCGCCGAGCGCTGGATCGCCCAGCGGCTGGTGGATGGGAGCCAATCACCTCGACGCCCCCTGTAGGAGCGGCTTCAGCCGCGATCGGGAGCCGGCGCGGGCGAACGGTTTCAGATCGCGGCTGAAGCCGCCCCTACGCCCCGAAGGAAGTCCCCTTGGGGGACAAGAGCCAGTACACCCAAGTCGCCTCAGCGCGCGCTGATCACCGCCAGGGTCAGCCGCGAGATGCACACCAGCTCGCCGGCCGCGTCCTCGATCCGGATTTCCCAGACCTGGGTACGGCCACCGACATGCACCGGACGGGCGGTGCCGGTGACGCTGCCGTCGCGCGCCGCGCGCACGTGGTTGGCGTTGATCTCGATGCCGACGCAGAGCTTGCCGTCGGGCACGCACAGGTTGCCGGCGCTGCTGCCGAGGGTTTCGGCCAGCAGCACCGAGGCGCCGCCGTGCAGCAGGCCGTAGGGTTGGCGGGTGCGTTCGTCGACCGGCATGGTGCCGCGCACGAAGTCGTGGCCGACCTCGGTGAAGACGATTCCCAGCGGTTCCATCGCGGTGCCGCGCGAGAGCTGGTTGAGGCGTTCGACGCTGGTCTCGCGACGGAACGGCGAGGCGGCGGGAGAGGTGGTTTCGTTCATCCGGCCACGATAGCGGAGCCGGCGAGCTGGAGCGACAGCGATGCCTGTCCCCGGACACCAGCAACCCGGGACCGGCCGGCTGACAGGGGAGGCATCAGCGGAGCGGCCCCGGGCTTCGGGACGCGTCTTGCGGGTCAGGCGTACGGGCCGAGCGGGATCCCCCCGGAACCGCTCAGACGCAACGGAACAGCGGGACGACGTTGTTGGAGACGTAGCTGCGGTCGCTGGCGTAGCCACTGCTGGTGCCATAGCCGACGCCGAAAGCACGCTGGCGGTGCGGCGGGCGCGACGGGGTGTTGGTGGCCGTCGACGGGCGGTTGGCGTTCGCGGTCAGGTTGCTCGGGCTGGACGGGTTGGAGGTGACGAAGCGGTAGGCGTTCATGGCGGTTTTTCCTGCGGTCGGGGGAGTTAGTGAATCGGTGTGTTGGTAAAGTACAACACCACACTCGTATTACCACGTGCCGGAAGTCACCCCACCGAAGACAGGGGTCGAACGGGCGGTTTTTCCGGTCACGGGGGTTCGGATGGCCGATACGGCCGCAGGGTTGGCATGACCGACGGCAGGGGCGCGGTCGCAATCGGAGAAACCGGGGGGATTACAGGATGGGTGCGAGGCCGGCGCCGAAGGCGGTGAACAGGCGGGTCGGCAGGCCCTTGACCGCCATGTTGACGCCCGGGAAGTCGCCGACCGGGCGGTAGCAGTCGCGGAACCGCGGGTGGTCCGGCGGCAACGGCTCGGAGCACTCGGGCCCGGGCACGTATTCGTAGCTGGTGGCGTAGCGCACCGGCCACAGGTCGAAGATCGGCAGGTACTCGGAGGCTTTGGCCAGCGAGTACTCCAGCCCCCACAGCACCGGCGCCTTGTCGCGCGGGGCGATCACCCAGGAGTTGGCCGGGCTGATGTCGCGGCGGATGCTCGCCTCCAGTGCCGCGGCAAACGCGGGATCCTCGATCACCAGCGCGCTCTCGGTGTTGTAGTGGTCGCCGCGTGGGTCGAAGTTGTGGGTGCCGACCACGCCGATGCGGCCGTCGATCACCAGCGACTTGGCATGCATGCCGATGCGCACGCCGGCGCGCTTGAGCGGCACCGGTTCGTTGGCGCGGCGGCGCAGGTAGCGGGTGGCGCCGTATTCCGGCCGCAACGGCTGGCGGTAGCGCGCGCTGCGCAGCACGCTGTCGCGGTCCGGCGGCCGGGTCTTGATCGGTTCGGGGCTCGGCTGGTACTCCGGCACGGTCGCGCCGGTCGCGGCAAGGTCGATCGGGGCGTCCTCGGGGAACGGCTTGTACTCGTAGATGTTGAAGCCGAAGTCGCGCAGGTAGCGGCGCTTGTACTTGTACGACAGCGCGTAGGCGATGAAGGCGTCGGTCGCGGCAAGGCTATTGGTCGAGACCACGATCCGCGGCGGGTCGGGGGGCTCCTGCATCTGCTCGAACATCTCCTGCGCGGCGTCGGACAACACCAGGTACGGCGTCTGCAGCAGCACTTCCTCGCGCGCCGACTCGATCAGCGCGCGCAGCGAGCCCGATGCGTGCGCGACCCGCGCCGGGTCCCCGCGGCGATGCTTGGCCGGGCTGTCGGAGATGAAACGGACCTCGCCGACCGCCAGCGCCTTGTCGGCCAGCAGCGTCTGCACCAGGGCGCTGTCGGCGGCGCGCGCGCGCATGTCGGCAGCGCGGTCGGGGCGCTCGAACACGTGCGGCGGCAACGCCGGCACGCCGTGTTCGAGGATCGACTGGCCGACATCCACCAGTCGCGCCGGCGGCACGCTGAGCCGGTCCGACCAGAACATGTCGAAATCGGCGCGCATCTCGCGCGCGACCGGGCCGGCGGCAAGCACGTCGCGGTCGCGGAAGTTGTACTCGTCGTCCCAGTCGTAATAGTCGTCCTGGTAGTTGCGCCCGCCGACGATGCCGACCGCGCCGTCGACCAGCAGCAGCTTGGTGTGCATGCGCTGGTTGAGCTGGCGCCAGCAGCACGCCGCCGCCAGCAGGTATTGCGGGTAACTGATCCGGGCGCGGCGCAGCACCGGGTTGTACAGCTTGACCTGGAAGTTGACGTGGCTGCCGGCCAGCGCCGCCAGCGTCTCGACGTGGCGAAGCGCCGACAGCTGGTCCATCAGCAGGCGCACCTCGACCCCGCGGCGGGCGGCGGCGAGCAGCTCGTCGAGGATCAGCCGCCCGGCGTCGTCCTCATCGAAGATGTAGGTCTGCAGGTCGATCGAGGTGGTCGCGCTGCGGATCAGGTTGACCCGCGCGAGCAGCGCGTGGGTGCCGTGGTCGAGGATCAGCGCGTAGTGCCGCGGCTGCGCCGGGGTCGACTCGGCGAACGCCTGGCCGGCCAACTGGTGCAACGGCGAAGGCTGGGCACAGGCATCGGCGGCGGCGCAGGTCAGCTCGGTGGCGCGCGACGCCTCGGCGATCGCGGCCGCGCGGTCGGCCTCCTGCGGCGACAGGGTGGCGCAGGCGGACAGGGTAAGGGCGAGCAGTGCGGCGGCCAGCCGCGGGACCCACCTCATCGACTCCGGTCCTCTGGATGCGTCTCCGGATACGCCGGCGTGCCCGACTGCAGGCGCACCCGCATGTTGAAGCGCACGGTGTCGGTCATCGCCAGCTTCCAGCCATCCAGGCCGTACTGGTCGCGGTCGACGCTGCCGGTGGCGACGACGTCGCAATCGACCCCGGGACGGGCGCAGGTGGCGGGGGCGACGACGAAGGTCTCGATCCGGCTGACCCCGTGCATGGTCAGCTTGCCGCGCAGCTTGCCGCCGTCGTGGCCGAGCGAGGGCGGGTGCGGTTCGGAGATGAACTCGATCAGCGGATAACGGGCGGCATCGAAGAAGCGCTCGCCGCGGGCGATCTCGGCCCAGCGCTCGGAACCCTCGACCTCGACCGCGCCGGTCTGCAGCCGGATCCGCACCTGGTTGCGCCCGTCGGGCAGTTTCAGCAGGGCCCCGTCATGCTGCGGGAACCAGCCCTGCACGCGCTGGCCCCAGCGGGTGCGCAACTCGAAACCGAAGCGGGTATGGGCGGGATCGAAGCCGATCGCCTCGACCCCGTTCGCCGGCGACAGCGGTGTCGGTGTCGGTGTCGGTGTCGGTGCCGGTGCCGGTGTCGGTGTCGGTGCCGGTGTCGGTGCCGGTGCCGGTGCCGGTGTCGGTGTCGGTGTCGGTGTCGGTGTCGGCAATATCGGGGGGGGCGGCGCCAGCGAACGCGCGGCCTGCGGCCAGGCCAGCACCGCGAGCACCCCCAAGGCAAGCCAGTGCTGCTTGAACGTCACGGCCACCAGAACGCGCTGAGTCGGGCCACGCCCGGCTCCAGCGCCACGTCTTTGGGCATGCTCAGCACCGCGATCCCGGCCGGCGGCATGCCGCGGTAGTCGCCCGACTGGCCGCTGTGCATCAGCGCGGCCAGCTGTTCCAGCCCCGGGTTGTGGCCGACCAGCAACAGCCGGTCGATGTCGGCGTGGGCGTCGGCCAGCGCGATCAGCGCGCCGGGCTGGGCCTCGTAGATCGAGTCGTCGATCTTCTGCTCGACGTAGCCGACCACCCCCAACACCGCCTCCAGGGTCTCGCGCGAACGCCGCGCCGGCGAACACAGCACGCAGTCGGGCACCAGCTTCTGCTCGGCCAGCCATTTGCCGGCGGCCTCGGCCTCGGCCAGGCCCTCGGCCGACAACGGCCGGTCGAGGTCGGCCTGTCCGGCGGTGGCGGTCTCGGCGTGGGCGTGGCGGAGCAGGATCAGTTCGCGCATGGCGGGACCTCGGGGAACGGGAAGGGATGGCTCGTGGCTTACTTCTTCGACTTACTTTTTCAACCAGCGCAGCAACGGTTGCCAGTCGGCCTGATGCTCGCGCACCTGCGCCGAATGGTAGTCGAACAGGCTCTTGCCGAGGCCGGCGAGGACCACATAGGCCTGGCTGTCGCGCAGTTGCGCCACCAGCGGGTACGGCCACTGCTTGAGCAGGTCGATGGTCTGCTGCGAGACGTTGGTCCACGGCCGCAGCTTGTTGCCGACCAGCGCCACCGGCAGCTCGCCGCGGCGCACCCGCGGATGGCGGGCGAGACTGTCGAGGAAGCCGACGCTGGCCTCGATGTCGAAGGTCGACGGCAACACCGGCACCACTACCGCGTCGGCAGCCTGCAGGAACGGCTCCAGGTCGCCGGCCATCGCCCCGGCGGCGGCGTCGATGACGACCCGCTGGGCGTCGTCGGGGACGTGCTTGCGCCAGCGCCTGGCGTCGGTGCCGTCGATCGGCAGCACCGCGCTGTCGAGCGAGGCCCTCCGTTGCGCCCAGCGCGTCGACGAGCCTTGCGGGTCGGCGTCAATGAGGACGGTGTTGAAGCCGTCGAGCGCCGCCTGCGCGGCAAGGTGGGTGGCGATCGTGGTCTTGCCGACGCCACCCTTGGAACTGGCTACCAACACGGTCTTCATCGACACCCCCTGTCCGGATAGTGATCAGGCTTGTTGATGCAGCGGAAGCCGCAGCGTACACCGCGGCGCGGTGACGGGGCGATCAACCGGCCGGTGAGCCATCGGTGGCGACCGCGCGGCGTGCCGTTGGTTGAAACATTCGATTCCCCGGTTTCGTGTATCGCATCGATCCTAGTCCGCCCTATGGATAGCGCTCGGCGACGTACAGGCGCAGGCGGGCGGTGGCGGTGTGGACGTCGGCGGCCAGGGCGGCGACCGGGGCGGCCGCGTTGTCGCGGACGGTGGCTTCGAGGGCGGCGGCGGCTTCGGCCAGTTCGGTCGCACCGACCAGCCGCGCGGCGCCCTTGATCTTGTGCACCTGGCGGGCGGTGGCGTCGGCGTCGCCATCGCCGATGGCGCGGTCGAGCTCGGCAAGGTCGGTGGCGGTGCTGCCGAGGAAATCGGCCAGCAGCAGGCCGGCCTCGGTGCGGTCGCCGCCGGTCAGGGCAGCGAGGGTTTCGCCGTCCAGCGCGGGCGGATGGTGCAGCTGCGGCAGGCCCGGGGGCGCAGCTGCAGCAGCATCGTCGAGGCTTTCCGCACGCGCCCGCTCCGCGGTAGCCGGGCGTTCGTTGTTGGCGGCTTCGCTGTCGCGGTTGTCGCTCTCGCTGCCGCCGCCGGTGTGCGGTAGCCAGCGTTGCAGGCAGGCCAGGAGCGTCGTCACCGACACCGGCTTGGCGAGGTAGTCGTCCATGCCCGCGCCAAGGCAGCGCTCGGCCTCGCCCTTCAGCGCCGAGGCGGTCAGGGCGATGATCGGGGTGCGTGGCCGATTGTCGCGAGCCTCCTCGGCGCGGATCTCGGCGGCCAGCTGGTAGCCGTCCAGGCCGGGCATGTGCACGTCCGACAGCAGCAGGGCGTAGCGGCCGCTGCGCCAGCGCTGCAGGCCTTGGTGGCCGTCTTCGGCGGGCTCGCTGGCGTAGCCGGCCAGGGCCAGCTGGCGCGCGATCACCAGGCGATTGGTCGGGTGGTCGTCGACCAGCAGCACCAGGCTGCGCTCGCGCACCGCCTGCTCGATGCTCGGCAAACCGCGTGGCGCGAACGCGGCGGGCGCGGTGGCGCCCACGGCTTCGGCGGCGACCTCGTCGGCGCGCGCCCGTGGCAGCACCAGCTCCAGTTGTAGGGTGGTGCCCTCGCCAACCGCGCTGTCCATGCGGACCTCGCCGCCCATCAGCTCGGCCAGCCGGCGGCAGATTGCCAGGCCCAGGCCGGTGCCGCCGAAGCGCCGGGTGGTGTCGCCCTCGGCCTGGCTGAAAGGCTCGAACAGCTTGGCCTGGGCGGCGGCACTGACGCCGATGCCGCTGTCGCGCACCTGCAGGCGCACGCGCTCGCGCCCGGGCGCGGTGGCGCCGGCCGGCTCGACCTCGCCGCGCCACTCCAGGGCGACTTCGACCCGGCCGTCGTCGGTGAACTTGATCGCGTTGGACAGGAAGTTGCCAAGGATCTGCCGCAGCCGCAGCGGGTCGGCCCGATGCGCGGCGGCGAGGCGCTCGTCGATCCGGCACTCCAGCGCCAGGCCCTTGCTGGAGGCGGCGCCGGAATAGTTGGCGACGGTGCTGCGCACCAGCGCCGGCAGCTGCACCGGTTCGGGGGCGAGGTCGAGCCGGCCGGCCTCGATCTTGGAGAAGTCGAGGATGTCGCCAATGATCTGCAACAGCGACTGCGAGGAGTGCTGGATGATGTTCAGCGCGTGGCGCTGGTCGGCATCCAGGCGGGTGTGGGCCAGCACCTCGATCATGCCGGTGACGCCGATCATCGGAGTGCGAATCTCATGGCTCATCGCTGCCAGGAACGCCGACTTGGCGTGGTTGGCGGCCTGCGCGCGGGCCTCGCTGTCGCGCAGTTCCGACTGCAGTTGCTTGATCGCGCTGAGGTCGGCGGCCACGGCGATGACGCCGGCGTGCTCGCCCTGCTCGTCGTCGAATGGCGACAGCGCCAACAGCACCGGGATCGGGCGGCCATCGCGATGGCGCAGGGTGGCTTCGGCCGGCGGCTGCTGCAACTCGGCCAGCTCGACCAGCGCGCGCCAGTCGCTGGGCACCTCGCGGCCGAGCCGGGCCGCCAGCCGCGCGCAGGTCGATTCGATCTGCTCCGGGTCCAGCAGCAGCGGCGAGTCGTCCGGTTGCGCGGCGCCGCCATAGCGCACGACCTTGCCGAGCATGTCCTCGGCGCGGCGGCCGAGCAGGCGTTCGGCGAACGGGTTGAACACGCTCCAGGCCCCGCGCGCGTCGATCGCGAAGATCGCGACCTGGGCGGCATCCAGCAGCGAGCGCTGGAAGCGGTCGCGCCGGGCGAGTTCGGCGCGGGTGGTCTCGTTGCGGGCCAGTTGCTCGGTCAACTCGGTTTCGAAGGCGAGCACATCGCGACGCATCTCGACCAGCCCCTCCATCACCGTACCCAGCTCGCCGCGCGGTTGGAACCGCGGCTGCGCGGTGTAGTCGTGCGCGCGCATGCGCCGGACCAGGAAACTCAGGCTCTCGATGCCGCGGTAGGCATTGCGCAGCACCACCCGGCCAATCAGCGCGACCGTCAGCAGGGTCAGCAGCGACAGCCCGATCCGCAGCACGCTGATGCGGCGGTTGCGGGCGAGGTCGGCCCGCACCAGCGCGTCGGCCTCGACCATCGCCAGGTCCGACAGCGCCTGGATGCGGGTGGTCATCGGATCGATCGCCGGATACAGCGCGGTGTCGGCGAACGTCGCCAGCGCGGCGGCGTCGCGCGCCAGCAGGATCCGGCGCAACCGCGCGGTGGCGGCGTCGGCCTCGGCCCGTGCCTGCACCATCTCGTCGAACAGCTGCTGCTGCGCCGGCGCCCGCGGCATCGCCTGCAACGCCTGCCAGTGGCGATCGATCCGCTCGCGCGTGGCGTCGATCGTGCTGACCCCATCGGCCCAGGACTGCAGGCCGTTGCGGACCCGGAAAGTGGTGTCGACCACCACCAGGCCATAGCCGTCGGAAACCGCCTTGAGCCGGCGCAGCCGCACCAGCGAGTCGTCCTTGAGCTCCAGCAGCGATGCGCGCGCGCGGTGTTGGGCAACCTCGTCGATCACCAGCACGCTGAACCCGGCCAGCAGGAACAGGCCGAACAGCGCCCACAACTGGCGGCGGATGCTGAGGTGTACGAAGCGTTCGCGGATCCGCGCGGGCCAGGACAGTTTTGCCGGCGCGGTGGGCATCGGCTAGTGCCCCGGGCAGCGCCAGCGGCGGAGAACCGCCGGCAGTTCCTGTGGCGCCACCGGCGGCGCGATCAGGTGGCCCTGGGCCATGCCGCACCCCAGTTCGGCCAGCATCTGCCAGTCCTCGGTGCTGGCCACGCCCTCGGCCACCACCTCCAGCTCGAGCTTGCGGGCGAGGTCGAGGCTGGCCTCCACCACCGCGCGCTTGCGTGGCTGGCTGTGCGCGCCGGTGACGAAGCCCTGGTCGATCTTGAGTTCGGTGAACGGGATCTGCGAGAGCTGGGCGAGCGACGAGTAGCCGGTGCCGAAGTCGTCGATCGCCAGCCCGAAGCCTTTCAGCCGCAGCCGCGCCAGCACCCCGAGCGCGCGCGCGGCATCGCCCATCACCGAGCTTTCGGTCAGCTCCAGCACCACCTCGGACGGATCGACCCCCTGCTCCTTGACGATGCGCTGGTAGCGGTCGGCCGCGGTCGGGTCGGCCAAGGCGGTGGCCGAGATGTTGACCGACAGGTTCAGGCGCAGGCCCTGGCGATCCCACTCGCGTTTCCAGCGACACGACTGCTCGAGGATCAGGTCGGTCATCGGGTCGACCAGGCCCTCGCGTTCGAGCAGGCCGATGAAGTTCTGCGGCCGCACCACCCGGCCGTCAGCACGGACCCAGCGCGCCAATGCCTCGACCGCGACCGGATGGCCATTGCCGAACTCGACCTGCGGCTGGAACCACGGCCCGATCTCGCCGTGGGCCAACGCGGCGCGGATCTCGGTGGCACTGATCGCGACCGGCTCGTCGGCGTCCTCGGCATGCAACAGGTCGTCGTAGCCGGCCAGCGCGGCGGCCAGCTTGTCGGCGGTCAGCGGCTTCTCGACGCTGCCGAGCACGTGCAGGCCGTAGGCCCGGGTCATGGTCTGCACGGTGTTGAGCAGGGCCGGGTCGAGCGCGCTGACCACCAGCACCGCGCGCGCCAGCCGGCGCTGGGCGACGTGACCGATGAACTCGACGCCGTCCATGCCGGGCATGTCGAGGTCGACCATCACCACGTCCGGCGGCTGTGCGCGCTCGGACAGCATCTGCAGCGCCGAGTGGCCATCAGCGGCGTCGGCGACGGCCTCCACCCCGAGCTCGCCCAGCAGCCGCAACGCCATCCGGCGCTGGAAGCCGTGGTCCTCGACCACCATCACACTCAATGCCGATACGGACATCCAAATCCCCTCGCGGCCAATGCCCGGTGGCGCGATCGCGGCCGGGAAGCGGTGCGCCGATGACGCCGCCCGGACTCCCCGGTCCGCGGCTGCGACCGCCGCAAATCACTTTAGCCCTAGGCGGACAGTCGCGCGAGGGGTTTGAACGCCGGTTGTCATCGGCCTATCCTCCAGAAAGGTACATCGGCCAGGAACGGCCTCATGAACGCCAGGGAAAGGCACGTGCAACAAACAATGATGGAAACTGACGCTGAGTCGCGCTACGGCATCTATCGCCGACATGACCGTCGGAACGACCTGTACGGTTGGAATGTCGGCATCGGCCGCGACGGACGTCTGGTCGGGAGCGCCTACTACTCCGACCTGAAATACGGCGGCACCGAAGCCGCATTGCGCGCCGCGCAAGCCCATCGCGATCGCATCCTGCAGCAGTTCCCGCCAACTCCCCGAGCGGTGATCAACCAACGATTGAGCGCCCGCAATACCAGTGGTCACCCGGGGGTCTACTTCGTGCGGCAGAAGGGAAAGACGATTGGCTGTTATGCGCAGACGGTAATGCCTGGCGGAAAAAGCCAGTCTCGCTATTTCGGCTTTCATACGCACGGACGCGACCACGCCATCGCTTTGGCGGTCGAGGAACGCCAGCGTCAGCTGCTGCAGATCGACACCGTCGCGCTGCGCTGCCCCGAGGCAAAGGCCATCTGCCCCACGTCGGCCGTTGAGCTCACGGCCGAACAGTTGCGTCCCCGGCGCAAGCACACCGGCCGCAAGATGCTCTCCACGCCCGCCCTCGACCCGGTGTCGGAGGCCGCAGTCGCCGCCGCGATCCTGCAACGGCATGGTCGTTGCGCGCCACGGCAGTGGGGAGACGAAACCCCGCGCTGGATTGGCCGGCTCCAGTCCCCGAAGTACGGCACCGCCGGCTGGCGGGTCCTCATCCTCAAAGGAGGGCGGCGCCTGGCGGGACGGATTTTCATGGACTCCCGGCACGGCGGCGCGGCCCAAGGCTTTGAGCTGGCCCAGCGCTATCGCGACGAACAACTCGCGGCTTTGCAGCTACCATAGCCATCGCAGCCCCCCAGCCACACTTGGGGCGGACCACACAGGACGTGTCGGGGCGGTGCCTCGGTCAAGGAGCGACAGACGTGAACATCATGGATGCGATGCATTCTGTGCTGGCGGCGCTGGCCCGCTACACCGACGGCGAACGCTTGTATGCCTTCGAACTCGACGGTTTGCCGTCCGGCACCCTCACGGTGGAGCGCTGGCAGGGCTGGGAGTCGCTGTCGTCGGGCTTCGAATGGCAGATCGACCTGCTCTCGACCGATGC
>JBOHYB010000041.1:0-28444 GCA_050737695.1 Lysobacter sp. | reverse complement strand
TCGCCACCGGGTTGATCAGGGTCACGACCATCTTCACGTTGTCGCCCGGCATCACCATCTCCACGCCTTCCGGCAGCTGGCAGGCGCCAGTGATGTCGGTGGTGCGGAAGTAGAACTGCGGACGGTAGCCCTTGAAGAACGGGGTGTGACGGCCGCCTTCGTCCTTGGACAGGATGTACACCTCGCCCTCGAAGTCGGTATGCGGTTTGATGCTGCCCGGCTTGCACAGCACCTGGCCGCGCTCGACGTCGTCACGCTTGGTGCCGCGCAGCAGCAGGCCGGCGTTGTCGCCCGCCTGACCCTGGTCGAGCAGCTTGCGGAACATCTCGACGCCGGTGACGGTGGTCTTCTGGGTGTCGCGGATGCCGACGATCTCGATTTCCTCGCCGACCTTGATGATGCCGCGCTCGATGCGACCGGTCACCACGGTGCCGCGACCGGAGATCGAGAACACGTCTTCGACCGGCATCAGGAACGGCTTGTCGACGTCGCGCTCGGGCAGCGGGATGTAGCTGTCCAGCGCCTCGACCAGCTTCAGGATCGCCGGCACGCCGATTTCGCTCTGGTCACCTTCCAGCGCCTTCAGCGCCGAACCGTGCACGATCGGGGTGTCGTCGCCCGGGAAGTCGTACTTCTCCAGCAGCTCGCGCACTTCCATCTCGACCAGCTCGAGCAGCTCGGCGTCGTCGACCATGTCGGCCTTGTTCAGGAACACCACGATGTACGGCACGCCGACCTGGCGGGCCAGCAGGATGTGCTCGCGGGTCTGCGGCATCGGGCCGTCCGCGGCCGAGCACACCAGGATCGCGCCGTCCATCTGCGCCGCACCGGTGATCATGTTCTTCACATAATCGGCGTGGCCCGGGCAGTCGACGTGGGCGTAGTGGCGGGTCTCGGATTCGTACTCGACGTGCGCGGTCGAGATCGTGATGCCGCGCGCCTTCTCTTCCGGCGCGGCGTCGATCGCCGAGTAATCCTTGAACTCGCCGCCGAAACGCTCCGCGCCCACCTTGGTCAGCGCTGCGGTCAGCGTGGTCTTGCCGTGGTCGACGTGACCGATCGTGCCGACGTTGACGTGCGGCTTGGTGCGCTCGAACTTACCCTTGGCCATGACTGCTTACCTCTGAACTTGTGTTTGTTGGTCTTGATTGGGAAAGGCCGGCAGTCGCCTGCCGGCCCGTGCATCAGTTCTTCTTGACCACCGACTCGGCGATGTTGCTCGGCGCCTCAGCGTAGTGGTCGAACTCCATCGTGAAGGTCGCGCGACCCTGCGACATCGAACGCAGCGACGTCGCATAGCCGAACATCTCGCCCAGCGGCAGCATCGCGTTGATGACCTTGCCCGACGGCGTGTCGTCCTGGCCCTGCAGGATGCCGCGACGACGACTGACGTCGCCCATCACGTCGCCGAGGTAATCCTCGGGGGTGACGATCTCGACCTTCATAATCGGCTCCAGCAGGACCGGGCTGGCCTTGTGGAAGCCTTCCTTGAAGCCCATCGAGCCGGCGATCTTGAACGCCATTTCGGACGAGTCGACCTCGTGGTAGGAACCGTCGACCAGCTTCACCTTGACGTCGACGATCGGGTAGCCGGCCATCAGGCCATTGGCAACCGCTTCCTGGATGCCCTTGTCGACCGCCGGGATGTATTCCTTCGGCACCACGCCGCCGACGATCGCGTTCTCGAACACGTAGCCGCCGCCGGTCTCGTTGGGCTCGATCTCGAGCCAGACGTGGCCGAACTGGCCCTTGCCGCCGGACTGGCGCACGAACTTGCCTTCGGCCTTGACCGCCTTGCGGATGGTCTCGCGGTAGGCGACCTGCGGCTTGCCGACGTTGGCCTCGACGTTGAACTCGCGCTTCATGCGGTCGACCAGGATGTCCAGGTGCAACTCACCCATGCCGGAGATGATGGTCTGGCCGGATTCCTCGTCGGTCCGCACGCGGAACGACGGATCTTCCTGCGCCAGGCGACCCAGCGCCATGCCCATCTTTTCCTGGTCGGACTTGGTCTTGGGCTCCACCGCCATCGAGATGACGGGCTCCGGGAACACCATCCGCTCGAGGGTGATGATGTGATCCTGCGCGCACAGAGTGTCGCCGGTGGTCACGTCCTTCAAGCCCACGGCCGCGGCGATGTCACCGGCGCGGACTTCCTTGATCTCTTCGCGGTTGTTGGAGTGCATCTGCAGGATGCGCCCCACCCGCTCCTTCTTCGACTTGACCGGGTTGTACACCGCGTCACCCGAATTGAGCACGCCCGAGTAGACCCGGAAGAAGGTCAGCGAACCGACGTACGGATCGGTCATGATCTTGAACGCCAGCGCCGAGAACGGCTCGGAATCGAGCGCCTTGCGGCTATCTTCCTTCTCGTCCTCGTCGATGCCGGGCACCGGCGGACGATCCGACGGCGACGGCAGCAACTGGATCACGCCGTCGAGCATGGCCTGCACGCCCTTGTTCTTGAACGCGGTACCGCAGAACACCGGGATGATCGTGGTCGCCAGGGTGCCGGCGCGCAGGCCGGCGATGATCTCTTCCTCGGACAACTCACCGTCGTTGAGGTACTTGTCCATCAGCTCTTCGCTGGTCTCGGCCGCAGCCTCGACCATGAACGCGCGCGCTTCGGTGGCCTTGTCGAGCAGGTCGGCGGGGATCTCGCCGTACTCGAACACGGTGCCCTGGGACGCGGTATCCCAATGGATGCGCTTCATCTTGAGCAGGTCGATGACGCCGTCGAAGCCGTCCTCGGCGCCGACCGGCACCTGCATCGGCACCGGGTAGGCACCCAGGCGCGACTTCAGCTGCTCGACGACCTTGTCGAAGTTGGCGCCGGTGCGGTCCATCTTGTTGACGAACGCAAGGCGCGGCACCTTGTACTTGTTGGCCTGGCGCCAGACGGTCTCGGACTGCGGCTGCACGCCACCGACCGCGCACAGCACGAACACCGCGCCGTCGAGCACGCGCAGCGAACGCTCCACCTCGATGGTGAAGTCGACGTGCCCGGGGGTGTCGATGATGTTGAAGCGGTGCTGCGGCAGCGACTTGTCCATGCCGGACCAGAACGCGGTGGTGGCTGCGGACGTGATCGTGATGCCGCGCTCCTGCTCCTGCTCCATCCAGTCCATCGTCGCGGCGCCGTCATGGACTTCGCCGATCTTGTGACTGACACCGGTGTAGAACAGGATGCGTTCGGACGTGGTGGTCTTGCCGGCATCGATGTGGGCCATGATGCCGAAGTTGCGGTAACGCTCGATGGGAGTGGTGCGAGCCACGGGACCCTCTCGTATTTTATGTTCGTGTTTTGAAGTTCGTTTTTACGAACTGCAGATGGCCGGACGCCGCCTGACGGCGGCTTCCGGTTCGCATGACGGCGATCGCGCCGTCGCGACAGCACCGGAGGTGCTGCGGAACGTCCCGATCACGTACGCGACCGGGACGCTTGAATCACCAGCGGTAGTGAGCGAACGCCTTGTTCGCTTCCGCCATGCGGTGGGTCTCTTCGCGCTTCTTGACGGCACCGCCACGGCTTTCCGCGGCATCCATCAGTTCGGCGGCGAGCTTGCGCGGCATGGTGTTCTCGCCACGCTTGCGCGCGGACTCGATCAGCCAGCGCATCGCCAGCGCCATGCGGCGCGACGCACGAACCTCGACCGGCACCTGGTAGGTGGAACCACCGACGCGGCGCGACTTGACCTCGACGGTCGGCGAGATGTTGCCGAGCGCCTTCTCGACCAGCTCCAGGACGTTCGGGTTCTTCTCCCCGATCACATCCATGGCGCCATAGACGATCTTCTCGGCGACCGACTTCTTGCCGCTCAGCATGACCATATTGATGAAACGCGCGATCGTCTCGCTGCCATGCTTGGGATCAGGCAGGACGGAACGCTGCGGGGCGGAACCTTTACGCGACATGGATCAAATTCCTCAGGACTTCGGGCGCTTGGCGCCGTACTTGGAGCGACGCTGGCGACGCTTGGCGACGCCGGCGGCATCGAGCGCACCGCGCACGGTGTGGTAACGCACGCCGGGCAGATCCTTGACGCGGCCGCCGCGGATCAGCACCACCGAGTGCTCCTGCAGGTTGTGGCCTTCGCCGCCGATGTACGAGATGACCTCGTAACCGTTGGTCAGGCGCACCTTGGCCACTTTCCGCATCGCCGAGTTCGGCTTCTTCGGGGTGGTGGTGTAGACACGGGTGCAAACGCCACGGCGCTGCGGGCAGTTCTCGAGCGCCGGGGAGGTGCTCTTGAAAGTCGGCGCCTGCCGCGGCTTGCGGACCAGCTGATTGATCGTCGCCATCTGATGCTCTTTGATGAAGGCCGTGTTGCGCGCTCGTTCGAGCAGGCCCTGCGTGAAAACGAACGGCAAGCCGGGTACACCCGGCCCACCGAGACGGAAAAGTATAGCTTGCGTCAAACGTCGCCGTCAAACGCAAACATGGCGAAACGGCGGAACCCCGAGCCGGGGCTCGTCGGTTCCACACTGTTTCAATGATCCCGCCCTTCCCTGGGCCCAACACGAGGCGCTCCGTGCGCCTCATTTGGTGATCTGGGGCGGCCCAGTGAGGGGCCGCCACGGTACTGCAAGGTATTACGAAGCGCTGGACTCTTCGCCGGCATCCGCCGACTCGACCACCTCGGCGGTGACCGGCGCCGACAGCGCCTCCATCTCCGAGTCGGTCAGGCCCGAGGCGTTCTTGCGGCGCTGGGTGTGGTACGCCAGGCCGGTACCGGCCGGGATCAAACGACCCACGATCACGTTCTCCTTGAGACCACGCAGGCCATCGCGGGTGCCGCGCACGGCGGCCTCGGTCAGCACGCGGGTGGTCTCCTGGAACGACGCGGCCGAGATGAACGACTCGGTCGCCAGCGAGGCCTTGGTGATGCCCAACAGCACCGGATCGAACTGCGGCACGATCTCGTTGCGGGCGGCCACGCGCGCACGCTCCTCGACGAAGCGCTGGCGCTCGACCTGCTCGCCGTGCAGGAACTTGCTGTCGCCCTGGTCGGTGATCTCGACTTTGCGCAACATCTGGCGAACGATCACCTCGATGTGCTTGTCGTTGATCTTCACGCCCTGCAGGCGATAGACGTCCTGGATTTCCTTGGTCAGGTACACGGCCAGCGGCTCGACGCCGAGCAGGCGCAGGATGTCCTGCGGGGTCGGCTCGCCGTCCACCACGGTCTCGCCCTTCTCGACGTGCTCGCCTTCGAACACGATGATCTGGCGGTACTTCGGAATCAGCTCCTCGTGCTCGTCACCGGACGCGTCTCTGATGATCAGGCGCTGCTTGCCCTTGGTGTCCTTGCCGAAGCTGACAATGCCCGAACGCTCGGCCAGCACCGCCGGGTCCTTCGGCTTGCGCGCCTCGAACAGATCGGCCACGCGCGGCAGACCACCGGTGATGTCGCGGGTCTTGGACGCTTCCTGCGGGATCTTGGCGACCACGTCGCCGACGCCGACCGCGGCGCCGTCCTGCAGGTTGACGATCGAGCGCGGCGGCAGCAGGTACTGCGCCGGCAGGTCGGTGCCCGGGATGTTGAGGTCGTTGCCCTTCTTGTCGACGATGCGGACGATCGGGCGCAGGTCCTTGGCCGCCGAGCCGCGGCGCTTCGGATCGGTGATCTCGCGCGAAGCCAGACCCGTCAGCTCGTCGGTCTTCTCGATCACGGTGACGCCGTCGACGAAGTCGACGAAGCGCAGGAAACCGGCGACTTCCGACACGATCGGGTGGTTATGCGGGTCCCAGTTGGCGACCTGCTGGCCGGCCTTGATCTCGCCGCCGTCCTTGACCGACACGGTGGCGCCGTACGGCAGCTTGTAGCGCTCGCGCTCGCGACCGTGGTTGTCGAGCACCGACAACTCGCCCGAACGCGACACCGCGACCAGGTGGCCGTTGGCGTGCGAGACGTGCTTGAGGTTGTTGAACTTGATCGAACCGGTGGTCTTGACCGTGACGTTGTCGATCGCCGCCGCTCGCGAAGCCGCGCCGCCGATGTGGAACGTACGCATGGTCAGCTGGGTACCGGGCTCGCCGATCGACTGCGCGGCGACCACGCCGACCGCCTCGCCATGGTTGACCAGGTGGCCGCGGCCGAGGTCACGACCGTAGCAGTTGGCGCAGACGCCGAACGCCGACTGGCAGGTGATGGTCGAACGCACCTTGATCGCCTGGACGCTGGCGTCCTCGAGCTTCTGCACCCACGCCTCGTCGAGCAGGGTGTTGCGGGTGACGATCGGATCCTCGTCGTTGCCCGGCAGGAACACATCCTCGGCCACGACGCGACCCAGCACGCGGTCGCGCAACGGCTCGACCACGTCGCCGCCTTCGACGATCGGGGTCATCATCAGGCCCTCGAGCGTGCCGCAGTCGTCCTCGGTGATCACCACGTCCTGCGCCACGTCGACCAGGCGACGGGTCAGGTAACCGGAGTTCGCGGTCTTCAGCGCCGTATCGGCCAGACCCTTTCGGGCGCCGTGGGTCGAGATGAAGTACTGCTGGACGTTCAAGCCCTCGCGGAAGTTCGAGGTGATCGGGGTCTCGATGATCGAGCCGTCCGGCTTGGCCATCAGGCCGCGCATGCCGGCCAGCTGGCGGATCTGCGCTTGCGAACCACGCGCGCCGGAGTCGGCCATGATGTAGACCGAGTTCATCGACTTCTGCGGAACCTGCTTGCCTTCGGCGTTGGTCACGGTGTCGGTGCCGATCGCGTCCATCATCGCCTTGGCCACGCGCTCGTTGGTGCGCGACCAGATGTCGACCACCTTGTTGTAGCGCTCGCCGGCGGTGACCAGACCCGACTGGTACTGCTCCTGGATTTCCAGGACTTCGGACTCGGCCTCGTCGAGGATGCCTTTCTTCTCGTTCGGGATGGTCATGTCGTCGATGCCGATCGAGACGCCGGCGCGGGTCGCGAACGCGAAGCCGGTGTACATCAGCTGGTCGGCGAACACGACCGTGTCCTTCAGCCCCAGCAAACGGTAGCTGGAGTTGATCAGGCGGCTGATGTTCTTCTTGGTCAGCTCGACGTTGGCCAGCGCGAACGGCAGGCCGTCGGGCAGGATTTCCTGCAGCAGCGCCCGGCCGACGGTGGTGTCGACGATCGAGGTCTTGCTTTCGCGGGTGCCGTCCTCCTGGATCACCGACTCGGTGATGCGGACCTTGACCTTGGCGTGCAGCTGCACGACGCGGTTGTCGTAGGCGCGCTTGACCTCGGCGACGTTGGCGAACGCCATGCCCTCGCCCGCCTTGTTCTCCAGCGCGCGGGTCATGTAGTACAGGCCGAGCACGACGTCCTGCGACGGCACGATGATCGGCTCACCATTCGCCGGCGACAGGATGTTGTTCGACGCCATCATCAGCGCACGCGCTTCCAGCTGGGCTTCCAGCGAGAGCGGCACGTGGACGGCCATCTGGTCACCGTCGAAGTCGGCGTTGAACGCGGTGCAGACCAGCGGGTGCAGCTGGATCGCCTTGCCCTCGATCAGCACCGGCTCGAACGCCTGGATGCCGAGGCGATGCAGGGTCGGGGCGCGGTTCAGCAGCACCGGATGCTCGCGGATCACCTCTTCGAGGATGTCCCAGACTTCCGCCTCTTCACGCTCGACCAACTTCTTGGCGGCCTTGATCGTGGTGGCCAGGCCGCGGCGCTGCAGCTTGGCGAAGATGAACGGCTTGAACAGCTCCAGCGCCATTTTCTTCGGCAGGCCACACTGGTGCAGCTTGAGGTACGGACCGACCACGATGACCGAACGGCCGGAGTAGTCGACGCGCTTGCCCAGCAGGTTCTGGCGGAAGCGGCCCTGCTTGCCCTTGATCATGTCGGCCAGCGACTTCAGCGGGCGCTTGTTGGTGCCGGTGATGGCGCGGCCGCGGCGGCCGTTGTCCATCAGTGCATCGACCGACTCCTGCAGCATGCGCTTCTCGTTGCGCACGATGATGTCGGGCGCGTTGAGCTCAAGCAGGCGGCGCAGGCGGTTGTTGCGATTGATGACGCGGCGGTACAGGTCGTTGAGGTCGGAGGTCGCGAAGCGGCCACCGTCCAGCGGCACCAGCGGACGCAGGTCCGGCGGCAGCACCGGCAGCACCGTCATGATCATCCACTCGGGCTTGTTGCCGGACTCGAGGAACGCCTCGACCAGCTTCACCCGCTTGGTCAGGCGCTTGAGCTTGGTTTCCGAACCGGTGGCGGCGATGTCTTCCTTCAGCTGCACCATCTCGGCCTGCAGGTCGATCGTGCGCAGCAGGTCATAGACGGCCTCGGCGCCCATCGCGGCCTCGAAGTCGTCGCCGTGCTCTTGCCGCGCCTGCATGAACTGCTCTTCGTTGAGCAGCTGGCCGCGCTCGAACGGGGTCAGGCCCGGCTCGGTGACGACGAACGCCTCGAAGTACAGAATCCGCTCGATGTCGCGCAGGGTCATGTCCAGCATCAAACCAATGCGGCTGGGCAGCGACTTCAGGAACCAGATGTGCGCGACCGGCGAGGCCAGGTCGATGTGGCCCATGCGCTCGCGGCGGACCTTGGCCAGGGTGACCTCGGTGCCGCACTTCTCGCAGACCACGCCGCGGTGCTTCATGCGCTTGTACTTGCCGCACAGGCACTCGTAGTCCTTGATCGGCCCGAAGATGGCGGCGCAGAACAGGCCGTCGCGCTCGGGCTTGAAGGTGCGGTAGTTGATGGTCTCGGGCTTCTTGACCTCGCCGAAGGACCACGAACGGATCAGGTCCGGCGACGCCAACGCGATCTTGATCGCATCGAAGTCGAGCGCGGGACGCTGCTGGTTGAACAGGTTGAGCAAGTCTTTCATCAGGAATTCTCCAGTATCGAAAACCTTCATCCTTGAAGGTCTTCAGGCTGCGGCAGCCGGTGTACGACTGCCGCGCTCTTTCCTCGGGTGTCGGTATCAGTCGCGCGCGATCACTTGGTCTCTTCGAGTTCCATGTTGATCGCGAGCGAACGGATTTCCTTCACCAGCACGTTGAAGGACTCCGGCATGCCGGCCACCATTTCGTACTCGCCGTCGACGATGTTCTTGTACATCTGGTTGCGGCCCTGCACGTCGTCGGACTTCACCGTCAGCATTTCCTGCAGGGTGTAGGCCGCGCCGTAGGCTTCCAGCGCCCAGACTTCCATCTCGCCGAAACGCTGCCCGCCGAACTGCGCCTTGCCGCCCAACGGCTGCTGGGTGACGAGCGAGTACGGGCCGGTCGAACGGGCGTGCATCTTGTCGTCGACCAGGTGGTTCAGCTTCAGCATGTGCATGTAACCGACCGTGACTTCGCGCTCGAACGCCTCGCCGGTGCGACCGTCGTGCAGCACGGTCTGGCCGCTCTCGGGCAGGTCGGCCAGCTTCAGCATCGCCTTGATCTCGGCCTCGGCCGCGCCGTCGAACACCGGCGTCGCCATCGGCACGCCGTCGGTCAGGTTGTTGGCGAGCGCCAGCAGCTCCTTGTCGCTGAACTGCTTGAGGTCGACCCGCTCACCGACCACCTTGGTGTCGTGGTTGTAGACCTCGTCGAGGAACTTGCGCAGCTCGGCGACCTTGGCCTGTGCCTCGAGCATGCGCTGGATCTTCTGGCCCAGGCCCTTGGCGGCCCAGCCCAGGTGGACTTCCAGCACCTGGCCGATGTTCATTCGGCTCGGCACGCCCAGCGGGTTCAGCACGATGTCGACAGTCTGGCCGTCGGCCATGTACGGCATGTCCTGCACCGGCACGATGGTCGACACCACGCCCTTGTTGCCGTGGCGGCCGGCCATCTTGTCGCCCGGCTGGATGCGGCGCTTGACCGCCAGGAACACCTTGACCATCTTCAGCACGCCCGGGGCAAGGTCGTCGCCCTGGGTGATCTTGCCGCGCTTGTCGGCGAAGCGGCGCTCGAACTCCTTCTCGTGGGTGTCGAGCTGCTTTTGCGCGCGCTCGATCGCCTCGACCGCGTCCTCGTCCTTCATCCGCAGGCTGAACCAGTCCTTGCGGCTGATGCCGTCGAGCACCAGCGAGGTGACGGTCTCGCCCTTCTTCAGGCCGGCGCCGCCATTGGCGGTCTTGCCGATCAGCTGGCCGCGCAGGCGGCTGTAGATCGCTGCCTCGAGGATCCGGAACTGGTCGTCGAAGTCCTTCTTGACCCGGCGGATTTCCGACTCTTCGATCTGCTTGGCGCGCTTGTCCTTCTCGATGCCGTCGCGGGTGAAGACCTGCACGTCGATGACGGTGCCGTCCATGCCCGGCGGCACGCGCAGCGAGCTGTCCTTCACGTCGGACGCCTTCTCGCCGAAGATCGCACGCAGCAGTTTCTCTTCCGGGGTCAGCTGGCTTTCGCCCTTCGGCGTGACCTTGCCGACCATGATGTCGCCGGCGCGCACTTCGGCGCCGATGTATACCACGCCGGACTCGTCGAGGCGGTTGAGCGCCTGCTCGGACACGTTCGGGATGTCGGCGGAAATCTCCTCCGGCCCGAGCTTGGTGTCACGCGCGACCGCGGTCAGCTCCTCGATGTGGATCGTGGTGTAGCGGTCCTCCTGGACCACTCGCTCCGACAACAGGATCGAGTCCTCGAAGTTGTAGCCGTTCCACGGCATGAACGCGATCAGCATGTTCTGCCCGAGTGCCAGTTCACCGATGTCGGTGGACGGGCCGTCGGCCAGCACGTCGCCGCGCGCGATCACGTCGCCTACGTTGACCAGCGGGGTCTGGTTGATGCAGGTGTTCTGGTTGGAGCGGGTGTACTTGATCAGGTTGTAGATGTCGACGCCGGCATCGGCCGCACCGACGATCTCGTCCTCGTTGGCCTTGACCACGATGCGGCCGGCGTCGATCTGCTCGATCACGCCGCCACGCAGGGCGTTCACGGTCACGCCCGAGTCGCGCGCCACCGCACGCTCAATGCCGGTGCCGACCAGCGGCTTCTGCGCCCGCAGCGTCGGCACGGCCTGGCGCTGCATGTTGGCGCCCATCAGCGCGCGGTTGGCATCGTCGTGCTCGAGGAACGGCACCAGCGCCGCCGCCACCGACACGGTCTGCATCGGCGAGACGTCCATGAAGTGGATCTCGCTCGGCGGCTTCAGCAGGTTCTCGCCCTGGTAGCGGCAGGCGACGAACTGGGCGGACAGCTTGCCCTTCTCGTCCTGGGTCGCGTTGGCCTGGGCGATGACGTATTCGTTCTCCTCGATCGCCGACAGGTACTCGACGTCGTCGGTGACCTTGCCGTCCACGACCTTGCGGTACGGCGTCTCCAGGAAGCCGTAGCGGTTGGTGCGGGCGAACACCGCCAGCGAGTTGATCAGCCCGATGTTCGGGCCTTCCGGCGTTTCGATCGTGCAGACGCGGCCGTAGTGGGTCGGGTGCACGTCGCGCACCTCGAAGCCGGCGCGCTCGCGGGTCAGGCCGCCCGGTCCAAGGGCCGACACGCGGCGCTTGTGGGTGACTTCCGACAGCGGGTTGTTCTGATCCATGAACTGCGACAGCTGCGAGGAGCCGAAGAACTCCTTGATCGCGGCAGCCACCGGCTTGGCGTTGATCAGCTCCTGCGGGGTCAGGCCTTCGGACTCGGCCATCGACAGGCGCTCCTTGACCGCGCGCTCGACCCGGACCAGGCCGACGCGGAAGGTGTTCTCGGCCATTTCGCCGACCGAACGCACGCGGCGGTTGCCGAGGTGGTCGATGTCGTCGACCACGCCGCGACCGTTGCGGATCTCGGTCAGCACCTTGAGCACGTCGAGGATGTCGGAGCTGTCGCCGTACTCGGCCACCAGCTTCTTGGACTCCTCGTCCTTGCGCTCGGCGTAGTACTTGGCGTCGTACAGCACCGAGGCGCCGGTGGTTTCCTTGCGGCCGATGCGGCGGTTGAACTTCATCCGGCCGACCGCCGACAGGTCGTAGCGGTCGAAGGTGAAGAACAGGTTGTGGAAGAGGTTCTGCGCGGCATCCTTGGTCGGCGGCTCGCCCGGACGCATCATCCGGTAGATCTCGACCAGCGCCTCGAGCTGGGTCTTGCTCGGGTCGATGCGCAGGGTGTTGGAGATGAACGGGCCGCGGTCGAGATCGTTGACCCAGATGGTGCCGACGGTCTCGATGCCGCCCTTGCGGAACAGCTCCAGTTGCTCCTCGGTGATCTCGTCATTGGCCGAGGCGATCAGCTCGCCGGTGGCGGTGTCGACCACGTCGTGCGACAGGATCCGGCCGACCAGATAGGCATCGGGCACCGCCAGCGCGTCGATGCCGGCGGCCTCGAGCTGCTTGACGTGGCGCGCGGTGATGCGGCGGCCGGCCTCGACGATGATCTTCTCGCCATCGGACAGGTCGAAATCAAGGGTCTCGCCGCGCAGGCGCTCGGGCACCAGCTCGACCTGCACGCCCTCGGTCGGGTCGATGTGGAAGGTGTTGACCTCGAAGAACTCGGCCAGCATCTCCTCGTTGTTGTAGCCCAGCGCGCGCAGCAGGATGGTCACCGGCAGCTTGCGGCGACGATCGATGCGGGTGAACAGGCCGTCCTTCGGGTCGAACTCGAAGTCCAGCCACGAGCCGCGGTACGGGATGATGCGGGCGCTGTACAGCAGCTTGCCGGAGCTGTGGGTCTTGCCGCGGTCGTGGTCGAAGAACACGCCAGGGCTGCGGTGCAGCTGCGAGACGATGACGCGCTCGGTGCCGTTGACGATGAAGGTGCCGTTGCCGGTCATGAGCGGGATCTCGCCCATGTAGACCTCCTGCTCCTTCACGTACTTGATCGCCTTGGTCGAGGACTCGCGGTCGTAGATCACCAGGCGCACGGTCACGCGCAGCGGGGCGCCGTAGCTCATCCCACGCTGGCGGCACTCGCGTTCGTCGAACGCGGGCTCGCCGAGCTTGTAGCCGACGTACTCGAGGGCGGCGTTGCCGCTGTAGCTGGAGATCGGGAACACCGACTTCAGCGCGGCATGCAGGCCGCGGTCCTCGCGCTTCGACGGCTCGACGTCCTCCTGCAGGAAGGCGCGATACGAATCGACCTGGATCGCCAGCAGGAACGGTACTTCGAGGATCGACTTGCGCTTTCCGAAGTTCTTCCGGATGCGCTTCTTCTCGGTGAACGAATAGTCGGTGTGTGAAACCGTCGTCTTGGAAGCTGTGGTCATGGGGCTACCGCCTCGATTTTCATTGGACCACGCGTGCGCGGATCCGGGGGAAACGTGAAGTTGTTACTTGGAAGTCGCTGGTATTGCCGGCACCAGCACGCCTTCTATTGCTACTTCCAACTACCAACTCGGGTATTTTTTTTGAGGTACTGCAACAACGGCCAAAGGCCGGGGGCTTACGCCCCCAGCCTCAGGTGGTCGCCAATGACGCCTGGCGACGCAAGTACGGCTTACTTCAGCTCGACGGTCGCGCCGGCGGCCTCGAGGTCCTTCTTGAACTTCTCGGCGTCTTCCTTCGAAGCGCCTTCCTTCACCACGCCACCGGCCTCGGCGAGGTCCTTCGCTTCCTTCAGGCCCAGGCCGGTGATGGCGCGGACGGCCTTGATGACCTCGACCTTCTTGGCGCCGGCTTCCTTCAGGATGACGTTGAACTCGGTCTGCTCTTCGGCCGCGGCGGCGCCGGCAGCCGGGCCGGCGGCCATCACGACCGGGGCAGCGGCGGTGACGCCGAACTTCTCTTCGATGGCCTTCACCAGCTCCATCACTTCCATCAGCGACTTGGCGGCGACGGCGTCGACGATCTGATCGTTGGACAGGGACATTGTATTTACCTCTGGAAAATTGATCTTGCGAATCGATTAGTTAAGTCGCGGACGCGAATCAGGCTTCGGCAGCAGCTTCGGCGGGGGCGGTTTCGCCACCACCTTGCTGATCGGCCACGGCCTTGACGACGCGGGCGAACATCGAGGCCGGCTCGGCCAGGACGCGGGCCAGCATGGACAGCGCCTGCTCGCGGGTCGGCAGCGACGCCAGTACATCGACGTGCTCGGCCGGCAGCAGCTTGCCTTCCACCGCCACGAGGCGCGGCTTGAGCTTGTCGTTGCCCTTGGCGGCATCCTTGATCAGACGACCGGCAGCGCCGGGTTCTTCCAGCGAGAACGCGTACAGCAACGGACCGGTCAGGGCGTCCTTGACGACCTCGAACTCGGTGCCGGCCACGGCGCGCGACGCCAGCGTGTTCTTGACAACCTTCAAGTACACGCCGGTTTCACGAGCCGTCTTGCGCATCGCGGTCATTTGACTGACCGTGGTGCCCGCGTACTCGGCTGCGACCAAGGAGTGGGCCTTGGCGGCGATGTCTGCCAGCTCGGCGACTACTTCTTGCTTCTGGGACAGATTGAGAGCCATTGCACTCCTCCAATTTGAATTCCGCTCACGGCTCCTGCCGCTTGCGGTCCTAGGCGATGCCTGTCCCTGGCATCGGGGACGCCTTGCGGCATCCCGGGTGGTGGCCACTCCAGAAAAATTTTCCAGAAGGCACCATCTACGCAGGACGACCCGAGGGTCCGGATTAAGCAGTCCCGTTTCCACCGGCGGCGATTCCCTGCCTTGTCGAGCTTCCGTGCCCGTCGCCGGTAGGCGTTGACCGCACCTGCGGTCTTTGACGGCTATCGCTCGGGCCGAAGCCTTCGCGATGCCCTCAAAATTCGGATCGGGGCTGAAGCCCCTCCTACAAAAGCCTTTACTTCAGGATCAGGGTCGACTGATCGACGGTGACGCCAGGACCCATGGTCGAGCTGATCGCGACCTTCTGCAGGTACTGGCCCTTGGCGGTCGCCGGCTTGGCCTTGATCAGGTCGAGCAACAGCGCCTCGAGGTTGCCCTTGAGCGAACCGTCGTCGAAGTCGGCCTTACCGATGGTGCAGTGGATGATGCCGGCCTTGTCGGTGCGATAACGGACCTGGCCGCCCTTGGCCGCCTTGACCGCCTCGGCCGGGTTCGGCGACACGGTGCCGACCTTCGGGTTCGGCATCAGGCCGCGCGGACCGAGCACCTGGCCGAGCTTGCCGACCACGCGCATCGCATCCGGCGTCGCGATGACGACGTCGTAGTTGAGGTCGCCGGCCTGCATCTTCTCGGCCAGGTCGTCCATGCCGACGGCTTCGGCGCCAGCGGCCAGGGCTTCGTCAGCCTTGGCGCCGGCCGGGGCGAACACCGCCACGCGGACCGACTTGCCGGTGCCGGCGGGCAGCACGGTCGAACCGCGCACCTGCTGGTCGGACTTCTTGGCATCCACGCCCAGACGCACGGCGACGTCGACGGACTCGACGAACTTGGCCTTGGTCGCGGTCTTGATGATCTTGATGGCATCGTCGAAGGCGTATGCTTTGCCCGGGACGACGGCGGCCTTGATTGCTTTTTCGCGCTTGGTCATTGCCATCTCTTAGCCCTCCACCGTCAAACCCATGCTGCGGGCGGAACCCGCAATCGTGCGCACTGCCGCTTCCAGCTCGGCCGCGGTCAGGTCCGCTTCCTTCTGCTTGGCGATCTCTTCCAGCTGGACGCGCGTGACCTTGCCCACCTTCTCGGTGTTCGGGCGCTTGGAGCCGGAAGTGATGCTGGCCGCCTTCTTGAGCAGCACGGTGGCCGGGGTGCTCTTGGTGATGAAGGTGAAGGTGCGGTCCGAGTACGCGGTGATGATCACCGGCGTCGGCAGGCCCGGCTCCAGCTTGGAGGTCGCGGCGTTGAAGGCCTTGCAGAACTCCATGATGTTGAGGCCGCGCTGGCCGAGGGCGGGACCCACCGGCGGCGACGGGTTGGCCTGACCGGCCTTGACCTGCAGCTTGATATAGCCGACTACTTTCTTTGCCATTTTGATTGCTCTCCGGGTGCAAACGCCCTGATCAGGCTCCCCATCGCGCCGGGAAAATCACGTGTCCCGGCTTCACGTCAAATGCGTCACGTCAATGTTCGCGAACCGAATGCGCCGACAGCCGCCCAAAGGCAGCTGCGGAGTCCACGACGGCTCGCCTTTGACAGCGAGCCCGGTAGTATACAGGGTTTTCGTCCCTGCGTTTTTTCCGGGGTCAGGCCTTTTCGACCTGACCGAAGGCGAGCTCGACCGGGGTCGAGCGGCCGAAGATCAGCACCGCCACACGCAGGCGGCTCTTCTCGTAGTTGATTTCCTCGACCACGCCGTTGAAGTCGTTGAACGGGCCATCGATGACCCGAACCATCTGGCCCGGCTCGAACAGCACCTTCGGCTTCGGCTTGGTGACGCCTTCCTGGACCCGGTTCAGGATCGCATCGGCCTCGTGGTCGGCGATCGGCAGCGGCCGGTCGGCGGTGCCGCCGATGAAGCCCATCACCTTCGGGGTTTCCTTGATCAGGTGCCAGCACTCGCTGTCGATCCGCGGAATGCCCGACTCGTCGTGGGTGGCGATCTGCACCAGCACGTAACCGGGGAAGAATTTGCGCTCGGAACGGCGCTTCTGGCCGGCGCGCATCTCCACCACTTCCTCGGTCGGCACCAGCACGTCGCCGAAGCGGTCCTGCATCTCGGCGCGCGCGATGCGGTCGCGCAGCGCCTGTGCCACCGACTTCTCGAAGCCCGAATAGGCATGGACCACATACCAGCGCCGGTTGTTCGCCGCGCCGTTGTCCGTGGAATCGTTGTCTGGGGTCTGCACCTGTGTCATCTCCTTAACGTCCCAACAGCCACTTCACCGCGGCCTGGATGACCACGTCGAAGCCGGCCAGCAGCAAGCTGAGGATTACCACCGCGAGCATCACTACCCAGGTAGTGCGGGTGGCTTCCTGGCGGGTCGGCCAGACCACCTTGCGCAGCTCGAAACGCGATTCCGACAGGAACTCGAGGGTCTGCGCGCCCTTGTGGCTGGTCAGGAACACCGCCACGCCTGCGACCAGACCACCGGCCACGGCCAGCGCACGCAGCGCGCCCGGCCACTGCTCGAACCAGATGTACGCAAACAGGCCCGCAGCCACCAGCAGCACCGCAAGCGCGTACTTGGCGATGTCACCGGCGTTGGTGGACCTGGTTTGTTCGACCTTGCTGTTCAATCGATCTTCCGCATTTGGCACGCCAGGAGGGACTTGAACCCCCAACCTGCGGTTTTGGAGACCGCTGCTCTGCCAATTGAGCTACTGGCGTATTGACTGGTCCGAAAATGGCGACGGCGGCTTGCGCCGCCACCACCGTTTTTCATCGATTTCGACGGGCTTACGGCGTGCCCGATTACTTCAGGATCTTGGCAACGACGCCGGCGCCGACGGTGCGGCCGCCCTCGCGGATCGCAAAGCGCAGGCCCTCATCCATCGCCACCGGGTTGATCAGGGTCACGACCATCTTCACGTTGTCGCCCGGCATCACCATCTCCACGCCTTCCGGCAGCTGGCAGGCGCCAGTGATGTCGGTGGTGCGGAAGTAGAACTGCGGACGGTAACCCTTGAAGAACGGGGTGTGGCGACCGCCCTCGTCCTTCGACAGGATGTAGACCTCGCCTTCAAAGTCGGTGTGCGGCTTGATGCTGCCCGGCTTGCACAGCACCTGGCCGCGCTCGACGTCGTCACGCTTGGTGCCGCGCAGCAGCAGGCCGGCGTTGTCGCCCGCCTGGCCCTGGTCGAGCAGCTTGCGGAACATCTCGACACCAGTGACCGTGGTCTTCTGGGTGTCGCGGATGCCGACGATCTCAATTTCCTCGCCGACCTTGATGATGCCGCGCTCGATGCGGCCGGTCACCACGGTGCCGCGACCGGAGATCGAGAACACGTCCTCGACCGGCATCAGGAACGGCTTGTCGACGTCGCGCTCGGGCAGCGGGATGTAGCTGTCCAGCGCCTCGACCAGCTTCAGGATCGCGGGCACGCCGATTTCGCTCTGGTCACCTTCCAGCGCCTTCAGCGCCGAACCGTGCACGATCGGGGTGTCGTCGCCCGGGAAGTCGTACTTCTCCAGCAGCTCGCGCACTTCCATTTCGACCAGCTCGAGCAGCTCGGCGTCGTCGACCATGTCGGCCTTGTTCAGGAACACCACGATGTACGGCACGCCGACCTGGCGGGCCAGCAGGATGTGCTCGCGGGTCTGCGGCATCGGGCCGTCCGCGGCCGAGCACACCAGGATCGCGCCGTCCATCTGCGCCGCACCGGTGATCATGTTCTTCACATAATCGGCGTGGCCCGGGCAGTCGACGTGGGCGTAGTGGCGGGTCTCGGATTCGTACTCGACGTGCGCGGTCGAGATCGTGATGCCGCGCGCCTTCTCTTCCGGCGCGGCGTCGATCGCCGAGTAATCCTTGAACTCGCCGCCGAAACGCTCCGCGCCCACCTTGGTCAGCGCTGCGGTCAGCGTGGTCTTGCCGTGGTCGACGTGACCGATCGTGCCGACGTTGACGTGCGGCTTGGTGCGCTCGAACTTACCCTTGGCCATGGCTGCTTCTCAATGGTGTGCGGTGGTGACGAATATGGTGCTCACGAAAGGAATCGAACCTTCGACCTCCTCCTTACCAAGGAGGTGCTCTACCGACTGAGCTACGTGAGCAAGTTGTTCCAGCAGGTACGACGTCGCGGCATCAATGGAGCGGGAGACGGGGATCGAACCCGCACCATCAGCTTGGAAGGCTGAGGTTCTACCATTGAACTACTCCCGCGCCGGACAAACCTGCTTGGGTACTGCGCCGGTTGCTGGTAAGGCATCCGGGTGGAGCATCTCCACCTGCCGTGCCGACGTGTCGCATGTCGACGGGAAGCTGGTGGAGGGAGGTGGATTCGAACCACCGAAGGCGTAAGCCAGCAGATTTACAGTCTGCCCCCGTTGGCCGCTTGGGTATCCCTCCAAAGAGCCCGCAATTCTGGAGCGCGTTTGCCGGGAAGTCAATGCTGAATTCGGGATTTTTTCGAGGTCGGCAGCTACACGTTGAAGCGGAAGTGCAGCACGTCGCCTTCCTGCACACGATACTCCTTGCCTTCCAGCCGCAGACGCCCGGCATCGCGGGCGCCGGCTTCGCCCTTGTACTTGATGAAATCGTCGTAGCCGATCGTCTCGGCGCGGATGAACCCCTTCTCGAAATCGGTGTGGATCACCGCGGCGGCCTGTGGCGCGGTCGAGCCGCCCTTGACGGTCCAGGCGCGGACTTCCTTGACCCCGGCGGTGAAGTAGGTCTGCAGGCCGAGCAGCTTGTAGGCGGCGCGGATCACCCGGTTCAAGCCGGGCTCGTCGAGACCGAGCGAGGCCAGGAACTCGTCGCGGTCGGCGTCGTCGAGCTGGCTCAACTCCTCCTCGATCGCCGCCGATACCGGCACCACTTCGGCGCCCTCAGTGACCGCGCGGGCGCGCACCGCGTCGAGATGCGGATTGTCGTCGAAGCCGTCCTCGAGCACGTTGGCGACGTACATCACCGGCTTCAGGGTCAGCAGGAACAGGTCGCGCACCGCCAGGCGGTCGTCATCGGAGAGTTCCAGCGCGCGCGCCGGCTTGCCGGCGTCGAGGCCTTCGCGCACCCGTGCCAGCACCTCGACCCGGGCCTTGGCCTCCTTGTCGCCAGTCTTGGCGCTGCGCTCGGCGCGCTGCAGGGCGCGCTCGACCGAATCCAGGTCGGCCAGCGCCAGCTCGGTGTCGATCGTGTCGATGTCGGCGATCGGGTCGATCCTGTTGTTGACGTGGATGACGTCGTCGTTCTCGAAGCAGCGCACCACGTGGGTGATCGCGTCGACCTCGCGGATGTGGGCGAGGAACTTGTTGCCCAGACCCTCGCCGCTGGCCGCGCCGGCGACCAGCCCGGCGATGTCGACAAACTCAACCGCAGTCGGGATGCACTTTTGCGGGTTGACGATCGCCGACAGCGCGTTCAGCCGCGGGTCCGGCACCGGCACCACGCCGACGTTGGGCTCGATCGTGCAGAATGGGAAATTGGCCGCGGCGATGCCGGCCTTGGTCAAGGCGTTGAAGAGGGTCGACTTGCCGACATTGGGCAGGCCGACGATGCCGCATTTGATACCCATGACTACTGCATCCGGGGTGGGAGTTAGGGACTGGCGACTGGCTCGCGGCCAATCGCCAATCCGCAAATCCCTAGGCTTTCGGGGTGTGCAGGCGTTTCATCGCCTCGTTGAAGTCGCCGTTGACCGCCAGCGGCAGGACGTCGATCGCATCGTCGATCGCACGCAGGATCATCGTCTCGTCGTCGCCACTGGCGCGCCCCAGTACCCACGGGGTCACGCGGTCCTTGTGGCCGGGGTGGCCGATGCCGATCCGCAGGCGCTGGAACTGGCCATGGCCCAGCAGGCGCATGGTGTCGCGCAGGCCGTTCTGGCCACCGTGGCCGCCGTCGAACTTGAGCCGCGCGGTGCCGGGTGGCAGGTCGAGTTCGTCGTGCGCGAGCAGCGACTGCTCGGGCTCGATCTTCCAGTAGCGCTGGGCGGCGGTGACCGATTTGCCCGACAGGTTCATGAAGGTGGCCGGCTTCAGCAGCCAGACCGATTGCCCGGCGATCTCGATCTTGCAGGTCTCGCCGAACAGCTTGGCGTCCACGCCGAAGCGTCCGCCGAACTTCTCCGCCAGTGCGTCCACAAACCAGAACCCGGCGTTGTGCCGGGTCCGGGTGTATTCGGGACCGGGATTGCCCAGCCCGACGATGAGGCGCAGGTCGGCCATCTCAGGCGAACAAGCCGCACGCCGGCGCACCCGCAATCGCGGACACGCCGGCGCGATTGCGGCTTATTCCTCGTCCTTCTCGACCTTGGCCGCCGGCACTTCGGCCGCAGCGGCCTCGGCTTCGGTCGCGCCCTCGGTGGCCTCGACGTCGACCCGGCCCTGGCGGGCCACGACCACGGCAACATCATGCTCCTTGCCGAGCTTCAGTTCCGGGATCTCCACGCCCTTCGGCAGCTTCAGCTCCGACAGGTGGACGGTCTGGCCCAGGGTCAGCTCGGCCAGGTCGATCTCGATGAACTCCGGCAGGTCCTTCGGCAGGCAGCTGATGTTGACCTCGTTGAGCTCGTGGGTAACCACGACGTCGGAGGCCTTGCCGGCCGGCGACTGCTCGACGTTGAGGAAGTGCAGCGGCACCGCGACCTTGATCGCCTGCTTGGCGTCAACGCGCTGGAAATCCAGGTGCAGGATCAGCTGCTTGAACGGGTGGCGCTGCATGTCGCGCAATAGCACCGGCTCGACCTTGCCGTCGATGTCCAGATTCAGGATCGACGAGTAGAACCACTCGTGCTTGTTGGCCAGCCAGATCTGCTCGTGGTCGAGCTGGATCGGCTGCGGCGCGTTCTTGCCGCCATAGACAATAGCCGGGATGCTGGCAGCGTGGCGCAGGCGGCGGCTCGCACCCTTCCCCTCGACACTGCGGCCAGTGGCCTTGATGGTGTGTTCGGACATTTCGATTACTCACTTTGCTTACATTGAACCGCCTCGCGGCGGTGGAAACGCTCACCCGCGACCAGGTGAGCGCATTGCGATGCCGGAACGATCCGGCGCCGCGAATTCGGTTTTGTCAGTCGACGTACAACGAGCTGACCGATTCGCCGAAGGCGATCCGGCGGATGGTCTCGGCCAACAGCTCGGCGACGCTGAGCTGGCGGACCTTGCCGCATTCGCGGGCGGCGTCGGTCAGCGGGATGGTGTCGGTGACCACCAGTTCGTCGAGCTGCGACTTGCTGATGTTGCTGATCGCCGCGCCCGACAGCACCGGGTGGGTGCAGTAGGCCACGACCTTGGTCGCGCCGTGCTCCTTCAGCGCGGCGGCGGCGGCGCACAGGGTACCGGCGGTGTCGACGATGTCGTCGACCAGCACGCAGGTCTTGCCCGAGACGTCGCCAATGATGTTCATCACCGTGGCGACGTTGGCGCGCGGGCGGCGCTTGTCGATGATCGCCAGGTCGGCATCGTCGAGGCGCTTGGCGATCGCGCGTGCACGGACCACGCCGCCGACATCGGGACTGACCACGATCAGGTTGTCGGTGCCGTGTGCGCGCCAGATGTCGGCCAACAGCAGCGGCGAGGCGTAGACGTTGTCCACGGGCATATCGAAGAAGCCCTGGATCTGGTCGGCGTGCAGGTCGACCGTCAACACCCGGTCGCAGCCGACCGCGCTGAACATCTTGGCCGCGACCTTGGCGGTGATAGGCACGCGCGAGGAGCGCGGACGGCGGTCCTGGCGGGCGTAGCCGAAGTACGGCACCACCGCGGTGACCGAGCTGACCGAGGCGCGCTTGAGCGCGTCGATCAGGACCAGCAGCTCGACCAAGTTCTCGGCGCTGGGCGCGCAGGTCGGCTGGATCACGAACGCCTCCTGCCGGCGCACGTTCTCCTCGATCTCGACCTGGACCTCGCCATCGGAGAAACGGCCGATCTGGGCCTTGCCCGGACGGATGCCGAGTTCCTTGCACACCGCCTGCGCGAGCGGGCGATTGGCGTTGCCGCTGAAGACAAGCAGGCTGGGATCGTTTTGCATGTGTACTCCGCTTGCTCTGACCTGGCGGTGCCCGGACGCGGCGGTGCCGCGCATGTTTGGCAGGGGCGGTAGGATTCGAACCTACGAATGCCAGGATCAAAACCTGGTGCCTTGGGCCTCTTGGCGACGCCCCTGCAGTGACTTGTTGTGAACTGACGCGTCGACTAGAACTTGTTGGCCTCAAGCGCCACGTGCAGCGGCGAACGCGCCGCCCCCGCCGCCAGCCAGGCCTTGAAGCCCGGCGGCAACGCCGCCAGTGCCGCCTCGGCGGTTTCGCGGGTGGCGAACTCGACGAAACAACCGCTGCCGGTGCCGGTCAGGCGCGGCGTGCCGACACGCGACAAGGCTGCAAACACGGCCTCGATGGCCGGTTCGCGCCCGCGCAACACCGGCTCGAACGCGTTCCCGAGCGGTACGCCCGAAACGAAGTCGGCTATTGTCGCGGGCGGCGCATCGCGCGTCAATTCGGGTGTCTGGAACAATTCGGCGGTCGGCACGTGAACGCCGGGGTCGACCAGCAGGTACCACGCCGGCGGCAGTTCGAGCGGGGTCAACTGCTCGCCGACGCCTTCGGCCCAGGCATTGTCGCCGCGGACGAACACCGGCACGTCGGCACCGAGTTGCAGGCCGAGTTCGGCCAGCCGATCGGTCCCAAGGTGGCTGCCCCACAGCGTATCGAGCGCGAGCAGAACGGTCGCCGCGTCAGACGAGCCGCCACCGAAGCCGCCGCCCACCGGAATGCGCTTTTCGACGATGATATCGGCGCCACTCGTGTTTTTTGCCGATTTTTGCAGCAGTTTTGCCGCGCGAACGACCAGGTCATCGACTTCGGCGACGCCCGCGGCCGATTCGCCGTGGCGGACGATGCGACCGTCCTCGCGTGGCCGTAGCCGGATGGTGTCGCCCCACTCGAGCAGGCGGAACACGGTCTGCAGCAGGTGGTAGCCATCGGCACGGCGACCGGGGATGCGCAGGAACAGGTTGAGCTTGGCCGGCGCCGGCCAGAGGCTCCAGCCGGGATCGGGGGCGGGTCCGGTCATCGTCGCAAACCGCCTTTACGCCTCGCCCCACTCGTCGACCAGCAGCTTCACCGTGGCTTCGCCACGGGTGGCATCGAGGCGCGCGGGCAACCGCAAGTCCGGGGTCGGCGCAGCCGGGTCGGGGTCGGGCCACTGGTACTCGATCAGCCAGCCGCCCTGCTCGATCGACCACGGCAAGCCGTTGGCGCCGTAGGTGATGCGCGCCGGACCGAGCGCCGGGGCGCGGGCGCCGCGGACCCATTCGGCCAGCGCCGTCACCGGGATGTCCCAGCCGGTCGCGCGCAGCAGCAGCTGGCGGGCGTCGGCGCCGCGGCGCGGGCCGCCTTCGAGGCCTTCCAGCAACGCGTGGTCGGCGTCGCCCGACAGCCGCCAACCCTGCCGGGTCACCGGCGCGCTCAGGGCAACGCGGTAGTTCGGGCCGTTCTGGACCCAATCGATCCGTCCGCTGCCGCCCTTGCCGCGGTTGGACACCGCGATCCGGCCGGACAACGACCAGTCGCGCTGCGCACGCAAGGTCGCTTCGCGCTGCGTCTGCGCCGCCTCGGCGGCGGCAACCTCGGCCGGGCCGAGGTCAGGTCGTACCGGTGCGGCGGTGCAGGCGGCCAGCAACGCCATGGCGACGAGGGCGAGGCCACGCAGGCCGGGAGATCGGAGATCAGGCAAGCGGAATAAAAGCGTCATGCGCCGGTCTTTTCCAATGCGCGCTGCAGGGCGCGATTGTCGGGATCGATCTCGCGCGCCTGCTCGAAATACTTGCGCGCCTCCTCGCGTTTGCCGAGCACCCACAACACCTCCCCGAGATGCGCGCCGATCTCGGCATCCTTCTGCAGCGCGAACGCGCGGCGCAGCTCGCCGAGTGCATCCTCGGGGCGGCCGAGGCGATACAGCACCCAGCCGTAGCTGTCGATGATCGCGGCATTGTCGGGCTCGGCCGCGCGGGCGCGGTTGATCAGCTCCAGCGCCTCCTGGTAGCGGTCGGTGCGGTCGGCCAGGGTGTAGCCCAGCGCGTTCAGGGCGGCGACCGACTCGGGTTCGATCACCAGGATCCTGCGCAGGTCGGCTTCGGCGCGGGCGATGTCGTCGCGACGCTCCCAGGCGAGGGCACGGGCGTAGAGGATTTCAAGATCGTCCGGGAATGCCGCCAGCCCGCGTGAGAACGCACCCATGACTGCCTCGTCATCGCCGCCCTCCTCGAGCAGTGCCGCCTCCAGCAGGTAGGCGTCGCGGCGGGGCTGGTCAGGCGCGGAAGCATCGGCCTGGACCTCGTGCAACAGCGCGAATGCCTCGTCGGCACGCTTGAGCTCGTGCAGCACGTTGGCACTGCGCAGCTTGGCCGGCCAGCGTTGGGGGCCGCCGGGAACGCCACGATACCAGTCGAGCGCCTCGTCGAAACGTTCGAGGAACTCGGCCATCTGCCCGAGCAGCAGGCGCCGTTGCGGGTCGGGCTTGCCGGCATCGCGACGCAGCTCCTCGTACAGATCGACCAGCGCGGTCTTGTCCTCGGCGCGGGCCAGCAGCGAGGCACGCAGGGCGTAGGTCTGATCGTCCTGCGGGCCACGGGCGAGGATCGCGGACGCGGCGGCGAGGTCGCCGAGGGCGTCGTATTCGTAGGCCATCGCGAGTCGCAGTTCGGCATCGCCACTGGCCTGTTCGGCCACCGATTCGAGCACCTCGCGGGCTTCATCGTCGCGGTCGGCCTCGCGCAACTGGCTGGCGCGCAACAGGGCGACGCGGGGCTCGCCGGGGAAGCGCTCGACCACTTCGGCGACGATGGTTTCGGCCAGTTCGGGTTGCCCCAGCCGCTGGGCGAGGCCACCGAACGCGAGCCACGCCTGCAGCGTGTCCGGGATGCGGCCGTCCTCGACCAGGGCGTCCAGCAAGTCGGCGGCCTGCTCGGGATCGCGGGCGCCGCCGGCGATCACCCCCAGCGCCTGCCGCCAGCCATCGTCGCCGGGCATCTGCAGCAGTTCGACCAGGTGCTTGCGGGCCCGGCGCAGCTTGTTGTCGCGCAGCGCCAGGGTGGCCTCGGCGGCGATCAAGGTAACGCCCTCGCCGCCCTGTTCGCGCCACAGCTCCAGCGCCTGGGCGGCGCGGGCGTTGTCCTTGGCCAGCAAGGCGATCCGGGTCGCGCGCTCGGCCAGCTCGACGTCCTGGGCGGCGCGGGCGGCATCGAGATACCAGCGCGCGGCATCCTCGAGGCGACCGGACTGGACCGCGAACTCGGCCGCCAGCAACGGCTCCAGCGCGCGCACGACCGGGTCGGTCGAGGCCTGGGACTCGACCGGTTCGGCCGGCTGCCGCGCCCACGCCGTCGCGGGCGGAAGCGCCAGCGCCACGGCGACGACGGTCAACCGGGACAGGGTCGTGAACGAACGCAAAGCCTGGGGCATCGGGCGCAAATCCCTACGTTGGTCAGGGCCGGTAGAATGGCGGCCTTCAGCAGCCAGCAGCTTATCGCAAGCACCTGAACGGGTAGCCCTCCCTCGTCATGTCCCTGTTTGTCCTCGGCCTCAACCACCAGACCGCGCCGGTCAGCCTGCGCGAGCGGGTGGCGTTCGCCGCCGACGCGGTGCCGGCGGCGCTGGCGGCGCTGCGCGCGCTGCCGCAGGTGCGCGAGGCGGCGTTGCTGTCGACCTGCAACCGCACCGAGGTCTACGCGGTCAGCGACGACGACGGCAGCGCGATCGCCGACTGGCTGGCAACCCATCCGGCCGAGGCCGGCGACCTGCACGCCTACCTCTACCGTCATCGCGATGCCGATGCGGTGCGCCATCTGTTCCGGGTCGCCACCGGACTCGACTCGCTGGTGCTCGGCGAGCCGCAGATCCTCGGCCAGGTCAAGGACGCATGGGCCACCGCGCGCGCGTCCGGCTGCCTCGGCAGCCAACTCGACCGGCTGTTCCAGCACACCTTCAGCACCGCCAAGCGCGCCCGCACCGACACCCGGATCGGCGCCAACCCGGTGTCGGTCGCGTCCGCCGCGGTGCGGTTGGCGCAGGAATCGTTCGCCCGGCTGGAGGACTCGACCGTGCTGCTGATCGGCGCCGGCGAGACCGTCGAACTCGCCGCGCGGCACCTGGTGCAGGCCAAGGCCAGGCGTCTGCTCATCGCCAACCGCACGTTGTCGCACGCGCAGGAACTGGCCAGTCGCCACGGCGGCGTCGCGCTGCCGCTGGGCGAGCTCGACCGCCACCTCGGCGAGGCCGACATCGTGCTGTCGGCCACCGCCAGCCGCGAACCGGTGCTGCAGCGCGCGCAGGTCGCCGCCGCGCTGGCTACTCGCAAACACCGGCCGATGCTGCTGCTCGACCTGGCGGTGCCGCGCGACATCGCCGCCGACGTGGCCGACCTCGACGACGTGTTCCTGTACACGGTCGACGACCTCGAACGGGCGATCGAGGACAACCGCCGCAGCCGCCGTGAAGCCGCAACCGAGGCCGAGGCAATCGTCGAGCTGCAGGTCGCACGGTTCATGGAAACCTTCGCCGCCAGCACCCGCACCGGTCCGCTCAAGCGCCTGCGCGCGCACGGCGAGATCGCCCGCGCCGAGGTGCTGGCCAAGGCCCGGGCGCAGCTCGCCGCCGGCGAAGCACCCGACGAGGTGCTCGACTTCCTCGCCCACACCCTGACCAACCGCTTGCTGCACGCACCGACGGTAGCCCTGCGCGAGGAAGCCCTGGCCGGCACCAGCGAACTGGCGCGCGCCACCGAGAAGCTGTTTCCGCCGGCCGGTCCCGACGACGACACGGACGCCCGTTAGCGTCACCCCGCTTATCCTTGTCGCAGCCCCGCGTCATTGGCGCGCGGTTGCCGCGAAGCCTGCTTCGCATCCCGCCCGAACCCGCGAGCCGACGACGACCGATGACCCCCACCCTGCGCCGCAAGCTCGAAGCCCTCGCCGAACGCCGCGAGGAACTCGAGCGTCTGCTCGCCGACCCCGGCGTGATCGGCGATGCCAAGCGGTTCCGCCAGCTCTCGCGCGAGTTCGCCCAGCTCGAACCGATCGCCACCGCGCTGGCCGACGAGGCCGCCGCCAAGGCCGACCTCGCCGCCGCCCAGGCGATGCGCAACGATCCGGAACTCGGCGAACTGGCCGAAGAGGAGATCGCCAGCGCCACCGCCCGGCTTGAGCAACTGGACGCCGAACTGCTCGCGCAGATGATCCCCAAGGACCCGCGCGACGACGGCGATATCTACCTGGAAGTCCGCGCCGGCACCGGCGGCGACGAGGCCGCGATCTTCGCCGGCGACCTGTTCCGGATGTACTCGCGCTACGCCGAGCGCCAGGGCTGGCGGGTCGAGGTCGAGTCGGCCAGCCAGGGCGAGCATGGCGGCTTCAAGGAAGTAGTCGCACGCATCGAAGGCCGCGGCGCGTACTCGCGGCTGAAGTTCGAATCCGGCACCCACCGCGTCCAGCGCGTGCCCGAGACCGAATCGCAGGGCCGCATCCACACCTCGGCGGCGACCGTCGCGATCATCGCGGTCGAGCCCGAGGGCGAGCCGATCGAGATCAACGCGTCCGATCTGCGCATCGACACCTTCCGCTCCTCCGGCGCCGGCGGCCAGCACGTCAACAAGACCGATTCGGCGATCCGCATCACCCACATCCCGACCGGCTTCGTGGTCGAGAGTCAGACCGAACGCAGCCAGCACGCCAACCGCGACAAGGCGATGAAGCGCCTCGCCGCCAACCTCGCCGAAGCGCAAGCCGCCAAGGCCGCCGCTGCGATCGCGCAGGACCGCAAACTGCAGGTCGGCAGCGGCGACCGCAGCCAGCGCATCCGCACCTACAACTACCCGCAGGGGCGGATCACCGACCACCGCGTCGAAGGCCTGACCCTGTACGACCTGCCGAACGTGCTGACCGGCGACCTCGACGCGCTGATCGCGCGGTTGCAGCAGGAGCACCAGGCCGACGAGCTGGCGCGGTTGACGCAGGGCGCGTGAAGGCGGCGGGCGTTGCTTCGACCGGGACTCTCCGCGGTTGTAGGAGCGGCTTCAGCCGCGATCGGATGGTCGTCCGCCCGCACCGATTCCAGAT
>JBOHYB010000040.1:0-31497 GCA_050737695.1 Lysobacter sp. | reverse complement strand
GATCTGGAATCGGCGCGGGCGAACGATTCCAGATCGCGGCTGAAGCCGCTCCTACAAGGGAAGGCGTGCGACACTTTGGCGATGACAATCGTTCTCATCGCGACCGCTCTTTACCTTCTCGCTGCCGGTTTGCTGGTGGTCGATCTCCGGCGCGATAGCGCGCGCGGACGCGCCTGGTTGTTACCGGCCGCGGTCGCGGTGGCGCTGCACGCGGCCGCACACCTGCTGGCGTGGCGTGGCACCGGCGGCACGGACATGCACTTCTTCGCGGCGCTGTCGCTGGTCGGGCTCGGCATGGCGGCAATGACGACCGTGGTCGGCGCATCGGGACGCATGCGCGCCCTGGGCGTGGTGGTATTTCCGCTGGCCGCCCTGGCCCTGCTCGGTTATCAGAGCTACGGCCACGTGCCGCCGGAACCGCTGGATTGGCGCCTGCAACTGCACGCCTGGACCGCGCTGCTCGCCTACGCGACATTGGCGATCGCGGCATTGCTGGCGTTGATGTTGTGGCTGCAGGAGCGCGCCCTGCGCCGCCGCGAGTTCCACAGCTGGCGGCGCGCGCTGCCGCCACTGGTCGAGCTGGAAACGCTGCTGTTCCGGACCATCGGGGTCGGTTTCGTGCTGCTCACCGCCACCCTGCTGACCGGCGCACTGTTCGTCGCGGACATGTTCGCCCAGCACTTGGCCCACAAGACCGTACTCAGCGTGCTGTCGTGGCTGGCATTTGGTGGACTGCTACTCGGCCGCTGGCGCTACGGCTGGCGCGGCGCCACCGCGGTGCGCTGGACGCTGGCGGCGATGGCGCTGCTGGTACTGGCGTTCTTCGGCAGCAAGTTCGTGCTGGAACTCGTGCTCGCAACCTGAACGGGAATTCACTTGCTTGCGCAATATTTGCCTTGACAATTATTGCCCGGGCTAACATTATTCCGCGTCATGAACGCGGCCTCTCCCTCCCCCTCCGACGAAACCTGCAGCGGATCGACCCTCGGGCTGCTGTTCCGCCAGATCCGCGACGGCATGTGGGCGTTGATGGCGCAGGAACTCGCCAAGCTCGGGCATGAGCTGACCTTCAGCCAGTACATCACCCTCAAAAAGCTCGCCACCGGCACCGCCGGCGTGACCGACCTGGCCCGCGCCGCGGAGGTCAACCCGGGCGCAATGACCCGCCTGCTCGACAAGCTCGAGGCCAAGGGCCTGATCGCGCGCACCGCCGACCCCGACGACCGCCGCGCCACCACCATCGGCCTGACCGAGGCCGGCGCCGTGATCTGGCAGGGCATCAACCAGTGCGGCATGCGCGTGCGCGAGCGCGCCATGGCCGGCATGAGCGAGGCCGACCGCGCCCAGCTCATCCGCCTGCTCGAACAGGCCCGCGACAACCTCCAACCTCCTTCCGGTTCCTGACCATGCCTTCGACCGAATTTCGCCCGCACCGCGGGCTGGGGCCCGTGTTCCTCGCGATTGCGCTCGGCGCGATCCTGGCCGGCTGCGCAAGCACTCGCGGACTCGCGCCGTCCGGCCACTCGCTGGATCCCGACAGCCTTGCCGCGAACCGCAGCCTCGGTATCGAGGGTGCGACGAACGCGTCGATCTCCGACGCCGACTTCCCCCGTAAGGACTGGTGGACGGCATTCGGCGATCCGCAGCTCGACGCGCTGATCAACGAGGCATTGGCCGGCACTCCCAGCCTGGCCGCCGCCGACGCCCGCGTCCGCCAGGCCATCGCCCGCGCCGGACTGGCCGATGCCGCCCGCTCGCCGACGCTCGGCGCCGGCGCGCAGTACTCGGTGGTGAGCATCCCCTCGACGCTGGCCGGCGACGAGCTCGGCGGCGAGACCAATGGCAGCGCGCTTCTTACCCTCAACTTCAAATACAGCCCCGATCTCTGGGGCGGGCAGCGCACACGTTGGCAGGCCGCACTCGGCGAAGCCCGCGCAGCCGAGGTCGACGCGCAGGCCGCACGGCTGACGCTGGCATCCAACATCGCCCACGCCTATGTCGTGCTGGCACAGGCGCATTCCGCCAGGGACGTCGCGGAGGAGGAGCAGGCGCGCTCGAGCGAGTTGCTCGACCTCGGTCGGCAACGGGTCGAGGCCGGACTCGACAACCGCCTGCAGATCCGCCTCGCCGAAGCCAATGCCGCCAGTGCGCGGCAGCAGACGCAGGCCGCGCAGCAGCAGATTGATGCCGCCCGCAACGCGCTTGCCGCATTGCTCGGGCAAGGCCCGGACCGCGGACTGGAGATCACCCCGCCCCGGTTGCTCGATGCACCGTCACCCGCCGTGCCCGACGTGCTGCCGAGCGAATTGCTCGGCCACCGCCCCGACGTGGTCGCCGCGCGCTGGCGGGTCGAGGCCGCGCGCCATGGCATCGACGCCAGCAAGGCCGCGTTCTACCCGACCATCAACCTCAACGCGATAGCCGGCCTCGCATCCGGCGGACTGTCGGACCTGTTCGGCAGCGATGCGCTGCTGGTCTATGGCGGCCCGGCGATCAGCCTGCCGATCTTCGACGGCGGCCGCCTGCGCAACCAGCTCGCCGGCAGCGACGCCGACTACGACCTCGCCGTCGCCAGCTACAACCAGGGCCTGGTCGGCGCCCTGCGCGAAGTCGCCGACGCATTGCAGGCGATGCGTTCGCTCGACGCCCGGATTGCCTCGACCGTACAGGCCAGCGACGCCGCGCAATCGGCCTGGGACATCGCCACCGCGCGCTACCGCGCCGGCCTCGGCAACCAGATCGACGTGCTGTCGGCGCAGGAACCGCTGCTGCAGTTCGACCAGCAGATCGTCGCGCTGCGCAGCCAGCGGCTCGACGCGGCCATCGACCTCGATCGCGCGCTCGGCGGCGGTCTGGTACTCGCCGCGCCCACGCCTTCCACCCCTTCCGATATCGCCACGGCCCCTGCCCGGAACCCCACGCCATGACCACCGAATTCAACCCGCAAGCCACCGCGCCGGCCGCCACCCCGACCAACACCAAGCGCCGCAAGTCACTGCTGATCCTCGCCGCGGTGATCGCGGTCGCCGCGATCATCTGGACCGCCTGGTACCTGCTGGTCGCACGCTGGCACCAGGACACCGACGACGCCTACGCGCAGGGCAACGTGGTCAGCATCACCCCGCAGACCGCCGGCACGGTGGTCAGCATCGGCGTCGACGACGGCATGAAGGTACGCGCCGGGCAGGTGCTGGTGCAGCTCGATCCCAACGACGCCAAGGTCGCCTACGAGCAGGCCGTCGCCAACCTTGCCAGCGCGATACGTCAGGTGCGCGGCCTTTACAGCGTGGTCGATGCCGGCCAGGCCGAGTTGGACGCGCAACGGGTCGCCGTCGAACGCGCGCGCGCCGACGTCGCGCGCCGCGAAGGGCTGGTCGCCAGCGGTGCGGTCTCGGCTGAGGAACTGGCCCATGCGCGCGACCAGCTGTCCGCCGCGCAGGCCGCGCTGTCGGCCTCGCAGGGTCAGCTGTCGCGCAACCGCGCGATGGTCGATTCCGGCAACCCGGTCGCCGAACAGCCGCAGGTCCGTGCCGCCGCCGCGCAGGTGCGACAGGCCTACCTCGCGCTGCAGCGCGCGTCGATCGTCGCGCCGGTGTCCGGCTACGTCGCCCAGCGCCACGTGCAGCTCGGCCAGCGGGTGCAGCCAGGCGCATCGCTGATGACGATCGTGCCGCTGGAACAGATGTGGGTCGAGGCCAACTTCAAGGAAACCCAGCTCGGCGACATGCGCATCGGCCAGCCGGTCGAGGTCCACGCCGACCTGTACGGCGACGACGTCATCTTCGACGGCACCATCGGCAGCCTCGGCATGGGCACCGGCAGCGCGTTCTCGCTGCTGCCGGCGCAGAACGCGAGCGGCAACTGGATCAAGATCGTCCAGCGCGTGCCGGTGCGGATCGACCTCGAGCCCGCGCAACTCGCCGAACATCCGCTGCGGATGGGCCTGAGCATGAGCGTCGATGTCGACATCCACGACCAGGATGGCGAGGTGCTCGCCGCCAAGCCGCCGGCCAAACCGGTGCTGTCGACCGATGCCTACAGCGAGCAACTGGCGGACGCGGATGCGCTGATCGAGAAGATCGTGCACGACAACCTTGCCGGCAAGAAGCACGGCTGAGATGGCGACCGCGGCAACATCTTCTGCCGGCGCCGCGCCGTTCCGGCCGCCGACGCTGTGGCTGACCACGATCGGCCTGGCGCTGGCGTCGTTCATGCAGGTGCTGGACCTGACCATCGCCAACGTCTCGTTGCCGGCGATCACCGGCAACCTCGGCGGCAGCGGCAGCCAGGCGACCTGGGTCATCACCTCGTTCGCGGTCAGCAACGCGATCGCGCTGCCGCTGACCGGCTTCCTGACGCGCCGCTTCGGCGAGCGCAAGTTGTTCATGTGGGCAACCGCGCTGTTCTCGATCGCCTCGCTGCTGTGCGGGCTGGCCGGCAGCATGGGCACGCTGGTCGGCGCGCGTGCGTTGCAGGGCTTCGTCGCCGGGCCGATGTACCCGATCACCCAGGCGCTGATGATCTCGGTCTACCCGCCGCACAAGCGCGGCCAGGCGATCGCATTGCTGGCGATGGTCACGGTGGTCGCGCCGATCGCCGGGCCGATCCTCGGCGGCTGGATCACCGACAACTACAGCTGGGAATGGATCTTCCTGATCAACGTGCCGATCGGCTTCTTCTGCAGCTTCGTGGTCGGCCGCCAGTTGAAGGGCCGGCCGGAGCGGCTGGAAAAACCGAAGATGGATTACGTCGGCCTCGCCACCCTGGTGCTCGGCGTGGGCGCGCTGCAGTTGGTGCTGGACCTGGGCAACGAGAAGGACTGGTTCGCCTCGACCGAGATCTTGATCCTGGCGATCACCGCGGCGATCGCACTGGCGGTATTCCTCATCTGGGAGCTGACCGAGAAGGATCCGATCGTCGACCTGAAGCTGTTCCGCCATCGCAACTTCGCCTTCGGCACGATCGCGATGGTGTTGGCCTACTCGGCATTCTTCGCCGTCGGGTTATTGGTGCCGCTGTGGCTGCAGCGCAACCTCGGCTACACCGCGATCTGGGCCGGCTTCGCGACCGCGCCGATCGGCATCCTTCCGGTGCTGCTGACGCCGCTGGTGGGCAAGTACGCGATGCGCATGGACCTGCGCTGGCTGGCGAGCTTCGCCTTCATCGTGATGGCGTTCACTAGCTTCATTCGCGCCGGTTTCAACCTCGATGTCGACTTCCAGTCGGTGGCGATGGTGCAGCTGTGGCAGGGCCTGGGCGTGGCGTTGTTCTTCATGCCGGTGCTGACGATATTGCTGTCGGACCTGGAGCCGCACGAGATCGCCTCGGGCTCGGGACTGGCGACGTTCGTGCGTACGCTCGGTGGCAGCTTTGCCGCGTCGCTGACGACCTGGGCCTGGAACCAGCGTGGGACGATCCACCATGCGCAACTGACCGAACACATCAGCGCCCATGACCCGGCGATGTTGCAGACCGTCACCGCGATCGGCCAGGGCGACCTGCAACGCGGCGCGGTGGTGCTGGACGGGATGATCTCGCAACAGGCGGTGCAGATCGCCTTCAACGAGATCTTCCACCTGCTCGGCATCCTGTTCCTGCTGGTGATCCTGTTCGTCTGGTTCGCCAAGCCACCGTTCGCGGCGAAGAGTTCGGCGGCGGCCACTGGCGGGCACTGAGGCCCAGTGTGCAGGCCCATGCTCGGCGGATTTTTATCCGGCGGCTTCGAGGGCTTCGGACAGGCGCTCCACGGCGATCACTTTCATCTCGCCTATGCGACCGCTTTTCGGCGCATTGCCCTTCGGCACGATCGCGCGCTTGAAGCCGTGGGTCGCGGCCTCCTTCAAGCGGTCCTCGCCATTCGGCACCGGGCGGATCTCGCCGGACAGGCCGACCTCGCCGAAGGCGATCGTCTGCTCCACCAACGGCTTGTCGCGCAGCGACGACAGCACCGCCAGCAGCACCGGCAGATCCGCCGCGGTCTCCTGCACGCGGATGCCGCCGACGATGTTGACGAACACGTCCTGGTCGCCGACGCCGATCCCACCGTGCCGGTGCAATACCGCCAGCAACATCGCCAGCCGGTTCTGCTCCATGCCGACCGCAACCCGCCGCGGGTTCGACAGCGGCGAGGAGTCGACCAGCGCCTGCACCTCCACCAGCAACGGCCGGGTGCCTTCGCGCGTCACCATCACGCAACTGCCGGGCTGCGGACTGGCACTGCCCGACAGGAAGATCGCCGACGGGTTCGGCACCTCGCGCAGGCCCTTGTCGCCCATCGCGAACACGCCGAGCTCGTTGACTGCGCCGAAGCGGTTCTTGAACGCGCGCAGCACCCGGAACCGACTGCCGCTCTCGCCCTCGAAATACAGCACCGCGTCGACCATGTGCTCGAGTACGCGCGGGCCGGCGATGCCGCCCTCCTTGGTCACGTGGCCGACCAGGAACACCGCAGTGCCGGTCTCCTTGGCGTAGCGCACCAGCCGCGCGGCCGACTCGCGGACCTGGCTGACCGAGCCTGGCGCGGCGGTCAGGCTTTCGGTCCACAGCGTCTGCACCGAGTCGGCGACGATCAGCCCCGGCTTGGTGGCAACCGCCTGCTCGAGGATTTTCTCGACCCCGGTCTCGGCCAGCGCGCTCACCCCGTCCAGCGGCAGGCCCAGCCGCGCGCCGCGGCCGGCGACCTGCGCCAGCGACTCTTCGCCGGTCACGTACAACGCCGGCAGGGTCGCGGCCATCTTCGCCACTGCCTGCAGCAGCAGGGTCGACTTGCCGATGCCCGGATCGCCGCCGACCAGCACCACCGCGCCCTGCACCAGGCCGCCGCCGAGCACCCGGTCCAACTCGCCGATGCCGGTCGAGACCCGCGCCTCGCCGGAATGGCTGACATCCTTCAACGCCGTGACCTTGGGCGCATCGACCTTGCCCGCCCAGCCACTGCGTCGCGACGGCGCCGCGCCCTTCATCGCCACCGCCGACTCGATCACGAACTCGCTCAGCGAATTCCACGCCCCGCATTCGTCGCACTGGCCCTGCCACTTGTTGTGGTCGGCGCCACATTCGGAGCAGACGTAGGCGACCTTGGCCTTGGCGGCTGACTTGGCGGGCTTGCTGGAGAACGAGGACATTGCGCGGGTATCGGAACGGAACCAGTTGCAACTGTAGCGGCACGCAGTCGCACCGAGGGAGATTCGGGAGGCGCGGTGCGCGGGCTCCTGCCTTCTGTAGGAGCGGCTTCAGCCGCGATGTGGAATCGTCCGCCCGCGCCGGTTCCCGATCGCGGCTGAAGCCGCTCCTACAAGAGCCCGGGTATCACCCGAGGTCGATGCGCTGGGTGGCGGCTATCTGGTCGCGCCATTGCGGCGACAGGGCCGCTTCGTCGGCAAACTCCGGCCATCGCTGCACCGCCGCGACCACCTCGTCCACGATCGCGTCGGCACGTCCACGCTTGAGCGACGCCACCCGCCCGCACTCGCGGAAATCCCCGCGAGTGAAGCCATCGCGTTTGCCATTCATCGTCATCTGGTGGCGCGCCGTCCACAGCCCGGTCGGGTTGAAACTCCAGGTCATGTCGAACGCCGGCGACAGCGACCAGTGCCCGGCGCGGTCCATCAGAAACGCAATGTTCTTGACATGGTCGTCCTGGTTGCGGCCGACGATGTTGAACGCCATCCGCCGGAACTGCTGCTCCACCGCCGCCATAGGCAGCCCCAGCTGGCGGATCACCATCAGCGCCTGCTCGTAGCTGTAGGCGCCGGCGGCGTTGAAGTCGTAGTGGGCCAGCCCGCACAGCGATTGCATGTGCAACTTGCCGCCGCGCGCGTCGCGGTCGAATCGACGGGTCATGAAGTGGCGCCTGCCGTTCTCCTCCAGCAGCCGGCAATCGCTCATCCCGATCCCGGCCGCGCGCGCCATCAGGTGGTAGGCGTACTCGATGACGCCGTAACCGCGCGGGTCCTCCAGCTCCTTGTCGCGGTTGCCGGAGACGCCGTCGAGCTTCAGCAGCCAGTGCTCGAACCCCTCGCCGACCCCGGCCTGGCCGGAGCGCACCTCCTGGGTTTGCGGATTCCAGGCGATCAACGCCTTGGCCCGCGCACCCGCGGCCGAGGTGCCGACCCGCAGGATCTGGCGCAGCGCATGCGCCCGCCCCTCGTCCGCAAACGAGGCCTGCAGGTCGCCGCGATGGCTGAGCACCTCAGAGGCCAGCGCGACCAGCGCATCGACCTCGATCCGGTTGTCGGCGCGCCCGTCCGGGCCGCTGGCCGGGGCGAACTCGAGGGCACCCATGCCGCGCGCGCCGATGTAGCATAGCCGTTCGACCGCATTGAACGAATCGGGCGTGCGCCCCTGCCCAGCCAGCCACGCATCGATCAACGTGTTGCCGAACTTGTCCGGCAACGAGTCGGCGAGCAAGCCCGGCAAGCCGTGGAAAGTCGCCCGCGGCAGCGCCGGGAACGCGTACACCGTCGGCGCCAGCGGCATCGCCAACGGCGCCACCTCGATGCCACTGCCGACGAACTCGCGCGCGTACTGGAACTCAGCGACATCGCGACCATCGGCCAGGGTCACCGCGCCGATCGTCCGACCCCACAGCCGCACCTCGGCCAGCGTGGTCACGGCTCATCGCCCCAGCGCCACGGCCGCGCGGGCGTCTCGCCGACGCCAGTGCGGGGTGCGCGTTGCCGGGTCTTGCCTTCGCGCCGCAATGCGTCCATCGGTCCGGGACCGGTCGACGGCAACAGCGCCTCCAGCGCATCGAGCAATTGCAGCACCCGCAGCACCCGCACCAGGTTGGGCGACTGCACCGGCTCGCCGGCTTCAAGCCGCTCCAGCGTGCGCTTGGACACACCGGCCTGGTCGGCGGCGTCGGCCTGGGTCATGCCCATGGCGATCCGGCGCGCGGCCAGGCGCGCACCGAGGGCTTGCAGTATCGCGGTATCGGTAAGGCCGGGGGTGATTTTCATATCGTTATTAATGACGAATAAGCGCGGAATATGGTGATAATTCGTAGTTAATGACGATTTGTATACCCTTCCGGGTGCCGGGTCAACTCGCAACGAATGATGAATTGCAAAGAAGCCCTGTAGGAACGGCTTCAGCCGCGATCTGGAATCGGCGCGGGCGAACGGTTTCCGATCGCGGCTAAAGCCGCTCCTACAAACGTCCGTCGACCATCGCGTCGGGGAGCGCTGCCTTGACGTCGTAGACCACGCACTCGGGCTTGCCGAACGCGCGGATCGCCTCGCCCCCCATCTCCCGGAATCGCGCATGCGGCACCGCCAGCACGATCACGTCGTACCGCCCCTGCCCCGGCTCCTCCACCGGCGACAACCCGAACTCCGCCTGCGCTTCCTCGGCGTCGGCCCACGGGTCGTGCACGTCGACCTGCGCATGCGCCGCCTGCAGCTCGCGCACGATGTCGATCACCCGGGTGTTGCGCAGGTCCGGACAGTCCTCCTTGAAGGTCAGGCCCAGCACCAGCACCCGCGAGTCGACCACGTTGATCCGCTTGCCGGCCATCAGCCGCAGCACCTGGTGGGCGACGTGCAGCCCCATCCGGCTGTTGATCCTCCGTGCCGCCAGGATCAGCTCGGGGTGGTAGCCAAGCACCGTCGCCTTGTGGGTCAGGTAGTACGGATCGACGCCGATGCAATGGCCGCCGACCAGGCCGGGCGTGAACGGCAGGAAGTTCCACTTGGTCCCCGCCGCGGCCAGCACGTCGTGGGTGTCGATGCCCATCGCGTTGAAGATCATCGCCAGCTCGTTGATCAGCGCGATGTTGACGTCGCGCTGGGTGTTCTCGATGACCTTGGCCGCCTCGGCCACGCGGATGCTCGGCGCCAGGTGGGTGCCGGCGGTGATGATGCGGTTGTACAGCGCGTCGACGAACGCCGCCGCCTCCGGGGTCGAGCCGGAGGTGACCTTGGTGATCGTTGCCAGCCGCCGCTCGCGGTCGCCGGGATTGATCCGCTCCGGGCTGTAGCCGCAGAAGAAGTCGCGGTTGAACACCAGCCCGGACTCGCGCTCCAGGATCGGCACGCAGACCTCCTCGGTGGTGCCCGGGTACACGGTCGACTCGTAGATCACTACGTCGCCGCGCTTGAGCCGCGCGCCGATCATCGCGCTGGCCTGCTCCAGCGGCCGCAGATCGGGCCGGGTCGCCTCGTCGACCGGGGTCGGCACGGTGACGATGAAAACGTTGCAGTCGGCCAGCGCCCGCGGATCGTCGCTCAGGCTCAGCCGCGATGCCTCAGCCAACTCGGCCGCCGACGCCTCGCCGGTCTGGTCGTCACCGCGACGCAGTGCATCGACCCGGCTCGCATCGATGTCGAAACCGACGGTGTCGAACTCCCGACCGAACGCCAGCGCAAGCGGCAGCCCGACGTAGCCAAGACCGATGACGCCCACCCGGGCGGAGTTGATCGACAGCATGAGCAGGCGTTACCCGGTGAAGTTACGGGCACTCTAGCCTGAACGCGCCGGCCGCACGAACATCCGCGCAAGCAAAACGCCAACAGCGGCGCCGACCAGGTTGATCGCCACGTCACCGAGCCGCGGCTCGCGCCGGGAGGTCAGCACCTGGGTCAACTCGGCCGCCACCGCCAGCACCAGCAACGCCACGACCCCGCGCCAGCCGCGCAGGTCCGGCCGCAAGGTCCACAACAACGCCGCCAGCGCCGCGAACGCGACGAAATGGACGATGTCAGGCAAGGTCAGCGACACTGTCTGCGCCGCCGCCTGCAACGACTCCACCCGCTCTCGCCCGGCAATCCGCCGCAGCACCCAGGTGGGCAAGAACAACAGCGCCGAGATCGCCAACGCCGACCCCACCAGCACCGCGCGCGCGACCGGGCTGCTACGTCGACCGACCCACAGACTGACCGCGATCACCAGTACAAACAGCAATCCATCGACAAGGTCCAGATGCATATGCGCTCGCGGGAAGTGGCTTGTGGCAGTGTAGCGAGCGGTGGTGAATGCAGGCGCTACCCGGCAAGTGGCACGGCCAATGGGTGCCTGAAAAAGACAAAGCCCCGCATCGGCGGGGCTTTGTCCTGAATGGTGCCGGAAATAGGAATCGAACCTACGACCTACGCATTACGAATGCGCCGCTCTACCAACTGAGCTATTCCGGCGATAAGGAGCGGAATTGTAGGGTTCGCGGGTCGGCAGGGTCAATTGATGGTCAGTCGACCAGTTGCACCCGCAGTTCCTTCGGCAGCGCGAACACCATGTTCTCGGGCTTGCCGTCGAGGCTGGTGACGGCGTTGGCGCCGAGTTCCTGCAGGCGCGCAATGACGCCCTGCACCAGCACTTCCGGGGCCGAGGCGCCGGCGGTGATGCCGATCCGCTTGCGACCGTCGATCCACGCGGGGTCGATCTCGTCGGCGCCGTCGATCAGATGGGCCTGCACGCCCTGCCGCTCGGCCAGCTCGCGCAGGCGGTTGGAGTTGGAGCTGTTGACCGAGCCGACGACGAGGACCAGGTCGCACTTGGCGCTGAGCTCGCGCACCGCGTCCTGGCGGTTCTGGGTGGCGTAGCAGATGTCATCGTTCTTCGGCCCCTGGATCGCCGGGAACTTGGCCTTGAGGGCGTCGATCACGGCGCGGGTGTCGTCCACCGACAGCGTGGTCTGGGTGGTGAATGACACGTGCTCAGGCTGCTCGACGGCCAGCGCGGCGACGTCGTCGAGGTCCTCGACCAGGTAGATATGGCCCCGACCGGCCTCGCGCTGCCACTGGCCCATGGTGCCCTCGACCTCGGGATGGCCTTCGTGGCCGATCAGGATCATGTCGCGGCCGGCGCGGCATTGGCGCGCGACTTCCAGGTGGACCTTGGTCACCAGCGGACAGGTGGCGTCGAACACCTTCAGGTCGCGGCGCGCGGCCTCGGCGCGTACGGCCTGGGAGACGCCATGGGCGCTGAAGATCACGGTGTTGCCGTCGGGCACCTCGTGCAGCTCTTCGACGAAAATCGCACCGCGTTGCTTGAGGTCGTCGACCACGAACTTGTTGTGCACCACTTCATGGCGCACGTAGATCGGCGCGCCGAGGGTTTCCAACGCGCGGTTGACGATCTCGATCGCGCGGTCGACGCCGGCGCAAAAACCGCGGGGGTTGGCAAGGATGACGTCCATGCGCGAATTTTACTCCCGCACGGCGGGGGACTTGCCCTGCCCGCTGAACAGGCCATACAGCGCGATCCCGGCCGCGCCGCCGACGATCGCGGCGTCGGCGATGTTGAACGCGGGCCAGTACCAGTCCTGCCAGTGCCATTGGATGAAGTCGACGACGTGGCCGTGGATGAGGCGATCGATGACGTTGCCGATCGCACCGCCGATCACCAGCGCGTAGGGCAACGCGGTCTTCCAGTCGCGGCGCGAGGTCTTGCTCAACCAATAGCCAAGCAGGCCGCAGATGCCGACCGCGAGGATAACGAAGAAATACTTCTGCCAGCCGCCGGCGTCGCTGAGGAAGCTGAAGGCGGCGCCGGTGTTGTAGGTGCGGTACCAGTTCCAGATGCCCTCGATCACCGGGATGGCGGTGTATTCGGGCAGCGAGGTCAGCACCCAGTATTTGGTCAACTGGTCGAGGGCGATCACGACGGCCGAGAGCGCCAGCCACACCAGCGCGTTGGGTTTCGGACCGGCCATCAGAACCACCGCCGGTCTTCACCGTCGCCGTCGATGTTGTCGACGCAGCGACCGCACAGGGTCGGGTGCGCCTCGACGCCGCCGACGTCGGCGCGGTAGTGCCAGCAGCGGCCGCACTTGGCCTTGTCGCTCTTGCTCGCCTCGACCACGATCTCCTTGGCGCCGTCGTCGGCAATCACGCTGACGTCGCCGCTGATGAACAGGAAGCGCAGTTCCTCGGCCAGTGGTGTCAGCCAGTTCTGGTCGGCGACGCCGCAGCGCAGGGCGATCTCGGCCTCCAGCGCGGCGCCGATCGTGCCGGCCGCGCGCATCGGTTCGAGCATCTTGCTGACCTGTTCGCGCAGCGCCAGCAGGCGCTTGAAGTCCTCGGCCGACAGCGCGGCGTCGTCGGCCATCGGGGCGAGACCGTCGTACCAGGTGGTGAACAGCACGTTGCCTTCGCGCGGCCCCCGCTCGGTGACGGCCGGCAGGTAGCCCCACATCTCATCGGCGGTGAAGCTCAGGATCGGCGCGATCCAGCGTACGAACGCCTCGGCGATGCGGTACATCGCGCTCTGCGCCGAGCGGCGGCCGCGCGAGTCCTCCTGCATCGTGTATAGGCGGTCCTTGGTGACGTCGAGGTACAGCGAGCCGAGGTCGACGCTGCAGAAGTTGGCCAGCAGCTGGACGATCTCGGCGAAGTCGTAACGCTCGCAGGCGGCGATGATCTTCTGCTGCAGGCCGTGCGCGCGATGCACGATCCACGCATCCAGCGCGACCATTTCCACGGTCGGCACCAGATGCACGGTCGGATCGAAGCCATCCAGGTTGCTGAGCAGAAAGCGCGCGGTGTTGCGGATGCGGCGATAGCCGTCGGCGCTGCGCTTGAGGATCTCGTCGGACACCGACATCTCGTTGCGGTAGTCGGCCGAAGCGATCCACAGCCGCAGCACGTCGGCGCCCATCGCATCGACCACCTTCTGCGGCGCGACCACGTTGCCGAGCGACTTGGACATCTTGCGGCCCGCGGCGTCGACCACGAAGCCGTGGGTCAGCACCTGTTTGTATGGCGCCTCGCCATCCATCGCGACGCCGGTCAGCAAAGATGACTGGAACCAGCCGCGGTGCTGGTCCGAGCCTTCGAGATACAGGTCGGCGGGCTTGCGCAGGCCGTCGTCCGGGCGCTGGGCGAGTACGCACTCGTGGGTGACGCCGGAGTCGAACCAGACATCGAGGATGTCGTTGACCTTGTCGTAGTTGCCAGCCTCGTCGCCGAGCAGGGTTGCCGGATCAAGCGCATGCCAGGCATCGATGCCGTCGACCTCGACGAGCTTGGCGACCTCGCCCATCAACTCGACCGAGCGCGGGTGCGGCTCGTGGGTCAGCTTGTGCACGAACAACGCGATCGGCACGCCCCAGGTGCGCTGGCGGCTGATGCACCAGTCCGGCCGGCCCTCGACCATGCCGGTGATGCGCGCCTCGCCCCAGTCGGGGAACCAGGCGACCTTGCCGATCGCCTCGACCGCATCGCTGCGAAGGTTGGCCTGCTCCATCGAGATGAACCACTGCGGCGTCGCGCGGAACGCCACCGGCGTCTTGTGGCGCCAGCAGTGCGGGTAGCTGTGTTCGAGCTTGGCGAACGCCAGCAGCGTGCCGTTGTCGCGCAGCACCTCGACGATCGCGTCGTTGGCCTTCCAGATATGCAGCCCTTCCAGCGCTACGCCATCGGCTGGCGGCGTGCCCGGCAGGTAGACGCCGCGGGCATCGACCGGGTTCAGCACCGCCGCGTCGAGCTTGTCAAGCAGGCCGTAGGTGCGCGCGACCGCGAAATCCTCCTGGCCGTGGCCGGGCGCGGTGTGGACGTTGCCGGTGCCGTCCTCGTCGGACACGTGCTCGCCGAGCAGGATCGGGATCTCGCGCTCGGCGTAGAACGGATGGCGGACGACCAGGTTCTCCAACTCCACACCCTTGGCGTGGCCGTGCACCACGACGTCGTCGATGCCGTAGCGCTTCAACGAAGTCTCCGCCAGCGCCTCGGCCAGCACCAGCCAGCGGCGGCCGCCGTCGGCGCGTGCCGGGCCTTCGACCAGCACGTAATCCAACTCGGCGCCGACGCTGATCGCGAGGCTGGCCGGCAGCGTCCACGGGGTCGTGGTCCAGATCGGTACCGCGATCTCCACGCCCTCCTCTGCCGCCACCCCGAATGCACTCGCCAGTTTCTCGGCGGACTTCGCCGGGTAGCCGACATCGATCGCCGGCGAGACCTTGTCGGCGTACTCGATCTCCGCCTCGGCCAGCGCCGAGCCGCAGTCGAAGCACCAGTGCACCGGCTTGGCGCCGCGCAGCAGGTGCCCACGGTCGATGATCTTCGCCAGCGAGCGCAGCATGTCGGCCTCGAAACGCGAGTCCATCGAGCGGTACGGGTTGTCCCAGTCGCCGAGCACGCCGAGGCGCTTGAAGTCGGTGCGCTGCAGGTCGATCTGCTCGGCGGCGTACTCGCGGCACTTCTGCCGGAACTGCGCGGCGTCGAGTTTGCTCCCGACCTTGCCGTACTTCTTCTCGATCGCGATCTCGATCGGCAGGCCGTGGCAGTCCCAGCCCGGCACGTACGGCGCATCGAAACCCGACAGCAGCTTGGACTTCACCACCAGGTCCTTGAGTACCTTGTTGACCGCGTGGCCGATGTGGATCACGCCGTTGGCGTACGGCGGGCCGTCGTGCAGCACGAAGCTGCGCTCGCGGCCTTTGACCTTGTCGCGGATCTGGCCGTACAGGCCGCCGGCCTCCCAGCGCGCGAGCGTCACCGGCTCGCGCTTGGGCAGGTCGCCGCGCATCGGGAATTCCGTCGCCGGCAGGTTCAGGGTGGCCTTGTAGGGATTGGCGTCGTTGTTCTTGGCGCTCACGCAGTTGCTCGCGGTTGGTCTTGTCTGAGGATCGCGAGGGCCTGCTCGGCATCGCGGTTCATCTGCGCGACCAGGGTCGGCAGGTCGTCGAACTTCTGTTCATCGCGTAACTTGGCGACGAACTCGATCGCGATCCGGCGACCGTACAGGTCGCGGTCGAAATCGAATAGGTGGGCTTCCAACAATGGCTCAACGCCATCCACGGTCGGCCGGGTGCCGAGGCTGGACACCGCCGGCGACGGCGCGTCGTCGATGCCATGCACGCGGGTCGCGTAGATGCCCGACAGCGCCGGGGTCTTGCCGTGGAAGCGCAGGTTCGCGGTCGGATAGCCAAGGGTACGGCCCAATTGGGCACCGCGCACCACCCGGCCGCCGATCGCATACGGCCGGCCGAGCAGGCGTTGCGCGGTGGCAAAGTCGCCGACCTGCAGGGCGTTGCGGATGCGGGTGCTGGAGACGCGTTCGCCGTCGAGTTCGACCGGCTCGATCTGACCGGCTTCGAAGCCCTGCCGTGCCTCAGCCAGCTCGCGGCCGATGCGCTGCAGCAGCGCCAGGTCGCCCGCCCGGCCCTTGCCGAAACGGAAGTCCGGGCCGACCCAGACCTCGCGCACCGACAGGTACCCGACCAGCACCTGACGGACGAAATCCTCGGCGCTCATCGCCGCAAGCTGACGGTTGAAGCGCAGCAGGCCGACTTGATCGATGCCTAGCGCAAACAGGCCTTCGGCCTTGGCGCGCGCCGACAGCAGTCGCGGCGGCGGGTTGTCGGCGGCGAAGAACTCGCGCGGCAGCGGCTCGAAGCTCAACGCCACCGCCGGCACGCCGAGCGCACGTGCGCGCTCGACCGCGTGGCGCACCAGCGCCTGATGCCCCAGATGGAGGCCGTCGAAGGCGCCGATGCAGACCACACTGCCGTGCGGGCATCGCGGCCCGCCCTCGACGTCTCTGAACAGCCTGCTCATCCGTTGAAGTATAGCCGGCGAGCGCACGGCCCCGAGCCCTTGTCCGACTGGACTTCCTTCGGTCGTAGGAGCGGCTTCAGCCGTGATCGGAAAGTCGTCCGCCGGTACCGACTCCAGATCGCGGCTGAAGCCGCTCCTACAAAAGCCCCGACATTCGCTTAGTTCCGATGTAGGAGCGACGTGGGGAGCGACCCGCCGAATCCGTGAGGCAATGTACAAGTCACGACTCACGTCGCTCCTACGGCAAGCGGGTTTGCTCTTTAATGACGCAGGTGACGCGGGCGCAGACCGGCGGCCAACAGCACCAGGCCGTAGGCCCCGGCGCCCGCACAAATCACCACCAGCAGCCAGCCCCAGCGCGCCCAGCCGCCCATCGCGGTCCAGTCGCCAACCCACTCGCGCAGCCCCAACACCACCGCCGCCATTGCCACGAGGCCCAAAACGATGCGCAACACCCAGCGCCCCCATCCTGGCTGCACCTGGTAAATGCCGTCGCGACGCAGGTAGCGCCATAGCAGCGCAGCATTGACCACCCCGGCCAGCGCGGTCGCCGCGGCGATGCCGGCGTGGGCGAACGGCACGTCCATGCGGTACAGCGGGGTCACGATCGCGACCGTCAGCAGCACGTTGACCACCACCGTGATCACCGCCGCGCGCATCGGCGTACGGGTGTCCTGACGGGCGTAGAACGCCGGCAGCAGCACCTTGCTGAGCATGAACGCCGGGATGCCGACGCTCATCGCGGTCAGCGCGTAGCCGACCATCCGGGTGTCGAACTCGGTGAACTCGCCGTAGCGGAACAGCGAGGCCGTCAGCGGCTCGGCCAGCAGCGCCAGCCCGAGCGCGGCCGGCATCCCGACCAGCAGCACCATCCGCAGGCCCCAGTCGAGCGATTTCGAGTACCCCTCGGCGTCGGCGTCGGCGTGCAGGCGCGACAGCTGCGGCAGGATCACGGTGCCGATCGCGACCCCGAACAGGCCCAGCGGCAGCTCGGTCAGGCGATCGGAGTAGTACAGCCACGACTGCGCCGCGGGCACCAGCAAGGACGCAAACACGGTGCCGACCAGCAGGTTTACCTGCGAGACCGACGAGGAGAAGATCGTCGGCAGCATCAGCGTCATCACCCGGCGTACACCCGGATGGCGCAGGTTGAACCGGAACTTCGGCCGCAAGCCGAGCCGCCCCATCGCCGGCCACAGCACCAGCATCTGCAGGATGCCGGCGATCAGCACGCCCCAGGCCAGCGCCTTCTCGTCGACCCCGAGGAACCGCGGCAGCAGCAACATCGCGCCGATCAGGGTCAGGTTGTGCAGCACCGGGGTCAGCGCCGGCAGGCCGAACTGGCGGAAGCTGTTGAGCACCGCCCCGGCCAGCGCGGTCATCGAGATGAAGGTCAGGTACGGGAAGGTGATCCGCAGCATGTCCGCGGTCAGGGGCACCCAGTCGGACTCGGTCGGGTCGGCGAACGCCAGGAACAGCCGCGCGACCCACGGCGCGGCCAGGATGCCGAGGCCGCTGACCACCACCACCATCGCCAGCAGGGCACCGGCGACGTGGTCGAGGAAGTCCTGCAGGGCCTTGTCGTCGCCCTTCTGCTTGAGTTCCGACAGCAGCGGCACGAACGCCGAGGCGAACGAGCCTTCGGCGAAGATCCGCCGCAGGTAGTTGGGGATGCGGTAGGCGACCACGAACGCGCTGACCGCCGGGCTGGCGCCGAACAGGCTGGCCTGCAGCCAGTCGCGCAGGTAGCCAGCGATACGCGAGATGAACGTCATCGCGCTGAATACCGCGGTAGAGCGCAGCATCCCGGCCTGGCGGAGTTTGCCCGGGCCCTGGTTCATGCGCCAGCCCCGGACGGTCGGCCGTTCATGCCGGCGTTGTTGACCCAAGCCATTGAATCCCCCATAATTTCCTGTCTACTCGCTGGGCAAGCGGCCGACCATGGTGTCGGCAAACGCGTCCGCAGTCCATTTTTCTTCCCGCTTCATCTACATATTTCAGGAATACGCCGTGGCAAACATCAAGTCCGCCAAGAAGCGCGCCAAGCAGACCGTCGTGCGCAACGCCCGTAACGGCAGCCAGCGCTCGATGCTGCGCACCGCCGTGAAGAAGGTGCTCAAGGCCCTCGGCGAGAACGACGCCGCCGCCGCCGAGTCCGCCTTCAAGGTCGCCCAGCCGCTGCTCGACCGCTTCAGCTCGCGTGGCCTGATCCACCGCAACAAGGCCGCTCGTCACAAGAGCCGCCTGAGCGCTCGCATCAACGCGATCAAGGCCGCCTGATCCGGCGACCTTGCCGGCCGCCCCGCTTGCGGTGGCGGCTGCAACGCTAAAAGCCCGGCTCATGCCGGGTTTTTTCGTGGGCGAGGGGAAACGCCGCTAACATGCTTGGAGCTCTTGTAGGAGCGGCTTTAGCCGCGATCGGGAGTCGGCGCGGGCGGACGATTTCAGATCGCGGCTAAAGCCGCTCCTACAAGAGCCCGGAGTTCCGGCGCCTCAACCCGGATCGCGGTTGGCTTCGGCGGCTTCCAGCGCATCCTCGCGCTGGCGGTCGAAGAATGCCATCACGTCGAGCATGATCGGCCAGGTACCCTCGCGGCCAATCGCCGAGACCAGGTACCAGCGGTCCCTCCAGCCAAGCTCGTCGACAATCGACTGGACAAGCGCCTCGCGCTCTTCCTCCAGCAGCAGGTCGGCCTTGTTGAACACCAACCAGCGCGGCTTGTTCAACAGTTCCGGATCGTGCTTCTCCAGCTCGCGCTCGATCGCGCGGACCTGCTCGGCCGGGCTGACCTCCACCCCGCCCTCCATCGGCGCGATGTCGACCAGGTGCAACAGCAGGCTGGTGCGCTGCAGGTGGCGCAGGAACTGCGCGCCGAGGCCTGCACCGTCGGCCGCGCCCTCGATCAGGCCGGGGATGTCGGCGATCACGAAGCTGCGGTACTGCTCGACCCGGACCACGCCGAGGTTCGGGTACAACGTGGTGAACGGATAATCGGCGACCTTCGGCGTCGCCGCCGAGACCGCACGGATCAGGGTGCTCTTGCCGGCGTTGGGGAAACCCAGCAGGCCGACGTCGGCCAACAGCTTCAGTTCCAGCTTGAGTTCGCGTTCCTCGCCCGGCAGGCCCGGCAGCGCCTTGCGCGGGGTACGGTTGGTCGAGCTCTTGAAATGCATGTTGCCCAAGCCGCCCTTGCCGCCCTGGGCAACCAACAGGCGGTCGCCGTGGCCGGTCAGGTCGCCGATCGCCTCGTCGGTGCCGACATTGACCACCACGGTGCCGACCGGCACGGTGATGACCAGGTCCTCGCCGGCCTTGCCGTACATCTGCCGACCCATGCCGTTTTGCCCGCGCTGGGCGCGGAACATGCGCTGATGGCGGAAGTCGACCAGGGTGTTGAGGTTCTCGTCGGCCACGATCCAGACGCTGCCGCCGTCGCCGCCGTCGCCGCCGTCGGGGCCGCCGAGCGGGATGAACTTCTCGCGGCGGAAACCGACGCAACCGTTGCCGCCATTGCCTGCGATGACCTGAATTTCGGCTTCGTCGACGAGCTTCATGGGTGGACCTTTGCTGGTAACTGGTGCTGGCTAACTATTGCAGAAACGAAAAGCCCCGCCGAAGCGGGGCCTCTCGGACAGCGGCGACGGGACCGGGCCGGGGCCCGATCCGCGCGATCACGCGCTGACGACGCTGACGGTGCGGCGCTTCTTCAGGCCCTTGGTGGTGAACGTCACCTTGCCATCGACCAGCGCGAACAGCGTGTGGTCGCGGCCGAGGCCGACGCCCTCACCCGGATGGAACTGGGTGCCGCGCTGGCGGATGATGATGTTGCCCGCTTCGATCGCCTGGCCGCCGTACATCTTGACGCCGAGGTATTTCGGGTTGGAGTCGCGGCCGTTGCGCGAGGAACCTACGCCCTTTTTATGTGCCATGACTGCTTCTCCTTACTTGCTGCCACCGGCAATGCCGGTGATCTCGATTTCGGTGTAGTGCTGACGGTGACCCATCTGCTTGCGGTGGTGCTTGCGGCGGCGGAACTTGACGATGCGCACCTTGTCGGCGCGGCCATGGCCGACGACCTTCGCGGTGACGCTGGCGCCCTTCAGCGCGTCGCCGAGCTTCACGCCCTCGCCGTCGCCCAGCATCAGGATGTTATCGAGCTTGATCTCGCTGCCGGCTTCGGCTTCGAGCAGTTCGACGCGCAGGGTTTCGCCCTGCATCACGCGGTATTGCTTACCGCCGGTGACAACAACTGCGTACATGACCAGTTTCCTCTGTAGTTATTTTGGTCGCTGCCGTACCCGTCGAGGGGCAGACAGAAGCGGAATTGTAGTGGGTTCAGCGAGTTACGGCAACTGGCCCCGTGGACCGGATGGCCGTGAGGCTGAACGGCGCCCGGGCGCCCTCGCGACCTTCCGTTCCGGCGATTTGCCCCCATTTCCTGCACTCGATACGCTCCCGTGTTGGCCGTCGCCTTGACGGCACCCTCCCCTTTGCAGGCCCCCCGATGGCGATGGACTTCATCCGCATCCGCGGTGCGCGGACGCACAACCTCAAGAACATCGATCTCGACCTGCCGCGCGACAAGCTGATCGTGATCACCGGCCTGTCCGGCTCGGGCAAGTCGTCGCTGGCGTTCGACACCATCTACGCCGAGGGCCAGCGGCGTTACGTCGAATCGCTGTCGGCCTACGCGCGGCAGTTCCTGTCGGTGATGGAGAAGCCCGATGTCGACCACATCGAGGGGCTGAGCCCGGCGATCTCGATCGAGCAGAAGTCGACCTCGCACAACCCGCGGTCCACCGTCGGCACGATCACCGAGATCTACGACTACCTGCGCCTGCTGTACGCGCGCGTCGGCACCCCGCGCTGCCCCGACCACGGCTATCCGCTGGAGGCGCAGACGGTCAGCCAGATGGTCGACCAGGTCGTCGCGCTGGCCGACAGGCCCGAGACCGCCGAGCAGCGCTACATGCTGCTGGCGCCGGTGATCCGCGAGCGCAAGGGCGAGCACGCGCAGGTGTTCGAGCAGTTGCGCGCGCAGGGCTTCGTGCGGGTGCGGGTCGACGGCCAATTGCACGAGATCGACGCGGTGCCACCGCTGGCGCTGCGCCAGAAACACACCATCGAGGCGGTGATCGACCGCTTCCGTCCGCGCGAGGACATGAAGCAGCGATTGGCCGAGTCGTTCGAGACCGCGCTCAAGCTCGGCGACGGCATGGCCCAGGTGCAGTCGCTGGATGACGCCGATGCCGCGCCGTTGCTGTTCTCGTCGAAATACAGCTGCCCGGTCTGCGACTACTCGCTGCCGGAGCTGGAGCCGCGGCTGTTCTCGTTCAATTCGCCGGTCGGCGCCTGTCCGACCTGCGACGGTCTCGGCGTGGCCCAGTTTTTCGACCCCACGCGGGTGGTGGTGCATCCCGAACTCGCCCTGTCGGCCGGTGCGGTGCGCGGCTGGGACCGGCGCAATGCTTATTATTTCCAGCTGATCCAGTCGCTGGCCAAGCACTACCGGTTCGACGTCAACACGCCGTGGCAGGAGTTGTCGGAGGACGTGCGCAACGCTGTGCTGTTCGGCAGCGGCGACGAGGTCATCGCGTTCGCCTACCTCAGCGACGGCGGCAGCCGCCACCAGCGCAAGCACAAGTTCGAAGGCATCGTGCCGAACCTGGAGCGGCGCTACCGCGAAACCGAGTCCTCGGCGGTGCGCGAGGAACTGTCCAAGTACATCAGCGAACGCATGTGCACCGACTGTGGCGGTGCCCGCCTCAACCGCGCCGCGCGCAACGTGTTCGTCGCCGAACGGCCGCTGCCCGATATCGTGGTGTTGCCGATCGACGAGGCACTGACGTTCTTCAAGGGCCTGAACCTGCCGGGCTGGCGCGGCGAGGTCGCGACCAAGATCGTCAAGGAGATCGGCGACCGCCTGCGCTTCCTGGTCGATGTAGGCCTCGACTACCTCAACCTGGAGCGCAAGGCCGATTCGCTGTCGGGCGGCGAGGCCCAGCGCATCCGCCTGGCCAGCCAGATCGGCGCCGGCCTGGTCGGGGTGATGTACGTGCTCGACGAGCCCTCGATCGGGCTGCACCAGCGCGACAACGAGCGCCTGCTGGGCACCCTCACCCGCCTGCGTGACATCGGCAACACGGTGATCGTGGTCGAGCACGACGAGGATGCGATCAAGCTGGCCGACCATATTGTCGATATCGGCCCCGGCGCCGGCGTGCATGGCGGCGAGGTGGTCGCGCAAGGCAGTTACGACGAGGTGTTGAAGGCGCCGCGTTCGGTCACCGGCCAGTACCTGTCGGGCAAGAAGCGGATCGAGATCCCGGCCAAGCGCCATGCGCCCAACCCGGAAATGACCCTGCACCTGCGCGGCGCCTCCGGCCACAACCTGAAGGACGTCGATCTCGACATCCCCGCCGGCCTGCTGACCTGCGTGACCGGCGTATCGGGCTCGGGCAAATCGACCCTGATCAACGACACCCTGTACACGCTGGCGGCGAACGAGCTCAACGGCGCCTCGCGCACCGTCGCGCCGCACCGGTCGGTCGAGAACATGGACCTGTTCGACAAGGTCGTCGACATCGACCAGTCGCCGATCGGCCGCACCCCGCGCAGCAATCCGGCGACCTACACCGGGCTGTTCACGCCGCTGCGCGAGTTGTTCGCACAGGTGCCCGAATCGCGCGCGCGCGGCTACGCGGCGGGGCGCTTCAGCTTCAACGTGCGAGGCGGCCGCTGCGAGGCCTGCCAGGGCGACGGCCTGATCAAGGTCGAGATGCACTTCCTGCCCGACGTCTACGTGCCCTGCGACCTGTGCGGCGGCAAGCGCTACAACCGCGAGACGCTGGAGATCCTCTACAAGGGCTACAACATCTCCGACGTGCTGGAGATGACGGTCGAGGACGCGCTGAACCTGTTCGAGGCGATCCCGTCGATCTCGCGCAAGCTCGAAACGCTGATCGACGTCGGCCTGAGCTACATCAAGCTCGGCCAGTCGGCGACCACCCTGTCGGGCGGCGAGGCGCAGCGGGTCAAGCTGTCGAAGGAGCTGTCGCGGCGCGACACCGGCCAGACCCTGTACATCCTCGACGAGCCGACCACCGGCCTGCACTTCCACGACATCGAGCACCTGCTCAGCGTGCTGCACCGCCTGCGCGACGACGGCAACACGGTGGTGGTGATCGAACACAACCTCGACGTGATCAAGACCGCCGACTGGGTGGTCGATCTCGGCCCCGAGGGCGGCCATCGCGGCGGTACCATCCTCGCTACCGGCACGCCGGAACATATCGCCTCGCTCGAGCACTCCTACACCGGTCGCTTCCTCGCGCCGTTGCTGGATGCTGCCGCGAAGCCACCATCATCGCCCAAGGCCAAGCCGGCCGCGACGCGCAAGACCACCAGGAAGAAGTCCGCCGCATGAGCGACAACGACACCCCCGAGAAACCCGCGCGCAAGCCGCGCAAGACCGCCGCCAAGAAAGCCAAGACTGCCGCTGGAACCGCTGAGCCCAAGCCGCGGGCCGAGCGATCGCGGACGAAGCGGGCCAGCGCGGAGGTCACGGCGCCAATACAGGACACATCCTCCGCGGAAACACGCACATCGAAGGCGCCTGCGAAAGTCGAGCCGCGCACCGGACAGGACGACCTGGCCTCGGCAAGCTCGCCCCCATCGCTGATCCGGGTGCCGATGCCGGTGCGCTGGCGCGACCTCGACGCGTTCAACCACGTCAACAACTCCAAGTACCTGAGCTACCTGGAGGAAGCCCGCCTGCACTGGATGATCGCCCTGCCCGGCCAGGGCATGGACGAACACGTCGCGCCGGTGGTGGCCGCGGCCCAGCTCAACTACCGTCGGCCGATCGCGTGGCCGGCGCAGGTCGTGGTCGAACTGTTCGTCGAGCGCCTGGGCAACACTAGTCTGACCGTCGGCCATCGCATCGTCGATGCCGAAGACAGCGGCGTGCTGTATTGCGATGGCCACGTGGTGATGGTCTGGATCGACCGGGACAGCGGCGCGGCGGCGGCATTGCCGGTGGCGGTGCGCGAGGCGTGCACCAATTCGTAGGAATGGTCGGTGCGCGGCAACCGCGCCCTTTGCAGGAGCGGCTTTAGCCGCGATCGGGTGTCTGGTCGCATGTCCGGTTTCAGATCGCGGCTGAAGCCGCTCCTACAGAAAGCACGGAGCAACGTGAAGCATCACCCGCCCGGCTTGCGCACCTCGAACTCCCCACGCAGCACGCCGCCATCCTTCAACGCGAACTCGACCACCACCGTACCGCCCGCCTGCAGCGGCGCGCGCGGCTGCATCAGCATCAGGTGCATGCCGCCGGGCTCGAGCACGGCGCTGCCGTCGGGCGCGATACGCAGTTCCGGCACCGCGCGCATCCGGCTGATGCCATCGACGATCCGGGTCTGGTGCACGGACACGTCGGCGAACGCGGGGCTGCTGGCACCGACGATCTCCAGCGGCGTCGCACAACCGTTCTCGATCCGGCCGAACCCGGCCAGCATCGGCATTGACACCGGCGGCAGCCGGACCCAGCCATCGGTCACCGTCGGCTGGCATTCGTTGGCGCCAGCGGGCCATGCGCTGAACGCAATGGCTACCAGCGCGAGCAATCGGGAAGCACGGAACGTTCGCATCGGCCTATGATACCGGCAGGCCAGATTGGAGTCAGCGATGCACCGTTCCCTGTCGATGCTTGCCCTCGCCTGCACGCTTGCAGCGTGTTCGTCGGAAGAGCGCGCGCCCGATGCCGCCGAGCCGCCGCCGGCCGCCACCCCGACCAAGGCCGCGGACAAGGGCGATGCCACCGAAACCGGAATCACCCGCCTGACGATCTACAGCGGCGACTACGCGGCACTGACCGGCGCCCAGGCGGCACAGCCCGGCATGCCCGGTTACGCGCTGGTCGAACGGCCCTTGCACTACACCCTAAAGGCCGGTCTCAATGCGGTCTCGGCCACCAGCGTGCCGCCGGCGATGGATATCGAAGCGGCAACGCTGCAGCCACGCAGCGCCGGGGTCGCGATCGAGTCGCAGCGCTATGTCGCGCCATTGACCGGCACCGGTGACCTGATATCGCAGGTCATCGGCCAGCGGATCACGGTCGAACACACCGCCGGCGGCGCCAAGCAGACCGATACCGGCATCCTGCTGGCGGCCGACGACGGCCTGACGCTGGCGCTCGGCGATGGCCGGGTCAAGGTCATCCGCGACTACGACAACTTCAGCGTCGTCGACGGCACCACCCTGCTGCCGCAGCAGGCCGAACTGCAATGGACGGTGCGGGCGCAGGACGGCGGCGACGCCAACTTCCTGCTGAGCTATCCGATGGGCGGGCTGGCATGGCGGGCCGAGTACCTGGCCACCCTGGCCGACGGCGATGGCTGCAAGCTCTCGCTCGAGGGCGCGGCGCAGATCGCCAACCGCGCCGGGGTGACCTTCGCCGATGCCCACCTGACGCTGGTCGCCGGCGAGCCGAACCGGGTCCAGCCCGAACGCCAGTACATGGCGCGCGGCGCCGCCTACGACATGGCCCGGCCGGCACCGGCGGCCCCCGGTATGCCGGCGCAACGCACGTCCGGCGAGTACCACGCCTACGAGTTGCCCGGCACCACCGCGATCCGCAGCGGCGCCACCGAGCGCGTGCCGCTGTTCCCGCGGCGCCCCGCGATCGCCTGCGAACGCGCCTACGTGGTCGATGCCAGCAGCCCCGAATGGCAGCCGCCGCGCCCGGTGATCGCCCCCGACCACCGCGGCCAGACCGGCGTCCTGCCGGTGGCCGCGGCGGTGTCGGTGCAGAACACCAAGGACGCCGGCCTCGGCCAGCCGCTGCCGGCCGGGCGCGTCCGCGTGTACGACGGCAGTGACTTCCTCGGCGAGTCCGAACTGGGCCACACGCCCGCCGGCGCCGAAGTCCAGCTAGAGGTCGGCACGGTGTTCGACATCAGCGCCGAGCGCCAGGCCACCGACCTCGATATCGACCGCGGCGGCCGCACGATCACCGAGTCGTTCGCGATCACCCTGAACAACGCCAAGAAGACCGATGTCGAGGTCCGGGTGATCGAGCCGTTGCCGCGCTGGAGCGACTGGGAGATCGTCCGCAGCAGCGTGCCGTCGAACAAGAAGGATGCGCGCCACGCGGAGTTCGACGTGGCCGTGCCGGCCGGCGGCGAGACCCGTCTGACCTACACCGTGCGCTACCGTTGGCCCGAGGGCGTGACCCCGTGAGCTGGGTCGAGGCGGTCGGCCACGACGGCGGTATCGTCGAACTGAAGCTCGCCCGGCCGCCGGTCAATGCGCTCGACCCGGCGCTGTGCCGTGACCTGCGTGCCGCTCTCGATGCAGCGGTGGTCGCCGAGGCCCGCGGCATCGTGTTGTCAGGCGGGCCCAAGGTGTTTTCGGCCGGCCTCGACGTGCCCTACCTGTTGAGTCTCGGCGACGACCGCGAGGCCCTGACCTCGGCGTGGCAGAGCTTCTTCGCCGCGGCGCGCGCATTGGCCGCGTGCCCGGTGCCGGTGGCCGCCGCGATCGCCGGCCACGCCCCGGCCGGCGGCTGCGTGCTCGCGTTGTGCTGCGATTACCGGGTGATGGCCGCCGGCGACTTCCGCATCGGCCTCAATGAAACTCAGGTCGGGCTGGTGGCACCCGAAGGCGTACAGCGACTGTTGCGCCGCGCGGTCGGGCCAAACATCGCCGAACGGCTGCTGGTGATGGGCGATCTGGTCGAGGCCGAGCGCGCGTTGCGGATCGGCCTGGTCGACGAACTGGCGGAGATCAAGCAGGTCGCCGCGCGCGCCCACGTATGGTTGCGGCAACTGCTCGCCCTGCCTCACGACGCGATGAGCCAGACCCGCCGGATTGCCCGCGCCGACCTGGTCGAGGCGTTGCAGCCCGAGCATATCCAGTTGGAGCGTTTCATCGAGGCGTGGTCTGCGCCCGGGACGCAGGGTGCGTTGCGCGCGCTGGTGGCACGGCTGGGCAAATGACCGCGCCAGGGTTTCTGTAGGAGCGGCTTCAGCCGCGAACCAGAGTCGGACAAGCGGCATTTCTCATCCGATGCTTCGAACCCGCCCCGTTGTGGGGGCGAGATATTCGCATTAGTACGAACGTCGATGCGATGTACGGGTCGCGGCTGAAGCCGCTCCTACAAGAGCCCTCAGCGCGCCACCGGGCGCGACGGATCCTCCAGCCAGCCGCTCCACGAACCGGTGAACAGCTTCGCCCCGTGCAGGCCGGCGTGGGCCATCGCCAGCAGGTGGTGGCAGGCGGTGACGCCGGAACCGCACATCACCACCACGTCTTCCGGCGGGTGCCCCTGCAGCAGGTCGCTGAACTCGCGCGCCAGCACGTCCGGCCGCTTGAAGCGGTCGTCACGCAGGTTGTCGCCGTAGGGCCGGTTGACCGCGCCGGGCACGTGGCCGGCAACCTTGTCGAGGGGCTCGACCTCGCCACGGAAGCGCTCCGGCGCGCGCGCATCGACCAGTAGGCCACCGGCGGCGAGATGCACCTGCACCTGTTCGGCGTCGAGCAGGCGGTCGCTGTCGAAGCTCGCCGGGTAGCGGGTCGGCTCGACCGTCGGCACCGCCGATTCGACTGGCAGGTCCAGCGCGGTCCAGCCGGCCCAGCCGCCGTTGAGTACGGCGACGTCGCGATGGCCAAGCGCGCGCAACAGGAACCAGACGCGCGCCGCGGCCAGGGCACCATCCCCGCCGTCGTAGACCACGACCTGTGTATCCGGGCGGATGCCCCAACGGCCCAGGACGGCGGTGAAGTCGGCGGCATCGGGCCAGGGGTGGCGACCACCGGCCTTGCTGTGGTCGGACAGGTCGCGGTCGAGGTCGGCGAAACGCGCACCCGGGATATGCGACTGCCGGTAGTTGGCCTCGCCCAGGCTGCGGTCGGTCAATGAAACGCGGGCGTCGAGGACTACCAGATTATCGCCGCGCCGCGCCGCGGCCAGATTATCGCGGCCCAACGCCGCGGCCAGTTCGCCGGGATTGACCAGGGTCTGCCAGGTGTTGTCGGACTCGCTCATTACACGTTCTCCAGCCGCTGGCGCAGGTTCAACAGGATAGACGCGGTCGCGCCCCAGATCCGCTGGGCGGGGTAGCTGAACTCGAGCACCCGGCGCGGGCGACCTCGGAAGTCCACCAGTCGATGGTCGAGGTTTGCCGGGTCGAGCAGGAAAGCCAGCGGCACCTCGAACACCTCGGCGACCTCGCCCGGATCGGGCCGGGCGACATAGCGCGGGTCGATCGCGGCGACCACCGGCAGCACCCGGAAACCGCTGATCGTCACCAGCGGGTCGAGCAGGCCGATCGGAGTGACCTGCATGGCAGGCACGCCGATCTCCTCCTCGCTCTCGCGGACCGCTGCGGCGATCGCGTCGGCGTCGCCGGGCTCGACCCGGCCACCGGGAAAGCTGACCTGGCCGGCATGGTTGCGCAGTTCGGCGGTCCGGCGGGTCAGCAGCACGGCGGCGCCGGCCTCGCGCGCGACCAGTCCGACCAGCACCGCCGCGTCGGCGAGGTCCACCGCGGGTTCGAGCAGGCCTTCGAGTTCGTCGCGGTTCCAGCAGGCGGCGGCCGGCGGCGCATCCAGCGGTCGCAACGCGGCCCGCAGGCGCGCAATCTCGCGCAAACCGGCTGCATGGCCGTCTGCGCTCATCCGCGCTTGGCCTCACGCGCGGGCAGCACCTCCTCGATGAAGCGCAGCCGCTCGTCGTCGTTCATCTGCGACCAGCGGGCGATCTCGTCGCCGCTGCGATAACACCCCTCGCACAGGCCCGCCTCGTCCAGGCAGCAGACGCCGGTGCAGGGGCTGAGGACGGCGAGGAACGGGGTGCTCATGTCGGAAATGTCTTTGCGGTGTCGGAAACAATTGCGCCGGCACTGGGCCGGCGCAAGGTGCAGCATGCTTGTATGGCGCGTCAGCCACCGCCCGCACCGGGTGCGGGCGGTGGAAGATGGATCACTTGACGCTGAGCAGCTTGATCTCGAACTGCACCGCCATGTTCGGCGGCACGCCGGTGCGCGGGTCGGCACCGTAGGCCTTGTCGGCCGGCAGGGTGACTTCCCACTTGGCGCCGGCCGGCATCTGCAGCAGCACTTCGCGCATCGCCGGCATCTCGACTTCGCTGACCTTCACTTCAGGCATGGTGCGCGCCTGCGCGTTCTGGCCACGCTGGCCCCACGGGAACGGACCGCCGACCTGCAGCTGCACGGAGCTGGCCTGGGTCGGCTTGGCACCGTTGCCGGCCTCGACGACGCGATACTGCACGCCGCTCGGCAGCGTCTTCACACCGGCCTTGGCCTTGTTCTGGGCGATGAACGCATCGCTGCGGGTCTTGTTCTCGGCGGCCGCCTTGTCCCACTCTGCCTTGGCCTTGGCCTGCTGGCGCTTCTGCATGTTCTCGACCGCAACGCGCAGTTGCTCGACCGGAACCGCCGGCTCCTTCTTGGCGTAGCCGTCCTGCAGGCCCTTGACGATGGTGTTGACGTCCAGCGCCTCGCCGCTCTCGCCGGCGTTGCGACCCAGGTCGTAACCGAGCGCGTAGCTCAGCTTGCCCTTCTCGGACGAGGTGTCCTGCGCGAAGGCTTGGCCCGCGGTCAGGGTCAGGGCCGCTACGGCGACCGCAATCAAACGCAACTTCATTCGGTGGAACCTCCGGAGATGACGCGAAGCGGCGGCACCGCCCCGTTTGTTTGATGCTGGTTTTCTTTGATGCTCGGGATGCACCAGCCCGGTCGAACCGACCCGGATGGACGCGCTAGGATAACGGCGGCAGGGCTTAACCGCCACTGACGCCCAAGCTGTGACAATGAGGCGGCGTCGGAGTTCCGTTGGCCCCGTTTGCGGGTACCTCGCCGGTCATGCCCCTGCCGCCCTTCACACTCATTTTTCCAGCAAGGCGCCCCATGCCCGAAGCCTCCCTGTCAGATTCGCCCGTCACCATCGCCGACCACGCCGCCGTGCGGGTGATCACGGTCAATCGCCCCGACAAACTGAACGCGCTCAATGCCGCGACCCTCGATGCCCTGCGCGAGGCCTTCGAGGCCGCCGCCAACGACGACACGGTGCGCTGCGTGGTGCTGACCGGCGCCGGCGCCAAGGCGTTCGTCGCCGGCGCCGATATCAGCGAGATGAACACCCTCAGCCCGGTCCAGGGCCGGGATTTCTCGCAGCGCGGGCAGCGCCTGATGCGCGCGATCGAGCGGATGCCGAAGCCCGTCGTCGCGATGGTCAACGGCTTCGCCCTCGGCGGCGGGCTGGAACTGGCGATGTGCTGCCACCTGCGGATCGCCGCCGACAACGCCAAGGTCGGCCAGCCCGAGATCAACCTCGGCCTGGTCCCCGGTTTCGGCGGCACCCAGCGGCTGTTGCGGTTGGCCGGCCGCGCGGCGACGCTGGAACTGTGCCTGGTCGGTGCGCCGATCGACGCCCAGCGCGCGCGCGAACTGGGCATCGTCAACCGCGTGGTCGCGGCCGCCGAGCTGGAGGCCGAAACGATGAAGCTGGCCGCGCAACTGGCCGAGTCGGCGCCGCTGGCGCTGCGCGGGATCATCGACTGCGTCAACGTCGGCGGCGAGTGCGGGATCGAGGAAGGCCTCGAGTACGAGACCGCTCAGTTCGGCCTGATGTTCTCGACCGACGACATGCGCGAGGGCACCGGCGCATTCCTGGAACGACGCAAGCCGGCGTTCAAGGGCCGCTGACCGGCGATGGACGGCGCGGAGGCGACCTGCCGTTGCGGCTGCAGCGATCCGCGCGGCGCGGCGACGCACGTGATCGCCGCGGCGCTCGCGGTCGACGATCTCGACCGGGCCATCGAAGCGGGTCTGCTGGCGTGCGCGCCCTGCCCCGGCTGCGACCCGGTCTGCCGCGCCTCGGTGGTGGCCACGCGCGACGCACGCCGTGACGCATTGGCCGCACGCGAGCGCTTTCGCGCCCGCGACGCGCGCCTGCGTCGCCGCGCCGAGGAACGCGCAGCGC